>CAJJCS010000004.1 GCA_905182755.1 Aequorivita sp. HC6-5
CACGACACGACGATGTTCACATAAAATACTTAACAGCGAAATGCCAACAATAGAAAAGATAAACCACTTAAGGCTTGTAAACAAAGAGGTTTCAGCAACTGAATTATCAAAAATGTTAGATGTAACACCCAGTATTATTTACAGACACATAAGAAACTTAAAAAGTAGGTACACTAATATCAGCTTTAATTTTTGTGAACTTAAAGTAGTTTGAAATAGATATGAATACAACTGGAAAGAAATTTGGAGGTAGACAAAAAGGGACACCTAATAAATTAAGTAATAAGATAAAAGAAAAGCTATCAAAGCTAATAGATGAGGTTATAGCCTCTTTTGATATAGAAGATATGACAAAGGCTGAAAGACTAAAACTAATACAATTAGCAATGCCTTATGTGCTTACAAAACCTCAACAAGAGGAAGTAGAACAACAGCAAAACTTCACAGTAGAAATAATAGATAGATTAAGTGATTATTCAGATAAACAACTTGATAATGCTATTAGAAATTAATAACCCAAGAGAAGCTATTATAGAAAGCTATACCAAACCTATTTCTTACAAGAACTATATACTCTTTAGAGGAAAGGTGATTGTATGTTTTAGGTAGTATTGGTTATATTTGGGTAGAAGAATTTTATCTAAAAACAAATATTGTTTAATCTTAATAAAATAAAGATGCTAAAAAAGACAAAATATTTAATGTTATGCGTGTTTGCACTTATAGGCTTTGCTACAATTACTATGGGGTTTACCTCTATGGATAATCAAGAAAAGGAATTTATGAACATATCAAATTATTTCAAGGAGAAGAATATCAATGTTTACAGTAGCAGCGATCTTGAGTATTATGATTCTTGATGTGATTGTAACTAAATTAATATTAGAATGAACAAACTAAATCATAGGCATATCTTCCTCCTTCAGTTCAGCTATTTCTAAACCTCTTAAATAGGTTAAACTTACATTTATAGATGAATGTCCCATAGCTTTCTGTAGCTTGGTTATAGAACCAGTTCTCTTAAATATTTCTATAGCACCAGAGTGCCTAAATGAGTAAAGTGTTTGGTCTTGTTCAAGCAAGTTAGATTGTCTCTTAAAACGCCCCCAAAGTGTCTTAAAATAGTCTTGGTTTAAAGGTTGAGGTTTACCAGAAAAGATATTATTATCTCTTTCTCCTTTTGCAAGTATATCTCTTATGTAAGAGGGTACTGGAACTATTCTATTTCTTCCGGATTTATTTCTATTACCAGACAAATGAATAAAACTTAAATCATCAGAAAAGTCCTTCCAAGTAAGTTCTCTTATTTCTCTATGTGGTCTTAAAAGACAACCATAAGTCATTAAACAGCACAAATAAAGATTGCTGTTAAACAGCTTTACCTCATCCAGTATTTCTTTAATGTTAGGATAAGGTTTATGAAGTTTAGCTTTACTCTTTTTAGCCTTTATAGACACCATAGGATTACTCTGCATTCCCAAACTCCTTGCTTCATTTATAAGCACGTTAAGGTGCTTTTTAATGGTGTTATAGGATACTCCTAACGTATATTTATCTAAATATAAATTAACTGCTTTAGATGATAGTGTTGTATTATTTAACTTGGATGTAAATCCATCATAAACAAACCTCAACATTGTTTTATATGTGCCAGAGTAATTCTCTTTTAATTTGTTATTCAAGGCTATCTCCAAGTATTGTAAATCTGTTTTATAAAGAAGTTTGTTTTTAGCTTCATTTATAATTAAACCACTTGATATATACTTAAATACTTCTGCTGCTAATAGGTTAGCTATTTCTTCACGTTTACTAATGGGATAGGAATTAGGGTAAATATCTATATTGACTTTACTTCCATTAGATAGGCGATACCTTTTGTTATTGTGATAAAAAACAACAAAGACACGTTGCTTATTGTCGAACTTGATTTTAGGGTATTTTACACTCATAATTGACAGACTTTTGACAGACATTTATATTATCTGTTCTTAAGTTGTTAAATATGAAGTATTTGCTTGGCTAGAGCATTTGGCTGGCAGTCAAAGGGTCATCGGTTCGAATCCGATATTCTCCACTTAAAAGCAACATCTTGTCGGTGTTGCTTTTTTTTATGATCTGTGAGGGTTTTAAAAGGATTTACTGCTTTGTAAATGTTAAAACATCTTCATTATCGGTTATAGATAACTCAGTCCCAAATTCTATCAATATCCCCGCTAGGGTCTCCCCAGATTCTGTGGTTAATATAAATTGGCTTGAACCCTCTGGGAAATTTGTGTAGGTAAAATTATCTGTGTCACCTAGAAAACAAGGTACAGAATTGCCGTTTTGATCTTCATTAAAATGAAAATATGCCGTCCCAGAGCTTGCAGCTGCAACGATGTAATTTTCATTCGCACAGGTTGCGATTATATCTACAGGGCCCCCTGCATTGACAATGGATGTTAAATTCCAGGTTCCTTCTAAGGAAAGTGTGATTTCATTATCTGAACAGGGTAAAAAAGAAATAATTTCACGATATATATCTCTCTCAAAATCTGCAAGTAAGGATGAACAATCAATATATTGGGTAAGGGCATCTTTGTATGTTAGACAGTTTTCAACATTTGAAACTGCAGTGTAACGCACCTCTGCCTCCAATAGATCCGTGGTTAATGTAAGTTCTCCAGGGCAACCATTATCATCGGTTTCACAAGAGAAAATAAATAGGGCTATAATTACATAAAAAACGTGTCTCATAATTCATTGTGTTTGTTGCAATATAAATAATCAGATTAAAAGCAGCTATTATAAGGCTCAAAAAAACATCATTTAAGCGCTAAAAAACAAAACTGTTTTTGCTACAACATCAGTAAGCGCCTTTGGCATACTAGCCTTGGAGTAAGGATGTTTGGCATTAAAAACATGGTTAGCTTCTGGGGCTATAAAAAGCTCGCTAAAACTACTCCATTTGTGTAAATTTTGGGCCTCTTGCATACCCACCGTAGTGTCCTTCTCTCCATGAACCACTAGCAGTGGTTTTTGTAACTCTTGCGCAGCTCTTTGTAGGGTGAGACGCTTTTGGTTTTCTATGAAATTGGTGTAAAACTGCCAGTAGTGAGGCATCTGCTGCTTTGTTCTGGCGTTTTGCACATAATAAACGCCTTGTTTTTTAAATTCTAAAAATCCTGGAGTATTTTCTTGGAAACGCGCCCTATAATCACTCACCCCTGCCCAGGTAACAACCTTGTTTACCCTTGGATCTTCTTGGGCTTTAATAAGTACAATACCCCCGCCTCTACTGTGGCCAATTAAGCTTATTTTTGAGACATCTATCTGGTTACTATAGTTAGAATCTGCGCAAATAAAATCTAAGACCCTATCAACATCATCAAGCTCTATGGTATAGTTGTTTTGCGCAAAAGCCTCTACATCTGGAAAATCAATGGGTTGGTGTTCAGTACCGCCATTGTGGGAGAAATTAAATTTCAGAAAAAAGAACCCTGCCTTTGCAAAGGCGGCTGGCAACCAAATGCCAAGGACCCCAATCTTTAAAACCTTTATAGCCGTGACAAAAAATTACAACTGCTTTAGCCTTGCCGTCATTTTTAAAATAGGCGTCATACACAATAGGTTTTTGTGCTTCTTGTAACGGGGCCAATACTTGATTTTTGATACGCTGCATCTACACCTCTTTTTCTTGAAAATCTATGCTCATATCACATATTTCTTGAATTAGAGCAACGAGTTGCTCCTTAAATAAAACCAGTGTGTCTTGAGTGATGGTCGTGTCTTTTTTGTCTGTTTTTTCTGTGAATTTTAAAAAGCCACTGCCCAAGTTTTTAAAAGAAATAATACCTCCAAATGCCTGGGTAATTGGCGCTGTGTCATTGTATATAAGCGCGTAGGTTAGTACCTGGAACGCTTTACTAAAGGAGTATTCTTGCCTTATTTTTTCCCAGTGCGAAACTACCAGATCCTTTTGCTCTACTTTTCCTGTTTTGTAATCAATAATACGCATCTGGCCGTTGTAGTGGTCTATGCGGTCTACCTTCCCGCCAACACGAACCGGAAAATCAAGCCCCGGCACCTCAACGCTAATGCCTAAATCTGCCTCAAGTGCTTTAATTATAATTTCATTGCCTGCCTTTACCTCTTTGATTTCAAAATCAATAAAATTGGAAACATACTTTTTTGCAACTTCAAAAATGAGTAGGTTTTTACCAGTTGAGAAATCTCCACCCTTAAAGCTTTTTATAAACTGTGCCGTGATCTCTGCCGAAATTTTAGGATAGATGCTCTCTAAAGCAGCTACCGATAATGCCTTAGAAACAAAGGGAGTATACAACTCCTCAAGGGTGTCATGCACTATGGTTCCTAGGGTGTTGGCCGCTACAGTTTCTTCCACTTGCTGATGCTCTTGGATTTTTAACACCTTCTGAAAATAAAAATCTATAGGGTTTCTAATATAACTAGTAAGAGAAGACGGAGAAAAACCCTTGGAGGCTATTTCTTGCAAACGCTCTAAAATTTTCGGGGTTTTCTCTATACGTGCCATTGTTTTTTGGCCCATGCTTATCGTTGGGCTCACGGTAGTATGAGTGATGGTGTGATTGGCCACTTTGGCCACTTCAAGTTGTAATAAAAATCTACTTTTCTCCCCTGTATTTAATCCCTCTGTGTGGGTATTATATAGTAGGGTGGCCGTTTCTACTCTTTGTAATAGATGAGTGAAATGGTAGGTGTAAATAGCGTCTTTCTCTGTAAAGCTTGGCAGGTTGTATTGTTTTTTTAAATCATAGGTAATAAAAGAGGTGTTCGATTTTCCAGAGGGTAAAGTACCTTCGTTTACAGAGGTCATTATTACATTTTTAAAGTCTAAAACCCTTGACTCTAACACCCCCATAATTTGAAGCCCCTGGTAGGCCTCTCCTTTAAAATCTAGGGTTGTATTTGCTATGAGTTCTCTGTATAGCTGTTGCACTGTCTTAAGTGTTGTTACATAGCTATAAGAATCATTAAGAGCGGCAATTTTCAAAAATATCTCTTGCAAATAGGATACAGAAACTTCTTCTATAGAACTTAGATTGCGCGAGGTTGCAAGCTCCAATAATTTATTGCAACTGGTAATGGCCACACCGCTGTCAAGGCCCCAGTCTTGAAATAGCAACTGTAAAATTTCATGATCCTTTGGGTCTGAAATTGACTGTAAATACCCCTGGGTGCTATGGGTTATATTCTCCTTTTTAATCTGGGCTAAAGTAGCGCCGGCACTAACCATCAAGTTGCTAATAAAAGGGTGGCTTAAAATAGATTGTACATCTTTATAGTAATAACTGCCAGCAGGTTTTGCTTTTACCGTGAATAGAATTTCAAAAAAAGTAGCAAAGGGCATCGTTTTTAGCGCTACCCCCATGGTAATGTTTACCTTGATCAACGTTTTCTGGTAGTGAGTGTAATAGAGGCACTAATAGGTTTTCGTCTGCCAAAACAATGGCAGTGTGGGCTAGTTGTTCTTTGGTGTATGTAGCCAATAGATTGCCTACATATTTAACTTGCCCTATATTTTTTTGAACCCCAACAAAAGAAAATGTCTTGGGTTTTATAAAATTACTAGCAATGTTGGTGAATGGTTTTTTTTGGTAGTGCTTCCAATTATTTTTGTACCCTCTTAAAAACAATGACGCACTGTGAGTCGTGTCTTCAAAGAAATAGCTGTCTGTATCCCAAATAACCTCGTTTTGGTCTAGTTCTAGAAGTTCTTGGAGTATGTTCTGCTCTGCGGTATTAAGTGCGTTAAAACCTATAAAAACATGCTTTGTGCTTTGGTTGGCCTCCATGTAATGAGAGATGTCTTCGGCCGCTTTCCTATACACTAGCCCTTGGTAGCCTAGGTGGTCTTTTAATAAGCTGTCTTTTAGTGTCTTGTAAAACTCATGGAGGCTGTTCCAAAAAGCAAGGTATTTTTCTATAAGCGGGGTTTTATCGTCTCTAAGATACCAATGATTTAAATCTTGAATATCATTGAGGTAATTAAAAAACGAATGAGTATCCAAAAGGTAACGGTCAATCTCATTGAAATCTCCTAGCAATGTAGCGGCCCATGTGCTATAGGTGTCAAAACTTTCTTTCTCTGGGATACTATCTAGTTTGAGATAGGTTTCATAGCTTTTAAACAACAGCGCCGTTGGGTCAATAATCTGAAGGTCAGAAACGTTTTCAATAAATGTTTCTATGCTAATAATTTTAGGGGCGAAGCTAGTACTTAGGGCTTGCTTCTTTAAGTAATTTAAGAGAAACCCACCCGCTCTCTTACTTGGAAGAATAATAGTGAGCTGTGATAAAGACCCGTGTTTTTTTGTGAGGTATTGAATTGTTTCTTCTAGGAAAGTATGCATGTTATAAAAATAAGAAACGCCCCCTTAAAAGGAGGCGTTTTCTAGTATTTATTTGTGGAAGATTACTCTTTAGAAGAAATCTCTACACGTCTGTTTTGCTTTCTACCAGCTCTTGTGTTATTTGAAGCAGCCGGGTTAGAAGTTGAAGCACCTTCTGTAGATAATCTACCTGCAGTAAGTCCTAGTGATTCTAAATATGTTTTCACAGCCATAGCTCTCTCTTCAGAAAGTGTTTGGTTTTTAGTATCGCTACCAGTGTTATCTGTGTAACCAGTGATTACAAAAGAAGCATCTGAATACATACTCATGATATCTTTCATTTTTTGAAGTGTATCATAAGAATCTGAATGTACTGTAGATTCTCCAATATCAAACAAGATAGTTTTTGACATGTCATTAAGGTCTTTCATGATCTCAATAGTTAATTGAGGTATTTCTGGACATCCTTTGTTTGCAACAGTACCAACTACTGCAGGACATTCATCGTCTTTGTCTAAAACACCATCGTTATCACTATCTGGCCATGGGCATCCTTTGTTAGCTTTATCACCAGCTTGATCTGCACATGCATCATCTGCATCAGTAACACCATCACCATCAGCATCTGGACAACCATTCATAGAAGCTAGACCTGCAACAGTAGGACAAGCATCTTGTGGATCTGCAACACCATCAGCGTCTGTATCTGGGCAACCTGCAAATTCTGCAAGACCTGGAGTATTAGGACACGTATCTTCTCTGTCTTCTACACCGTCAAGGTCTGTATCAGGACAACCGTTAAATTGTGCAAGACCTGCAGTTTCTGGACAAGCATCTTCGTGGTCATACACACCGTCTGAGTCTGTATCTTTTCCACCAAACTTAAACAATACACCAACAGAGTGTTGGAAATGCTTAGCTCCGTAATCTTCGAAAGAATGCTTATAGGTAGACTGGAAGTTTACAGCTAAAGATTCTGACATCCAAAACTTAACACCAGCTATACCATTGGCAGTACCAAATCTGGCATCACCAAGCCAAGTGTAACCTCCACCAATACCGATAGATGGGTCAACCCAACCGTTACCTAGCATTTCTCTGAAGCTATATTTAATTTCTCCATCAAAACCGTAGTATGTTATACTTTCTATTTCAACGTGTTCCTAATCTTTCAATTTTGTTCACAGTACCTACTGCGCCCATTGTAAATCCGTCTCCTAGGTAGTACCCTACTGCAACTCTAGATACAGATGGAAGAATGTTATAATGATCTCTCACATTAAAATATTCAGAAAAAAGAGTCCCGTTTTGGAAATCTTTGTCTGTTTGTCCGTCTCTAAGACCTGTTGGGAAAGTATCAACTGCGTTTACACCTACCTCGATAGCCCATGGATTGTTTTTATCTTGAGCATTTGTTACGCCTGTTACTAATAGAACAAGGGCAGCAACTAAGATACTTTTAAGATGTTTCATAATTATTTGTTTAGTTATATGTATTATTTAATGCAAAAGTAAGTTGTTAAAGTTTATTAACAAAAACAAATCTATTAAAATTTTAATAATTTCAAAGTGTTTTTGCGTATTTATATCTCCTTGGAGGCTATATTACATCAAGTTTCTTACCCACTTTAATAAATCCTTGTATAGCTTTGTCTAGATGTGCTTTGGTATGTGCTGCAGATAACTGCACCCTAATTCTGGCCTTATCCTTTGGTACCACTGGGTAGAAGAAGCCTATCACATAGATCCCTTCTTCCAGTAGCATGTTTGCCATGGTCTGAGAAAGCTTGGCATCATACAACATTACTGGAACAATAGCAGAGTCACCATCTACAATATCAAAACCAGCTTCTTTCATTGCTTTTTTAAAGTAATTCGTGTTATTTTCTAAAACATCTCTTAGCGTGGTATCACTCTCAAGCATTTCAAACACTTTTATGGAAGCCCCTACAATTGCAGGAGCCAATGAATTTGAAAATAAATACGGGCGAGAACGTTGGCGTAATAACTCAATGACTTCTTTTTTGCCGGTAGTGTATCCTCCCATGGCGCCTCCCATAGCTTTTCCTAGGGTTCCGGTAATAATATCGATACGGCCCATAACGCCTTTGTCTTCAAGGGTTCCTCTACCTGTTTGACCAATAAAACCAGTTGCATGACACTCATCAATCATCACAAGTGCGTCATAGGCATCTGCTAAATCGCAAATTTTATCTAGAGAAGCAACAACGCCGTCCATAGAAAAGACCCCGTCTGTTACAATGATTTTAAAACGAGCGCCATTTTCATTTGCCTCTATGAGTCTTTGCTCAAGCTCCTGCATGTTATTATTTGCATACCTGTATCGTGCTGCTTTACACAAACGCACGCCGTCAATAATAGAGGCATGATTTAGAGAATCACTAATTATAGCATCTTCTTTACCTAGTAGAGGTTCAAAAACACCTCCGTTAGCATCAAAAGCAGCGGCGTACAATATAGTGTCTTGGGTGCCGTAAAAATCTGCGATTTTAGATTCTAATTTTTTATGGATGTCTTGGGTGCCACAAATAAAACGAACCGATGACATTCCAAAACCATGGGTGTCCATAGCGTCTTTTGCCGCTTGTACAACTTCTGGATGAGAAGAAAGCCCTAGGTAGTTGTTTGAGCAAAAGTTTAGTACTGTTTCTCCGGTATTAATTGTTATTTCTGCGCCTTGAGGGGAGGTGATGATTCGCTCTGTTTTAAAAAGACCATTATCCTTAATGTCTTGTATTTCCTTTTGTAAATGCTCCTTAATGTTTCCGTACATGTGTGTGGTTTACTATGATTTTAAAAAAGCAAAGTTAAATTTTATTTATTAGTATTGTTTGATTTGTATACACCAAAATTTTGTCTTTAATGGTGTACCCCATCTCTACAAGAGCGGTGGCATAGCCGTTAATTTGATCTTCATGCTCATAGTTTGGAGTCCCTGTTTTGTAATCTATAATAGATACCGAGTTTGTTTGAGGATGAAAGTTTAATCTATCAGGCCTTAAGCTGTGCCCTTGCTTAGTGATAATATCACGCTCATTATATACCTGGGCATCATTTTCAAATAAGGGATACAGAGCTGGATCTTGTAATACGGTTTGCACCTTTAATTGCAAAGCGGCTATTTTTTCTTCAGAGATAGTGGCTAGGCGTCTTAATTTCTGAAAAACAAATGCCTCATCACCATGATATTTAATTTCCTGCATGGTGTCATGAAAAAGATTTCCTTCTGCAATTGCTTCTTTTATTTTTATATCTGTACCAACTCCCCTGTTGTTTATGATATGCAAATTATGTCCTTGGGGGGTACTACTTATAAATTTAGGTGACACCCTTTTACTGGTTTGTTTGGTTTTACCGTGAGCCTGAGGGTTAAAATTTCCGAAGGTATACACCTTTTGATTTTCGTCCCACGTGCCCTGATGCTTTAAAAATTCAGAAAAAAGTTGCTGAAAATTTTGCAAGTTATCTTTAACCTGGCTTGGGACTCTCTGTAATGATATATAGCTGCTCTACGGCGCGCGTAAGAGTTACATACAATAGGTTGTAGTTGTCTAGGGCTATGGTTTGTCTTCTTTTTGTATGAATAGCCGCGCCTTGTGGGTTGTAATCGGCAATACTTTTATTGTAATTAATAAGTGTTTGATCAAAGTCTTGGCTCCAAGTATCTGGAACCGAAATCCAAGTCTTGGGTTCCTGCTCTTTGTAGAGTTCTATATTGGCGTATGGAAATATGACCGCGGGAAACTCTAGCCCTTTGGCCTTATGAATAGTCATGAACTGCACCCCGTTAGTGTTTTCTCCACAGGCAATAGAGGCGGTCTGTCTTTTTGTTTCCCAAAAGTCTAAAAAGCCTAAGGTATCTGCCTGTGGTTTTTGTTGGTATTCAAAAACAAGATCCATAAAGCCATATAAATAGGCATCTGCAATTTTATCTAAACCAAAGTGTTTTACAATATACTCAGCGCCTTGATATAAAGATTTTTGCGCTACTTGTAAAGATCGAAATCAATACCATATTTTTTTAGTGTTTCAGAAAAAAGAGCTCCTTGCTCCAAAAACGAAGTGAAAAAGGAGTGCTTATCTATGGCTATTTTAAAATGAGTGTGCAAAAAATCTAGCACCCGTATTTTGGTTTGTGTGTCTGTGGGTTGTACACTAAATAAAATGGTGTTGTAAATACATTTAACCACATCTGCATTTTCTAGCAATAAGGTCTCTGAGGAGATAACATTTATATCATGCTCCATAAGATAGGTGCTTAAAAACACCCCGTCATCTTTCTTGCGGGTTAACACGCAAATATCACTGTAGGCAAATCCTTGCTGGTTTAGTTGCTTGACAATAGCAAGGGTTTTTTCTGCGTATAATTGGTTTTTTTCTTCCTTGTTTTGGGCTTCAATAAATTCTAAATTAACATATCCATTTGCTTTTTCATTACATCCTTGATTGTTGCCATCTATATATAATTTTTCATGCTGGGGGTCTTCTAAGAATTGGGAGGCGTAGGTGAAAAAGTTGTTGTTAAAGTCAATAATCTCTTTTAAACTGCGGTAATTTTTAGGCAGGTTTTCTATCACAGGACGTACCGTGTCAAAAGCAGAATTTTCATGGATGAGTGATAAAAACTGTTCTGGGTTACCGCCCCTCCATCTGTAAATTGCTTGTTTTACATCTCCTACCAAAAGAAGTGAGCCTTCTTTGGAGGTTTGGGCCTGAGATAGGGAGTTGTCCAACAAAGGAATCATGTTTTGCCATTGCATAACAGAGGTGTCTTGAAACTCATCAATGAAGAAATGGCTATACCGCTCTCCCAGGCGCTCATAGATAAAGGGAGCCGGCTGGTCTTTTATTTCTTTATGTATAAGGGCATTAAACTGTGCAATGGGAACAAGGCTTTGCTCCTCTTGTAGTGTGGCAAGTTCTTTGCTCACTAGATTAATTACAGAAAGCGGGGTGAGGTTTTTTAAAATGGCGGCAATAAACCTAAGGTTGTTTACTTGTTTTTGAGCAGCGGCGATAAAGGCTTCAAAGACTGATTGGTTTTGATCTATAATCGCTGCAAGGGCTTCATTTTTTTTTGCCCAGGTGACGCCATACATTGGCTTTTGTGCAAGGTCTTGTATCCACATGGCTGAAAAATCTATCTTGCCATACTCTTTGCTTTTTAATCTTTCTATAAAGGTGATAAATGAACCTCTTGAGAAGGATTTTTTGTCCAGGCCATGGGTTTCTATAATATCAGTAACAACTTTGATCGCTTTTAAAATAGCACCTTCACCAAGGTGTTTGTTTTTGTGAAGTTCTTTTTTAAAGTCTTCAAAGTCTGAGAGTGTTTTGTCTTTAAAAAGTGTAAGGTGCGCCGCATCATCTTCATTGTTTAAGAGTGTTGCTGCTTTAAAAATATCTTTGGAGATGTCCCAGGATTTATCATCATCGGCTTTTTCTAAGGCAAAGGCAACTAATACCTTTGTGATGGCTTGGTCTACCCCTGTTTTGTCTATGAGTTTATCTACTGCCTCTTTGAGTAATGCCGTTGGATCTAAAACCACCTCAAAATTACTAGGCAAGGAGAGATCTTTCGCAAAAGTGCGAATAAGGCGGTGGTTAAATTTATCGATAGTCTCTACACTAAACCCTGCATAGTTATGTAGTATGTGGTTGAGTATTGCCTTTGCGCTTGCCTGAATTTTAGGAAGCCCTAGGGACAACTCTGATGCAAGATCTTGCATCATTTGTGGGGGGTTTGCTACAGAAGATGTTGAAGAAAAGGCCACCAAATTTTCAATGATGCGATCTTTCATCTCTGCAACAGCCTTATTGGTAAAGGTAAGGGCCAGTAAAGATTGGTAGTAGTTGTTTTTTTGTTGATTCAACAAAAACCCCAGGTACTCTTTTACCAGGGTATATGTTTTACCGCTGCCCGCTGCGGCGTCATAAATTAAAAAAGGAGTGTCGTTTTTCAAGATTAATATTTTGCACTAAATTACGCAAAAGTAGATGTCAATAAAAGCTTTCTTGGGAGGTATTAAAACCTTAATATTTCTATAACAGTATATTTAGCCCTTAATGTGTAACTTTGCATAAGATTAAAAACAATAATTTTAAAATTTCTTATTATGGCTTTTCAATTACCACAATTATCATATGCTCACAATGCATTAGAACCAAATATAGACCAAAGAACCATGGAGATCCATCACGGAAAACATCACCAAGGATATACCAACAACCTCAACGCTGCTATTGAAGGTACAGACATGGAAGGAAATAGCATTGAAGAGATTCTTCAAAACCTAGACATGAACAACAAGGCCGTAAGAAACAATGGTGGCGGTTTTTACAACCACTCTTTGTTTTGGGAAGTAATGACACCAAACGGTGGAGGTGCTCCAACAGGAGCAGTAGCAGCCGCTATTGACGCCTCTTTTGGGAGTTTTGATGCTTTTAAAGAAACTTTTGCAACAGCAGCCAAAACACAGTTTGGCTCTGGATGGGCATTTTTATGTGTAGCTAAAGATGGATCTTTAGATGTATGTGGTTGCCCTAACCAAGACAACCCACTGATGCCAGGTGTTGGTTGTGGCGGGACACCAATTTTAGGTATTGATGTTTGGGAACACGCATACTACCTAAACTACCAAAACAGACGTCCAGATTACGTAAGCGCCTTTTTTAATGTTATTAACTGGGATGCTGTAAATGCTCGTATGGCCAAGGCATAAAACATATATCTTTATATTTAGAAGCGGCACATCATCATGATATGCCGCTTTTTTGTATTGTAAAGCCCTAAAACATCGCTGGCATTGGGACACACAGGGTTTTGGTGGTTGGGTGTTATTTTTTTAATTCTTGGTTAATTAATAGTAAAATTTCTTGGTTTTGATTTTTAATATCATTTAACTCACTGAGGTATTCTTTGGCGTATGCACAAGAGCGTATCGAATAATTTTCAAAGGCTTTGTCTTGTAAAAGTCCTTTAAAATTGGAAGGAGTTTTTGGAGAAAGCATCTCAGGAAAAATGGCTTTCCATTCACCAATAGCACTTATATAGTTGGCCTTCATAACCAGAGACTCATATTGAAACTTGCGAATGGTTAGGGCCTCCTCATCTGAGTCTTTAATTACATCTTCCCAGGAAAAGAGGATTTCAATAAGACGCTTGTTTTTGATTAAATGGATCTCACTTGATGATATTGCAGAGCGCAAAGCTCCATTGCTTGGATTAAAGGTATAGGTCCAGCCAAGTCCCAAAATAAGATCATTATACTGGGCTGTCGTATAATTTTTATGTTGGTTTTTAATCATGCTGTTACCAACAAAATATGCCTTTGGGACCTCTTTATTGTAAAAAATCACAGTATCTAGCTGTCGCAAATTGGCCTCAAACTCGAGTTGTAATGCGCTTAAAACTTCTTTTTTTTGGGTGTTATTACTGTTTTGAAGGCCTAAGTCGTTTAGCTGTATGGCCACTAGAATACCAATAACCACAAGTACAATTTCTCCAAGAGCATACTGCAGGTATTTGCCTTTTTTGTTTTTAACCAATAGGCTGGATCTTACTTTTCTGAAGAGTTTCATAATACAGATGTAATTTATATTTATAAGATTTTTAGTACTGCTCCTTATTGTAAAAACTTGAGCGGATTTCCTTTTTCTAGTATGTATTTTCTCGCCAATAAAGTGGCTCCACTTGTATTGAGGTGATTTCCATTTCTGTAAACAATACTGTTATCTATCTCATAGTTACAGCCTGTGTCATAACACATAACATCATTAAGATTAATAATGGTAACCTCTGGGTGTTTTCTGTTAATCTCGTAAACGATATATGTGTCAGGGCGCTTTTCAAACGGGATTAATAGATCCTGCTTTACTATAGATGGCCCATTATTGGTTTTTAATAATTTCATTTTATGAAGATTCATCTCACTTACTGTTCTTAGAGGGTCTATAACAATTACATTTTTGTCTAAATCTATTAGCTCTTTAATGGTTGACATTACTAGCTTGTAGTTTTTAGACTCTTTATCAATGAATCGTTCCCAGTTGGTTGCCACAATGATGGTTTTAAACTTTTTAGCATACGCCAATCTTTTCTCTCCGTAGGCAGTATCTCTAGTTGGGGCGCCTGTCTGGTCATCTACATCATACAGCAGTGGGTATCCCCCAGCCGCACTGTCATGGAAATAGAGACCAGAATCTTTTGCCAAAACGTCTATAAAAGCTGCAGAATGATTGGCAAAAGAGTCTCCAATAAGCACACCATCTAAGGTGTCTTTTTTAACTCCTAAACCACACTGATCACAATTTCCTACTTTAAAAACATCATAACAATTTCTTCTTAGTTTATTAGGATAATTGTTTTTCTTATCAAACTCAATCAAGTTAGGATGACGCTCTGGGAAGCCGTCTTTGCCGTCTAAAACACCATAAATAGCTCCAATAATGAGAAGACTAGGCAATAAGATAACCAAAATGGTTTTTGAGAAATTATATTTGAATCTATACCTAAATGGTTTTTCGATAAATCTCCATGAAAAGTAAGACAACAGCACAGTTAAGGTGAGTGCAAGTATTAATTTATCTAAGGTGAGTTCAAGCCCAAAATATTTAATAAAAGAAAAGATGGGCCAATGCCATAAATACATAGAATAAGACAATAGCCCCATAAAGACCAATGGCTTAAAGGCTAATAATCTGTTTATGATTCCTTTTTTTTGTGTGTTTTTCCCAGACAATATAAGTAATACCGCTCCCAGACACGGGTAAAATGCATTAAACCCAGGGAATGTGCTCAAGCCATTTAATAGAAATACAGGCAATAGTATTAGCAATAATCCTACAACAGAAATCCCATTGTTTTTATTTCTTGATAGCTCAGGTATTTTATCCCAAAACAAGGCCAGTCCAGCCCCTAAAGCAAGTTCAAAGAGTCTAGCTGGCAATAGGAAATAAGCTATTTTTGGATAATATGATGCTAAAAACACAGACAATCCTAAACCAATTACAATAAAGAAAACAATAAAATACAATCTGTTTTTAAGGTTTAAATACCGATGTAATAGTAGTAGAATTGGCGGCCAGATAAAATAAAATTGTTCTTCAACAGATAAAGACCAAGTGTGCAGTAGGGGCATTAATTCTGTATTTCCAACAAAATAGTTACTGCCACTTATCCATAAATAAAAATTATTTGTGCTTAAAATAGTGTGAAGCGCTGATCTTCCAAATGCCTCTAAGTCATTGGCAAACAAAAACATACAAGCAGGTACGGTTATCACTAACATAACAAATACCAAAACAGGTATTATGCGCCGTATACGTCTCAAATAAAATGCCTTGAATGAAAAAATAGTGCCCAGCATTTCTTTATCTATAGACCTTGTAATTAAATATCCAGAGATAACAAAAAACACATCAACACCAATAAACCCGCCTTGTATCCATAGTAAATCTGCATGAAATAAAATAACAACAAGCACAGATATAGCCCTTAAGCCATCAATATCAGGCCTGTAAGAAAGTAGTTTGCTCATTAAGGTGGTGTTTTATTTTTTTCAAATATAGATGATTTGTACTATAAAAAACCCGCTGCAATTGCAGCGGGTTTTTGTAGTTTCTTTTTTGATTAGATGTTAGAAATCAAGGATTTAAATTACTCAGCTTCTTCAACTTCTGGGTCTGCACTAACGGCCATCATCATTCCTGTAGCATCAAAGAAATCTCCAGAAAGCATAACTTTACTGTCTTTAATTTCAAAATAGTGGTAGCTATCAACAGAAAAACTTTTCCCTGTAGCTTTACTAACACCGTTCCAAGTTCCATACACTCTAACACTACCGTCTGCTTTAAGTGTCTCGTTATTTACACCTGGCAACCAAACTGCATCATCAAAAGTAACATCTGAAAAATTAGACATGTAATAATTTGCTTGCTCAAGTACTTGATCATAGCCTACGACACCTGCTCCATACATTGGAGATTGATGTTCTATTTTTTCGTCTAGCATAGACTTAAACTGTTCGAAATTTGTAGGAGAAGTGTAACTTTCTACAACTTTTTGAGCAATAGCTTTGTTTGTATTAAAAAGGGTTAAGTCTTGCTGGTCTGCGCAAGAGAAAAATAACAGTGATGCAAATGCAATAAGTGCGTAGTTTTTCATTTTATTTTAAATTAAGGTTAAGCTCAAACTTAAACAATTTTATTGAATTAAGAGTCCGCAAACCTCAACCCAATATCTATAAATGGCCTCTTTACAACTTTAATAACTCTCTATAATTGAGACAATCCTCTATGAGAGGAAGTTTAAGCTATTTAAGGGGGTTAGAAATAGCTAGATTAAGGCAACAAGGATATGGCCTATGGTTTAATAAACAAATAATAACCCTATAGATTGTTGTTTTTTAATTTCCTTTCAAAGTATCATAAAGACCTTCATTTACTTCAGAATCTGATGTCAAAATTGAGTTCATATAATCTCTAAATTCCACAAAGAAATGAGACTCTCTATTCTCCCAATATTCCTGCCACCCTGGTTGGTTTTTTATGGCACTAATAGAGGCGGTAAGAGATTCTTGTACATTCTGGTCAAGAGTACCCTCATTTGCTAAATAGTAATTGTTTTGAAACGATAATATTAAGCCGTGCATTAATATAGTAGCTTGAAATTTTTCAGCACTGGTTGTTATACTTTTTGGGTCCTTTATATAATTCCATAGAAGTTGGCTTGATTGTTCACTATTACCGGTTTCAGTATACCAAGAAACAGTTATTGCGTTTGCGGCGTTTGCAGTAGCAGATTTTGTTGCTATCGTATTTTCTTTAAACCGAACACCAACAAAAATTAGTGATATAAATAAAGCAAGCCCTCCAATTATTTCAGTTATTAATGCAATTTTTTTTAAAGGGTATTTCATAATCAAATTAGTGTAGCCTATTTAAGGGATTAGTAGTTGCTAAATTAAAGGGCGTATAGATACACTAATCTAAAGACAACATAGCCTAAGGTGGCTATAAATATTTTTTTTCTGTTTTTAAGATACCATTCCATTTACCATGCTTTTTTCAAATATAATCAATGTAAGTGTAACCAATTTAAAAGGTATAGAAATAGCTGAATTAAAGCTGGGGAAGATACGGCCTATAATTTGCTTATCCAATACACTAATGCGACAGTAACAATGGTTACAACAATTACATATAGAACCCCTAACAAATTAGATGTTTTTGTTTTTTTGTTATAAATAAAACTTTTAAAATCCATAATAATTTAAATAACTCCCTATAGCCCTTACTATTAATTTAGTAGGGTTTTTTTTTATGTAATTTAACTAATCAACTAATTATCTGTATCTTAGCAAGACAACAAACAACCTAAATAAAACAAATATGGAAAATGATTCTTCAAAAATGTTATTGGCTCAAAATCAACTTGCAAACAAGACAAATACTTGGTTACTTTTTCTTTTCTTAGGATGGAGCTATGGTTCTTTAGATAAAATTGGCCTACAGATACTATTCTATATTACTCTCGGAGGATTTGGTTTTTGGGCGGTAATAAGGCTATTTACATTAAATGGAGCTATTAAAGAATATAATAAAAATATATGTATTAGAGTTGGTCTTAATGCAGATGAGATGTTGATGCTAGGTGTAATATAAAACCCAGCTTCGCTAACTGTACTCCTTAAAACTCCCTATAACCCTTACTATTTAGTAGGGGTTTTTTGTGTACCAAAGTTGTACCACACCACTTTATACTTTTGTTTTATATTTGTTCAAAACATTAAACAATTTACATTATGAAAAAACTACTCTATCTATTTTTAACTGTGCTTATCGTTGCTTGTAGTGGTGAGGATAGTAATAATTCTAACAACAATTCAAATAACAGTAATAATGTTGACTATTTCTTCGAAGTTGAATTTGGTGGGGTTATAAATAGGGTACAAGGCAACACATCAAACCTAAATAGTTTTATAAACAAAAACCAATGTTATACAGGTATAGTCCCCCAATGGGCTATATCCCTATCTATTTCAGATATAACCGATGTTTCTTATATTTCCGGGCAAACTATGAATTTATTTCTTGTTCTTGATGATGCTCAATTAGGAAGTAATACGGGTAGAATAAGCCAGCTATCCGGAAGTTACATTAGTGACTATTTAATAAGTATTGGTTCTTTGCCAGGTACTGGTGCAAATTTTAAAGAATATGGAACGGGTGATATGGGAGTAATTACAAATATTAATGTTACAGATTTAGGCACACAACCAATTAATACTGGGGTTGATTTTGGAGAAACTTTAAAAGCAACTTATGAAGGTATTCTTTACTTTTATAATGTTGACACAAATCAGTATGATATACCAGCTCCTATAAGAATTGAATTTAATGCAGTTCGTATTAACTAAACACCATACATAGTATAAAACCCTTGCAGAAATGTGAGGGTTTTTTCTTTTTAAAATTCCTCTTTAGAGCAGATATGTTGGCACAACATAGGTTGTTAAAGATTGTAAAAGGCGAAAAGAACGTAAATGTCTGTCAAAAGTCTGTCAATTTTTAGTAGTTTTATTCTGTTCTTTGAGTTGTATAGATAAAAGTAGTGTAAGCCTTTTAGAAGGTTTAACAACTGGTTAGAGGCCTATAAAAAAAGCCCTCACATTGCTGTGAAGGCTTCTAATTTTCGCTCCTCTTCTTGGGCTCGAACCAAGGACCCTCTGATTAACAGTCAGATGCTCTAACCAACTGAGCTAAAGAGGAATTTCATATAGAAAAATAAAGACTATTGTCTCTAGCGATACCCAATATCAAAGTGTTTAAAACCCTTACGATACTTAGGCGGGTGCAAATATAAATTAATTTTTATCTGTGGCAAATACTTTTTTTGTTTTTTTTAACCTCCAAAGAAGTATCTATAGATGTCATTTCCGTTGGCAAATAAAACCAAGGCAATTAACAAGAAAAACCCAGCCATTTGGGCAAACTCCATAAATTTATCATTGGGCTTACGGCCACTAATCATTTCATATAATAAAAACATCACATGCCCACCGTCTAGCGCCGGGATCGGTAAGATATTCATAAATGCTAAAATAATAGATATAAGGGCTGTTGTTTGCCAAAAACTAGTCCAGTCCCAGGTGTCTGGAAACAGGCCGCCAATGGCTCCAAAACCACCAACTTGTGAGGCTCCTTTTTTAGTAAACACATACTTAAATTGTGTTACGTAATCTTTCAAGACGTCCATACCATACCCAACACCTCCAGTGATACTCTCTCCCAAAGTGTACTCCTTGCGTATTGAGGTGCTGTAAGGCAGGAGCCCTATTTGTCCTGTCTCATTTGGAGTTGCTTTTAAAGTGAGCTGCGCTCCCTCACGAGATATTAAAAAAACATTTTCTTTTTGTCCGTTTTCTTTTACCAGGTTCTGGAATTCATGCCAAAATACAATAGGTGTCCCGTTTACCGCCAAAATAGTGTCATCTAGTTTAAACCCTGCCGCAGCAGCAGGAAAACTCTCATCTCCAATCACGCCCATTACTGGCGCTACTCTTTGGGTGAAGGGTCTTAGCACATCGTTTTCAAACATTATAGCGCCAATATCTTCTGGCATTTCTATGGTTTGTTTTTGTCCATTAGTATGCAGTACCTCTATGGTGTTTACATCACGTAAAAACAAATATTTGTTGATTGCCGTTACATTTTCAAAGGCCTCGCCGTTAAGGCTAAGAATTTGATCTCCGTCACTAAATCCATAGTCATTAAAAGACTCGTGCACAGCAAAACCATTTGGTAGCTGCTCATTGGTTGTGATGTCTTGCCCATAGAAATTTAAAATCCCCATGTAAATCACAAATCCAACAATAATATTTACCGTAACCCCGCCAAGCATAATGATAAGTCGCTGCCATGCTGGCTTAGATCTAAACTCCCATGGCTGTGGCGGCAAGGCCATTTGTTCCTTGTCCATGCTCTCATCAATCATTCCAGATATCTTTACATATCCTCCTAGTGGCAGCCAACCTATACCATACACCGTATCTCCTATTTTTTTACTGAAAAGCGCAAACTTTACATCAAAAAACAAGAAAAATTTCTCTACCCTAGTTTTAAATAATTTTGCGGGTATAAAGTGCCCTAGTTCATGAAGAACGATCAAAAAAGATAGACTTAGTAGTAATTGTATC
This sequence comes from Aequorivita sp. HC6-5, assembly GCA_905182755.1. Lineage (GTDB taxonomy): Bacteria > Bacteroidota > Bacteroidia > Flavobacteriales > Flavobacteriaceae > Patiriisocius. Next base: position 20,573 of record CAJJCS010000004.1, read on the forward strand.
GCTTTAACGAAAAATGGACTCATAGCTCAATAAAATAGATTGTTATTTTCTGGTTTATTTCTCTAAAACCAGACCAAAAAAAGCAAAGCCCTTTGTAAAACATGCAGGCTTTCTCTTGGGCACAAAAGTAACTTATTATATAGTGCAAAAAAAATGTTGTTTTTAGACTTCTTCTAGCGCCAAAATAGCAGGAGTCTAAGCAGCTTAAATCATTTTTAGGTCGTATTTTTGTAGCCTATTGTTTTAAAGGCTATGCTACACTTTTTTTCAAAATATAAACTCCTTGCTATTGTTTTAACGGGTTTATCTGTGGTTATAATTTCTGTTATTTACAGCGTGCTTAAACCCTTAGAGGTACTGCCCGTGTACCAGCCCTCTTTAGTAAGCGCAGCACTAGTAGCCCAAGATATAAGACACCAAAAAAAATACCATACCATCTCAGATTTTAGCTTGACCAACCAAGAAGGTCAAACCATAACCCAAGACACCTATGATGGTAAAATGTATGTGGCAGATTTTTTCTTTACCACCTGCCAAACCATCTGCCCTGTAATGACCAGCAATATGCTAGAGCTGCAAGATAAACTTCAAGACAACCCAGGAGTGCTGCTGCTCTCCCATACTGTAATGCCAGAGATTGATACGGTCATCTCAACTTAAAAAATACGCTACTCAAAAAAACATAAACCCCAAAAAATGGAACCTAGTTACGGGTAGTAAACAAGAGATTTACAATCTTGCTAGAAAACAATATCTGGTGGCCAAAGAAAACCCTGATGATCCTCTGGGGCTAGTGCACACAGAAAATTTTGTTTTAATAGATACCCAAAAAAGAATCCGTGGGTTTTATGATGGCACCCAGGCCCAAGAGATGGAGCGTATCTTGCATGATATTGATGTGCTGCAAAACCAAGGCAAAAAGTCTCTCTTCTTTGGGCTTATCAATTATTAATACCCTCCCCACAAGACCCATAGTTGCGTTAAAATTTCACAATACATCCCTCAAAGCTTTGTGGGTAGGTTTCAAATAATTATTTTTGCTTGTTTAAAATCAATCTAAATAAAAATGGTTACCATTGCATCACTAAAAAAAGGACAACGCGGTATTATTAAAGAGTTTTCTGTAGATATTGTTCCTTTAAAACTTTTGGAAATGGGCTGCCTTCCAGGCAATGAAGTGGCTCTTGTGCAAACCGCACCGTTTCAAGACCCGATGTACCTCAACGTAAATGGAGCGCACCTGGCTATTCGTAAAGAAACAGCAGCTCAAATAGAGATTGAAATTATCAAACAATAAACAAGACTTTAGCACAAGCTCAAATATAAAATGGCCAAACAGTTTAACGTTGCATTAATTGGTAATCCTAATACAGGGAAAACATCTGTATTTAATAGACTCACTGGGCTAAACCAGCAAGTGGGTAACTATCCTGGAATTACTGTTGAGAAAAAGCAAGGTATCTGCAAGTTAGACCGCGGAGTAAAAGCCCATGTGCTTGATTTACCAGGAACCTATAGCCTTAACGCCTCTTCTCTGGACGAAAATGTAGTAATTGAACTGCTGCTTAATAAAAATGACAAAGATTTTCCAGATGTTGCCGTTGTGGTTACAGACATAGAAAACCTAAAAAGAAATTTACTGCTCTTTACTCAAATTAAAGATTTAGGCATCCCTACTATACTGGTTATTAACATGGCAGACCGCATGAAGCGTAAAGCCATCACACTAGATGTTGCCGCCCTAGAGCTGCGCCTAGAAACAAAAATAGCCCTTATTAGTTCTCGTGAAAATAGGGGGTTTGAGAGCTTTAAAAAAGCTCATCACCAACTACAAAACCCTATCTGTTACGCCTTGTTTAAGCGCTTCAAGTATTGCCCCAGAGTATTTTGACAGGCTACGTAAAACATTCCCAAATCAAGATGTTTACAAGCTTTGGCTTGTTATTACCCAAGATGTAAATTTTGGAAAGCTAGACAGAAACCAACTCAAAGGCGTAGCTAGTTTTAAAACAGAGAGTGTTAGCAACCTTAAAAGATTACAACAAAAAGAAACCATCAAACGCTACCAGTTTATCAATGAGGTACTCAAACAAACCCTTTTGGTAGATAAAGCAAATGCCAAAGATTTACGCGGTAAATTAGACCGTGTATTAATGCATAAGTTTTGGGGTTATGTGATTTTCTTAGGTGTTTTATTGCTGATTTTTCAAGCCATTTTTGACTGGAGCAGCTATCCTATGGATTTTATAGATAGCACCTTTGCCTCTCTGGGCGAATGGGCAAAAAACACCCTCCCCGCTGGAGATTTCACCAACCTTATTGCCGAGGGTATTATTCCTGGGCTGGGTGGTATTGTTATTTTTATACCACAAATTGCCTTTTTGTTTTTCTTTATATCTGTCCTAGAAGAAAGCGGCTATATGAGCCGAGTCGTGTTTTTAATGGATCGTGTCATGCGCCGTTTTGGATTAAGCGGTAAAAGTGTGGTGCCGCTCATCGCTGGTACTGCCTGCGCCATACCCGCAATTATGGCAACCCGTAACATAGAAAACTGGAAAGAGCGTCTTATCACCATTTTAGTAACACCCTTTACAACCTGTTCTGCAAGATTGCCTGTATATCTTATTATTATCGCGCTAGTAATACCAGATCAGCGCGTTTTAGGCATCTTTAGCCTGCAAGCGCTTACGTTAATGTTTATGTATTTGTTAGGTTTTGGAGCGGCAATTATATCTGCGTGGATGCTAGATAAAGTATTAAAAATACGCAGTAAAACATTTTTTGTAATAGAGATGCCAAACTACAAATTACCTCTCTTTAAAAATGTTGGAATTACTGTAATAGAGAAAACAAAGTCATTTGTGCTAGGTGCCGGTAAAATCATTTTAGCCATCTCTATAATACTTTGGGTATTGGCCTCATACGGCCCTGGAGATTTTAACAATGCCACAGCCATTATACAACAAGAAAACTTAGAGGCTCCTATTTCTCAAAACCAGTTAGAAACAAAAATAGCCGCATTTAAACTAGAACATAGCTATATTGGTCATGCAGGTAAGTTTATTGAGCCTGCCGTAAGACCCTTAGGCTATGACTGGAAAATTGGTATTGCACTCATAAGCTCTTTTGCAGCAAGAGAGGTGTTTGTGGGCACACTAGCCACTATTTATAGTGTAGGGAATGATGATGTAGAAACCATCAAAAACAGAATGGCCGCAGAGGTCAATGTAAAAACCGGAAAACCACTTTTTAATTTTGCTAGTGGAGTTTCTCTGTTGCTTTTCTATGCTTTTGCTATGCAGTGTATGAGTACCCTGGCTGTGGTAAAACGAGAAACCAATAGTTGGAAATGGCCCATGTGGCAATTAATAATAATGACAGCCATTGCTTATATAACGGCTCTTGGCGCATATCAATGGTTTAAATAATTAACAATGCAAGAACTCTTTGTGCTTTTTACATTTTTGGCAGCAGCTGGTTATTTGGTTAACAAGTTTGTATGGTCTGCGATTGTCTCTAAAAAGAGAAAAACTGTTGGCACCCTAGATGGTGGTAACACCAAATGCGGAAATGATAATTGTGGATGCCACTAAAGGGGCATTGCACTATTGTTTTAAAGAGGTCTTCGCTTTCTTAGAAACTTGTAATTGATATCCTACTTCTTTGCCAATAGAATCACCAGGATAGGGAAGTAATTTCAGGGCTGTAAAAACAGTGTCTTCTGTGGTAGCAATAACGCTTTGAGATTCGTTTTGAAAAACTACCGTGATTTCCTGGAGTTCTTGATCGGCTCCACTAACAAGAATTTTTACTACAGCCTTCCCGGCCCAAATACAGGTGGTGTCTCTAGGGCATCTAGAATCTTCTACAACGGCAACCAGTGTTATAGAAACTCCTGCCTGTGTGCTAGTTTTAGTAAGTGGAATATTAAAAACAGTCTCAGGGGTATCTTGTTTTTGAGCCAATGCTTGACAAGAAACAATGATACTCACGATACTAAAAATAAGTAGTAATTTTTTCATAGCTCGGGTGGTTTTAAAAACACAATTAACCTCTAAATAAAAAGAAGTCGTCCTTAAGGTGTTCTATTTTGTCGTCTTTATTTGTAATGATATACTCCAGAGCCGTTTGGGTGAAACTTAGCCCTTTTGTTGTTAGAGAAATAACCTCATTGGTGATGGTAATCAGGTTATTATCTAAGGCTAGCCCTACAACTGTATTTGCCTTTACCTGTTGCCAATTAATGTGCTCTCTCAAATGATTAATATGTCTTTCTTCTGTTTCTTGATGGTTGTTAAGGTGCAGTAAAAAGGTAAGTAGCGATACCTCTGTGCGCTGCTGTTTTTGGCGATACATGACAGACAACAACCCTTTTTTAGGAGCAAAAAAGTACACCAGCAAAAACACTAAACCAAGAACTGTGGTTATAGACCCTGCAATAGATGCGTCCAGCCAGTGCGCTAACCAATATCCGCTAATGGCGGCAAAAACTCCAAAACATACAGAGAGCCACAACATTTTTTTTAAATCTGCGGTCAGCAAATACGCAGCGGCAGCAGGAGCAATCATAAGGGCTACCACAAGTATGGCTCCTACGACATCAAAAGCGCCTACAACAGTAATAGAAGACACAGACATTAGCCCGTAATGCAAAATAGCCGGAGAAAAACCAAGGGCAGAAGACAGAAGCCAACATCAAATGTGCTTACTTTTAATTCCTTAAAAAACAAATACAGCAACACAAGGGTGATAAGTAAAATAACTCCCATAATCCAGGCAGCTTTTGGCCCGGCGTCTATACCTAAAAGCAAAAACCTATCAAAAGGAGCAAAAGCCAGTTCGCCAAGTAATACAGCATCTACATCTAGATGAATGTCATTGGCATTTTTAGCAATTAACAATACCCCAATACTAAAAAGGGCAGGAAAAACAAGACCAATAGCTGTGTCTTCTTTTACAAGACCTGTTTTTTGGATGCGCTCTACTAGCACCACTGTAATAATTCCAGTACCGGCCGCTAAAATAATTAACAATGGAGAATTAAGATCTTGAGTTATAAAAAACCCTAAAACAATTCCTGGCAAGATAGAGTGGCTTATGGCATCACTAATTAAGGCCATTTTACGCAACACCAAAAACACCCCTGGGATAGCGCAAGCAGCTGCAACTAGAGCGGCAATAAGCTGTATTTCTATTTGAGGACTACTCATGTTGGGTTTGTTGATTAAAAAGATTTTGCGCCTCTGTAAAGCCTTTTAATGTGAGAGACCATTGTTGTTTGTTTAGTAATATCCACTGGTTTTCTTCCATTTTACGCAATGATTTTTTGGTAAAACCTTGAAAATTATTTAATATTCTTATGGTGTGAGGGTGGTCAATGTTTTCATGGGTTTGGGCTATGCCATACATAAACTGTAGGGTTTTTTTAAGCTGTAAATCACGCCTGTTTTTTATAAGTCTTATTTGTTTAAACAAGAGCCCCCGGGTTGGAGAAAAAACAAAAGAAACCACAACAAAAAAACTAGCCACCAATACAATAACTGGTCCTGTAGAGAGGTTGTCTTGGCTGGCGCTAATAGCAGTGCCAAAGACCCCAGAAAATGCGCCAATTAAAGCGGCAAGAAAAACCATAACCGCCAAACTGCTTGTCCATTGTCTTGCGGCTGCGGCTGGTGCCAACAACATAGCGCTCATTAAAACAACTCCTACCGTTTGTAGCCCAATTACAATAGCCAAAACAATAAAAAAAGTGATTAAAATATCGATAAACTTTGTGTTAAACCCAAGGGTGTTGGCGTAGTCTGAGTCAAAAAGAAGAAGCTTAAATTCTTTCCAAAACAACAATACAACCACAAGGGCGATTGCTGTAACAAGCACCATAAGCAACACATCACTCTCTACTAAAGTAGCTGCTTGGCCAAATAAATATTTGTCCAGTCCTGCTTGATTGGCATTGGGTTGTTTTTGTATATAGGTGAGAAGTAACATCCCAAAACCAAAAAACAGCGATAAAACAAGACCCAAAGCAGTATCGCTTTTTAAATGTGTTTTGGATATCATTCCACGAATCCAAAAGGCGCCAATCAAACCACTTACCAAGGCTCCCAAGAGTAAGATATTAGTGTCTTTAGCTCCAGTTATTAAAAACGCAATGGCTATGCCGGGCAAGGCAGCATGTGAAATAGCATCTCCCAACAAACTTTGTTTTCTCAAAACAGCAAAGCTCCCGAGCATTCCACAAATTGCTCCCAATACAGCCGTCCCTAGGCTAATGGTGCGCAGGGTGTAGTCTGTAAATAACAGGTTGAAATACTCGGTGATGCTCATTAAACTTATTTATTTACGGCTACTTTATAATTAATGCCGTAGGTCTTGGTTAAATTGTCATCATTGAAAATGTCTTTTACTGCTCCAGTGGCAATTTTCTTTACATTTAAAAACGTAACCCAGTCAAAATATTCTGGGACAGTTTGTAAATCATGGTGTACAACCACCACTGTTTTTCCTGCTTTACGCAACTCTTTTAAAATATTAATAATCGCTATCTCTGTAGAGGCGTCAACCCCTTGAAAGGGTTCGTCCATAAAATAAATTGATGCGTTTTGCACCAATGCTCTTGCCAAAAAAATTCGTTGTTGTTGCCCGCCGCTAAGCTGGCTAATTTGTCTGCTTTTAAAAGAGAGCATCCCTACTTTCTCAAGGGCTTCTAGTGCCGCCTTTTTTTGCTTTTGGCCAGGTCTTTTAATCCAGCCCAAACTACCATAGGTTCCCATCATCACCACATCTAGCGCTGTGGTAGGGAAATCCCAATCTACACTCCCTTTTTGAGGCACATAGGCTACTAGTTTTCGTTGTTTTTTATAAGGTTTTCCGTAGATAGTTACACTACCTGCAATGGGTTCAATAATTCCTAAAATGGCCTTAATTAGGGTAGATTTTCCTGCTCCATTAGGCCCCACAATAGCCATTAAGACTCCTTCAGGGATCACTAAATCTATATCCCATAACACGGGTTTGTAGTTATAGGCTACAGTTAAATCATCTACTTGTATGGCAATTTTTTGTGTCATATGTTATTGTAAGGCATTAACAATAGTCTTTACATTGTACAGAAACATTCCAACATAGGTGCCCTCTACAGAACCCCCGTCTCCAAGAGCATCACTATACAAAGAGCCGCCAATAGAAACCTGATGCCCTTTAGATAGTACAGCTGCCTCTAGCGCTTCTATGGTTCTTCTAGGCACAGAACTCTCAATAAAAATAGCCTTTACCTTATTTGCTATAATATATTCAGATAGTTTCTGCACATCTTGTACACCTGCCTCGGTAGCGGTAGAGAGCCCTTGAAGGCCAACTACTTTAAAGCCGTAAGCCTTCCCAAAGTAATTAAATGCATCGTGAGCCGTAACTAAAATTCTTTTCTCTGGAGCAAGGGTAGCAATAGTGTTTACAACCGCCGTGTGCAAGAGATCTAATTCTTGCTGAAATGCTAGGTTATTTGCTGTAAAACTGGCTGCATTTTTAGGATCCTTCTCTGATAATACACTTGTTACTTTGTCTGAGAACTCTTTAAAGTATTGGATGTTAAACCACACGTGAGGATCATAATTAGAAGCAAAATAGTCTGAGCCAATTAAGCCTTCTTTTGCTAAAAATTCACCCAAAGCTACCGTTGTTTTTTGAGCTTCCATTTTTTCAAAAACCGCTACTAGTTTTCCTTCTAGATGCAATCCGTTATAAAAAATAACATCTGCGTTAAATAGTTTCGAAACATCACCCTCACTTGCTTTGTATAAGTGTGGATCTACCCCCGCTCCCATTAAACCTTGTACATCAATAAGATCACCACCTATGTTTTTTACTAGGTCGGTAAGCATAGATGTGGTAACCACAACATTGAGTTTACCGTTGTCTTGTTTATTGTTTTTACATCCTAAAACAATTATTACTGCTAGTATTGTTATCGCTCTTTTCATCATTTTAATTTGTTTGAACGTATAAATTTTCTGCAATTTGTTTAGATACAAAAAATTGATCTCTCCCTACTTGAATCATCATAGAACCATCAAAAAACTCTTTCCCTAAAACATTAATTTTGGTGCCAATCTTTATTTTCTTTTTGTCTAAATATTGTAGATACTCTGGGCTGGATTCTTTCACTCCAACACAAATGCCTATTTGGTTTTTAATGAGTTCAGAAAGCAATCTTTTTTCTGCCTTTTTAATATTTCCGTCTTTGTCCGGAATAGGATCTCCGTGTGGGTCAAAATCTGGATGACCCAAAAAAGCATCTAGTCTTTTAATTAACTCTACAGATTTTATATGCTCCATCTGCTCAGCAATTTCATGTACCTCATCCCAATGAAACTTGAGCTTATCAACTAAAAAAACTTCCCAAAGCCTATGCTTTCTGACCACATAAGCTGCTGCTTTTTTTCCTTTTTCAGTTAATTGAACTCCCTTATATTTTTTATATACTAGCATTTTTTTATCCGCTAGCTTTTGCATCATATCTGTTACGGAAGAAGCTCGGGTCTGCATACGCTCAGCTAAAGCGTTGGTGCTTACCTCACTCTTGAGTTTACGCTCTAAATGAAAGATTGTTTTTAAGTAGTTTTCTTCTGCAAGTGTCATATTAATTTTATATAAAGGCAAATATAATTTTTTTTATTCAAAAACTAATATTTAGCTTTGCCTAAAATTATAATTATATACCCCTAATAATTTGTTTTATCTATGAAAAATTTTCTTTTACTCGTTCTTTTTATAAGTCTTTCCTCCCATGCTCAACAAAATAACAGTATCATTAAAGGAAAAGTGACTTCAATGAACCAAGCTGTTCCCTTTGCTTCTATCTACTTAAAAGGTGGCTCTAAAGGCACAACCGCCTCAGCAAATGGAAACTATAGTTTAGAATTACCCCAAGGCACCTACACCTTAATTGCACAATCGCAGGGCTATACTCTTGCAGAAAAAAGCATAGAAATTAATGCAGAAAAAACCATTACGCTACATTTTGAACTAGAGCCAAATGACGAAGTTTTAGCAGAAGTAGTTGTTACAGCAACCCGTACACCCAAACGAAGAATAGACTCTCCTGTAATTGTAAATCTAATTAATAGTGAAACATTAGCGCAAGTTGTTGCTACAGATTTATCTGAAGGACTTAGATTTCAGCCAGGATTGCGCGTAGAGACCAACTGCCAGACGTGTAACTACACGCAGCTGAGAATGAATGGTCTTCAAGGGGGCTACTCACAAATTTTAATCAACAGCCGCCCTATTTTTAGCCCACTAACTGGTTTGTATGGCTTACAGCAAATCCCCGTAAACATGATTGAACGTATTGAAGTGGTTCGCGGCGGTGTTTCAGCACTATATGGATCTAGCGCTATAGGTGGTACTGTAAATGTTATTACTAAAGTCCCTAAAAAAAATGAATATAGCTTAAATTATACCTTTGAAAGTATTGACGGTGATACTCAACAGCATGTGTTGAGTGGAAATGCGACAGTAGTTAGTAAAGACTATAATGCTGGTGCTACTTTTTTTGTGAATCGTAGAGAAAGAGGAGTTTTTGATGCAAACGGAGACAACTATACTGAGTTACCTTCTCTAAAAGATAATTCTTTTGGTGTGAATGCTTTTATTCTTCCCACAGAAAATTCAAAATTAGAAATGAGCTTTTCTAGTTTGTATGAATACCGGTACGGAGGGGAAATTACGGATAAAGTAGCATTTCTCGCAAAACAATCTGAAGAACGCACTCATAATGTATTAATGGGAAGTCTTGATTATCAAATTAATTTCAATGAAGATAAAAGTTCATTTATTGCCTATTATGGAGGACAGCAAACAGATCGTGATCACTACACAGGAATCATCCCAGATGATCCAATACAACAACAAGCATTTTACGCAAACCCTCCCTACGGAATATCAGATGTAAGTACACATCAAGGGGGTATCCAGGTCAATCATAGATTTGATCGTTTCTTGGGTGGAAAAACGACACTTACGGGTGGTGTTGAATACGTTTATGACGATGTTTTTGATGAGATTCCTTCCTACCAATTTCTTGTGGATCAAACCACAAAAAACCTAGGTGCATTTGTTCAAAATGACTGGGATGTTACTGAAAAAATAAATTTCTTAGCTGGTTTTAGATTGGATGATCACAACCTTGTAGACAATGTAATTTTTAGTCCTCGTATGTCACTACTGTATAAATTTCAAGAAACAACGCAGTTTCGTGCGGGTTGGGGAACAGGTTTTAGAGCTCCACAGGCATTTGACACAGATTTACATATCGCTTTTGCAGGGGGAGGAGTTTCTAGAATTGCTTTAGCTGAAAATTTAATAGAAGAGCGTTCTAACAGTTTTACAGCCTCCGTAAATTATGATAAAGCAACAGAACATTTTATTGCTGGTTTTACAGTGGAAGGATTTTATACACATTTAGATGATGCGTTTTTCTTATCTCCAGTGGGAGAAGACGAATTTGGCGAACTGTTTGAAAAAAGAAACGGTAGCCCAGCAACAGTAAAAGGCATCACACTGGAAGGACGGGCTAATTTTGATTATGTTTTCCAAGTGGATGCTGGGTTCACCATCCAATCTAGTAAATTTGATGATGCGGTAGATACTATCGAAGACCTCGCCCCTAAACAGGAATTTTTAAGAACCCCGAACCAATATGGATATGCAACAGTAACATATACTCCTACCAAACAGTTTACTGCTAGTGCAAACCTTGTCTACACAGGACCTATGGATATCGCACACTTTGCAGGCGAAAATACAGGACAAACGGTTGATGAATATTTTAGAACCCCTTCGTTTACGGAACTAAGTTTTAGAGTAGCACGCAAATTTGAGCTTGATAATATAGGAACAGGGCTCGAATTATACGGAGGTATTAAAAATGTAACTAACAGTTATCAAGACGATTTTGATACTGGAAAAAACAGAGATAGTAACTTTGTATATGGACCAGGTTTGCCTCGAAGCTTTTTTGTAGGCTTGACCATAAACTCTTTATAGAAATTGAATAGTAGATTCATTTTAGCAATTGCGGTACTACAGCTAAGTTTGGCTGGTTTTGCACAAAACCAGCCAAAAATACAATGGTTAGATTTTAGTCAATTGGAGGACTCCTTAGCAACAAATCCTAAAAAAGTTTTTATAGATTTTTACGCAGATTGGTGTGCTCCTTGTCTAAAAATGCAGAAAGATGTTTTTACAAAAAATGCTATTATAAAAGAACTGAACCTACATTATTATGCGGTAAAAATGAATGTAGAATCTAAGGACACCATTGTTTTTGGAAATCAAGTTTTTATAAATAAACGCATAAATAAACGCAATCCAGTACATCAAATACCATTGCTGATGGCAAGCCAGAAAAACAAGCCATTTAGCCTGCCAGCTTTGGTTTTTTTGAATGAAAACTTTAAAGCAACCACACGTTATTTTCAGTATTTAAACACCAACCAGCTTTTGGAAATATTAGTGTCTGAAGATAATCGAATCGATTAAAAGCCGCGCTCTTTTTGAAGACTCTCGTAAGATTCTTGGACTTCTCTAAACTTTTGCTCGGCGCCTTTTTTGTAAGCCTCATCCATGTCTATTAGTTTGTCTGGATGGTACTTTTTGGCCATGGTGCGGTAGGCTTTTTTAATCTCAGCTACGGTAGCTGTTTTGTCTATTTCTAAGATTTTATAGGCCCTGTCTGGGTTCTTAAAAAACATTGCTTTTATGCTATGAAAATCTGCAGATTGTATAGAAAGATATCCTGCTATTTGGTTGATCATATCAACCTCGCTGGTTGTTACAGTTCCGTCAGCATTAGCAATGCTAAACAAAAAATGCAAAATTTGCAACCTAGATTCATACCGCGTTTTGGACCGAATGTCACTGGCAATACCCTTGGCAGATATGTCACTTTTTTTTATAACATCATTAAACACCTTAAAGGTGGCGTTTGCTCTGTCTTTTCCGTAGGCCTGGACAAAGTACCGGCGCACAAAGTCTAACTCACTTTGGCTCACGGTGCCATCTGCTTTTATAACAAATGATGCCAAGGATAGAAGATTAATTTCAAAATCTGCGGGGTTTACTGTTTTACCTCTTTGTTGATCAAAGAGATCTCTAAAAACATCTCGCTGCCCTGATGTATTTCTTCGCTTGCCGTTATAGCGGTCAATAAAAGATCCTAAGAAATAGCCCGCAATTGCTCCCGGAAACCTATAAATACTCCACCCAACTACCGCTCCAAAAATGCTAAACATATATAATTAATTATGATACAAATATAAGTAAAGCAATACGCTAAATTGTTACATAATATGGAATTGAAATTCTTGAGGTGCTAGAAGGTTTAGCAAATTGTAACGAACTTATTGAGTATATTTGTACCTCAATAAACAAATTAAATATTAAAAAATTATGTACCCACCAGAATTAGTAAAACCTATGCGTGAAGAACTTACCAGCATTGGGTTTACAGAATTACATACACAACAAAACGTTACAGATGCATTAAGCAAAGAAGGAACTACCCTTGTGGTGGTAAACTCTGTTTGTGGTTGTGCTGCTGCAAATGCTCGCCCAGGGGCTCGCATGTCTTTACAAAATGAAAGCAAACCAGACCACCTAGTAACTGTATTTGCAGGAGTTGATCGTGATGCAGTAGATGCAGCACGCGCACAAATGGTGCCATTTCCTCCAAGTTCTCCCTCTATGGCTTTATTTAAAAACGGGGAGCTTGTTCATATGTTAGAGCGTCATCACATCGAAGGGCGCCACGCAGATATGATTGCAGAAAACCTAAAAGGAGCTTTTAACGAGCACTGTTAGTCTATAAAAAACATCCTATTAAAATTCCGTTCTCTATTTTTTAGTGGGCGGAATTTTTTATTTTTATACCTTCAACAAAATTATAAAACCAAACACTCTTGTTAAAAATCATAAGCTATCCTTTTAGTATTTTGTTTTACCTGTGTTTTGCATGCGCTGCAGTAGTGTTTCATCTAGTGCAATGGGTGGGGTTTAACTTTTTCGGGTATCAAGGTCATAAAAATGCTGTAGATGTTTTAAACTGGACTATACTTAAATTCTTGCATGTTCTTGGCACTCGTTTTAGCTTTACTATTGAAGAAGAGATTCCAGAAAATGTTCCTTTAATCATTGTTTCTAACCACCAAACCACCTGGGATATCCCCCCTATTATTTGGCATCTAAGAAAATTGCACCCTGCTTTTATTGCTAAAAAAGAACTCGGTAAAGGCATCCCTTCCATATCCTATAACCTAACCCATGGAGCCTCGATACTTATAGACAGAAAAAAACCATTACAGGCCACCCAGCAAATCATCGATTTAGGCCAATACGCCGCAAAAAACAATAGAAGTGTTGTCATCTTTCCTGAAGGAACTAGAAGTAAAGACGGAACTCCCAGAGACCTTCAAAGCACGAGGGCTTAAAGACCCTCTTTGAGCAAATGCCAGGGGGATATGTGTTGCCAATTACAGTAAATAATTCATGGAGGTTACAACGCTATGGATTCTTCCCAATGGGCTTGGGCGTGCATTTAAAACATCATGTGCATCCTGCAATTAAAATTTCAGATCACACCCCGCAAGAACTTGTCATTGCTACAGAGCAAATCATTACAAAAAATATTATCACAAAATAATTACTTGTTTACAAAGCGGTCTATGGTTACTTTGTTTTGAAGATCTTTCATGGCAATAATCTTAGTGTTTTTTGTCTGGGTCGGCAGTCCGTAATCTTGAAATACCGTATATTTTAAATACGTAGGGTTTTTAGGTCTTTCAGTAGATAAAAATTCCATATTAACAATCCAAGGCCCCGTTTGAGCGTCGTCAATAATGTGCTCTTTTATAGCATACCCTTGAGAAACCTCTTCTTGAAGCAAACTTTTTGATTCAAACCTGGTGTGTGTCCAGTTAAAAAACTTGCGCTCTGGACTTACAAACTGAACATCAAAATCTACGTCGGGTTGGGTCCATTCAAAGACAATTCTAATGTCTTTTTTAAAGTTAAGACTTAGCAGCTCATTAGGCAATTTTTCAAAGGATACTTTATTTTTATGAAAGGCAAGTAAATGTCTAAGCTCATTATAGGCTAGTTCTTGTATGCCAGAACAGTCTACATTAGGTATGGTGTTGTATACAATTTGGTATAGTAAGGTAAGGGCTAGTTCATAATCTCCTGCGGCCTCATAGGCCAAGGCAAGATCTCTATAACTTTGAGAGCTATCTGGTCTTAAGGCTAGTATCCTGTTGTAGATGTTTACTACTTTTTTATACGCTCCTCTGCCTTCAAGGATAAAGGCATAAGCCTTTAAGGCTTTGATATTGTTAGGGGCCAAAGAGGCAATAGTAGAGAGTATTTCAAAAGAATATTCTTTGTCCCATTTCAAGAAATATTCAGAAGATTCAATATAAAAAGGAATGGTGGTGATGGTCTTTTCTTGTTTTTTAAAAATGGCTTTTGCCTGGGCAAATGTAGTAGCCTTTTCTAGGGCACTAAGGGTAGTAGATTTGTTGTTTACAGTTGCCAAAGAAGGCACTGTTTCAACATACTCGTTGCCTTTAACCTGCAATGATTTTATTTTCTCTTTTGTTGACACGTTGTTTCCTTTGCCCAATTTTGTGACAATAAAGATAATCCCTCCAGAACCTAATTGCCCGTAACGCAAAGTGGCTGTTAATCCTTTTAGTAATTTTATAGATGAAATTTCACTTGGGCTCAAAGAGTTGAGTATGCTTTGGTCTAACAGTGCGCCATCCAAAACAACTCTTGGAGCCTGTGATGTGATGGTTCTATTTCGAGTAAAAAGTATGGATTGATTAAATCCAGGCATACCAAATATTTCTACCCCTGGCATTTTTCTCAAAATATCAAAGACCGTAATATCTGTGTCTCTAATATCCTCTTCTGTTATTTCCTGACCAGTGCTATAGCCTAAAGATTTTGTGTTTTTTCTGCCATAGGCCGTTTCTACAAATTCATCTTTTGATTTTTTCTTCCCTTTAATTAGAACCTCATCTAGGAGTTGGCCGTCATAGTCCAGTTTAATTGTCATTGGAGTATCCCGTTGTATGATAAGCTCTTTATACTCCATGGCAAATGAGCTTACTTCCAATACCGTGTCATCTTGGGTAACCTTGATAGAAAACTCTCCCTTTTGGTTAGTTGCCACCTCGTTAAATGTGTTTTTTGCAGTTACCGTAGCCCCTTGAATGGGGCCATCTGCGCTTTTAACAACACCAGTAACAACTGTTTTTTGCTGAGCTAGGAGCACAGATGTGCTTAAAAACACACATAGTAGAATAAAAAATTTTGTACCTGAATTAAAAACACTTTTCATAGCTTTGGTTTGGTTGTAACTAAAATTACCGATATTTATATTTAGACGACAAAGAGACCTATTTGTTTCAATTTTTGACGTCAATTTTCTGTTAAAAACCTTAATAAACGCTATCACTCACATATTATGCCAAAAAACACCTTGCCATTTGATGTTCTAATTACCAACACAACTGCCTTTGTAAAGCAAGAGTTAAAAGGTGCTGAAGGTGGTCATGACTGGTTTCATGTGCAGCGAGTGTACAAAAATGCGCTTTTAATTTCTGAAAATGAAAACGCAAATAAAACCATCGTAGCGCTAGGGGCGTTGCTTCATGATATTGCAGACAGTAAATTTCATGATGGAGATGAATCTATAGGACCTAGAAAAGCAAAAGCATTTTTACAAACCCAAGGGGTGTCGCAAAACACAATCACACAGGTTATAAAAATAATTGAGAACGTTTCTTTTAAAGGAGGAAATACCATTAAAACATTTCACTCTAAGGAGCTAGAGGTAATACAAGATGCAGACCGTCTAGATGCAATAGGAGCCGTCGGTATTGCGCGCACCTTTAACTATGGAGGATTTAAAAATAGAGCCATCTATGATCCGTCAATAAAGCCAGATTTAAATATGAGCGCGGCTCAATATAAGGCCTCTAAGGCTCCTACCATAAATCATTTTTATGAAAAATTACTGCTATTAAAAGATAAAATGAATACTGTTTCAGGGAAAAAAATTGCCCAAGAGCGGCATGATTTTATGGAAAAATTTCTAGAACAGTTCTACCAAGAGTGGGGTGGTGAAAAGTAATTTTTACACTTTATTTCCCTGGAAAAACAGGTTTTCTTTTTCCTAAAAAGGCCTGTGTTCCTTCTTTAAAATCTGCGGTACCAAAACATTTTCCAAATTCTGTTATCTCAGCGTCAAAACCATTTTTTCCGTCCTCAAAACCTGCATTTACTGCGTTAATTGCAGCTGCAATTGCTACGGAAGAATTGCGCGCTATTTTACTTGCTATTTTTTGAGCAAGAACAAGCAGCTCGTCTTGAGTGGTGACATGATTTACAAGGCCATATTCATAGGCCTTTGCTGCATCTATCATCCCTGCAGTCATGATAAGCTCCATGGCGCGTCCTTTACCAATTAATTGAGGCAAACGCTGTGTACCTCCATAGCCAGGAATAACCCCTAAAGAAACCTCAGGAAGGCCCATCTTTGCCGAGTCACTAGCTACTCTAAAGTGTGCAGCCATTGCCAACTCCAAACCGCCTCCTAAAGCAAATCCATTTACAGCAGCAATTACTGGTGTTTGCAGGTTTGCAATAAAATCAAACAACAACGCTTGTCCTTGAGCGGCTAGTTGCTCACCTTCTGCAACAGAAAAATCTGCAAACTCGCTAATATCTGCGCCAGCAACAAAAGCTTTGTCTCCACTTCCGGTAATAATAATTACTTTGGTTTGAGTATCTGCATCTGCCCTCTCAAAAGCGGTGTGAAGCTCTTCAATGGTTTGACTATTTAAAGCATTTAACTTTGAAGGCCTGTTAATGGTTATGGTGGTAATACCACTTTGGCTTTGGGATAGAATATTTGTGTAACTCATAATGTGTTGGTGTATAATAGCGTCGTAAAAATACTAAAATTGATTAGGGTAAGGCAGGAATTGATACTTTAAAAATTGTGTTTTGGTCCTGGGAGGACATCAGTGAAATACTGCCGCCGTAGGCCTCTACAATACTCTTAACCATTGCTAGACCCAGACCCATACCACTGTTTTTTGTAGTAAACTTAGGCTCAAAAACCTTGTCTTTATTGTCTTTGGAAATACCAATACCATTATCCTCAACGGTAATAACAGCAAAGCGATCTTCCATAAAAACGCGCACATCAATTCTTGGGTTTTCTTGTGTTGATTGCTCCAAGGCTTGAGTGCTGTTTTTTACTAAATTATTAATTACCCGTATGAGCTGAGAACGATCAAATCTGGCCATTATTTGATCCTGCCCGGGGGTAAAGTGAATATACTCCTCATTAAAAATATCGAGCGCTAGCTTGGTGATTTTTACCACATTTAAGGTCTCGTCTTTTTGGGCTGGCATCTGAGCGTAGTTTGAAAAAGCAGAAGCAATCGAGCTCATAGTATCAATTTGTTCTATAAGGGTATTACTGTACTCCTTTATTTTTTCATTAATGTCTGGCAAATTAGCATCAAATTTTCTCTGGAAACTCTGCACGGTGAGCCTCATGGGCGTCAAGGGGTTTTTAATCTCGTGGGCAACTTGTTTTGCCATCTCTCGCCACGCAGCTTCTCGCTCACTTGCAGCCAATTGAGCGGCACTAACCTCTAGCTCATCAATCATACCATTGTAGGCCTTTACTAGGTTTGTGATTTCTGCGGTTGTGTTCTGTGAAACATCAATGCGCTTATTGCGCTTGTCTAGCCTGGTGTCAATGATTTTTTGAGAAATGATATTGAGTGACTTTGTGATATACTTTGATAAAAAGTAAGCCAATAGTATGGCAATGCCCAACATAAGTAAATAAGCAACTGCCAATCTTGAAAGGCTCTCTTTTAACTCATCTTTTATAAACCCATCTTCTTCTATATAAGATAAATTTAAAATAGCCAATGGCTCTAGGTTACTGCCTGTAATAAAGCTATAAGAAGATTGATAATTTTGATTTGCTGCTTTAAATTCTTCAATAAAGGTTTTTTCAGAGGAGTTTAGTAAGGCATCTAGCACATAGGCTTGCAAATTTTTGCTTACAGTATCTTTGCCAATAGAGTTTTTAGATTTTTTAAGCAATCCTCCCTGCAAGTCATAGAAGCTTAGCTCCAGGTTGTGGATGCGATTAATTTCATAAATCTCATCTTTAAAAATAAGAGGAATATACTTTGTTTGTATTGGGTAAGAGGCATTCATTAAGTACATAACTGATATGCTTTTTAATATTTTGCTGTTTTCGCTCTAGCCTATCATGGTGATAATCTTCTGCCTCTTCTCGGTACTGATATACCGTTACGGCAGCAATCAAAATAGAGGCTAGTACCACGAGTATTAACATGGATAAAAAGATTCTATTTCGTAGAGATTGTGTGTAAAACTTCAAGGGTGCTAGTTGTAAAATGTTATGGCAATCGAAAGATAACAATAATTAGACCGCTTTTATATAAACAGGTATAATTACAGGCCTAAAATTTTTGTAAACAAATGGCTTAACGCTCTCGTATGGCTTTATATAATTTAAAACCAAGCATCAGTAGTAGGGCAAAAACAATGATGCCAATGGTGCCATAAATCCAACTCACGGCATTCTTTAAAATTACCAAAAACACCACTGCAAAGAGTATAAAGGTAGCCCCTTCGTTAAAAATACGCATAAAGTTTCCAGAGTGTTTTATCCTGTCATGCTGCAAGTCTTTAAAGATAAGATGGCACTTTATATGGTAGCAAATAAGCGCCACCACAAAGCCTAGTTTAACCTGCATCCAAGGCTCTTGTATATAAAAAGGGCGCAGCGCCAGAAGCCAAATTGCAAAGCCAACTGCCAAAAACAACGAAGGCCAAGTAATAATATACCACAACCGCTTTGCCATAATCTTGAGTTGATCTCCTAGAATTTCTTTTGCAGGAGACGCTTTTTGATAGGCCTCTATTTGATACACAAATAAACGCACAATGTAAAATAACCCAGCAAACCAGGTGATCACAAAAATTAAGTGCAGAGATTTAATATAATCGTATTCCATGATACAAAGCTAAGGGAAGCGTTCAGTTATTCTTCTATGAATAAATAATTAAGTTGGTTTTTGTTAAAGGCAGCATTAAAGGTTTTTATTTCTCCAGCAATAAGCGCATCTAGTTTTCCCAATTCTGCAAGTATGGCAGCAGTTAATACATCTTTAACGGCAATATCTTGGCTTGTAGGCGGGAAATCATCCATGCCTACCAAACTGTTTAAATGCGCTAGTTTGTTGGTTAGCCTAATAGGGAAATTTAAAGGATCTTGCCCACTTTTGTTTTTGGTTTGATACAACGCTTTTTCTATGTCACTAAACTGCTGGCTTAAACTGTCTGCTTTTTCAACCAAATCTTTTATTGCAGGGTCCTCCTTATATTGATTTTTAAATGCTTTTAACTGCTTGTTTATTGCCCGTATTTTTTCTATTGAGCTGTGGGCGCTATCTACGGTATTATTTATATCTGTGATAAAATCAAATTGCTTTTGCATGCCTGCCCTGTCTGTCTCTGCATTTTTATCGGCCAAGACTCTAAACGTTTTTGTTTGCGGATCTTGCCCCGCTACCTCAAGAACTACTTTGTATTGTCCTGGCACTGCTTGTGGCGCACTGGTGCTTGCCCACCATAAAATCATGCCGGGAAGTCGTTTAGCTCCTTTTCCGCGCATATTCCAAGTGTGGTAATTAGCGCCCACAGAAACGCTAAGGGCGTCACTATTTTTAGTTTTATCTGGACTGGTACTAAACTTTTTAATAGTATCATTTGCCATAGAGAGATAGCTCAATGTTACTTTTTTATCTTCACTATTTGCAAGGTTAAAATAGGTCATCACACCGCTTGGGTGGTTGGCCCCCTCTGTCAAAGAGCCTGCCCTTGAGCCTCCGCCCATTCTATAGGTATCTTTGGGGGTAAATAAATACGTGCCTTTATTTTTTGCATTGGCCAGTTGGTGCAGCACGCTTAAATCATCTACAATCCAAAGGCTTCTCCCTTGGGTAGCCACTATTAAATTTCCGTCTTTGATGGTTAAGTCTGTGATAGGTACAATGGGTAAGTTGAGTTGAAATTCTTGCCAAGAATCACCATCATTAAAAGAAATATACATGCCTGTTTCTGTACCTGCATACAACAATCCTTTTTGATTTGGATCTTCTCTTACTACTCTTGTAAAGTGCTCTTTGTTAATACCTTTTGTAATTTTTTTCCAAGAAGCTCCATAATCTGTGGTTTTATACAAATAGGGATTAAAATCTCCCGTCTTGTATTTGGTTGCTGCCACATAGCACGTTGCTGGGTCAAAAACAGAAGGTTCAATGCTGTTTATCATCATCCACTCTGGCATGCCTTTAGGGGTTACATTGCTCCAGTCTTTACCGCCATTTTTAGAGACATGAATAAGCCCATCATCACTTCCAGTCCAGAGCAGTCCTTCTGTTAAAGGGCTTTCTGCTGCTGCAAAAATGGTACAGTAATATTCTACAGAGGTGTTGTCCTGGGTAATAGGCCCTCCAGAAGATTTCTGTTTCTCTGGGTCGTTTCTTGTTAAATCTGGGCTTAACAAATCCCAGCTTTCTCCCTGATTAGTTGTTGCGTGCAGATGGTTGGACGCGGTGTATAATTTCTTTGGGTTATGAGGAGAAAAGAAAATAGGAAAATTCCATTGAAATCTATACTTCATGTCCTCAACACCGTGCCCCATTGGGTTATCTGGCCAAACACTAATGCTGCGTACCGTGTTTTTTTGATGGTTATACCGCGTTAAAAAACCATCATAACTTCCGCCATAAACAATATCATTGTTCAGTGGGTCTACCGCAATATGTGCGCTTTCTCCACCTGCGGTGGCTTCCCAGTTGTCTTCTCCAATACTACGGCCTTCTGTGCGGTGTGCAATACGTATGGTGCTATTGTCTTGTTGGGCGGCATATATCCTGTAAGGAAATGCATTGTCTGTGGTTACCCTATAAAATTGTGAGGTGGGTTGGTTGTAATACGTGCTCCAGGTCTGGGCGCCATCATAGGTTATTTGTGCGCCACCATCATCTCCAATGATCATTCTGTTAGGATCCTCTGGGGCTATCCACAAATCGTGGTGATCTCCATGTGGTGCGTTATAAGTGCTGTAGGTTTTTCCGCCGTCAGTGCTTTTATGGTATCTAACGTTTAAAACATACATAATATCCTGGTCTTTAGGATCTGCATAAATACGTGTATAATACCATGCACGTTGGCGTAATTTACGCTCGTCATTAATTTTAGTCCAAGAATCTCCTCCGTCATCACTTCTATAAACGCCGCCTTGTTTTTCGTTTTCTACAATAGCCCAAACGCGCTGGCTATTTGCTGGAGACACCGTTACGCCAATAATTCCTAGGGTACCTTCTGCAAAGCCCTGGTGGGTTGAGATTTCTTTCCAAGTTCTCACCGCTGTCTTCACTTTTCCAAAGAGCAGAACCATCACCACCACTACTAAGGCTGTAAGGAGTTCTTTTTACATTCCAGGTAGAGGCGTACAAAATTCTTGGATTGTTTGGGTCCATAATTAAATCTACCGCTCCTGCATTTTCATTGGCAAATAAAGTTTTTCGCCAAGTGGTACCTCCATCTGTACTTTTATAAATACCACGCTCTTGAGTTGGTTTGTAGATGTTTCCCATAACGGCAGCATACACCGTATTATAATCTGTGGGGTGTACTACTATTCTTGGCACATGACGTGAATCTTTAAGACCCGCCTGGGTCCAGGTTTTTCCTGCATTCTCTGACTTCCAAATACCGTATCCCGAAGACACATTACCACGCACGGTCTTCTCGCCGCCACCTACATAAATTACATTGGCATCACTTTGGGCAACTTCTATGGCTCCAATAGAGCCTCCAAAAAAGCCGTCGCTAATATTTTTCCAACTTCTTCCTCCGTTTTTGGTTTCCCAAACACCGCCACCTGCGGCGCCAAAATAGTATAAATTAGGTTTTCCAGGTACGCCTGTTACGGCAGCGCTTCTCCCACCTCTAAAAGGGCCAACAAGACGATACTCTAAAGCGTCATAAAGTGCCTGGTCATATTCTTGAGCTACTAGGGGTTGATTGTGGAGGCTAAAAAAAGAAACTGCAATAAGCAGTAAAGTTGTTTTAATTGCTTTCATAACTTATTTTTTGGAAATTAAAGATACCTAAAAAAACTATGTTTGTGACAAATCGTGTTTGATAGCGCGCCTTAAAAAATAGCCTGTTACCAGTGTAGAACAAACATCTGCTATAGGGAATGAAACCCAAACACCCCAAACGCCAAAATAGGTGGGTAGTATTAAAATTAACGGGATTAAGAAAAATCCTTGCTTTGTTAAACTTAGAAGTAATGCCGGTGTTACCTTCCCTATGGCTTGAAAGTAAGAGCACCCAATGAGTTGTATTACAATAACGGGCGTGGCTGCAAACACCCAGCGCAGTGCATTAGGCGTTCTTTCTAGAAGGGCTATGTTGTCTCTAATATTGTTGGCCTCTATAGCTTTGTCGCTAATAAAAACGCCCACAAAAGATTCTGCAAAAAGCATGATAAGGGTAAAAATAAGCAGCGCCAATATCCCTGAATATTTAATAGAGATGTTAATGGCCTCTCGCACCCTTTGCAATTTTTTAGCGCCATAATTGTATCCCGCAATAGGCATAAAACCTTGGTTTACTCCAATAACAGGAAACAGCGCAAACATAAGTGCCCTACTTATAATACCATAACTAGCCACATCAATAGCATCTCCCACTCTAATGAGTATGTTGTTTATTAAAATAGTTAACACTGCAATTACCCCTTGTCTGGCTAGGGTGACAAAACTAAGACCGCTAATTTCTTTTACAATTGTATTGTTTAATAAAAAACTTTGTAGCGTGAGACGAAGCTCACTTTTAAAGACAAAAAACCACAAAATAAAGCTAAAGCAAATACCATAACTAATAAAAGTGGCCCAGGCAGCTCCTTCCATGCCCATGCCCAAGACATTAATTAAAAGATAATCCATACCTATGTTTCCAACCGCAGGAAGCATCATGGCATACATCGCAAATTTTGGTTTGCCCTCTGCGCGTATCACGCTATTACCCATCATGCACATGGCTAGCATAACAATACCATACAACACAATGCGGTAATAGGTTAATGCCAAGTCTCTAAAACTATCATCTGCGCCAAAAAAGTTAATGAGGGTATCCTGGAAAAGCAGCCCCAGTACCGCTAATAGCCCAGAAGACAAAAAGGTCAAGGTACTCATGTTTCCAAATACACGAAGCGCCTTGGTTTCTTGCCCAGCACCCAGTGCACGAGACAAAACAGAACTTCCACCTATGCCAATGGCAAGACCCAGTGCTGCTATAAAAAAAGTGATAGGGATAACAACTGTGATGGCAGAAATTGCCAATGGGCCAATCCAACGCCCCACAAAAATGGTGTCTACAATCATGTTCAATGACATGACTAAAATACCAATAGAGGCAGGAACTGCTTGCTTTATTAGCAGGCTGCTAATAGGTTTAGTTCCTAATGAGTCTGAGTTTTTTTTCAAGGATTTGTGTTTCTCTTTATGGAGCGTTTATGCAATGGCGGTATCCATGTTTACTGTTTGCCATTCTTCAACCCAATTGGCCAACAACTGCGCGAAGGAGTCTCTATCATTTAAACACGGTATGGTGTTAAATTCTTTTCCACCAACTTCGTGAAAAATCTCTTCTCCTTCCATGGCAATTTCTTCTAGTGTTTCTAAACAATCACTCACAAAGGCCGGGGTAACTACCGCCATTTTTTTAAGACCCCTCTTTGCCCATGCGCTCTATTGTTCTGTCTGTATAGGGCTGTAACCATGGGTCAAAACCAAGACGAGATTGGAAGGTGGTAGAATAGGTGCCGCGTTCTAGTTTTAAGTATTTTGCAACATTAACAGTTGTAATTTCACATTGATGTCTGTAACAAAACTCATGTTGTTTGGAGCCTTTTTTAAAGCAACACTTACCGTCCATTTTACAGGCGCCACTAGTGATGTCACTTTTTCTTATATGACGCTCTGGAACCCCGTGATAGCTGAAAAGTAAATGCTCATAATCTAAAGTTTTAAGCTGCTCTCCAATACTTTCTGCAAGTACTTTAATGTAGTCTTGTTTGTGATAAAAAGCAGTGGTGCGCGTAATGGTTACCTCTGGAAAATATGCGGCAACCAACTCATCAACTTTTACATCAATGGTCTCTGTGGTGGCCATCGCAAATTGAGGATATAGCGGGATGGTTTTAATTTCTGTACACCCTTTATCAACGAGTTCTTGTAATCCTTTTTTAAGGGTCATTGAGCCGTAACGCATCGCAAGGGCTACAGGAATGTTTACTTTTTCTTGCACCTTTTTTTGCAAGCGCTCAGAAAGCACAATGAGAGGAGAGCCTTCTTCCCACCAAATTTTAGCATAGGCCGCTGCAGATTTTTTAGGTCTTGTATTTAAAACAATACCTCTTACAAGTAATATTCTTGCCCATCTAGGCACGTCAATAACACGCTCATCCATCAAGAACTCACCCAAATATTTTTTTACGTCTTTAGGATCTGTACTATCTGGTGATCCTAGGTTTACTAAAAGAACTCCTTTCATAAAATTTCTTAAATAACTTCTCAAGACTAAAGCGTGAGACTGTTTTAATTTTTTAATACTGTAGCGTTAAAAAACCACTACAAACACCTATATATTTTGACTTTAAACAAAAATAACTTTAAAATATGGGTTCTTGAATTTAGGTAGAGTAGATTAACATAATAATAAGAAAATGTATGCTCTCGCGGCTTTAAATTAAAGTAACCCTAGCCATTATTAAAGCTTATGCCCCCTGAGCCACAATAAACTTTTTAGGGGTTGTGCCAAATTTTTTCTTAAAGGCCGCTATAAAATGACTTGCTGTTGAGTAACCAACTTTAAGACCAACCTCGTTTACATTATGAGAGCCCGAGGCCAATAATTGCCGGGCAACTTCCATCTTATAATCAAACAAAAAAGCAAATACAGGATCTCCATAAATTTGCTTAAACCCCTCTTTTAATTTATTAATGGGAAGCTGTATTTCATCTGCCAACTCCTGAAGCGTAGGAGGCTCTGCCATGCGGGCAATAATAATTTGTTTGGCTTTTTTAATTTTAACAACATTTAGCTCATCTGCCAAAAAGGGACACTGCTCAACATCTACATCTTCCTCTCTATTAAAGTAAAGGCTCAACAGCTCGTAGGCTTTCCCTTTAAAATATAAGGGTTTGATAGAGCGGTGTAGGTTGTAGTTCATAAGCTGGTTAAGCACTATGGCCATTGAGGGAGAAATTTGGGCATCTTTATAATACTTCCTTTCTTTATTTTCTCCGCTTAAAAAAGGAATATAGTTGGTTTCGTTAGAAAACAGTGTATGAAATTTTTTGATTGGAAGTAAGACAGAAATCACCCAAGAATTTGGAGCCACCATTACTTCAATAGGCAAATCTCTTTGAGGATTGTACAAAAGTAAAGAGCCGCTCTCTTGAATGGGCAACCTGTAATTTCCGTTATTAAAACCAAAAGATCCTGAGCCTTTCACACAGAAATGAAATTGAATGAAATCTGCATTTACATCTCTTTTAAATAGCTGATTTTCAGTTGTTTCATTGTTAAACTTTAAAATATAAAACCCAGGCTCAATCATGGTTTCTTTATAGATACCTTGAGCGATACTTTTTGATAGGTTTGAGATGTCTTGTGCTTTCATTTTATTTAGAATTGATATAAATAACAAACAGCCATTGTTTTGTAAAGATAGCAATATAGTGACTTACAGCGGTTTTTTACAGGATAACGAGCAAAAATAACGGGTATCGATATTAATGATACCTCTTGCGTTGTTTTTTGATTGTCAATGCTCCTACTTTTGCTGTACAATTTCTCTTTTTAATACAAGAGCAACTTGTGGTCTATGAAAAACAACGCTAAAAGCCCGTATGGGCCATCTTCTGAGGGTACATTCTTTGCCATTGGCCTTAATTACAAAAAGGCTGATGCAGAAGTAAGAGGGCGTTTTAGTGTTTCAGAAAATGCTCAAAAAGACATCCTAAATGCTGCCCAACAAATGGATGTTGGCTCACTTACCCTTATATCAACTTGTAATAGAACAGAGCTTTATGGTTTTGCCCAAAGGGCCAAAGACTTAGTTGTGTTATTGTGTGAGCATACTACCGGGAGTATTTCTGAGTTTGAAAAAGTAGCTTATATGCACCAAGATCATAAGGCGGTATCGCACCTTTTTAAAGTTGGTACTGGTCTAGATAGTCAAATCTTGGGAGATTTTGAGATTATAAGCCAGCTTCGCAAAAGCCTAAGTCGTTCCAAAAAAATGGGCATGTTAAACCCGTACATGGAACGTCTTGGTAATGCTGTAATACAAGCCAGCAAGCGTATTAAAAATGAAACCGAAATCTCTACTGGTGCAACTTCTGTGAGTTTTGCCGCGGTGCAATACATTATGGCAAGAGTTCCTTATGTGAGCGAAAAAAATATTCTGCTTTTTGGTATTGGAAAAATTGGCCGTAACACCTGTGAAAATCTTATAAAACATACCAAAAACGATCATATTACTCTAATCAATAGAACCAAAACTAAGGCAGAGGTGATGGCTGGGAAATTTAATCTAGTTGTAAAGGATTATGCTAATATTCAGAGCGAAATTGCACAAAGCGACATCATGATTGTTGCAACAGGAGCTCAGCAACCCACAATAAGCAAAGAGTTGCTATACCTAAAAAAACCACTTTTAATTTTAGATCTATCTATTCCAAAAAATGTAGCCAATAACGTTACACAAAACCCTAACGTAACCTTGGTTCACTTAGATGAGCTTTCAAAGGTGACAGACGCTACACTTGTCCACAGACAGTCACAAATACCGCTAGCCCAAAACCTTATAAAAGAAGTTGAGGAAGAGTTTGATACTTGGGCGCAACACAGGAGTTTTGCGCCAACAATAAAAGCGTTAAAAAACAAACTAAGTGAAATAAAAATTGGTGAAATTGATAATCAACGTCGTAAAATTTCTGATTTTAACCAAGAGCAGGCAGAAATAATTAGCGATAGGATCATCCAAAAAATAACAACTCAAGTTGCCAACCACTTAAAAAATACCGCAAGTAACCCCACAGAAACGGCAGGTTTAATTGAGCAAATTTTTAAATTAAACCTGGAGCATCATGAATAAAGTAATTAGAATAGGCACCAGAGATAGCCAACTTGCTTTATGGCAAGCACACACCGTTGAGAATCAATTACAAGCCTTGGGGTATAAAACACAAATTGTGCCTGTGAAATCTGTAGGAGATCTAAAACTAGACACCCCTTTATATGAGTTAGGTATCACGGGTATTTTTACAAAAACACTAGATGTTGCCATGTTAAACAACACCGTTGACATTGCAGTGCACTCATTAAAAGATGTGCCTACAGCGCTACCTAAAGGCATTGTGCAGGCGGCTGTTCTAAAGCGCGCAAACACACTTGATATTTTAGTTACCAAAGAAATTATTGATTACAAAAAGCCCCTTACTATTGCAACAGGGTCTTTACGACGCAAAGCGCAGTGGCTACACAAATATCCCACACACACGGTAGTAAATTTACGCGGTAATGTAAATACCCGTTTACAAAAACTACAAGACAATTCTTGGCAAGGCGCTATTTTTGCCAAAGCAGGTCTTGAGCGTATCGATGTATTACCAAGCAGATATACATCACTTGATTGGATGACACCTGCACCGGCGCAAGGTGCAATGACAATTGTTGCATTAGAAAAAGATCCTTTTTGCATAGAGGCTGCTCAAAAACTAAACGATACTCCATCACAAATATGTACACAAATAGAGCGTGACTTTTTAAGAACTCTTGAAGGCGGGTGTACTGCGCCCATAGGTGCGCTTGCAAAAATAGAAGGTGATACCATAGAATTTAAAGGATGTCTACTCTCCCTTGATGGCGCTAAAAAAATAGCAATAGAAAAAACCATTTCACTCCAATTATCCAACAAAGCTGGCGATGCTATTGCAAAAGAATTATTGCAAAAAGGGGGTGATGTACTTCTCAAAGAAATAAAAGCAGCCATGAATTTATAGCTAGAAATGAAAAACATTTTATCTACAAAAAAACTAAGTACCGTTCAAAAAGACCAGCTCTTGCAGCAAGGTGTATGTGTAGTAGATTATGATGCCATTTCTGTAACGTTTTTAGATTTTGATGTCCCAGAAGTTATTGATAATGCCATTTTCACCAGCCAACAAGCGGTGCGTTCTTTTTTAGAAAAAAGCCAAGGATTTTTGAGTATTAAAAACTGTTTTTGTGTTGGCCAAAAAACAAAATCACTTTTAGAAGAAAATGGGCTAAAAGTGATAGAAATTGGTCAAAATGCAGAAGAATTAGCTCAAAATATAGCTAAAAACTATAAAAAAAGCGATTTTTATTACTTCTGCGGAACCATCAGAAGAGAAGCGCTTCCAAAAGCACTAAAAAGAGAGAAAATTAGTCTTTTTGAGGTAAAAACATACAAAACAGCCCTAAAAACAAAGAAATTTGATCAAAAATGGGATGGAATCTTGTTTTTTAGCCCAAGTGGGGTAGCGAGCTATATTTCAGAAAATAAAGACCAAACAAACACCCATGCTTTTTGCATTGGACAAACAACAGCAACTAGTGCAAAAAAACATTTTAAGAGCGTTGTTGTTGCACATACAAGTACCATAGAAAGCGTGTTGGAAAAAACCATAGAAGCCTTATAAAATTATAGTATGATTAAAAATGATTTATTCCTAAGAGCCCTAAAAGGAGAAACAGTAGATAGACCTCCTGTTTGGATGATGAGACAAGCTGGCCGTTATTTGCCAGAATTTATGGAAATCAAAGCAAAGTATGATTTCTTTACGCGATGCCAAACCCCAGAACTCGCCAGTGAAATCACTGTTCAGCCTATTCGCAGATATGGTATGGACGCCGCTATATTATTCAGTGACATACTGGTGATCCCTCAGGCAATGAATATCGCCGTTGAGATGAGACCAGATATTGGGCCTTGGCTTCCAAACCCGATACGGTCTCAAAAAGATCTTGATAGGGTTATTGTTCCAGATATTCATCAAAGTCTGGGATATGTTATGGAGGCTATTAAAATGACCAAAGAAAAACTCAATGATGAAATTCCACTGATTGGTTTTGCAGGGAGCCCC
Source organism: Aequorivita sp. HC6-5 (assembly GCA_905182755.1). Taxonomy (GTDB): domain Bacteria; phylum Bacteroidota; class Bacteroidia; order Flavobacteriales; family Flavobacteriaceae; genus Patiriisocius. The sequence continues at coordinate 49,948 of CAJJCS010000004.1, forward strand.
TGGACTATTTTATGCTACTGTGTGCAAGGACAAGGAAGCAAAAATTTTGACAAAGCAAAACAGTTTTGCTTTACCCAGCCACTTGCTGCCCACGAGCTTCTTCAAAAAATTACAGATACCACCATTGCCTATCTAAAAGAAAAGGTAGCGGCTGGTGTGGATGCAGTGCAAGTTTTTGATAGCTGGGGTGGCATGTTATCTCCCTTAGATTATGGGGAATTTTCTTGGCAATATATCCAACAAATTATTGACGCTTTAAAAGACCACGCTCCTGTGATTGCGTTTGGAAAAGGGTGTTGGTTTGCCTTAGATACAATGGCGAAAAGTGGTGCAAGCGCTCTGGGTATAGACTGGACATGCTCTGCGCAAAATGCTAGGTATTTAACTGGCGGAAATATTACCCTGCAAGGTAACTTTGATCCAACAAGGCTTTTTAGCCCGCCTAAGGAGATAAAAAAACAGGTAAAACAAATGATTGACGCCTTTGGAAAAGACAGATATATTGTAAATCTAGGACATGGTATTTTACCTAATATTCCTATAGAAAACGCTGCTGCATTTATTGAGGCGGTAAAAGAATATAAAGCAACCTAATGAATCTCTGGGCGCGCATAAAGCAATTACATCTTGGGCAGCTAATAAAGCTATCCTTTCTGTTTTTGTCACGCCCACTTTATATTATCCCAACTATTAGTGCAACAAAAAAAACACTGCTTATTTGTGATACGCTTTACAAACAAACCCATCACAAAAGCAATAAAGCAAATGCATTTAGGCACGCGCTTTGGAATGTGTTGATTTGTAGAAAAGTGATGAAATATGCCAAAAACAAGCAAAAAAGTGTGTTTTGGGCCCAAAAAGTAGGTGATTTGTATGAAAAAGTGACTCAAAATGAAATTTTAGACCAAGAAATGGATTTGCACAATAACACCACCGGCAGGATCTTATTTTTGAACCATTTAGAGCAAAAAGAGGCTAAAATCATTGATTTATTGCAAAAAATGAGTCAAAAAGCACAAAAAACAAAGAAAATTGAGCAAATGCGTCAGCACAAAAATGAGTTGGTGTATTTGACAGAGTAAAACAGTAACCCATGGTACAAAATATCTTTAAAGGCATAAAAGCATACGCAAGCGCATTGGGGCTTATTAGCACCTTGGGTTTGTGGAAATACTTTGCTGTCCCTGTTTTAATTAGCTTTATTACAGCAAGTTTAATAGGGTTGTCTGCCTGGAGCTGGAGTGACAATATTGCCAACACCATAGACCTTTTATGGATATGGGAATGGGGAGCTGATTGGTTCCATGGCTTTGCAGAAATTCTCGGAGGGATACTCATCATTATTTTAGGTTTAATTGTTTACAAACACATTGTAATGGCTTTAAGCGCTCCATTTATGAGCCCTGTCTCTACTGCAATAGAGCATCACTTTTTGGGAGAAAAGCACATCCATAGAAACACCAGCAACACCTCTCAATTATGGCGCGGAATTCGCGTCAATGTTCGGAATTTAGCCATGGAGATTTTCATTACAATACCACTGCTTATTTTAAGTCTGATTCCGGTATTAAATATTGTCACAACGGTGCTTCTGTTTTTGGTGCAAGCATACTATGCGGGCTTTGGTAATATGGATTACACACTAGAGCGTCATTATGGATATAAAGAAAGTGTTGGATTTGTAAAAAGGCACAAAGGAGTTGCTATTGGGAATGGTATTATATTTACAATTATGCTGTTTATTCCTGTTATTGGTGTGTTAATGGTGCTGCCCCTATCAGTAACGGCTGCTAGCTCACAAACTATTAGATTTATTCAAGATAAAAAATGAAAGAACAATTTGTAGCCTATATTAAAGATCTTCAAAACACCATTACCTCTAAAATAGAGGCTATTGATGGAGGAGCTACTTTTAAGCAGGATCTTTGGGAGCGGCCCCAGGGCGGCGGAGGGCGTACTAGAGTTATTGAAAACGGAAACGTATTTGAAAAAGGCGGCGTAAACACCAGTGAGGTCTTTGGCGAATTGCCAGAAAGCATGCAAGCGTATTTTGGTGTAAAGGAAGCTAATTTTTTTGCCTGTGGGCTTAGTTTGGTATTGCATCCTTTAAACCCAATGGTGCCTACGGTGCATGCTAACTGGCGCTATTTTGAAATGTATAACAAGCAAGGTGTTTTAATAGATCAGTGGTTTGGCGGTGGGCAAGACCTTACCCCATATTATTTGTTTGAGAAGGATGCCAAGCATTTTCATCAAGCCTGTAAAGCGGCATGTGATATTCATGATCCTTTGTTTTATCCAAAATACAAAGCGCGCTGTGATGAGTATTTTTACAACCCTCACAGAGAAGAAGGCCGAGGAATAGGAGGCTTATTTTTTGATTATTGTAAAAAATCTACAAAAATGCAAATCAAAGACTGGTATAACTTTGTGACCCAAGTTGGAGACAGCTTCCTTGACGCCTATACTCCTATTGTTGAAAAAAGAAAAGAATTGCAATACACCCCCGAGCAAAAAGATTGGCAAGAAATACGCCGTGGCAGATACGTAGAGTTTAATTTGGTGCACGACAAAGGAACCCTCTTTGGTTTAAAAACAAATGGCCGTATAGAGAGTATTTTAATGAGCCTACCTCCATCAGTGCAATGGCGTTACGACCATCAACCAGAACCTGGCAGTGAGGAAGAAAAATTAATTACTGTGCTTAAAAACCCTGTTAACTGGGCCTAATACTAACCTGGCATTAGATCCTGCTTCTACTGCCGCAAGACGCAAAAAAATGATACTAAGAAGAAACAGAAGACTTAGAACAACACAGGCCATCAGAAGCCTTGTGAGAGAAACAAGTATTGCGCCAACAGATTTTATAGTTCCTGTATTTGTGGTTGAGGGCCAAGGGATAAAACAAGAAATACCCTCTATGCCAAACTACTATCGGTACTCTTTAGACCTCATGCAAAAAGAAATACTTGAGCTTTGGTCTATGGGTTTAAAAAGCGTCTTGTTATTTGTGAAAGTTGCAGAGCATCTGAAAGACAACAAAGGTACAGAGGCTATAAATCCACAAGGGCTAATGCAGCGAGCTATTAAAGCCATAAAAGACGTATGCCCAGATATGCTTGTTATGACAGATGTGGCATTAGATCCGTACTCAAAATATGGTCATGACGGTATTGTAGCGCATGGGGTCATACAAAATGACGCTACAAATAATGTCTTGGCAGAAATGGCCTTAAGTCATGCAGCGTCAGGAGCAGATATTGTTGCTCCTAGTGACATGATGGATGGGCGTATTTTTGATATCCGCTCTTTGCTCGAGCAAGAAGGCTTTCACAACACAGGTATTATGAGTTATAGCGCCAAATATGCAAGCGCTTTTTACGGTCCTTTTAGAGACGCCCTGCAAAGCGCACCTGTTGATCTTAAAAATATCCCTAAAGACAAACAAACCTACCAAATGGACCCTGCAAACAGGAAAGAGGCTATTAAAGAAACCCTTATGGACATTGAAGAAGGGGCAGACATAGTAATGGTAAAGCCAGGCTTGTGCTATCTAGACATTGTAAGAGACGTGAGAGATGCCGTTAATGTGCCTGTGGCCGTGTATCAAGTAAGCGGAGAATACGCTATGTTAAAAGCCGCAGCAGAAAAGGGATGGCTAGATCATGATGCGGTAATGATGGAGCAACTTTTAAGCATCAAAAGGGCAGGAGCTCACATGATAGCTAGTTATTTTGCAAAAGATGTCGTGCGTTTGATTTCTTAGGGCTTGTTATTTTATTATTTAAAAATAATAGTGTAATTTTAATGTCTACTCCCCGCTCACATCATCATGATAAAACGTATAAAACTAGAGCACATCCTATTTCTGGATATTGAAACTGTTCCTCAATTTGCTGATTACGACACACTAGAAAACCCCACTAAACTACTTTGGGAGGCAAAAACTAAATACCAAAGAAAAGAAACCTTCACGCCCAAGGAGTTCTACGACAGAGCAGGAATTTGGGCAGAATTTGGTAAAATAATTTGTATTTCTGTGGGGTATTTCAAACAAAAAGAAGACCCTAGAAATTTTAGAGTTACCAGTTTCTATGGAGAAGAGGCTGACATTTTAAAAGACTTTAAAAACTTACTAGAAACACATTTTAACAAATCAAACCACCTGTTGTGCGCCCATAACGGCAAAGAGTTTGACTTCCCATATATTGCACGGCGCATGGTTATCCTGGGGATAGACCTGCCTGAAAAACTCAATTTATTTGGCAAAAAACCTTGGGAAGTGCCGCATCTAGACACCCTAGAATTATGGAAGTTTGGAGACTATAAAACCTTTACATCTCTAAGCCTTATGGCGCATGTATTAGGAATCCCGTCTCCAAAAAATGATATCTCAGGGGAGCAGGTACGGGATGTGTTTTACAAGGAAAAAGACATTGACAGAATTGTTGCCTACTGTGAAAAAGACACCGTTACGGTGGCTCAAATTATCTTAAAGCTAAGAAACCAGAACTTGTTAAACGCCTCTGAGGTTTTATCTGTCTAGGTACAATTTGTTTGCCACTGAAAATAAAAATTGTGTGTTGTCTCAATCTGTGATTTAACTATCTTTGATGTAATGGCTACAAAAAAAATACTTGACGTCTTAGGGTTAAACATTTCTTTTGGGGAAAACAAACAAGAAACCACCGTTGTTCACGATATAGATTTCTCACTGTATGAAAATGAGATTTTAGCCATTGTAGGAGAATCTGGAAGCGGGAAATCTGTTACATCAAAGGCTATAATGGGTTTGCTGCAAGATAAAAACACACACATTAAAGGCCGTATAAATTTCGAGGAAACCTCCTTACTATCTTTAAGCTCCAAAGAGTTTGCTAAGCTTCGAGGCAATGATATTGCCATGATTTTTCAAGAGCCAATGAGCGCTTTAAACCCCTCATTAACCTGTGGTTTTCAAGTTGCTGAGATATTATTACATCACAAAAAAGTGAGTGCTTCTGAGGTGAAAAAAGAAGTGCTTCAGCTTTTTGAAAAAGTAAAACTTCCAAGGCCTCAAGATATGTACACTAGCTATCCACACCAAATAAGTGGAGGACAGATGCAGCGCGTGGTTATTGCAATGGCTATTGCGTGCAAGCCAAAGCTATTAATTGCAGATGAGCCAACAACAGCTCTTGATGTTACCGTACAGAAAGAAATTTTACAACTTCTCAAGGATTTGCAAAGACAAACCGGCATGAGTATGTTGTTTATATCTCATGATTTAGCCCTGGTCTGTGAGCTTGCAGACAGGGTCCTTGTAATGTATAAAGGAGATATTGTTGAGAAGGGTACTGTAAAAGAAATATTTGAAGCGCCAAAAAAGTCTTATACCAAAGCGCTGCTAGGGTCAAGGCCTAAACTTGATGTGCGTTACAAGATCCTGCCTACCATTGCCTCAATTAAGGATAATAGCTTTATCCCGCAAAGTATAACTTCTCAACAACGGGCAAAAAAACATCAAAAAATATACACCAAAACTCCTTTGCTGCGAGTAGAAAATGTAGCTAAATCTTATTTTTCTAGGGTTGGTGTTTTTGGTCAAAAACAAGAAATTAAAGCCGTAAACGGGATTAGTTTTGATGTCTTTGAGGGAGAAACACTTGGTCTTGTGGGCGAATCTGGTTGTGGAAAATCAACCCTAGGAAAAGTGATACTGCAACTTGAAAAAGCCACAAAAGGATCTATTTTCTATAAAGGAAAAGAAATCACCTCACTAAAAAGCAAAGACCTAAGATCCTTGCGCAAAGATATTCAGCTTATCTTCCAAGATCCATATTCTTCTTTACACCCTCGTAAAATTATTGGACAGGCCATCATAGAGCCCATGGAGGTTCATGGCATAGGGAGCTCCAAGAAACAGCGCAAAGAAAAAGCCATGGAGCTACTCTCTCGTGTTGGGTTAGAGGCTAGTTATTTTCATAGGTACCCACACCAGCTCTCTGGAGGGCAGCGCCAGCGTGTAGGGATTGCAAGAACCATTGCCATGGAGCCAAAATTGGTTATTTGTGATGAGAGTGTTTCTGCCCTAGACATATCGGTGCAGGCACAAGTACTTAATCTATTAAACGAACTTAAAGAAGATTTCGGCTTTACCTACATCTTTATTTCTCATGATTTGGCGGTTGTTAAATATATGGCAGATCAATTATTGGTGATGAATAAGGGAGCCATAGAAGAGATAGGAGATGCAGATGAAATTTATGCAAACCCCGTTAAACAATACACCAAAAAACTCATTGATTCTATTCCAAAAGGAATTTAAAAAAAGAGGGTTAAAACTTCATTTGAGGGATATCGCCTTCTATAATAAGATCTCCCAAAGTGGCCTGCTGAATTTCTGAAACAGGTACACCAGGAGCTCTTTCTAGAAGTTTAAACTTTCCGTCTATGATTTCTAAAACAGCAAGATTACTAACAATTTTTTTAACGCAATTTACACCCGTTAGAGGGAGGCTACATTGTTTTAATAGTTTTGACTGCCCTGCTCTATTGGTGTGCATCATGGCTACAATTATGTTTTGGGCACTGGCAACCAAATCCATGGCGCCGCCCATACCTTTTACCATTTTTCCTGGAATTTTCCAGTTGGCAATATCTCCGTTTTGAGACACTTCCATAGCCCCTAAAATAGTTAAATCTACATGTTGGCCACGAATCATTGAAAAACTAGTTGCGCTATCAAAATAAGAAGCTCCCTTAAGTGCTGTGATAGTCTGTTTTCCTGCGTTTATAAGGTCTGCATCTTCCTCTCCCTCAAAAGGAAAAGGACCCATGCCAAGTATGCCGTTCTCGCTTTGAAACTCTACCTGTATATCATCGCGCACAAAATTTGCGACCAAAGTAGGTATGCCAATACCAAGGTTTACATAATAGCCCTCCTTTACCTCTTGTGCGATGCGCTGTGCTATTTGATTTTTATCTAACATAGTTTTTTATTTAATGTATGGACCCTTGGCTTGCTTTGCATTATCGATTATTGTCGTTGTCTTACAGTTCTCTGCTCTATGCGCTTTTGATAGTGCTCTCCTTGAAAAATTCGTTGTACAAAAATACCCGGGATATGAATTTGATTTGGATCCAACTCCCCTGCTGGAACTAACTGCTCAACCTCAGCTACCGTGATTTTGGCGGCCCCACACATATTGGGGTTAAAGTTTCTTGCTGTACCTTTAAAAATTAAATTTCCTGCAGTGTCTCCCTTCCATGCTTTTACAAAAGAGAATTGCGCATTAAATGCGTGTTCAAGAAGGTGCATTTTTCCGTTAAAGTCTCTAGATTCTTTTCCTTCTCCTACCTCGGTGCCGTATCCCGCTGGGGTATAAAAAGCAGGGACGCCACTTTGTGCGGCCAAACAGCGCTGGGCAAGTGTTCCTTGGGGTATTAATTCTACATCCAGCTCACCGCTGAGCATTTGGCGCTCAAATTCTGCGTTCTCACCTACGTAAGAGGAAATCATTTTTTTGATTTGCCTTTTTTGAAGCAATAAACCCAAACCAAAATCATCTACCCCTGCGTTGTTAGAAATACAGGTTACTTTTTTAACATCAAGGCGAACCAATTCTGCAATTGCATTTTCTGGAATACCACATAAACCAAAACCTCCTAACATAAAAGTCATTCCATCCTCAACGCCATTACATGCCTGTTGAACATTTGCCACTGTTTTATTAATCATGTGTCTTTAATTTTTCATAAAAATACAAAAGCCAAAGTACATTATGCATACTTTGGCTTTTGTTTGATAGTTTTGAGAACTCAAAAATCAAATTCATCAGGCACCTGGTCTATATCTTTAGGGACCGTTTGTGCTTTCCATTTCTCACAATCTACCTCAATTGTTAGATCTGGCGGGACTGTAAACTCTTCTTTTGATATTGCTAAACGCTCATCATTATAACAATCTTTCATATACAAGGCCCAAACAGGCAGTGCCATTGTAGCTCCTTGCCCATACATTGTTGACTCGAAATGTACAGAGCGATCCTCACCCCCAACCCAAACTCCTGTAACAAGATTTGGAACCATGCCCATAAACCAACCATCACTATTGTTTTGTGTGGTTCCTGTTTTACCTGCTATTGGGTTTTTAAACTCATAAGGATATCCCGTTACGGTAGATTTATAAGCCCTATTGGCGCCCGTTTTATGGCGCAATCTAGAGCCAGAGCCAGACTCTGTAACACCCTGCAATAAATTAATGGTTACATACGCTGTTTCGCTGCTAATAACATCTTTAGTTTGCGGGGTATGCTGGTATAGAACCGTTCCGTTTTTATCTTCAATTCTGGTAATTAGTGATGGCTTTACATATACCCCTTGATTGGCAAAAGTGCTGTAAGCTCCTACCATTTCATATAGAGACACATCTGGTGTACCTAGGGCTATAGAAGGCACTGGCAACATATTTTTTGTGTCTATTCCCATTTTCTCAACCAATGTGATTACTGGCTCTGGACCTACGCGGTCTATTAGTCTAGCAGTAACTGTATTTACAGAGTTGGCCAAGGCATTTGTTAGCGATAGCATACCTCCATATTTATCACTAGAATTCTTTGGACACCAATCATTCATGTTTCCTCTAGTTCCAGCAGGAATACAGTATGGTGTATTAGGCAGTGTGTCACAAGGAGACATATGCATTTGATCTATGGCAGTGGCATAAACAAAGGGCTTAAAAGTGGAGCCAATTTGTCTTTTACCCGTTGAAACCATGTCATACTTAAAGTGTTTGTAGTCTATCCCTCCAACATAAGCCTTTACTTCTCCCGTTTGAGGATTCATAGACATCATAGCGCCCTGCAAGTAATTTTTGTAGTATCTAATTGAGTCTCTAGGGGTCATTATAGTATCTATATCTCCTTTCCAAGAGAAAATGCGCATCTTTCGTTTTTTATCAAAGCTTTTTAAAATTTCCTCTTTGCTTTTTCCTTCGGCGGTCATGGCTCTATAGCGTTCACTTCTGCGTATTGAATTTTTTATTATTCTATCAATTTCCTCCGGCTCTACACCTCTAAAAGGAGCTGTCTTGTTGTATTTATTTTGCTTGGTAAATTCATTTTGAAGGTTAGACATATGGCTAGTCATTGCCTTTTCTGCATAGCCTTGCATACCAGCATCAATAGTGGTGTACACCTTCAATCCATCTCTATAGATGTTAAAGTTAGTGCCGTCACTTTTTGGATTGTTTTTAGTCCAGTCTGCCATAAAAGCACGTGCATATTCTCTGAAATAAGTTGCCAAGCCCTCAACGTGTCCTTGCGGTGTGTATTTAAACTCTAGGGGTGTTGCCTGCAGGCTGTCTTTAAGCTCTTTTGAGATAAAATCATACTTCTGCATTTGAGACAAAACAACATTTCTGCGATTTTTTACCCCCTCAGGATTTCTTAAAGGATTATATAAAGAGGAGTTTTTAAACATTCCAACCAACATGGCAGATTCGCTGACATTGAGCTGGCTTGGTGGTTTGTCAAAATAAATATTACTCGCAGATTCTATCCCAATAGCCTGGTTTAAAAAATCATACTCATTAAAATACATTGTTAGTATTTCATTTTTAGTGTAACGTCTCTCTAGACGGGTTGCAATAATCCACTCTTTAACTTTTTGTATCCCTCGTTGAAATTTATTTCTTGAGGCTTGATCTGTAAACAATTGCTTTGCTAGTTGCTGAGATATAGTACTGGCACCACCTTTACTTCCTAAATAAACAGCTGCACGGAGTGTCCCTCGAATATCAATACCGCTATGGTCATAAAAACGAATGTCTTCGGTGGCTAAAAGTGCGTTTTTAAGATGCTCTGGTAGCTCCTGATAGGCCACAGGAGTTCGGTTTTCTTTGTAAAACTTACCAATAACCTTACCGTCTGTAGTAATAATTTCTGTAGCAAGGTTTTTTTCTGGATTCTCGAGACTTGTTTCATCAGGAAGGCTGCCAAAGACACCAAATGAGGCCAACAAAAACAACAAGGCAACGGCCACTACAATGCTCAATAGCAAAAGCCAAAATAAGGTAATGAAACTACCTTTTTTTTTGGTTTTCTTTTTTTTTCTAGCGGTTTTCTTTTGAGCCATGCTATGCTACTTTTTTGTGTTAATGCCTAAAATATGACTACAATTTCAGGAATATAAACACACTTTATTTGTTTAAAACAGTTCTATTTGTTTCTCTTAAATTTGGTGGGTTGTATAAAAACTACTTTACCTTTTCAATGCTGTAGCCTATATCTGTTATACCCTCAAGTTTGCTAACGCCTTGCGGCTCACCATTATTGCGCACTGCATGGGAAATATGCAGCGTGTAATTTCCTGCTTCATTAAAGGCAAGGTTTTGTTTAAAAAACAATTTGTTTTCCTTTACGCTTCCAATACCCGTTCCTAGCCAAGATCCATCTGGTCTTGCCATTTTATATTCCAGTGTATCTACCACTGTTTTGCCATAAGGATGTTGCAATGAAACAATCAAAAAAAGATTGCTAAAAGGATACTTATTGTTATTTCTTACAGTAATAAATGCATTATATGTAGCTAAACTATCTAGCCTTGGTAGCTCAAAAATAGCAGGATCTTTTACCTGCCAACCCTCTGAGTTAATTGCTACAGTGTCTGCGGTAACACCGCTATGACCACAGGCTATTAAAAGCAGAGATAAAAGGCTTGCAAAAAAACAGTTATACATTACTTTTTTGGGTTGTTGGGTTTGTTGTCGGTTTTTATTTCTTGGGTTTGGTTTGTTGCCTGACCAGGGGCAGTATTTGCGCCTGTTTGTTTTTTATTTCTTGCATTAGAGTGATTTGGCTTTGTTGCTCCGGCCGCTAAAGGCTTCCTAGAATTACGCTTTTTCTTTCTGCGCTGTGATGATTTTGGTTTATCAAAACGGGTAAGACTGTCTTGACCCACCACGTTACTGAAAAGTTCGGTGTCATCAATCTTGGTTTCTATTTTATAATCTTCAAGATTGGCAACGGTATTCCCTTTTTTATTAACGGCAATAATTTCATTAACGCGTTCTAGAGTTAATTCATGCCAGTTCATGGCTTCTTTTTCATAGGCAAACCACAACAAGCCCTTGAAAATATCTGTTTTTTGACAAATTGCATTTCCTTTCTCTGTTTTAAGTTTTACATCACTCTTAGGAAATGTTGCTAGGGTGTCAATATAGGTGTCCAGTTCAAAGTTTAAACAGCACTTTAATTTACCGCATTGACCTGCTAGTTTTTGAGGATTTAAAGAGAGTTGCTGGTATCTAGCCGCAGAGGTGTTTACAGACCTAAAATCTGTTAACCAGGTAGAACAGCAAAGTTCTCTACCGCAAGAGCCGATACCTCCCAGGCGAGCAGCTTCTTGTCTAAAGCCCACTTGTTTCATCTCAATACGAGAATTAAACGTGCGCGCAAATTCTTTAATTAGTTCTCTAAAATCTACACGCTCTTCTGCGGTGTAATAGAAAACAACTTTGGATGCATCTCCTTGAAACTCTACATCACTAATTTTCATGCGAAGCCCTAACCGAATAGCAATAACACGAGAGCGTTTTTGAATATCTGCTTCACGGTCTCTTACTTTTTGCCATATATCAATGTCTTTCTGTGTGGCTTTTCTATAAAGAGTTGGTAGTTTGGTAGCGTCTGGATTTTCTTTTTTCTTTTTCATTTGTACGCGCACCAACTCCCCTGTGAGGGTCACAATACCAATGTCATGTCCAGATTCTGCTTGTGTGGCAACAATATCGCCAATGCTTAAAGAAAGGTTTTCGTTGTTTTGATAAAAATGTTTACGTCCGTTTTTAAAACGCACTTCCACTCCTGTGTAGGGAGTCATCTTTGCAGGAAGCGACATATTTGAAAGCCAATCAAACACCGTTAATTTGTTACAGCCATCGGTTCCACAAGTACCATTGTTCTTGCAGCCTTTTGGTTGTCCATCGGCGCCAGAGGCACAGCTAGTACAGCCCATAATAATTATATATAGTGGAGTTTTTGGTTTTTTATTTATTTCCTTCCGTTAGAGATATGCAATCATCAACCTCATTGTTCAGTTACATCTTCACGGTATTTGAATAAACAAATCATTAAAACCAAGAAACTCTCGAATAAATGAAACACTATTGTTTACAATGTAAAGGTATTAAATCTTAAAGAATAAAAATTCAGAATTATAAACTACTTCTTAAATTGAAGCTTCTGAGATCTTCCTTTTTTAAATATTTTATTACTTGCGCGGGTTCCTTTGCGAAGCTCTTTTTGCTGCTCAAAGGGTAACTGAATAATTTGATGGCACTCATCACTACAAGTGTGCTCCATTTTTTCTGCGCAAACATTGCACTGAATAAACAACAAATGGCACCCCTCATTAGCACAGTTTGTGTGGCTGTCAAAAGGGCTTCCGCATTGATGGCAATTTGAAATAACATCGTCGCTAATTCGCTCGCTGCGTCTGTGATCAAAAACAAAGTTTTTTCCTAAAAATTTATTTTCTAGGCCTTGGTCTTTCACTTGGCGGGTGTATTCTATGATTCCGCCCTCCAACTGAAATACATTTTTAAACCCTTTGTGTTTATAGTAAGCGCTGGCTTTTTCACAACGAATTCCTCCGGTGCAATACATCACCAATTTTTTATCTTCTTTATGATCTTGAAGGTCTTGCTCTATGATATCTAAGGAGTCCCTAAAGGTGTCTACGTCTGGAGTAAGAGCGTTTTTAAAGTGTCCTATTTCGCTTTCATAATGATTGCGCATATCTACCAAAACTGTGTCTGGATCTTCTATTAAATCATTGAAAGTTGTTGCATCTACATGTACTCCTTTATTGGTGACATCAAAGGTGGTGTCATTAAGCCCATCTGCAACAATTTTATGGCGCACCTTAACTTTTAACTTTAAAAAAGATTTTAAATCTTGCTCAACCGCAATGTTTAATCTGCAATTTTCTAAAAAATAAATACCGTCTAAAACAGCTTTAAATTCACTGAATTTTTTTCCTGGCACAGAAAGCTGTGCATTTATACCTTCTTTAGCTACATATATACGTCCCAAAACTTCAAGAGCGTCCCAGGCAATAAATAAATGGTTTCTGAAAAGTTCTGGATTGCCAATATTTGCGTATTGGTAAAAGGAAAGTGTTAAGCGATCATCTCCTGCTTGTTCTAAAAGAGCGGCTCTTTCTTTGGCACTTAGTGTATTGTACAGTTGCATGCTATACCAATGTTAAGGGTTAAAAAGAATAATATACTAAAGTTCAAAAGTAGAAAAAAAGACTGTCAAAGCATTGTTATATGCATTAAATACTTCTAATTCATGAATCTATAGCAAGGAAACCTTCCAAAATTTGGAAATATTCCAAATTTTTGTATATTTGCACTGTTCAATTACTTACAAGTAACTGTTCACAACCTTTAAAAAACAAGCAAGCATTTGATTGTTTCAAGTAAAACGAAGGTTTATTTTTAACATCAAAATAAGAAATAAAAAAAAGCATTATGGCAGATAAAGAGAAAGAAGCAAAATTAAAAGCATTAAAACTTACCCTAGACAAATTAGACAAAACATATGGTAAGGGAACTGTAATGAAGATGGGAGACCAGGCCATTGTTGATGTTGAGATTATACCATCTGGATCACTAGGTCTTGATGTGGCGCTAGGTGTGGGAGGATATCCAAGAGGAAGGGTAATTGAAATATACGGGCCAGAATCTTCTGGAAAAACAACGCTAACTATTCATGCAATCGCGGAGGCGCAAAAAAAAGGTGGTATTGCCGCTTTTATTGACGCAGAGCATGCCTTTGACAGATACTATGCAGAAAGCCTTGGTGTTGATGTTGAAAATTTAATCATCTCTCAACCAGACAATGGAGAACAAGCATTAGAAATTGCAGACAACCTAATTCGTTCTGGAGCTATTGATATTATTGTTATTGATTCTGTGGCGGCTTTGACTCCAAAAAGTGAAATTGAAGGAGAAATGGGTGACAGTAAAATGGGATTACACGCCCGTTTAATGTCTCAGGCGCTAAGAAAACTAACTGGATCAATATCTAAAACCAATTGTACGGTGATTTTTATCAATCAATTACGAGAAAAAATTGGTGTGATGTTTGGAAACCCAGAAACAACAACAGGTGGTAATGCCCTAAAGTTTTACGCATCTGTGCGTTTAGACATCAGGAGATCTACCCAAATTAAAGACACTAACGGTAGTGTTTTAGGAAACAAAACCCGTGTGAAGGTTGTAAAAAACAAAGTAGCTCCTCCATTTAAATTGGTTGAGTTTGACATCATGTACGGGAAAGGGATTTCTAAGGTTGGAGAAATCATTGATCTTGGTGTAGATTTTGAAATTATTAAAAAAGCAGGATCTTGGTTTAGTTATGACGAAACCAAACTAGGGCAAGGGCGAGATGCGGTAAAAACATTACTACTAGACAACCCAGAGCTTATGGAGGAACTAGAAATTAAAATAAAAGACTGTATCAAGGCCTTAGCAGAGGCTTAACTAACTCCTTGAGAACATCTAGACAAACTTGACTGTCTTGATTGGGGTACTAAAAATGTTTTGAAACAGGGTTTGGTTTTGCATAAAACCAAACCCTGTTTTTATTTTAGTATCTTTTGCTGGTTTTAACGACTAATTTTTAAGCAAATGCTTTTTTTAAATAATATTAAAGGGGGCATATTAAAATCTTTTTTAGGTCGTTATAGTGGCGCTACTGTTTAACAAATAACCATAGCGCTACGCAACCCTCTTCACAATCAAGCATCTAATTGGTGTAGGAACCAAAAATTTAAGGCTTATTGTGTAAAACAATTGCTAACAAACCAAGGCAACTACATTTGACTTTAGACCAACTCATACAAGGCTGTAAAAAGAAGGACGCTAAGGCGCAAGCAGAGCTCTACAAACGCTATAGCGGTGTGTTGTTTTCTATTTGTTTGCGATACTCTCCCAACAAGGTAGAGGCAGAGGACAGCTTGCAAGATGCTTTTATTACTATTTTTAATAAAGCAGAACAGTTTAAAGAAAAGGGCTCTTTTGAGGGTTGGATAAAAAGAATAACTGTAAATACTGTGCTTCAAAAATATAGAAAACAAAAAGTGTTTGCTATAAGTGATGAAGCGCAAATTGAGGATACGGAAAACGAAGAGGTTGTTGACAATGGCCTGCCCCTTGATTATTTACTTAGCATTATTCAAGAGTTGCCCCAAAGATACAGACTGGTATTTACCATGTATGTTATGGATGGGTATTCTCATAAAGAAATTGGAGGCTTATTAGGGATTAGTGATGGAACCTCAAAATCTAATTTAGCCAGGGCAAGAGGGATTTTAAAAACAAAAATTAACGACTATAACAAAAATAGTCTCTAGTATGTAATACGTTGCTGATAAAACCAGCACACCTATGAAACAAAAAAAGAACATAGATCAACTCTTTAATGAACGATTCGCAAATCACCAGGCGGATCCTGCTTCTCATGTTTGGGATAAAATACAGGCGCGTTTAGAAAAAGACAAGAAAGATCGTGTTATTGCAATATGGTGGAGAGCAGCTGGGGTTGCAGCAAGTTTAGCTCTAATTTTCTCCTTAGCAGGCCTGTTAGATAATACGCAAAGCAATAGTATTGTTGAGCAGCAACCAGAAGTAAAAAACAATAGCGCGCCGTCCCCAAAGATTGATAAAGCGGTAGAGATAAACTTACGTCAAGACAGGCCTCGGGTTGCCACAACAAATAAAGAAGCACAAAACCAGACCATAACACCCCAATTAGACGTCAATAATAATAAGACGTCAAAAAACAAAATTATTGTCATAAAAAAACCAAAAACCGCGGTCGCTAAATTAGCTGTCAAAAAAGATCCGGGTGTTCCAGTAAAAAATTTGGGCGTGGCAGTTGTAAAACCAGAGAAATTACCTGTTGTTTCTGATAATCAAGAAATAATCAATCACAATCAATTGGTGGTCCCTTCTAGGAGCTCCACTGTAATAACTGCCGTAGAAAACATAAGCCCTGAGGGAGCAGAGAAACAATCTATTTTTGATGCCATTAAAGAGCAAAAGCAGCTTGAATCTAAAGATGCGGTGGCCAAAATATCTTCCCAAGAAAATCTTTGGGAAATTGCGCCTAACATAGCTCCCGTTTATTACAATACTTTAAGTCAAGGATCTTCTATAGATGCTAGTTTTGCTGATAATTCTCAAAGCGGTGATGTAAATATTAGCTACGGTATTGGGGTGCGCTACGCACTTAGTGATCGGCTAAAAATCCGCTCTGGAATAAACAATGTGGCTCTTAGTTATAGCACCGCAGATATAGAACTAGGCGATGGCCCGGTTTCAGCAGCATTAAGAAATATTAATTATAATAGGGATGGTATAGTGGTTATAGCTCAGGATTTGGGTACATTTTCTAGCCAAAACCAAGACGGAACTTTTGGTGAGATAACGCCAAAAGCAACAAACGGAGAAGCTTTCATAAACCAAAATATTAGCTATTACGAGGTGCCTTTAGAGTTGAGCTATACGCTTTTTGATAGTGCTTTTGGGCTAGATATTATTGGAGGTGTTAGCACACTGCTTTTAGGAAATAATGAGGTGTCTGTAACCGCAGGAAGCTATAATGAGGTTCTTGGGTCTGCAAACAACTTGTCTAGTCTGAGCTTTGCTACCAACATAGGCCTTGGATTGCATTACAAAATGTCAAGTAAATTTAGGTTGAATATAGAGCCTATGTTTAAATACCAACTAAACCCATATACAGACTCCTCTGTGAGTTACAAGCCATACTACCTTGGCGTATATACTGGGTTAAGTTTTAGGTTTTAGGAGGCTTCAAAACAAATAACAACTGTTGTTTTGAGGTGTTTTAATTGTTCTGTTTGGGCGTCTTGGCCAAACTACTTCACCAAAAATCATCTCATCGCCATGAGGTGGTTTTTTATTTCATAAACTCTTTTACCTTATCAAGGGGGATACTCAAAATAACAGGGGCGTCGGTATAACTGGCGATTTCGTGTTGATTGTAATGAAGCACCAAGCTGTCTTGAAAAAAGCCAAGGCTAGAAGGCATTGTAAAAGTGTTGCCATTAAACCAAAAGTAATTAGCGTTAATGTTGCTTTTCTGCGAAATAGTAAACGCTTTTCTAAACTCAATTTCAGCAAACTCGATAAGGGCGTCATAATGCTTAAATAGGCTTTGATTTGTTAGCTCCTTACCTGTTTTCATGTCAAAATTGATATAGCTAACATCATGATAGCCATGGGCGCCGCCCGTGTATTTGTATTGCTTAAATTCTAAAGATAAAAACAAATCATCTCTGTGGGTCTCGGTTACCGAGGCCTCAACAAAATAAGCCGCTGCCAAATCTGGAAACTCTGCATGATCACGCCAATAAGAATCCACAAACCCTTTTGCGGCTGCCGCTATGGTTGATGCCGTTGGCTCTTGTGTTGGGTCCTCTAAGGTACAGAGATGCAGCAATAAAAGAAGTTATAGCCTTATTTAATTGTATTTCACGATTGTTCTGGGGCGGGTATAAAAGATAGTCGATAGTTATGTTTGGGCAATCTCTGGACACGCAGCTCGACAGGTCCCCCTCAGAGAAAGAGCGCGGCTGTGGCTGAAATAGTTCTGGGGTGCAACCACAAAAAACAAGCGCCGAAAAAAACAAACACAACTGTTTATACTTCATCTCTCAAAATTACTAACGTATTTTAACTAAAGATCACTACAAGAATTATTTATAAAAGTTCATTTCATCCAAATACTGCCAAACGTTTTGGGGCATAAAGGACGAATATTTTTTTGATCTTTAATTCCATTTCTAATAAAGGTAGAAGAAATCTCCATAATGGGGGCCAATACTTTAGTTATTTTAGGATGATCCTCAAAAGAAGTAATTGCTTTGTTTGAGCTCAATCTAGGGTAAACAAACAGCTCGTATCTGGAAAGTATTACCTCATAGTTTTTCCATTTATGGAAACTATTGAGATTGTCTTCTCCCATAATTAGGCAAAATTTTTGATCTGGGTATTTTTCTTCTAAAAAAGCCAAGGTATTAACCGTGTAATTAGGTTGAGGTAGATCAAACTCAATGGCGCTTGACTTAATTTTTGGATACTCCTCTAAGGCAATATCAACCATCGTTAAACGGTGATTATTATCTAGCAAAGAGCTTTTCTTTTTATGAGGGTTGTGAGGTGTTACCACCATCCACACCTGGTCTAAATCACTAAACTCTACCATGTGGTTGGCAATGGCCAAATGACCCACATGAATAGGATTAAAAGTGCCGAAATAAAGTCCTATTTTTTTTGAACCTGTCATTTATTCTTCTTCTAAAATACTATGAGGATTATCTAGAGACGCTGCGTTTATAAATGGTTTAGCGATATGACTAGCCACCAACTTGGAGGCTTCTTCCAAAGCGTGCTCCAGGGTGTCGTTTAAAATAATACGATCAAACCTAGGGGCCGTTGCCATCTCTACAGAGGCTTTGGCAATGCGCATATTTATTTTTTCGTCACTTTCTGTTTTGCGGTTTTTAAGCCTAATTTTCAATTCCTCAACACTCGGTGGCTTAACAAAAACAGCCAGGGTTCTTTCCGGAAACTTTCTTTTAATTCTTAGCCCGCCAACAACATCGATGTCAAAAATAACATTCTTGCCCATGGCCCAAATACGCTCTATCTCACTATTAAGGGTGCCATAAAAATTATCGCGATACACTTCTTCCCATTCTAAAAAGTCATCTTGCTTCATGTGAGTTTTAAAATCAGAGAGGCTTAAAAAATAATACTCTTTACCGTGTTGTTCTTCTCCGCGAGGTTCTCGAGAGGTCGCAGAAACTGAAAACTCTAAGTTCAGGCTCTCATGTTTTAGTAAATGCTGAACAATAGTTGTTTTCCCACTTCCAGAGGGCGCAGAAAACACAATTAACTTTCCTCCTTTTGCCATTATAGTACGTTTAAAGCTTGTTCTTTTATTTTCTCCAACTCATCTTTCATCTGTACCACCAATTGTTGCATTGGCGCAAAATTACTTTTACTCCCAATTGTGTTTATTTCACGACCAATCTCTTGAGTAATAAACCCTAGTTTTTTTCCATTACTATCATCGCTGTGAATGGCCTCTTTAAAATAACTTAAATGATTTTCTAGGCGTACTTTCTCTTCTGTAATATCATATTTTTCTAGATAATAAATCAACTCTTGTTCAAACCGATTTTCGTCAACCTTTTCTTTAAGATCGTTTACTGCGCTACGTAGGCGTTGTTTAACCCCTTCTATACGCTGGCTATCTATTGCAAGAACCTCTTCCAAATGCTTTCCAATAATAGCAATGCGTTGCAAGAAATCATTTTTCAAGACCTCACCCTCGTCTGTCCTGTAAATGTTTATTTCAACTAAGGCCTGAGTAACAGCCTTTAAAATTTCAGAAAACTCATCTTCGTCAATCTCTTCACGTTCTGTTTTGAAGGCATCTGGCATTTTAACGGCCATTTTTAAAAGCTCTATTTGATCTGCGGCAACAACCTCAGAGAGTTGCTGCATGTACTGCCTTAGGGTTGTTTCATTGATTTTGGTGGCTGTTTGTTCTCCTGTAGATTCTACAAACAAGTTCAGGTCTATTTTTCCTCGTGTAAGTGCTGATGCTAACAATTTACGAATGTTTAGTTCTTTTTGTCTGTATGCAGAAGGAACCCGGGTGTTTAAATCTAAACTTTTACTGTTAAGAGATTTAATTTCTACGGTTATTTTTTTGGTTGGCAACTGTATCACGTGTTTGCCGTACCCTGTCATGGATTGAATCATGGGTTGTATTTAATATTGTTTTAATATGACATCAAAGGTACACAAATCATCAGTGCTTTGTTTGGTGTATCTAGTCTAAGGGATTTCCTTGTGTGTCAAAACGGGCCTTTAAATGTTTTTCTGTAGCATATAGCACATAGAGTAATAATAGCGTGTTTGTAACAATGGTGATCAATACATTTTGCTGTGGATACAAAAAGTAAAGCGCCACAGGAATTAAAAAACTATATAAAGATATTTTAAAAAAAACCAAAGAGGAATACGTGTTGGCGGCTTCCCAAGTAGCTTGATTTTTCATAGACCTTTGAGTTCTATAGCCGTACAGGTGATTTATTTTTTTAGGCGGAAATTTTTTAAGCAACCACCCAAGTAGCAGCATAAAAGCGCAGTACCCAAGGGCTATATATAACTGGTTTTGATCTGTGTATTGGTTTGATATCATTGTATAGAATTTAAAAAATCTAACACCCGTAGCTCAGAGTAATACTCGGCATTTGTTACATGAAACCCAACATGCCCTCCAGTTTTTGGAACTTCAAGGTAAATATTTTCGTGGTGTTTTGCAACATCAAAAGGATAACACGCAGGACCCAAGAAGCTGTCGTTTGCCGCATTTAATATAAGTACAGGTGTTTTAATGTTTGGCAAGAAATCTAAGGCGCTGCTTTTTTGGTAGTATTCTGCAGCATTTTTAAATCCATGCGCTGGGGCTGTGTATATGTTATCAAAATCAAGTAATGTTTTTACTTGACTGAGTTTTTCTTTAGACATCACCCCAGGAAATAATTTCATTTTTCTCTTGTACTTATTGCGCAAATCTTTCAAAAAAACAAGGGTGTATGGTCTGTTGCGTTTTTTCATTAAAAAGTCTAGGGAAGATTGCAGGTCAATAGGGGCAGAGATGGCAATTCCTGCAACAATTTTATGTGAAATCTCTCTGGACTCTCCAAGGTATTTTAACAATAAATTTCCTCCCAAACTAAAACCTATAAGCGCAACTTTTGAGTACTGCTCTTGAGTGAGTATGTGGTCTATGAGTTCAGATAAATCTTGGGTGCGCCCGCTGTTGTAAGATAGGTACAGGCGGTTTTCCTCTCCGCTGCATCCTCTATGATTCATAGCGGCAACGTCCCAACCTTCTTTAATTAGAGCCTTGGCCTGCCCTTGCATATACACTCGTTGGGCGTCTCCCTCAAGGCCGTGAAGTAATATGGCAACTTTATTGCTTTTAGATCCCTTAGATTCTTGGTAGCTCCAATCTATGTCTACAAAATCCCCATCGGTGAGCTCTAGCCGTTTTCTTGCCTGTGGCTACTGTAGGAATTGGTCGTAATTTGGCCGAGTAAATAGTAGAAAAATGGCCACTTTTAAAAAGGCCTTTGGCTTTATACCCGGAGCTTATAATTGGCATGAGATACTAGTGTCCCTGTAGAGGGGTGTTACACGAGGGTCAAAACTACTAAACTTTTAAGACATCTTAAGGGCGCAAAACAATACATTGAAAGTAATTCCCGATTATAAGAAAGGCTATTGGTATCTTTGCGGCTGGAAAAAACCTACAGGTTAAATTAACAGCCTAATTGTGTGTTTTGCTCTTTTATGTATATGAAACAACTTATCACTAAATCCATAGGCTTATTTTTAAACGCCGCAGCTATTATCGCACCTAAATGGGGCGCAAATTTTGCTTTTAATTTGTTGTGCAAGGTGCGCAGAGCTGGCATTTCAGAAAAAGGAAAAGCGTTTTTTGAAAAGGGAACGCAGCACACCCTTTTGCTTGAAAAAAATACCGCTGTACTTCACAAATGGGGCAGTGGCCCAAAAAATATTCTTTTCTTACACGGCTGGGAAAGCAACTCGCAGCGCTGGTTGCCGTATTATAATATGCTTAAAAAGGAAAAATATACCATCTATGCGCTTGATGCGCCGGGGCACGGTATGTCTGGAGGAGACAAGCTCAATGTAGAGGTCTTTAGACAGGCTATTGAGGCTTCTTTGGAGCACATTGGGCCTATAGACACTATAATTGGTCACTCCCTTAGCAATACAGCCCTTGGGTATTGCTACGCTATGAACCCCGATGTTGATGTCAAAAAATTTATAGTCATGGGAGCGGCCTCAGGAATGGATGCTGTATTTACTTATTTTAAAGAAATTCTTGGGCTCTCAAAACGCTCTGTATCCAATTTAAGTAAAAAGGTAAATACCATTTTTAAAATACCGCATCAGGACGTTAAATTAATGTCTTTTTTCGAAAAAGTAACACAGCCCGTGCTGGTTATTCATGATAAAAACGATGCAGTAACCCCCTTTGAGCCTATTGAAAAAGCCCTTAAAAAACATCCAAAAATAAACACATATATTACCTGTGGGCTAAAGCATGATTTAAAAGCAGAAGAGGTGTATACTAAAGTAATAGCCTTTATTGAAAGCTAGCAAAATAAAACAGTAACCACACAACAACAATAGCATGTATTTAAAAGAGTTTGAAATTAGGTGGAATGATATTGATGCTAATCGGCATTTAGCCAACAGCGCTTATATAAATTTTATGAGCCACACCCGCCTGAGCTATATGCTTGAAAACGGGTTTGGTCAAGCCAACATGGTGGCCAACAACATAGGCCCTGTTGTGTTTTACGAGCATATGTTTTATTTTAAAGAGGTGTTTCCAGGAAAACCAATCACGGTGAGTTTATCGCTTAAAGGGATAAGCGAAGATGGCATGTATTTTTCATTTGAGCATAACTTCTTTGACCATACCGGTAAAAACATAGCGCGCTGTGAAATGATGGGCGGATGGATAGATCTAGCCAAACGCAAACTAAGAAGCCTCCCTGAGACCCTTTTTAATAGTCTTAGCGGGCTAGAAAAAACTGCAGACTTTTACATCATTACTAAAGAACATACCCGCAAGCATGGACAAGTTCCTAAAGATTTAAAGTAGCATACAAGGCGGCAACGATGGTTAATACCCTTGGGCTCATCATTTATTTTGAAGTGAAGCCTTGGCTTGGGCAACTACTTTTTTGCTGTTACCAATAAAAATTTGCTCACTATTTACAACAACCGGGCGCTTTAAAAAAGTGTAGTGCTCTAAGATCAAACTCTTATAGTCTTCCTCGCTAAGGGTTTGCTCTTTAAGACCTTTCTCGTTGTAAAGTCTAGCGCGTTTACTAAACAAAGCTTGGTAGCTCCCTGAAAGTTCTCTAAGTGTCTCCAATTGTTTTGCATTTATATGCTGCTCTTTAATATCTTGAAAAACAAACGTGTTGGAGGGCTCAAGTTCTTTGATGATTCTTTTACAGGTATCACAGGTAGAAAGATGATATATTTTTTGCATAGCTGGCGGGGTTTTATGTGTTTGTAGGTGTTTAAACTAGTAGGGGGTATCTATTTTATCTTTACAGATTTCAAAATAGACTCTAACTCCAATTGCAAATCTCTTTTTGAGCTTGACGGTGCGTAGGTAAACCCCTCAAGTATGAGATACCTGTTATTGGCTGTATCCCTTACAGCATAATTAACAAAAGGACCTGCCATCCATTGGTTTTTTATTTCCCAGGTTCCTTTGGTTTCAAAAGCAAATTTATTGTTGATGGTTGTTTCTAGAATATAAGGCGGGTAGGCTTCTTCTGTAATAAATTTATCACCATCCTCAACGGGCAATTGCTTAATGCCAATAGCGTCTCTCATTTTAATTATTGCCCTAAGAGCTGTGCTGTCTTGTGAGATTGTATTTAAGGGGACTTGATAGATTATAATATTAGTGTGTCCAGATTTAAGTTCTTTGCGTATCCAATAAAAATCTGCCTCAGATTTGGCAATATGATACGCAGAGGGAATCTCAAGAGTTAGACCGAAAGCAGAAGGTAAGGAGTCTAGCCTTAGTTTTGATTTTTTAGTGCGTCTTTGCCTTTCTTTAATTTCTGAGAGTTTAAACTCTTTTATAATTATAGGGGTGTTTTCCTTAATTATACTTACCAGCTTCTCTTTAGAGGGTGCTGTTATAAAAACACCTGTTTGAGGTTTTGCATATGGGTTTTTTCTAATCACAAGGGTGTCTTTTTCTCCAATAGTGACATGCAAAAACAATCGAGATGTTTTTACAAAACCGCTAAAAACCTCCGGAGGCAGTTGGCTTATAGAAAATAAAGGCTCATCCTGAGGCAGTCCCGGTGTAGGGGAGGCAAAGCTAGCAAGTATCTGGTCACCAACTGCATCTTCCCAAAGGGCCTTGGGCGTCACAACTTGAAGGGTGTTAATGTTGCCTACAGAGGGTTGTTTGTATTTTATAGTGGTACTTGTTGTATCCCCGCAAGCAGCTAAAGTAATAAACGAAAGAAAGAAAATATAGATAGGTTTCATACAAAATAATTAACTGGTTACTATAAAATTTTAAGCTCCATGCCTGGGTTTAATTTGGCGCTTTTAAGATCGTTTTTCTTTTTAATATCGGCCACACTAACTCCTGGGTATTGCTGTGCTATACTCCAAAGGGAATCTCCTTGTTTTACGATGTATGTTTTGGTGTTTTGGCCCTTACTTGGTTGCTTTTTTGTGGCAACACTTGGTGTTTTTCTCGGAAATATTACCAGGCGTTTTCCTACTTTTAAATTATTATTTTTAAGGCTGTTCCATCTTTTTATTTGGCTTATCCTTACGCCAAATCTATTAGCAATTTTTCCTAAATAATCTCCACTTTGTACTTTGTAATATATTTTTTTGTCTAAATCGTTTAGTTCAGGAAGGGGTTTTTCTCTTTTGTTAAAAGCATGGGCCGCGTATGCATATATGGTGTCTTGGTTTGCCACAAACACCCCAACTTTATCGATAGGCAATCTGAGTGTGTAGGTCTGGTTTTTTACCACAGGTATGATCCCTAGCTTGTATTGTGGGTTTAAAAAAGCTACTTCTGCAAGATCAATATCGGTGAGGTGGGCAACATGTTCTAGGGCGATTTGTTTTTTTATATGAATAGTGTCTGTAGCGATATAAGGTATTCTTGGCCCGTCGCTATTAAAGCCGTGCTGTTTTGAGTACTCAAAAATATACATCGTTGCTAAAAAAGCCGGGACATATCCAGCAGTTTCGCGCGGAAGGTGTTGGCGTATGTTCCAATAATTTATTCGTCCCCCAGATCTTCTAATGGCCTTAGAAACATTCCCTGGACCAGAATTATATGCAGCCAGAGCCAAATCCCAATCACCAAGGCGTTTGTAAAGTGCCTGAAGGTATTTACAAGCAGCCTGAGTTGCTTTTAAAGGGTCACTCCTGTCATCAACATAACTATTAACGTTTAGGCCAAACATTTTACCTGTACTAAACATAAACTGCCAAAGCCCCGTAGCGCCAACTCTAGACTCAGCTGTTGGGCGCAAGGCAGACTCTACAATTGCAAGATACTTAAGCTCCAGGGGTATGTTGTACTTGTCTAAGGCCTGCTCAAACATTGGAAAATAATAGTCGCTCAGCGCCATGAGCCTACCCATGGTTGAGCGGCGATTTTTGAGGTAGTTTTTAATTACACTCTCTAGCGCAGGATTGTACTCAACATTAAAAGGTGTTCTGCTGTTTATTTCAGCTAGGCGAGCTTTTAAGGTGTCTGTTGGAAGCTCAACATACTCCACCGGCTCATAGGTCATGGCTGTGATACTGCCATAGATCTGCTCAAACATATCATTGCTATACAGCTCGTCAAGCCAAAGACTGTCATAGCGCCTTGCCAAGGGCCATGTCTTGAAGTTTAATTTTTGTGCTATCTGGTAAGACCTTCACGGCTACTATGTCCAGAGAGTTTACAGGCACCTCGACAACTTGTATGGTGTCTTTTGCCTGAGCTTTGATGAGCTGTAAAGAATCTTGGTTTTGCCTAGAAACAGGGTCTTGCCGCTTGTTTTGATGGTAGGCCAAAGAGTCTTGGCTATACCCAAAAGTGCACACTAGAAAGATAATACAATACAAGAGATGTTTCATACATATATAGCAACGCAATTATGCTGCCAAGATTTTACTCAAAAATAAGCAATTCAAACACCTGCGTGTTGATTTTAAAAAAAGATCAATAGCCTTATACTAAGCTAATGGGCGTTTAGTCAAGTATTGCTTGTATTCCTGGAAGTGTTTTCCCTTCAAGCATTTCTAGCATTGCGCCGCCGCCTGTAGAAACGTAGCTTACTTTTTTACTCAGGTTAAATTGCTTTACAGCGGCAACGGAGTCTCCACCGCCAACAAGAGAAAAGGCTCCTTGCTGGGTTGCCTTTGCTATAGCGTTTCCTAAAGAGAGGGTTCCGCCAGAAAAAAGCTCCATTTCAAAAACACCAACAGGTCCGTTCCATAAAATTGTCTTTGATTTTGAAATCACATCTGCAAAATTACTGTTTGATTGTGGTCCAGAATCTAGGCCCATCCAACCTTCGGGTATTTGGTTAATCGGGCTTATTTGTGTGTTGGCTTTTTCAGAAAATTGGTCTGCAGCAATCACATCTATAGGCAGATGAATTTCTACCGCCTTTTCTTTGGCTTTCTTTAAAATTTGTAAGGCAAGAGCCTGTTTGTCATCCTCAACTAGTGAGGTGCCTATATTTCCTCCTTGGGCTTTTATAAATGTAAAGGCCATGCCGCCACCAATAATAAGGTGATCAATTTTATCTAAAATATTCTCTATTACTGTTATTTTTGATGAGACTTTTGCCCCTCCAATAACAGCAGTAACTGGTTTTTTGCTGTCGCCTAATACCTTTTCAAGGCTGTTTATTTCTGAGGCAAGTAGCGCGCCAAAACATTTGTTTTTTGGGAAGTTTTCTGTTATGATTGCTGTTGATGCGTGCGCCCTGTGTGCGCTACCAAAAGCGTCGTTTACATAAATATCTCCAAGCTTGGAGAGTTTTTTTGCAAATCCAGAATCTCCTGCAGTTTCTTCTTTGTAGTATCTTAAGTTTTCTAACAGCAATACTTCTCCTGGTTTAAGGTTTGCTACTGCAGTTTCTGCAATATCTCCAACACAGTCAGGGGCAAATAAAACTTGTACACCCAAAACCGTGCTTGCCGCCTCAACGATGTGTTGCAATGAAAATTCTAGCTCTTTGTTTTTGGGTCTTCCAAGATGAGACATTAACACGCAGCTCCCACCGTCTTGCAATATTTTAACAATGGTTGGTTTTGCTGCCTCTATTCTAGTGGCGTCTGTAACGGCAAGCTCATTGTTTAGCGGCACATTAAAATCTACCCTTATTAGTGCTTTTTTGCCTTTAAAATTAATGTCTTGTATTGTTTTCATAGTTGGTCTTTAATGGCGCAAATATACAGTTTTTGGCGGCAAGTAATACTAGATTTTTCTGGCGGTAGTGTTTGTAATAATTCCCTACATTTGCAGATGCTTTTTTCTAACATATTAGGCCAAACACACATTAAAACCCATTTGCTAAAAAGCATTGAAAATGGTAGAATTCCTCACGCTCAACTCTTTGTGGGAAAAACGGGTAGCGGCATATTGCCTATGGCCTTGGCTTATGCTCAAGCTATTTTGTCTAGCAATCATGCTATTGGGTCTAAGGGGCATGAAAATTGCATGGCTAAGGCTGCAAATCTTGCACATCCAGATTTACATTTTGTGTTTCCTGTAAACACAAACGAGAAGGTTAAAAAAAATCCTTTTTCTGCGCTGTTTATGGAAGACTGGAGGGCGTTTGTTTCAGAAAACCAATACGGCTCTTTGTATGATTGGTTGGCTTATTTGGGCATCGAGAAAAAGCAAGGAAACATAAATGTGGATGAGGCAAAGCAAATGCTTAAGACATTGTCTTTAAAGGCCTATGAAGGAGGACACAAAATCATGATTATTTGGATGGCAGATAGAATGAATACCGCCTGTGCAAACAAGATTTTAAAATTAGTAGAAGAGCCTCCACAAAAAACGGTTCTATTGTTATTAACTGAACATGAAGAACACATCTTGGGCACCATACAATCAAGATGTCAAAAATTACAATTCCCATTACTTCCAGAAAATGTAATTTCTAGTCAACTCACTGAAAACAAAGGTGTTGAAGGTAAAAAAGCAAAAAAAATTAGTAGCTTGTCTAATGGTGATTATCACCAAGCTTTAAATTTATTGAACAACCTAGGTGATGATGGTATTTTCGAAAATTGGTTTGTTGATTGGGTACGTACTGCATTTAAAGCCAAAGGAAATAAAGACTCTATCAACGCGCTTATTTCATGGAGTGAAGAAATTGCAAAGCAGGGAAGGGAAACACAAAAAAAGTTTTTAGGCTATTGCCAAGAAACCTTTAGGCAAGCATTGCTTAAAAATTATAAAGCAGATAGTTTGCTCTTCTTTGATGCGCCTAATACAAAGTTCTCTATTGAAAAATTCGCGCCTTTTGTGCATCAAAACAATATTTTTGAGATTTCTGAAGCCTTAGAAACTGCCTCTTACCACATTGAACGAAATGGAAATGCTAAAATTATTTTTACAGACCTCTCCATCAAACTCACGCGGCTTTTACACGCCAAGCCGTAATATATTTAACAATAAGTGTTTCCTATTGATATTATCTTGGTGTATTTGCTTTATCTATTAAAAACAAGCTCAAATAAAGCGCTTTAAAGGTGTTTTATAAAAAACCCAAACAAGTGGGCCATCTTGCTTGTTTTGGTTGCGCTAAAAAACTCCGGAAGCTGTTTTAGGCTTTTTTAAAGCAATATATAAGAGAAGAATACTCTTTGGTTGATAGCGCGCTTATGTTTGACAAAAAACCAATCCATAATGCCTTGATGGCAAATGAATTCCCGGTTTTGTATTTTTCTGAAAGAAGACTTACATAAAAAGAGTCAAAAATCATTGGCTTTGTTTTGAGGAGCTTCATGTTTTCAGAAAATAGCTGGCTCATACTATTTTGAGAAAAGTGCCACAAATGTCTTGGCACATCATAAGCCGCCCAAAATCTCTTATAGTGTTTTGCGTCAAAGGAATTAAAGTTTGGAACCGCAACTATTAAAACCCCCTTTGGTTTCAACAGTTTTTGAATTGCCGTGATTGTGTTTTCTAAATCTGGAAGGTGCTCAAGCACATGCCAAAGTGTTACCACGTCAAACTGTTGGCCCTTAAAATCTTCAATGCTTTGGTGTAGAAAAATATTTTTTTTGGCAGCAATTTCTCTAGCATTTTTATTGGGCTCAACCCCATATACGTCCCAGGAATTTTGTTTTGATGTCTCGCAGAAATTACCAGTACCAGCGCCAATATCCAAAAGAGTACCTTTATGATTTGAGAGCGAATTAATAAGGTTTGTTTTATTTTTTAGAGACCATTTTTGCACCAGGTGTACAAAAAGGGGACAATTCCTTTTTGGGTATTTGAGTGAGAAATATACGCTTGGCTCTGGTAATAACCCGCCAAATCCTCAGGTGCTGGTTGGGGTGTTGTTATTAAAATTTCTCTAGAAGAATCTAGCACCAAATCAAACGCTTCTTGAGATTTGAAATAATCTTTGGTAGAAATATATATGGATCCCTTCGGTGTCTTCAAGTGAGATTATTAGAATTTTAAAATTGATTGTTCCACGTGGAACAAGGTTATTACCTACCCATATAAACAAGCATTACAGATATGTCATTTGGCGAAACGCCGCTAATTCGAGACGCCTGTGAAACCGTTACGGGTTTAATGGCGCTTAATTTTTCTTTTGCTTCGTAAGACAAAGATTTTAGCTTTGAATAATCAAATCCTTCAGGTATTTTAATGCCTTCTAATCTATTGAGTTTATCTGCATTGTTTTTCTCTTTGGCAATATAACCTGCGTATTTAATCTGTATTTCTGTTTGTTGAAGCACCTCATGATCTAGATCATGTTCGTTAATGTAAGATGTCACAAAATCAATTTTTTGCATATCCTGCATCGTTATATTTGGCCTAGAAAGTGGTTTAAAAAGCTTGTCGCTTTGCTTTACTATTGCAGAATCTTTTTCCTCTAAAATTGGGTTTATTACCTCCGGAGTTACACTACTTTCTTTGAAAAAATCGATAAACGCTTCACTTTTTTGCTTTTTTTCTTCCATTAATCTAAGGCGCTCATCGCTAGCAAGCCCAATGTTGTGTGACATTGGAGTGAGTCTAAAATCTGCGTTATCTTGGCGCAATAAGGTCCTGTACTCTGCACGAGAGGTAAACATTCTATAAGGCTCTTCTGTGCCTTTGGTAATTAAGTCATCAATCAACACGCCAATGTACGCCTCGTTTCTTTTTATAATAAGGGGCTGCTGCTCTTTTACCTTTAGGTGTGCGTTTATTCCCGCCATTAGCCCCTGAGAAGCAGCTTCTTCATAGCCGGTTGTGCCATTAATTTGGCCTGCAAAATAAAGGCCTTTAATGTTTTTTGTTTCTAGTGTGTGTCTAAGCTGTGTGGGCGGAAAAAAATCATACTCAATGGCATATCCGGGCCTAAAAAACTTAACATTTTCAAAGCCCTTAACACTTCTTAAGGCTTTGAATTGAACATCTTCTGGCAATGAGGTAGAGAATCCATTAACATAATACTCAACGGTGTCCCATCCTTCAGGCTCCACAAATAATTGATGTGAATCCTTATCAGCAAAACGATTAATTTTATCTTCTATAGAAGGGCAATACCTTGGCCCAACACTATTAATTGTACCGTTAAACATTGGTGAGCGATCAAAGCCCTCGCGAAGCAAATCATGAACCTCTAAACTGGTGTGGCTCATATGGCAATCGCGCTGATGGGTGAGTGGCTTCGTGCTTTTTAAATAAGAGAACTTCTCTGGAGAGACGTCTCCTGGCTGTACAATCATTTTAGAAAAATCAAGTGATCTTCCATCAACCCTTGGAGGTGTTCCTGTTTTCATCCTTCCAGATTCAAAACCAAGGTCAACCAATTCTTTTGTTATTCCGTGGGCTGCTCTTTCTCCGGCTCTTCCTCCGCCAAACTGCTTTTCTCCTATGTGTATTAACCCATTTAAAAAAGTTCCGTTGGTTAGCACTACTGTTTTGCCTCGAACCTCAATTCCTAGTGAGGTTTTAACACCTACGATTTTTTCTCCCTCAACCAAAATACCAGACACCATTTCTTGATAGAAGTCTAGATTTTTAGTTCCTTCAAGCATCAGTCTCCAGGCTTCTGCAAATCTCATTCTATCACTCTGCACCCTAGGGCTCCACATGGCTGGGCCTTTAGATTTGTTAAGCATTTTAAACTGGATAGCCGTGTTATCACTTACAATACCACTGTAGCCGCCTAGGGCGTCTATCTCTCTAATAATTTGGCCCTTTGCAATGCCCCCCATGGCAGGATTGCAAGACATTTGTCCAATATTTTGCAAGTTCATTGTAATGAGAAGGGTTTTTGACCCAAGGTTGGCTGCAGCTGCGGCTGCTTCAGAGCCAGCGTGTCCACCACCCACTACAATAACATCGTATTCTTTTTCAAACATTTTTAATTGTTTTTATTGATTGTTCCACGTGGAACAACGCAAGGGCATTAAAGCGGGCGCAAAGATAGTTAATTATCTTATAGTCAGGTAGTTAAATATCTAATTTGTTGATTTTCAGCATCCTAGGAAAATGTTCTTAGGTCCAAAGCCTCGTTTTCCTTGCAAGACATGGTCTCTTGCTGTTTTTTAGTTTTGTCTTTGTAGCCGCAAAAATGAAGCACTCCATGAATTATAACCCGGTGCAACTCTTCTAGAAAGGCAACCTGATAGGTACCCGCATTTTCCTTAACACGCTCTACTGAAATATAAATCTCTCCATGAATTTGCTTGCCTAGTGAATTATCAAAACTTATAATATCTGTAAGGGTGTCGTGGTTTAAAAATTGCAAATTTAACTTATGAAGGTAAGCGTCATCACAAAACACATAGGTAAGATCACCTAGCTCATGGTTTTCGTGCAGGATAATTTCAGAGATCCAGTGGCTAAGCGCCTTGGTGTCTTCAATCTTAAAATCTGTTTCTGAGTAAAATTCAATCATTGTTTTTCTTAAAATAGGATTGCACCTTTTCTTTATATTCTTGACGCAAAGGAAGCGCTTCTCGATTTAAAATTTCAGTAGTATTAAAATATTTTTTGATTTGGTCTGCAGATAAACCCGTGGTGTTATTATATGTTTTTCTATTACTTATGGATTCGCGCCTAGACTCTTGCCCTTGTTTTAAATCTGCTTCTTTTAGTTTTAATAGCTCATACTGCAGGTTAAGCATTTTCTCTAAAGTACCCCGGTTAAAACCCTTATCTAGGAGTTGTTGCTCTATACCCTGCATTTTTTTTATTAGTTCTCCCCCAAGACCCTCAAGGCCTAATTTACTGAGTCTATCTTCTAGGTCTTGGCGTAGTTGCTGCTGCTGTTTATAAATCTCAAAGAGCTCGGCATCATTGTTTTCGCTTTGGTTGGCTGGGGAAGCGTTTGGTTGGTTGCCGGGTTTGCCGTTGCCTCCCTCGCCCTGACCTTGGCCTTCTCCTTGTCCCTCGCCCTGCCCTTCACCTTTCCTTCTCCTTGCTCCTTCACCTTCTCCCTCGCCTTGTTCTCCTTCTTTACCCTCTTTTCCTTCTTTACCTTTTTCGCCCATGCCTTCTTGCATTTTTTCGGCTAAGCTCTTTTGTTTTTCAATAATGTCAGGAAGCTGAAAACCCTCGCCTTGTCCTTGGCCGGGTTTTGGCATTCCTTGCTTGCCGCTTCCAGAGCCTTGGCCCATTTGTTCTTGCTGCATACTAGTGAGCATGTTGGTGAGTAGGTTTGCCAAATCGTTGGTGGCTGTAACGGCGTATTGCTGACTACCAATTCCTTGAGGTATCTGGTTTTCTGCAAGACGCTCCATGGCCTTTTTTAGATTGTAGTGAACCTGGGTCACAGACTCGTTTATTTTCTGACCAATGGTTGGTTGGCGCAGTGAAAGAGAAAACAAACTATCGTCTATGTGTTGAAAATTTTGCTTTAAATCATTTTGAGTGTTTAGGCGTTTTCCAAAAAGAGGATTGCCGTATTGTGATACTTTAAAATCCTCCATTAACGCTTCTTGCCTAAAAGAAAACACCACCAAGTTGTCTAGTATTTGACGCAACATAGCCACATCTTCTTCTATTTGCTCCCCTTGAGATCCAGATAAGGCCATCATCATTTGCTGACCCATTTCTTGCATTTTTTTACCCGCCTTTTTTTGATTTTCTTTTGCGCCAGTTTTGTTTTCTTTCTCGAGTTTTTGTGTTGCTTGTTGCTGCTGGCTGTCTACCACTTTTTCACCTACCTTATTTTGTGGGAGTTTCATGGGAGATTTTAATTTTTCGTTCTCTTTTTTTAGTTCTTCAAGTTCCTGCTTGTATTTCTCAAACTTTTCATTAATTTTTTCTTGAGCCTGCTTGGTGTTCTGCTCTTCTGGTTTTTCTGCCAGTTTACGCTGCTCTACTCCTAATTTAAAAAGTTCTTTAGAAAGCTTTTCGCTTTTTTTAGACACATAGTACCGCTTGGTTAATTCTATGAGCTGTTCTAGATTTTTTTCTTGATTTTTATTTTTCTTGGCTAGTTTTTCTAGTTTTTCTGTAAGCTCTTCTTTGGTGATTTTATCTTGTAACTCTTCTAGCTCTTGAAGTAGTTTTTCGTTTTCTTTTAATTTTTCTTGGTTCTCTTTTAGTCTTTTCTCAAGCTGCTGCTTAAAGGGGTCTTTTTCTTTACTCTCTGGCTGAAATTTTTCTAAACTCTCTTGCAGTTGTTTAGAAAACTGCTGCATCATTTTTTCTTGCTCCTTTTGGCGCCTTAAAACATCTTCTAGCTTCTTTTTATCATTCCAGTTAAGCTGCTCTTTTTCTTTTTGTATGAGTTCTAAATCCTCAAGGCGCTTGTCTTGGTTTTTTAATTCTTGCAAGGCAGTGTCCATGGCTTTTATTGCATTTTCCTGGTTTTGTAATTGCTGTGTCTGCAGCTCGTCTTGAGATAGTTTTCGATAAGAATAATACCCCGATCGAGAAGATTTATATTTATTTAGAGCATCATTATCAAAGATTTCAAAAAAGTACTCGTACTCAACGTCCTGAGGCAAGTCTAACGCGCCAGGGAAGACGTATGTAAATTGATCTAGGTTTGTTTTGTTTACGGGTATTGAGCTCGCTTTTTTTAAGTCTTGTTGAGCCTTTGGATAATAAACCAGTTGTAGTTTTGAAAAGCCATAATCATCACTAACTTGTCCTAAAAAATATCTCTGTTGCTCACTAAGGCTATCTAGCTTAGATTGTACAGAAATCTCTGGAAATTCATCTTTAATTACCCTTATCGTATAAGACAGATTCTCATACTCCCGCAACAAATCATTGGAGGTTGTAAGGGCGTAGTCTAAGTTGTTATATATTGTTTTACGGTACTTGTGTTGCTGCTGGTTTGAAATAAAAGAATACACTGTGTCTTTTGTTTTTAATCCAACATGACTGGTGTTTTTAGTGGTTACAAGCCACTGAACTTTTGTGCCCTCTGGCAAGATTGTGTTTCCAGTGCTGTTAAGGGTTTGGTCTTTTTTCCCTGTATAGTTAGGGTAATTTAAAAAGAGCTGGAAACTAACCAAAGATGGTGTTTTTACAACCTCCAAGGTGTAGTTTTTTGAGCTTACATCATTGGCTAATAGCGTAAAATCAATCGCGGTGTTGGGTTGTAAAAAAGTATATTCGAAAACTCCTGGTGCGGTTTGTTGAAGAAAGTATTTTTGGTTATTGTAGACAATACTTGCGTCTTGCGGGATAGCGCTGCCCTTGGTTCTTATTTTAAGAGTAAAGGGTTTGTTTTGGATTGCCGATAAATTCTCGTTAACAACATAAAAACTAAAAGGAGCTGGCGGGCGTGTATGCGGTGTCATAGTTTACAACGCGTTTGTAGCTCCTGGCAAACAAATCTTTCTCACCCAGGGCAGAAACTACACCAAAAACCAGTATTGGGATAGCAGCAAAAACAAGATATTTTAGATTTTTTTGAAAATTTATTGCTTTTTTAAAGACCACAGACTGCATCTGGAGCGCCTTTTGGTCTATACTAGCAGCTAGCAGGTCTGACTCTCTTTGGTTTTGGTTTAACTGTAAAACATTTAATAGTTTGTCGTTAACCTCTGGAAAATGATCTCCAATGATTTTAGCCGCCTGCTCGTTGGTAATACCCTTTTGAAGACTAAAAAGCTTAAGCAGCGTAAAGGCAATAAAGCGCATGAAAAGAGCAAGCTCAACAAGAACAAAAGTCCAGAATAAAATAGTTCTACCCACGAGGGTTTAGCCACAAAAAATATTCTATCAAAGAGTGAGTAAAAAATACAAAAATCCAGCAGCAAAAAAGAAAATGGTTCCCTTTATCAGCTCACTGGTATAGTATTTTTTTATAAATTGTTCCAGCTTCTGCTGGATAAGACTAAATGAACTCATTTGGTTTTGTCGGCGATTTACAGCGGATTTAAAATTAGTGCAAAAAAAACAGCAAACACAGTAAATTTTAGAATTTATGAAAGATTTAAAATATGTATTTGCCTACATAACACCTCTTGGGGCGGTAATGGGTTTATGGTTACAGGGGTTTTGGGTGTTTTTTACGCCCTTTTTTGCTTTTATTTTAGTTCCTTTATTGGAAACTATTTTGCCTATAGCCAAGCAAAACCTTAGCCAAAAAGAGCTAATTAGTAAAGATAAAAACAAGTTTTTCAATGTCCTGCTATACCTTAATATTCCAATTGTTTATGGATTGGTGGTGTACTTTTTATGCAGCCTTTCTTTTGTAGAATACACCCCAACAGAGCTTCTTGGCCTTACTATTTCTCTGGGTATTGTTGTGGGGGCCAACGGTATTAATGTTGCTCATGAGCTAGGGCATAGAAAATTACGTTTTGAAAGAGTTTTTGGAAAAATATTATTGTTGCCCGCCCTGTATATGCACTTTTTTATAGAGCATAATTTTGGACACCACCTTCATGCAGCAACACCACAAGATCCAGCAACGGCAAAGTACAATCAAAGCGTATATTCTTTTTGGTTTAGCTCTATAAAAGGGCAGTATATAAAAGCATGGAGCATTCAAAAATCACTATTAGGCCGCGCTAAACTTCCTTTTTTAAGTAGTAAAAACGACATGTTTTGGTACACATTAATACAATTTGGATACCTAGTGGGTGTCTATTTGTTTTTAGGTGAGCTAGCGGCGGGGCTTGCGCTTTGTATAGCTTTAAGCGGTGTGTTGTTGCTGGAAACCATCAACTATATTGAGCACTATGGTCTTAAAAGAAACAAAACGGCCTCTGGTAGATATGAGCGAATTTCGGAAATTCATTCTTGGAACTCCAACCACGTATTGGGTAGAATTCTATTATATGAATTAACCCGCCATAGCGATCATCATTACAGAGCGCATAAAAAGTTTCAACTATTAGAATATCACGATAGTAGCCCTCAGATGCCATTTGGGTATACAACATCTATGGTTTTAGCCTTGGCGCCCCCGCTTTGGTTTTTGGTTATGAATACCTTAATTCCTGTTGCGATGCGACCATAGAATTGTATATTTACATCCATAAAAATTAAATTTTCATGGCTCAAAAAGTACGCGTTAGATTCGCTCCTAGTCCAACAGGACCTCTACATATTGGTGGTGTTAGAACGGCGCTATTCAATTATTTATTTGCAAAAAAACACGGAGGAGATTTTATTCTTCGAATAGAAGATACAGACCAAGGGCGCTACGTCCCTGGGGCAGAACAGTACATTGTAGAGGCAATGAGCTGGCTTGGTATTGCTTTTGACGAAAGTCCTTCAAAACCTGCAAATGTTGGTCCTTACAGACAAAGTGAGCGCAAAGAAATATACAAACAATACGCAGACACACTAATTAAATCTGGCCACGCATATTACGCCTTTGATACGCCTCAGGCGCTTGACAAAGAAAGAAAGGCCTGTGAAGAAAACTCAAAAACATTTATTTATAATTGGCACAATAGAGAAACTCTAGACAACTCTCTATCGCTTTGTTTGGAAGAAACCAGAATAAAATTAGAGGCAGGAACACCTTTTGTGATTCGTTTTAAAACACCTCAAGACGAAATTTTATACCTGAAGGATGTTGTTCGAGGCACTGTAAAAATAGACACAAACGTGCTTGATGATAAGGTTTTATTTAAAAGCGACGGAATGCCAACCTACCACTTGGCAAACATTGTTGACGATCACCTTATGAATATCACTCATGTAATTCGAGGAGAAGAGTGGCTACCCTCTCTTGCCCTGCATATATTATTATATAGAAGCCTTGGGTGGGAGGCGCCTATTTTTGCTCACCTGCCCCTTATTATGAAACCTACAGGCAAAGGGAAGCTAAGCAAAAGAGATGGAGACAAGATGGGTTTTCCTGTATTTCCTCTACAGTGGAAAACCCCAGACGGGGAGCTATTCTCTGGTTATAGAGAAGATGGATATCTGCCAAAAGGGGTGGTAAACATGCTTGCTTTTTTAGGTTGGAACCCAGGAACCGAGCAGGAATTATTTACACTTGAGCAGCTCATCGCTGATTTTAGCTTAGAGCGTGTTAACAAGGCGGGAGCAAAATTTGATCCAGATAAAACAAAGTGGTTTCAGCAACAATACTTTCAACAACTAGATACTACTGTTTTAACAAAAGAGTTTTCTGCTCTTTTAGATAAAAAAGGTGTTGAGACAACCCTAAATCTAGAGGTAATTGTGTCTTTAATTAAAGAGCGCGCTGTGTTTGTTGCCGATTTGTGGGAGCAAGGGTGTTTCTTTTTTGAAAGACCTGAAACCTATGACCAAAAAGCAGCTAAAAAGGCCTTTAAGGAAGATACGCCTTCCCTTCTTTTGAGTGTTTGTGAGATTTTAGAGCAGCAAAGCGCCTTTGATGGCGAAACAATTTCCAGGGAGGTCAAGGGCTGGCTAAGCTCAAAAGAAATGGGGTTTGGAAAAGTAATGA
This sequence comes from Aequorivita sp. HC6-5, assembly GCA_905182755.1. Lineage (GTDB taxonomy): Bacteria > Bacteroidota > Bacteroidia > Flavobacteriales > Flavobacteriaceae > Patiriisocius. The sequence goes on from CAJJCS010000004.1 coordinate 87,748, forward strand.
TGCCCCTAAGACTTGCTTTGGTTGGGGCTATGCAGGGTCCTGATGTTTTTGAAATTGCTGCCGTGTTAGGTAAAAAAGAAACAATTTCAAGAATAAAAAGCGCTATTAGTTTTATGAACAAAGCAGCATAAAGCAGCAATTTTTTTGTATATTCATTTGTATTAATTTTATAAATATCGTGTCATGGGAAGTACCCTTTTTTTAGTTCCTTTTTTAGTGTTGGTTGTGTTTTTCTTGCTCTCAGGAATATTTACTGTAAAGCAACAAACCTCAGCTATAGTAGAGCGTTTTGGTAAGTTTTTAAGCGGCAGGAGCTCTGGGCTTCATTTTAAAATTCCGTTTGTGGATAGAATTGCAGGAAGAATAAACTTAAAAATACAACAACTTGATGTACTGGTAGAAACCAAAACAAAAGATGATGTGTTTGTGAAGCTTAAAATTTCGGTACAGTTTCAGGTATTAAAAGAAAAGGTGTATGATGCTTTTTATAAACTAGAAAACCCTCATGATCAAATAACCTCTTATGTTTTTGATGTTGTTAGGGCAGAGGTTCCAAAAATGAAACTAGATGATGTTTTTGAAAGAAAAGATGATGTTGCTATTGCTGTAAAAAAAGAGCTTAATGATGCCATGATCAATTATGGGTATGATATTATAAAAACCCTAGTAACAGACATTGACCCAGATCTCACAGGTAAAGGCGGCCATGAACCGTATTAACGCCGCTGAAAGAGAAAAGGTGGCTGCAGAGTATGAAGGAGAGGCAGAGCGTATTAAAATTGTTGCCAAGGCCCGAGCAGAGGCAGAAAGCAAAAGACTTCAAGGGCAAGGAATCGCAGACCAAAGAAGAGAAATTGCACGTGGTCTTGAGGAGTCTGTAGATGTATTAAATAATGTAGGGATTAACTCCCAGGAGGCCTCGGCGCTGATTGTTGTTACTCAGCACTATGACACGCTTCAATCTATAGGTGAGGCAACAAATACCAACTTAATTTTATTGCCAAACTCGCCACAAGCAGGAAGCAATATGTTAAATGATATGATCGCTAGTTTTGTAGCCAGCAATCAAATTGGTGAAGAAATGAAAAAAACCAATGCGGCTAAAGGTCTTGGTAAAAAAAACAAAACAAGTAAAAAACTTCCTCCTCAAAACCCAGCTATGGATAATGATGGTGTTGTTTTTTAAACGATTCTATTTATTAGTTAATTTAAAAAAGCCCAACACAATGTGTTGGGCTTTTTTATTATTCTGCAAGTTTGGCCCAGGAGTCTCTTAGGCCAACAGTGCGATTAAACACCATTTTTTCTTGTGTTGTCTCTGGGTCTACGGTGAAATACCCTAAGCGTTGAAATTGTACGGTATCTTCTACTTTTAAATCCTTTAAACTTGGTTCTCCATAACCGGTAATGACCTTTAAAGAATCTGGGTTAATAAAATCCATAAAATCTTTGTCTTTATGGGTGTCTGGAGAGGGGTCTGTAAAGAGTCTATCATATAACCGTACCTCAACCTCTATTGCTTTATTAACAGCAACCCAGTGCAAGGTTCCTTTTACTTTACGCAAACTCTCCTGTGTGCCGCTTCCGCTTTTACTTTTTGGATCATAGGTGCAGTGAATTTCTGTAATGTTTCCGTCGTGGTCCTTATCACAGCTTTCTGCTTTTATGATGTATGCATTTTTAAGACGCACTTCTTTACCAAGCTTTAGTCTAAAAAACTTTTTATTAGCCTCTTCTCTGAAGTCTTCACGCTCTATATAAAGCGTTTTAGAGAACGGAACCTCTCTTGAGCCCGCATCTGTGTCTTCTTGGTTGTTTTCTGCCTCTAACCACTCTGTTTGGTCTTCTGGGTAATTGGTTATGGTTACTTTTACTGGATCTAATACAGCCATAACGCGGTTGGCCTTTTTGTTTAAGTCTTCTCTAACACTAAACTCAAGTCTAGAAACATCAATTAGATTATCGCGTTTTCCAACACCAATTCCTTGAGCGAAATTTTTAATAGCATCTGGAGTGTATCCTCTTCTTCTTAAACCAGATATTGTTGGCATCCTTGGATCGTCCCAGGAGTCTACGACTCCCTCTTGAACAAGTCTAGCTAGTTTTCGTTTACTAACAAGTGTGTGGCTTAGGTTTCTACGGGCAAATTCTCGTTGTTTAGGGCGCAGTTTTGAGCCGTCTACGAGTTGGTCTAAAAACCAATCGTATAGTTCTCTGTGGGGTAAAAATTCAAGGGTACAGAAAGAGTGTGAAATTTGCTCTATATAATCACTCTCTCCGTGGGTCCAGTCATACATTGGAAAAATTTTCCAGTCTGTTCCTGTTCTGTGGTGAGACTTATGAAGAGTTCTGTATATCACAGGATCCCTCATGAGCATATTGGTAGATTGTAGGTCAATTTTTGCGCGAAGCACATGGGCGCCCTCTGGGGCTTCACCTGTTTTCATTTGCTCGAAAAGCGCTAAATTTTCTTCTACAGACCTATCTCGGTAGGGGCCTGCTACCCCTGGCTGGGTTGGGGTTCCTTTTTGTGAGGCAATATCCTCACTAGATTGAGAATCTACGTACGCCTTGCCTTGGTTAATTAGTAGTAGTGCCCAAGAGTATAGTTGCTCAAAATAATCACTGGCATAACACTCTTTGGCCCAAGAATATCCTAACCACTGAACATCTTTTTTTATTGCATCAACAAAGCGCTGTTCTTCTTTGGCTGGGTTGGTGTCATCAAAACGAAGGTTCACAGGAGCATTGTACTTTAGTCCTAAACCAAAATTAAGGCATATAGAAGATGCATGACCAATATGCAGATACCCGTTTGGCTCTGGCGGAAACCTAAAAGACAAGGCCTGTTTTGAGTGTGTTGTTTTTAAATCCTCTTCTATAATTTGCTCAATAAAATTGAGTGTTTCTTTTTCTTCAGACATTGTATATTGTGTTTTAAAACAAAGCACAAAGGTACGGATTCTTGTTAAAAAGCAGTGATTGTGTGGCGCTATCTAAACACATAATTTTATCTTTACAAAAAGCATACATTATGAGCTGTATTGAATTAAAAGATATTCGTGTTTACGCCAACCACGGCTGTTTAAGCGAGGAAGAAAAAATTGGAAGCCATTACCTAGTAAACCTAAGGGTTGAATGTGATTTAAGTCAAGCTGCAAAAACAGACGCCCTGGAGGACACCATAGACTACGTAGGGCTTAATGATATTGTTAAAAAACAGATGGCTATACGGGCAAAACTTCTTGAGACTGTGGGTTATAGAATAATTAAAAATATTTTGGACTCATTTTCTGGGGTATCTCATGTTAGTGTAACGGTCTCAAAATTAAACCCCCCTATTGGTGGAGATGTTAAACAGGTAAGTGTTACCATGACTTCTTAAACAGATAATTTCTATTTTTAGTTGTTGTTCTAAGGACTAATCTTATATATTTGCGTTCTGAAATTTAGCAAACCAAACGGTTTATTACAATTCAGTAAATAGGGCATCATGGCCGAGCGGCTAGGCAGAGGTCTGCAAAACCTTCCACAGCGGTTCGAATCCGCTTGATGCCTCAACAAACCTTCAGTGAAAACTGGAGGTTTTTTTATTCTCCAGTATTAAATTGCACATCTAATCTTTCGATGTTTTTTGTTACCCCAGAGGGAAGCACTCCTTGGAATAACATAAAAACTCCAAAAGTTACAATTAATATACTCACCCATTTTTTTGTTTTTATAATAACACGTGGGGTTAGTTTGTTTTTTAATTTTTTTGCGGCCGCTATTTTTAGTAGATCAACACAGAAAAAGACCGTCAATACGGTACCTAAAAATAATAAAACACCGTTCTCAGAGCTTGTTAAAGCGTTTGCCGCCACAATTGTTAGCACCCAACCTGAGAGCACACCAAAATTCACAAAATTGAGTAGAAAGCCTTTTAAAAATAAGCCTCCCAGGTTTTTTTTAACACTAACGCCGTAGTGCTCTCTTACAATTTTAATAAAGTTTTTGGATGTCCTTATATAAGAAATAACGCCGTATGCAATCAAAATTACCCCACCAAACACAAGTAAGCCTGGATCGTCTTTTACGTGTTTTAGTATTTTTGAAGTACTAAAATATGCTATTACAATAAAAACCACATCTGCAGATAGGGCGCCTAAATCAAAAAAAACACCCGCTTTGAAGCCTTTGGTAATACTAGTTTCAATTAAGGTAAAAAAGATGGGGCCTACCGCAAAAGCAAGAATAAAACCATATAAAGCGGCGTATGTTAATCCATCAAACATAGGGTTTAAATTTATATAGTTTCTGGCTTTTGCGCGAGCATTGTAAAATCAAGGTGTTTTCTTACTAAATCTGCATTTTTTACCCTTACATATACCTCATCTCCAAGGGTGAAGGTGTTTTGAGTTTTTCTACCAACAACAGCGTAATCTTCTTTTATAAATTCATAGTGGTCATCTCTCATGTCTTGAATACGAACCATACCCTCACATTTATTTGATACAATTTCTATATAAATACCCCACTCTGTGACACCACTAATTACACCTAAGAAATCTTGATCTTGGTGATCTTTCATGTATTTAATTTGCATGTATTTAATACTATCTCGTTCTGCTCTTGCAGCCAAACCTTCTCTCTCGCTGCTATGTCTACACTTTTCTTCAAAAGCTTCTTGTTTTGCAGTGGTGTTTGCATCAAGGTAGTGTTGTAGTAATCTATGAACCATTACATCTGGATACCTACGAATAGGAGAAGTGAAATGGGTATAATAATCAAAAGCTAGGCCGTAATGTCCAATATTGTTGGTGGTATAAACAGCTTTACTCATGGTGCGTATCGCTAATGTGTCTACCATGTTTTGTTCTTTTGTGCCGTGTACATCTTTGAGTAATTTATTCATAGACTGCGCAGTAGATTTTTTATCCCTTGTGTCTAGTTTATACCCAAATTGCTTAATTATTTTTTCTAATGCGGCAATTTTTTCATCATCTGGCTCATCATGTACCCTATATACAAATGTTTTTTTAGGGTTTTGTTTTCCTATAAACGCTGCTACACTTCTATTAGCAAGAAGCATAAATTCTTCAATTAATTTATTAGCGTCTTTACTTTCTTTAAAATATACTCCTTCTGGGTTATTGGTTTCATCAAGTTTAAAACGTACTTCTACTTTATCAAAAGAAATAGCACCATTATTCATTCTTTTTGTACGAATAATTTTAGCCAATCGATCTAATTCTAAAATAGCCTCTGCAATAGGTTTATCAACTTCATAAGCAGTATCTGTTATGGAAATTTCAGCAGGGATGTGTGTGTTTAATGCTGTGGTATTATCTTGGTTGGCTTCAATAATTTGCTGCGCTTCTTCATAGGCAAATCGCGCATCACTATAAGTAACTGTTCTACCAAACCACTGGTTTACAACCTCAGCTTTAGTATTTATTTCAAATACTGCAGAAAAAGTATATTTTTCTTCATGTGGGCGCAATGAGCATGCTCCGTTACTTAAAATTTCAGGTAACATAGGAACAACTCTATCTACTAAATAAACAGAGGTTGCACGCTCAAAAGCTTCGTCATCAAGTATGGTTCCTTCTTTAAGATAGTGTGATACATCTGCAATATGAATTCCTATCTCGTGATTTCCATTTTCAAGGGTTTTAAAAGAAAGGGCATCATCAAAATCTTTTGCATCTTTTGGATCTATTGTAAAAGTGAGGTCTTTACGCATATCTCTGCGTTTTTTAATTTCACTTTCTTGTATAGAGGTGTCTATTTTATTTGCAAACTCCTCAATAGCTTCTGGAAATTCATAAGGCAATCCATATTGAGCAAGTATTGCGTGTATCTCTGTGTGATGTTCACCAGGCATTCCTAATCTCTTTAGTACAGTTCCGAAAGGAGAATCTGCTTTTTCTGGCCAATCATCAAGAGAAACTAAAACCATTTCTCCCTGCTGTGCTCCATTAAGATTATTTCTAGATATAAAAATATCTGTAACCATTTTATGATCTGCAACATCTACAAAAGCAAAACGATCTGTAATATCTATTGTACCAACAAACTCTGTTTTTTTACGCTCTATAATTTTAGTTACTTCTCCTTCTGTTTTTCCGCCTTTTCTTCTTTTAAAAACATATACCTCTACAATATCACCATTAAGAGACTTGTTTAGATTTTTACTTTTTACGTAAATATCTTCTTCTAAATCTTCAACAATTATATATCCTTGACCTCGTCCAGCCATGTCTACTCTCCCGGTATAGTAGTTTTGAGATGGTGTTATTATATATTTTCCTCTATCCACCTCTTGTATGGTTTTTTCTACCTCTAAGAGTTTTAATTTTTTTATAATCTGGTTTCTACTACTAGGATCATCAAGACCTAATTTTGAAGCTAATTGTTTGTAATTATGAGGGTTACTATGGTCTTTTCGTAAAATAGCAAGGATACTTTGGGTAAGATTTTCAATTTTATTAGAAGAATTTCTTCTTTTTTGTCTTTTCATTATTTTTTCTTGTTCTCATACGTTTTATGAGACACGTATTAATTTATAATTCTTAAAGGTATTGGTTTAAATAAAGTTCAGGATGAACTATAACTTACGTGAAGAAGATTTAAAATAAAACAAGTTTGTTTTAAACCAATCTATTAAGATTACCGCAAAGCTACACTTTTAATATTAAATGAATATTATTTTACTAAATAACAAGTAAAAAATAGAGTTTAAATTGATGTAAAATAAATACTATCTTTAGTGAAAAGTTAACTAATATGGAAGATTTTAAAACTGTGGCTATTTTCACTTTTGCAAGTGAGTATAGTGTGTTACAACACTTATTAGAACAGGCAGAAATTCGTTTTTTCTTTCAAAATGAAACAATGATAAGTGTTTTACCTTTTCATAGCAACGCAGTGGGAGGAATTAGATTAAAAGTGCATCCAGATCATGTTTTAAAAGCAACAGAAATTATAACTTCTCTTACCAAGTAAAATTAGTTTTTCTTCTTCATTTTATAGTTATTAACAAGTATATATACATCTCATTTCTTTTTTATAAATTTTTAAAATAAAATGATGGGTATGATGGTATGTTAATAACGGTATATCTTTTTACTTTTATAGTAAAAAACTAAGTTATTCTTTCTTACAACTACACTATAAACAAATTATAAAAGTGTTAATGCCTGAAAATTAAACAAATACAAGAGTAATTAACAAACCACAGAAAGTACTATTAACAAGGATTTATTAATAACTATATTTTAATTTATTGTTTAAAAGAGCATCTTTAGTATAGATAACTTATCTAAAACTTACTAGGTTATAATTAGGTATATTAAATAATAAACACATATTAAATATTCAATTTACATACACAACTTTTTCTATTCTTTTTCTATCAACAGCTATTAACAATTTAACTTGAGTTATGAACTAAGTTATATATAGTTAATAACCCACAATAAATTTATATTTTCAACCCTTATTGAAATAGTATATTTGTAGTAAACCATTATATATTATGAAAATTGCTATAGGAAATGATCACGCAGGACCAGATTACAAACATGCAATTGTAGCATTATTAGAATCTAAAAAAATAAGTGTAGAAAATCACGGAACAGACACTTTTGATAGTGTTGATTATCCAGACTTTGCTAATCCTGTTGCAAAGGCGGTAAATGAAAGTCTTGTTGATTTTGGAATTTTAATATGCGGAAGCGCAAACGGTGTTGCAATGACAGCAAATAAATATCCTAATGTAAGAGCTGGACTATGTTGGACCTCAGAAATAGTTGAACTTATAAGACTACACAATAATGCTAATATTTTATGTATTCCTGCACGTTTTACATCAATCCCCCAAGCCTTAAAAATGGTAGAAACTTTTCTAAACACAGATTTTGAGGGTGGTCGCCATCAAAAAAGAGTAGCTAAAATTAAGTGTATGTAGTTGGTTTTAAAAACCAGCAACCAAAATTATGAACATAGAAATTAAAACATTTAAAGAGTTAGACACTAGCACTTTGTATGATATTCTTCAATTAAGAAGTCCGCGTATTTGTAGTAGAGCAAAATTGCGTATATCAAGACATAGACGGCAAAGACAAAGAGGCGCTGCACATAATTTATAAAAAAGAAGATAAGATTGTGGCCTATACGCGCTGTTTTGCTCCTGGAGTGTATTTTAAAGAAGCCTCTATTGGTAGGGTTGTGGTAACACCTAAAGAAAGAAATAACAACTACGGCCATCAAATAATGAAAACCTCAGTAGCGGCTATTTTAACCCATTACAACACACAAGAAATTAAACTTTCTGCTCAAAAATATCTTGAAACCTTTTATAATAACCACGGTTTTTTTAAAATAGGCGAAGGATACCTTGAAGATGGTATACCGCACATATCAATGATTAATAAAATACCATAACGCTGTATTTATTTTAATATTTTTCTGTATTTACTCTCATTATTTAACACCTCCACCGCTGCTCTAATTTCAGGGTTGTTTATTACCTGGTAGGCATACAAGCCGCTGCTGTAGAAATATTGCTTTAATATTTCAGCCTTTAATAGAGCAATAATTTCTCTCTTTTTTTCTGTTATTTTCTTTTTTTTAGCCTCTTTTATTGACGCCATTAGCCCCTTAAAACTTGACTGTATTTGTTTTTTTAAACCATCGTCTTCCGCCCTTCTAAGCGCTTGTTTAAATTTAAGCTCTGTTTGGGTTTCAAAATCAAAATCACTGTTTTTTAAGTATTTTAAAAAGCCCTGAAAATCTTTATCTGTAAAATCAAAATCTTCCCAACGCTCAATGTTGTTGTCATAGCGGTATTGAGTTGCGTAATTAAAAATAGCGTTCTCTTTCAGAAGGGCTGTGGTTATAGGACTAAACTTTGCCGATTCTATTTCAATATCTGGTAAAATACCCCCACCATCATAAACGGTTCTGCCGCCCTTGGTTTTAAACGCGTTGTATTTTTTTGGATCCAGGCGGACAGGGTTTCCATTTTCATCTCTATTCCAATAATCCAAAGCCTGAATACAACGACCGCTTGGGGTGTAGTACCGCGAAATAGTAACCTTAAGCTGTGATCCATAGGTTAGGTTTTTAGGGCGCTGCACAAGTCCTTTTCCAAAGCTACGAGCGCCAATAATTACCCCACGATCTAGATCCTGCAAACCCCCAGAGACAATCTCACTTGCCGATGCGCTGCGGCCGTTTACTAAAACTGCCAACGGTATATCTACATCAAAGGGCTCGGCGGTAGTTTTATAAACTTTGTTGTACTTTTCTATCACAGATTGCGTGGTTGTGATTACCTCTCCCTTGGGTACAAATAGATTTACCACGCCTATTGCTTGATTTAATAAACCACCAGGATTACCACGCAGGTCTAAAATAATTTTTTTAGCACCCTGTAATTTTAAATCTTCTAAGGCACTTTTTGTTTGCGAGGTTGTTTTGTTGTTGAACTTACTCAGCACAATGTATCCAATATCTTGATTTATTAATGTGTAATACGGCACAGCGCTTACCTCAACAGCACCGCGAGTAACAAAAGCCGTGTTGGTTTTTCCTTGACGGCTATACACCACCTCAACCTTTGAGCCAGCAGCTCCTTTAATAAGCTCTCTTGGGTCATCTTCATAGCTAGAGACGCTCACCTGATCAATTTTAATAATTAAATCCCCGGCCCTTAGACCCGCGTTGTCCGCTGGGTAGTTTTCAAAAACCTCTACCACAACGAGTTGTTTGTCTTTATAACGCATACTCGCACCTACGCCAGTATACACCCCACTGTTTTTAATACGTGCGTCTTCTACAGCTTGTTCATTCCAATATACTGTATAGGGGTCTAGATCTTCCAACACACCTTTTATAGCATTATCCATTAACGCCGATGGGCTTACCTTATCCACGTAATTCATGTTGAGCTCTTTGTAAAGCGAAGTAAAAATTTCAAGCTGTTTTGCGATTTCAAAGAAATCACTTTTTACAACCGCTGTAAACCCAGCCGCACCAAAAAGCACTGCTGCAACAAAAGGGATAATAATTTTTTTTCTCATCATAAGGATGTTGAATTCATGGTAGGCGCGGTCTGTGTTTGGGGCAATTTCTTCAAAGCTCCCACCACGGCTTTATCAATTGTTTTAAAACTAGCTACATCCTTCCCGATGTAGAGAAAAAGAAGGGTAAACGTTTTGTGGCGCCCCTGTATTTCTTGCTTTTGAAGCCTATAAGCCTCTCGCATCAAGCGTTTTATTTTATTACGCGTAACAGCGCTTTTAAAATTCCGTTTAGCCACAGCAAAACCCGCCCTTGTGTCTTGTTGGCTCAAAGGGAGCCACAATAGTTTCACGGGGTATTTGGTCACTATTTTTCCTTCCTCAAAAAGCGCTTTAATGTCTTTTCGGGATTTAAGCTTCTGGTGTTTTGGAAATGTCGTGCTCAATGATATTGTGTAAAAATTAAATGTATGCTGCGGCTGTAAAGATATACAAAGAAAAAAGACCTGTTTTTGAGTTATCTCCAGCAGGTCTTTTTTTAGTATGTAAGACAGCTGCTACTGCGCCTTAAACACATTGTTTTCTCTATTAACATCTGCCATTGTTTGGGAGCCGTCAATCTCAATAGCTAGAATTTCTTTACCGTTATCAATCTCTAGGGTATAGGTTGGATACGCCCATGCCCAATCTTTTGCCAGGGTTCTTTTAAGACCTTTGAAATTAATTGGTTTTTCGCCGCGCATCATTTGCAGAGGAATGTAAAACTGCTCTTTGGTTCCATCTTTATAAGTTACATCAAGATCAATAGGCATTCCCATCGCTCCAATTCTTTCAAGGGTAATTGTGGTTGATTTTTCTCCCATCAGGGTAGATTTAATTCCATAATCTATTGTTTTGGTGGTTTGTGTCCAATCCATCAAATACCAATCTAACTCTATGCCCGATGTCTTTTCTGCGACCCTAATAAAGTCGTTTGGTGTTGGGTGCTTAAAAGACCAGTCTGTAAAATATTGTTTGAGTGTTTTGTTTAGGTTTTCCTTACCAATGACGTATCCTAGTTGAGCCAAAAACACCGCTCCTTTGCTATAGGCTGTAATTCCATAAGCTCGGTTGCTAGCATATCTGTCTGCATGAGTTGTTTGCGGCTCTTCTTTGCCGCTGTTGGCTAAAAAAGCATATCCTCTGTAAGACCCCGTATGTGGGTTTGGGGCATACTCTTGGTTCACTTGGTTTATAGCCTCACTAGAGATGTAAGAGGTGAACCCTTCATCCATCCACTCGTGTTTGCCCTCGTTGGTAGCCATTAAAAATTGAAACCATGTGTGGGCTAGCTCGTGGGCTGTTACACCAACCAAAGACCCAAACTTTCTATTTCCTGTAATTAAGGTGCACATAGCATACTCCATACCTCCATCTCCGCCCTGTAATAACAGAATATTGTTTGTATGGATATGCGCCTATATTTTCATTAAAATACTTTAATATTTCTGCGGTTTTTGGCTGCAAATTTGTCCAGTTTTCTAAAATATCTGGATTGTTTTTAAAGTAAAAGTTTAGGGTGGTCCCATCATCAGCAAGTAATTGTTGGTGCACGTAATCTGTATCTGCGGCCCACGTAAAATCATGTACATTTGGGGCAACAAAATTCCATGATTTTTTTCCTCTTCTTGCGAACATTACAGGCCTGTAAGGGTTGTCACCCATTATGTTTGTTTTGTTGTATCCAGTTCCTGCAACAGTATATTTTTTATCTATGTTAATTGTTACATTAAAATCACCCCAAGGGCTATGAAATTCACGCCCAATATATGGATCTGCGTGCCATCCTTGAAAATCATACTCTGCTATTTTTGGATACCACTGTGTCATGGAGAAACGAACCCCCTCTGCGTTGTCTCTTCCACTTCTTCTTATTTGCAGCGGTATTTGTGCGTCCCATGACATTTTAAAGGTGCTTTTTGCGCCCGGCTGTATTGGCTCTTTTAGTGTAACCTCTAAGATAGTCCCTACAACCTGGTAGTCAAGTTTTTTACCGTCCTGGGTTAGCTTTCGAGGCATTATATATCCAACTTCACTAGGCGTGAGCTTAGAAATTCTATCTCCAACCCTTCTATCTGGGTCTTCAATTGTTAAGGACCGAACATCCATTTCGCTCCCGGGCTGAAAGGCATTAAAATACAAATGATAAAAAACCTTATCCAAAACATCTGGAGAGTTGTTTGTGTATACTAAGGTTTGTCTACCGCTGTATTGGTTGTTTTTTTCGTCAACATCAATAGTCATGGTGTAGTCTACGTGTTGTTGCCAATAGGTAGTATTGTTTTGTGCAACTGCGCTTAAGAACAAACACAGGGTCAGGACAAGATTAAAAAGTGTTTTCATACGATATAGCTATGGTATTATAAAAATTCGGCTACTCATTTCCTGAGAAAAGGCAGCCGAATTTTCTTTGATTGAAATTTGTGTTTACATTTTTGACGCCATAATAAAAGCGTTGTACATATTAACCATTTTTCCGGAGGTAGATATGTTTTCAAAACTATCTTTATTTTCTGGGTCACCACCTAAAACAACATCCATTTTTACAGACAAACCACTGTCCATTAGTATTTGTTTTACCTGTTTTGCAGATAATTTTGGGTAGTATGAGCGAATCATTGCCGCAACTCCTGCAACATTAGGAGAGGCCATAGAGGTTCCTTGTAAATACTCATAGGTATCAAGGGGTGTTGTTGCCCATATTTTTACACCGGGGCTAAACACGTCTACATTTACCTTTCCGTAGTTAGAAAAGGTTGCTAGCAAGTCACTTCCATATTTGTAATTTAAAGCGCCCACTGTTAAAAAAGTGTCGCTAATTTCTGCGCCCACACCTACTTGATCGTTAGGATACACCTGTATTGTGTCTAAGTCTGTTCCTTCGTTACCTGCTGCGTTTACAATTAATACATCGTTATCACTTGCATAAGCAAGAGCGTCCCAAACCCACTGTGGGTGCGTAGAATAATATTTACCAAAACTGGTATTTATTACCTTAGCGCCGTTATCTACAGCATAGCGTATTGCGTTTGCGATATCTTTATCATATTCATCTCCATCTGGTACTGCACGAACCGCCATAATTTGAACGTTTTGAGCAACACCATTCATTCCAACTCCGTTATCTCTTTGTGCAGCAATTATCCCCGCAACGTGTGTTCCGTGTTTTGCATCCTTTTTCTTTGGGTCTGGACCGTCCACATCGTTGTTTCCATAATATGGGTTTGAGTTATCATAAGGGTCATCACCAATAGCGTCTCTAAAGTCGGTTGTTGTGTCGAAATGTGAATTTAGTCTACCTTCAAAGTAGGATACGCCGCCTTGAATTCTTTCAATAAAACTAGGGATATCGTCACTGAAGTTTAACATTTGAGTGAGCATTGCAATATGCTCCTTTTGCTCCCCTTCAGGGTTTTCAATGGCAGATAAATCTTCTTTTGAGTAATCCTGCTTACCAAGTTTTTCACTAATTGCAGCATGTGCGGGTTTTAGCCTTCCAAGCATGCTGGCATATCTTGATGCGCTTGCTGTTGTTTGTTCAATCTCTTTACTAAACTCTTGATTTGCTTTTTGATATAAGGCAAACTCTGCGCTATCTACTGCGCTTACAGAAGCCTGTGTTTTCCCATCGTATTTTGGCTTTAATTTTCTCACGATACGAACATACTCCATGTTTTCCTTCACAATGTCTCCAAGAAAATTCCAGCCATGCATATCATCTACATATCCGTTTTTATCATCGTCTATGTTGTTTCCTGCAATTTCTTTTGGGTTTACCCACATTACATTTTTAAGATCTTCATGTTCAATATCGATACCGCTATCGATTACCGCTACAATTACAGTGGTTCCAACCTTGTCTTTTATGATTTCTTGGTAGGTTCTATCAACACCCATTCCTGGTATGGTGTCGTTTTGTAAATCTTTTGAGCTCCAAGCTTTTAATTCAGCCTCTGTTAATTCAGCTGTTTTTGCAGCAGGCGATTCTGGTCCTTCCATTGGAAGTGAAAGACTTGGGATAATGGTTGACCCACACCCAGCTAACAAAGCTGCAGTGGCTGTAATAATAAAGGTGTTTTTTGTAATTTTCATAATGGATTAATTAAATAATTGATCAAAGGTAAAGACCTCGTTAAGGCGCACTCCTTTTTCTGTGTGTTTTACGGTTATAATTTGGTTGTGAGCGTCGTGTTCCAAAAATAAATAATAATTATGGTCTGCAGCAGCGTTTAAAAACTTTTCTTTTTCTGGCAAAGTAAGCAGCGGCCTTGTGTCATACCCCATAACAAACGGCAAGGGCAGGTGCCCGGCCGTAGGCAGTAGATCTCCCATAAAAACAATTGTTTTGCCTTGGTGCTACAATAGTGGGTAACATTTGTTTTTCTGTGTGACCATCCGCAAAAAAAACACCAAAATCTAGCGCTGATGTTTTTAAGTAATCGATGCTGTTATTTTCTTTTGAAAAACTGCTATTTGGGCCTTCAATAAACTTTAATTGCCCGCTTTGCTGCATGGGTAAAATGTTTTCTTTTAAAAAAGACGCCTTCTCTCTTCGGTTGGGTTTTGTAGCCCACCTCCAATGGTTTTCATTGCTCCAATAATGTGCATTTTTAAACGCTGGCTCGTACCCTGTTCTGTTTTTATTCCACTGAACACTACCTCCGCAGTGATCAAAATGAAGGTGCGTCATAAATACATCTGTAATGTCATCTCTATCAAATCCAGCCTTTTTTAGTGAAGCCTCTAAGGAGTGGCCGCCCCATTTATGGTAGTACCCAAAAAACTTTTCTGTCTGCTTGTCTCCCATCCCAGTATCAATTAAGGTGAGTTTGTTCCCGTCTTCAATTAGTAGGCAGCGCGCTGCAATATCTATCATGTTGTTACTGTCTGCGGGGTTTGTTCTGTTCCATAAAACCTTAGGAACAACCCCAAACATGGCGCCGCCGTCTAGCTTAAAATTACCAGCCTCTATTGGATGTAGTGTCATAGCCATGCAAAATACAAAAACAAGAGGGTTTGCTCAAGCGCCCTGTGTTTTTATTAATTATCTACCCTAGGTTTTGGGTACAAACAAGCAATTCGGTTTGTAGGCGTTTTCCGAAATCATGAAGATTCTTTATTTCTTTAACCCCAGCAATTCTCTCTTTTGAGTACACTAGCACAGAAGTACCGTTAGACTCTACGTGGTAGTAAGGATTACTCTCAAAAAAGAGCACAAGATTGTCTGTAAAGAAACGCTGTATAGCCACAGAATCTTCACCACGAAGATAAAAACGCTTGCTAAAGTCACTGTGCTTTTCTATGGCAATATCCTTAAAACCAGCAAAGACAGAAACCTTCTCTAAAAAGCCTTCTTGGTCTAGAGTGAATCCAGGGATAACAGAATTCAGCTTGATGTGAAGCATGGTAGTGCGCACATCTTCTTTTGCAATAAACTCTCCCTCAGAATAATTTATGTCAAATAATTTAAAGGTGTTTTCTGTGTTAAAAAGACGATTGTAAATACGCTCAATTTGTTTGGTGCTGAAATGTTTAAAACCATCTAAAAAACGCACATCTTCAGACTTTTCGGCCTGATATTGCAGGCTAAAATCTTTTGAAATTTCCTGGAGGGTGAGCTGTCTTTTTGTTAAAGCGCCGCTTCTTTTTGTAAGCCCAGGAAGTAATTTTCTCAGTGCAAAGGGGTGTTGGCTGTCTGTGCCGTGCAGATCAAGGCCAATAACCTCAAAGTGGCCTCCACGTTTAGTAAAAACATCTTGATACCCACTCACGCTTTCCATCACAGTGTGGTCTACAAACTGACACATAGAGAAATCTATTACAACGTCTTTGTCTTCAGGAACATCTTCTAGTTTTTGTTTGAGTTTGTAAAAGTTTAAAAAACTACAAAAGTGCTTTACACTTACATAGTAGTTGCCATTTTCTTTTTCTTGAAACATAAGCACATTAGGTTTCAGGAAGTTTCTAATAAAAACAGCGGCGCCTTTATTGACAAGCACATGGATTATAAAAGTGATAATAAGCCCCGCAAGAATCCCGGTAATTAGGTCAACAAATAAGGTTACCAGCAGGGTCGTGAAAAAGATAAGCAGCTGCTCTTTCCCTACAGAAAATATTTTACGAACAAGGGTGGGAGACGCTAGTTTATAGCCAGTATATACCAATATTGCCATTAGCGCAGGAAGTGGTATGCGCGTTAATTGAGTGCTAAACAGCACAATAAAAACAACCAAAAACAATGCGTGCATAAAGTTGGAGCTTCTGTTGCTTCCTCCATTATTAACATTTACGGAGCTTCTAGCGATAACAGTCACCACATTAAGTCCTCCCAAAAAGCCGCTTCCAACTGTTGCTAGCCCAAGGGCTTTTAAATCTCTATTTACATTACTTCTTCTTTTTTGAGGATCCAGCTTATCTACAGCTTTTATGCTTAATAAAGACTCTATACTAGCGATAAGTGTTAGGGCAAGTACACTGGTCCAAAAAGACAAACTCCCAATGGCGCTAAAGTTTGGAACAGGGATTTCTGCAATAATTTGATTTGCAGAAGGAATTCCAGAGATCATATACACGGCGCTAATAGGGTTGGGCTGCTGTAATACCATTTCATAGTAATAACTAAACCCAATAGATAATAAAACAATCCACATAGGAGCGGGTATGAGTTGCAGGTATTGGTTTCTTATCTTAGAATAAAACACCATAATAGCCAAAGATAAAACACCAGATATAGCCGCAAAAGTAAGGCCAGTGTCTTGATAATAGAAAACACCTTGTATGGTTTCTGGAATTGCAAGCAAGTAGGAGATGCTCCCCTCCAAGGAGAGTTTATTTCCAAGCATGATATGAAACTGTTTTCCAAGAATAATAAGCCCAATAGCGGCTAACATTCCTTGAATGGCAGACGAAGGAAAGAAATCTGCTAGTTTTCCCATGCGCAGAAAACCAAGCAAAACCAAAAGCGCCCCCGAACAAATAATGGCGGCATAAGCTCCTTGAATACCTAGGGTAGTTATAGCCACCAGCAGCACACCCACCAAACCATTTCCGGGCCCAGAGATGGTAACGTGGCTACCACCCAAAATAGACACCATTAACCCGCCAACAACAGCGGCAATAATTCCAGAGATTGGTGGAGCCTCACTTGCCATGGCAAGCCCAAGGCCTAATGGGAGCGCAATTAAGCTTACCACAAACCCAGAAAAAATATTTTTCGGAAGTGCGCTAAAAAATGCCTGGATGTTACTTTTTTTAGAACTCATTGTACAATTAATATATCTGTGGGCAACTCTGTTAAAATATGTTCTATATCATGAGGGAACAAGCGGTCCCAAAACCCAGAGGCTTTTGGAGCGTTCATCACCAATAAATCTGCCCTAACAACCTCTGCGTAATGACCTATAGAGTACCCTCTTTTTCCAAAAATGGGCTGGGTGGCAATTAATTTTTTCTCTTTGTGGTTTTGTGGAATCTCCTCGAGTATTTTTTGTATTCTAGAATCCTCGCGACGGCTTATCTTTTCTTTTAAAAGAGTAGATTTTCGTAAAGATTTATCATCCTGAACACTACCAATCTCTGTACTAGAAACCTCTTCTACAATGGTTATTTTTTCACTAGACAGTGCCGCTGCCACAAAAAAGGCAGCGCTTATTGTTGCTGGTGTTTTTTGATCTTCCAGCCCGTTTACAACAATGTGCTTACAGGGTAGTCGCTCAATGGAGGGATTAATTAGCAACATCACAGAACAGCTTGCTTTTCTGGTTATTTTTCTTGCAATAGACCCAATATAATATTTTAGGAAATTTTCTCTCTGTAGGGCTCCCAGAATTAAAAGATCAACACCGTTTTGGTTCACGCTCTCTAAAATGGATCCAACAGGCTCTCCTGGATTAAAGACCACACTAGCCAACAGGCCCTCCTTTAAAAAAGGATCTAAACAAGAAGTGAATGTCGCCCTTTTCTCATCAGAGCCTCTCCAACATGGATAAGCACTAATGAGGCCTTAAACAATAAAGCAAGACGAGCGCTCTGGTAAATATTTGCTTTTAAGTTTGGTGAGAAGGTAACTCCAATACCAATGGTGTTAAATTTTTTTTGGATCAAAACAATGAATTCTTAAGTGTAATTTCTTTGGTGCAAGATATTTTTTGTGCCGAAAGGGAAAGATACATCTTTTTTAAAATCTTGAAAATATATTTTAAACAACCCGCCCTAAAAGCTTAAAATTATTCTTAAATAATTTTAACAATTCAAGGGTTCTTTCTACTTTGCATATAAATACAACACCTATGTTAGAGCTTGCTGGAATTATCGTCTTAGGAATTTTTGCACAATGGATTGCTTGGAAAGTAAAAATTCCAGCTATTTTACCCCTTATTTTAATTGGTTTGGCTGTTGGCCCCTTGTCTACACTTTATCCTGAAGGCTTTCGTCTTGAAGACGGGTCGCAGTGGATTCAGCCCATTTGGAACACTCAAAAAGGGTTTTTTCCCGGAGAAAGTTTGTTTTATTTTGTTTCCTTGGCCATCGGAATTATACTATTTGAAGGTGGTTTAACCCTTAAGATGACTGAAATTAAAAAAGTAGGCGGCGTTATTGGAAAGCTTATAAGCCTTGGCTCGATCGTTACTTTTTTTGGAGCTGGCGTGGCTGCACATTATTTTCTTGGCCTTGACTGGCAAGTTTCTTTTTTATTTTCTGGGCTTATTATTGTAACAGGCCCCACAGTAATAACACCTATTTTAAGAAACATACCACTTCGAAAAGACGTCTCAGCGGTTTTAAAGTGGGAGGGTATTTTAATAGACCCCATTGGCGCTCTTGTAGCGGTTTTAGTCTTTGGTTTTATTAGCGTTAATGTTCCTGCCCAAGGGATAGAAGAAATAGCTGCCCAGGCCCATGGCTCTGGTGGCAGTTATACCAAACACGCCCTTTTAGAATTTGGAAAAATTATAGTTATTGGATTTGCTTTTGGTCTAGCCGGAGGCTTTGCAATGTATCATGCTGTAAAAAGAAAAGTGATTCCTCACTATCTTTTAAATGTAGCCTCACTCTCTATGGTGCTGCTAATTTTTGTGTTGAGTGATTTGTTTGCTCACGAGTCTGGCCTATTGGCTGTAGTTGTGATGGGTATGTATCTAGGAAACAGCGATTTGCCTAATTTAAAAGAGCTGTTATATTTTAAAGAATCTTTAAGTGTACTGCTTATTTCCATCTTGTTTATTTTGCTTTCTGCAAACATTAGCATTGATGATTTACTACTTATATACAACTGGGAAACAGCGGTGTTATTTGCTGTGGTTATTTTTGTGGTGAGGCCTTTGGGCGTCTTTTTGAGCACCACAAACTCAGACCTGAGTGTTAATGAAAAACTATTTATTTCTTGGGTAGGGCCTCGTGGTATTGTTGCCGCAGGTATTGCCTCTCTTTTTGGAACTAAGCTAGTGGAGCTAGGTGTCCCAGGAGCACAATACATCACGCCTCTTGTTTTTGGATTGGTGCTCGTAACGGTGCTTTTAAATGCAACCACAGCAAGAATGGTGGCCTCACTCTTGGGTGTGTTCTTGAAAAAGAGTGAAGGAATTATGATTATTGGAGGGTCTCGCGTGTCAAGATTAATAGCAGCATATCTTCAAAAAAACAACAGGCGCGTAGTGCTTATTGACAGCAATAAAGCAAATGTTGAGAAAGCAAAAGAGCTGGGCATTGACGCATTGTCTGCAAATATTTACAATGATGATTTGAGTGACAATATAGAGTTGAGCGACATGGGGTATTTGCTTTCAATGACTGGAAATGATGTCTATTAATAGGTACGCCATGGATAAACTAGGAAAAGATTTTGGCGAAAACGGCACCTTTAGACTTGTCACCCCTGAGGAGTTGAGAAGTAAAAAAACCAAAGGCAGCGACCTGTTTTGCGCCACCCACGACTATCTAGACCTGATGCGCGTTGCCGAAGCGTTTCCTTCCATACAAGAGGTTCAGGCCTCCAACCAAGGTATGTATACCAGCATTATGGATTTAATAAATGACAACCAAGACGCCATTGCCTTGTTTGTAAAAAGTCCGGAGGGTGTAATTAGCCTTATAGACAACATAAAGGAAATGGCAATCGAAGAAAACTCCATTATAGCCTACATAGGAAGGCCTATGGATTTTGAAGGTGTCATGACCAGTAAAACTCCTGAGGCCACACAATAAGACTAAAAATAAACCCTAGGTAGATCTAGCACTTTATCTTATGCGACACAATACAATGAAAAAATTAATCTTTACGCTAGGCGCCCTTATACTCGTGTTATTTTCTTGTGATAGTTCTGGCTCGGGTAATTTTGAGTGCATAACAGCCACTTCAGACCTAAGGTCTGCCGCTGATGCCTATAGCCAAGACCCGTCCACAGAAAACTGTAATGAGTACAAAACAGCATTACAGGTATATATAAATAACGGCTGCGCAGGCATGGACCAAAGCGCATATGCTGAGCTGGACGCGCTGCCGTGTAACTAACTCCTTAGCTAGTCATTGAGTTTTAAAACAGCCATAAAGGCAGCTTGCGGAATCTCAACATTACCTACTTGACGCATGCGTTTTTTTCCTTTTTTCTGTTTTTCTAGAAGCTTACGTTTTCTAGAAATATCTCCCCCATAACACTTTGCCGTAACGTCTTTACGTACTGCTTTTACTGTTTCTCTGGAAATAATTTTTGCGCCAATGGCCGCCTGTATTGGGATATCAAACTGTTGTCTTGGGATGAGTTGGCGAAGTTTTTCGCACATTTTTTTACCAATATCTTGAGCATTGTCTTGGTGGAGCAAAGAAGACAAGGCGTCTACAATATTACCATTTAACAAGACGTCTAACCTAACTAGTTTAGACTCTCGCATGCCAATTGGAGCATAATCAAAGGAGGCATACCCTTTAGACACGGTTTTTAAACGATCATAAAAGTCAAACACAATTTCCGCTAAAGGCATGTCAAAGGTTAGCTCTACGCGCTCTGTGGTTAAATAGGTTTGGTTTGTTATTTGCCCTCGCTTTTCTATACACAAAGACATTACATTACCAACAAAGTCAGATTTTGTGATAATCGTTGCCTTAATATACGGCTCTTCCATGCGGTTGAGCTTAGAGGGGTCTGGCAAATCACTTGGGTTATTTACCAAAAGAACCGTGTCTGGCTCTCTGTTGGTGTACGCGTTGTAAGACACGTTGGGCACCGTTGTAATTACAGTCATGTCAAACTCGCGCTCCAAACGCTCTTGAATAATTTCAAGATGCAACATTCCTAAAAACCCACATCTAAAACCAAAACCTAAAGCGGCAGAACTCTCGGGTATAAATACCAGTGAGGCGTCATTAAGCTGTAGTTTTTCCATGGAAGCGCGCAGCTCCTCGTAGTCTTCTGTATCTACGGGATAAATACCCGCAAATACCATAGGCTTTACATCCTCAAAGCCCTCAATCATGTTTGTTGTTGGGCTTTTTGCATCTGTAATGGTGTCACCAACTTTTATTTCTTTTGCCTCTTTAATACCCGTGATGAGGTACCCTACATCTCCGGTAGAAACTATTTTTTTTGGCGTTTGAGTTAAATTAAGGGTTCCTACCTCATCTGCAAAATAGGTTTTCCCTGTGGCCATAAATTTAATATGCTGGCCTTTTTTAATCTCTCCATTTAAAACCCTAAAATAGGTTTCAACACCCCTAAAAGGATTGTATACAGAATCAAAAATAAGGGCCTGCAGAGATTCTTCCTTAACTCCTTTTGGAGCAGGAACTCTATCAATAATGGCAGTTAGTATTTCAGTAATACCAATTCCGGTCTTAGCGCTGGCAGGAATTATTTCTTCTGGATCACAGCCAAGAAGATCAACAATATCATCTGTTACCTCTTCTGGGCTAGCAGATGGGAGGTCTATTTTATTAAGCACAGGAATAATTTCTAAGTCATTTTCTAGGGCTAGGTATAGGTTAGAAATTGTTTGAGCCTGTATGCTTTGAGCGGCATCTACCACAAGCAGCGCACCTTCGCAGGCAGCAATAGAGCGAGAAACCTCATAGGAGAAATCTACATGGCCGGGGGTGTCAATTAAGTTTAAGACATACTCCTGGCCATCGTGGGTGTAGTTCATCTGTATAGCGTGACTTTTTATGGTAATACCACGCTCACGTTCTATATCCATATTATCAAGCAACTGTGCTTGAGATTCTCGCTCGGTTACGGCGCCGGTGGCTGCTAACAATCTGTCTGCCAGGGTGCTTTTACCGTGATCAATATGGGCAATAATGCAAAAGTTGCGAATGTTCTTCATGTAGCTTGTTGTTTGAAAACAATAATTTGCAAGCATATCAAGCAAATTTGAGGCTGTAAAGATACCACAAAAGGGCATCATGTACACAAGTTACCTTTAATCGATTTTTAGTAAAACCATGAACATGTTTCACCATAAATCGACATCTTTGTGACATACTCTAACTAAATCTCATGATTTTAGCTTCCTTTTTATGCGGCACAATCTAGTTTTTTTATCCTTAAAACCAGCTAGTCTTAGTGGCACCATAAAATCTACGGTTTTATTTTTTATGCTTTTACCCCTAGCTGTGCTTGCCCAACAAAGCGCTATAAGTGGAACAGTTCTAGACCAAAATAATGCGCCAATTTCTTTTGTGACGGTACTTGCCCATCAGCTAACCACAGAGAGTGGTAGCGCCACAGATATTGTTTCTACAAAAGGAACCACAACAGATGATTTAGGGAATTTCAGTCTTGAAAATTTAGACCACGCAACCTATAGGCTTCACTTTAGTTTTATTGGCTTTAAAACACAGACCAAAAAAATAACACTTATAACAAACACCGCTGTTGATGCTATTATTCTTTTAGAAAGCAGCGAGATGCTCGATCAGGCGGTTATCACCATAAAAAGACCAACCATCCAAAAAGCGCCGGGACGCCTTGTTTTTAATGTAGAAAACACATCTGTAGCCTCAGGAAGCGCTTTAGATGTGCTTAGAAAAACACCTGGAGTTGTTGTATCTCAACAAGGTATTTCTGTAAAAAACAACAGCCCTGTTATCTATGTAAATAATAAACGGGTGTATTTGTCTGGTGAAGAAACGCTCTCTTTACTCGAGAGTACAAACGGCTCCCTTATAAAATCTGTGGAGGTGATTACAAACCCATCTTCAAAATACGATGCAGACGCCACAACAGTACTAAACATTAACACCACAAGGGCGGTTGCTGTTGGCTATAAGGGATCTGCCTCTGGGGTATATCAACAGGCGGTGTATGCAAAATACAATTTAGCGACTGCTCACTTTTATAAAAATGATTGGCTCAATGCGTATGGAAGTTATTCTTATTCGCCAAGAAAAGAGTTTAAAGAAGACGAAAACAACACCCGTTTTTTTGCTCCAGACGAAACCACAACAAGCGGGTATAGAGACTCTTATTTCACAAGGGAAACCAAAAGCAACCCCCACCAAGCAAATGTGGTTTTAGACCTAACAGCAAACGAGCAACACTCCTTTGGAATTAGCGCTACTGTATTTGTGTCACCAAACAAACGCTTTGATAACCAGGCACTGTCTTTAAACACAAACAGGCAGCGGCAACTAGACTCTACATTTACCACTGCAAGTGGCTCCACTAGAAACACATCTAATATTGCCCTTAACGCAAGCCACACCTTTAGTCTAGCCGATAGCGAAACCCAATTAGTGACCCAGGCCAATTATATTACCTACAGTGCAGATAGAGCACAAGACGTTGAGACGAATTACTTTTCGCCAAGCGGGCTACAGTTAAGAAATAATAATTTTAACACCACCGGGAATCAAGATAGCACCATTTTTACGGGCCAAATAGACCTAAGCATTCCTCTTACCTCAGGAGCCCTTGATTGGGGATTAAAGATAAGTGACATAAAAACCAGCAGCGCCCAGGATTTTTTTGATCAAACCGAGCAAGGAGCTGTTTTAAACCCAAGCCTCTCTGACGACTTTCAATACCAAGAAAATATTTTTGCAGCCTACTTTAATATAGCCAGAGATTGGGAGCAATGGAGCCTAGACCTTGGATTGCGCGCAGAGCAAACAGAAGTTAGGGCCACTTCAAAAAACTTAGGAGAAGTTAACAATCAGTATTATTTTGAATTGTTTCCAAAAATGTCTCTACTTTACACGGCCAATCAAAACAATAGCTTTGGACTGAGTTATTCTAGATCTATAGCCAGACCAAACTATGAGAGTCTCAACCCATTTAGGTACTTTATTAATGAAAATAATTACACAGACGGAAACCCCAACTTGGTGCCCGAAATAGACTCAAAATACACCTTTAGCTACACCCACAATAATACTTGGTTTTTGGAGGCGTATTACTGGCATATTAAAAACCCACTGGAGGAACTTAGGTTTCAAAACAATACCACCAGAGCCTTACAAAACTTGGAGACAAACCTTATTAAGGGCTATCAATACAGTCTGGATGTAACCTATGCAAAATCAGTAACATCTTGGTGGTATCTCCAGGTGGTTACTTCTGGGTTTTTTATTGAGAATGAGTTTTTAGCCCAGCAGAGCGCTCAACAAACGGCCCTTGCAAACACCTATGGTTTTTATGGGCAAATC
Source organism: Aequorivita sp. HC6-5 (assembly GCA_905182755.1). Lineage (GTDB taxonomy): Bacteria > Bacteroidota > Bacteroidia > Flavobacteriales > Flavobacteriaceae > Patiriisocius. The sequence continues at coordinate 112,432 of CAJJCS010000004.1, forward strand.
TATAGCGGTTTGGTTTTAAGCGAGCAGGCAAATATCACTAGTGATGTTACGGCGCTATATATCTCAAATCTTATTTTTGGGTCTTACACTTATAAAAATCGGTTTAACCTCTCGGCCTCTGTGCGGAAAAAGATTTGGGACAAAAAAGCAAGCATTACCATTGGCGTAGATGATATTTTTAACACCAACAACATTCCTGTTGTCTCGCGGTATGCAAACCAAGACAATGGTTACTTTGCCAGGACAGAGTCTAGACTCTTTAGGGTTGGTTTTACCTACAACTTCGGAAACTCAAAACTTCGAGATAACAACCGCGAGATCACTACAAAAGAGAGCGACAGGCTTAATTAAAAGCAATGGCCTCTTTTTTGAAACTTTCAGAATATAATTTTACTATTTTTGCAACAACAGTAACAACAAAAAACACGCTCAATAGTATGGGCAAAATACATGGCTAAAATTGGAGATATAGATGTTGGAGAATTTCCGCTACTGCTTGCGCCTATGGAAGATGTAAGCGATCCTCCATTTAGAGCACTTTGCAAAGAGCAAGGAGCAGATGTAGTGTACACAGAGTTTATCTCTAGCGAAGGGCTTATTCGTGACGCCGCTAAAAGCGTCATGAAGCTTGATATTTATGAAAAAGAGCGCCCCGTAGGAATTCAAATTTTTGGAGCTGTTTTGGAGTCTATGCTAAAGAGCATAGAAATTGTGGAGGCTAGTGGCCCAGATATTATAGACATTAATTTTGGATGTCCTGTTAAAAAAGTAGTAAGTAAAGGAGCCGGCGCCGGTATTTTAAAGGACATAGACCTTATGGTTTCTCTTACCGAGGCTATGGTAAAACACACCAAGTTGCCCGTAACGGTAAAAACGCGTTTGGGCTGGGATGAGGACTCTATTAAAATTGTTGAGGTAGCAGAGCGCTTGCAAGATGTTGGGTGTAAGGCTATTTCTATACACGGCAGAACACGCGCACAGATGTATAAAGGAGAGGCCAATTGGCACCCTATCGCTGCCGTTAAAAACAACCAACGGATGCACATTCCTGTTTTTGGAAATGGAGATGTTGACACTCCAGAAAAGGCTATGCTCATGCGAGATGAATTTGGCCTTGACGGGGCCATGATTGGCCGCGCTAGTATAGGAAACCCATGGTTTTTTAACCAGGTAAAACATTTTTTTGAAACAGGCTCTCACGCAGCTCCCCCAACAATGCAACAGCGCGTAGAGGCTGCAAGGCGCCACCTGGAAATGGCCATAGACTGGAAAGGGGAAGTTCTTGGTGTGTTTGAAACCAGAAGACATTATACCAATTATTTTAAAGGAATACCTCACTTTAAGGAATACCGCATGAAAATGGTAACCAGTGATCACAGTAAAGATGTTTTTAAGGCTTTTGATGAGGTCTTAGAAACCTTTGGAGATTTCCAGTTTGTATAACCCTACCCTAGCAGTTGTTCTCTCACTCTACTAGCCGCAATTTTTGCAGCCAATAGCCCAAGGCTAGAAATAGTAAAAAACACAATAACCACATTTAATCCAAGTAGTTTTACAGGATACGCCAAATTAGGGGTTATGTACAAAAACTCAAACGTTGCCTGTAGCCACACCACAATCACCCCGAGGATAATGCCTAGGGTTCCTCCTAGAAGGGTCATTAGGGCTCCTTGTGTAAAGAAAATGCTTCTTATTTCTTTAATAGTTGCGCCCATATTGTAGAGGGTTTTAATGTTTTTTCTTTTATCAAGAATCATCATAATAATGGCGCCAATCACATTAAATAAAGCAATAATCATTATAAGTGTGCAAATAAGATATACCGCTATGTTTTCTGTGTTTAGCATCTTATAAAGCGCATCATTTTGTTGGATGCGGGTTTTTATAATAACATCTTGTTTAAATAGGGCTGTTATTTTTTCTTTTGCACTGTTTACGGACGCATTTGGAGCAAGTTTGATTTCTAAGGGCAGAAATTTTGGTGCTATCCATAGATAAAAGGCTTCTAGCAAAACCCAAATCACTAAATACGTATTTGGAGTTGAGCTCCTGGTTTACAAAATAAATGCCTGAGACCACTGCTTTTTGTTTGGTAAAATCTTTTGAGGGGTTTAATGGATCTATTTGCCCCATTCCTGGTTTGGGCACAAAAACCTCTAGAAGGCCACTGTAATCTCTAGCGCCAAGACCAAGCTTGTGTGAGGTATCATAGCCAATAACCACCTCGTTTCTATTTGGGGTTAACCACTCTGAGGAGAGAAGGATGCTGTCTGTGGGGTTTACAAGATCGTACTTGGTGTCTACCCCTTTAATGAAAGCCATGTCGTTTTTGCCCTTAAATTGTATAAAGACTCTCTCTTCTATGACTTGAGAGCCTGCAGCTACCTCTGGCATGGCGGCAAGGGCTTTTTTTTGGGCCTCTGTAAAGGTTATGGTTTTTCCTGTGGCGGGATATACTTTTAAATCGCTATCAAAGATGTTAGTATACTCAAGGCTATACTCTTTAAGACCAGAGAAGCCAGATAGCACGATAAAGAGCACTAAAGACCCCACCACAACTCCGGTGGCAGCAATGGCGGTAATAATATTAATGGCGTTGCTGCTGCTTGAGCAAAAGAGATACCGCTTTGCGATGTACAGCGAGACTTTCAATAGATTATGATTTTCTTCTTTTTGGGAGTAGGTCTGGGTTTTGTATTGGGTTTTTTTCTCCTTTTACGGCATCTTCAATCTTTTCGATGTAATCTAGGGAATCATCATTGTAGAAGGTAAGCTCTGGCATTCTGCGAAGTTGGTGTTTTGTTAGCTGCGCAATTTCGTGCTTAATTTTCGGCTTAATACCGTTTAGCTCCTGGGTGATTTGTGAAGCGTTTGTGGATGGAAAAACACTTACATACACCTTTGCAATAGATAAATCTGTGGTTACGCTCACTTTGCTAACCGAGATTAAAATTCCTGATTGCCCTGCTTCTCTGAGCTTGTTTTGTAATACATTGGCAAGGTCTTGTTGTAGCACTCCTGCAATTTTTTTCTGTCTGTTACTTTCTATCATATGGCAAAAGTACTATAATTAATGGTACGAGGCCTATTTTGGTTGCTGGGTAATTGTTATTTTTGATACGTTTGTGAAACACTAGCGAGGCATCTCTGTTTTTTAACCCCATATTGGTTGTTACTGCGCGCTAGGCAAAAAACTATAATTATGCGCAAAATAGAACACATTGGTATTGCTGTAAAAGACATGCAGGCAGCCACTCAAATTTACAGCGCCCTACTTGGGTACACCCACTATAAAACTGAAGAAGTGCCGGGGGAAGGAGTAAACACTACATTTTTCACCTGCGGAGACAGCAAGATAGAACTTTTGGAGGCCACCAATCAAGACAGTGCAATTGCAAAATTTATTGCAAAGAAAGGAGAAGGGGTACACCATATTGCTTTTGCCGTTGATGATATAAACGCCGAAGTGCAGCGGCTTGAAAAAGAAGGATTTGTGGTCTTAAACCGAGAGCCTAAAATTGGGGCAGACAATAAATGGGTTGTGTTTTTGCATCCTAAATCCAGCAACGGTGTCTTGGTAGAATTGTGCCAAGAGCGTAATTAAGTTAAAAAAAGTTTGTGTAGCTATTAAAACACATTATTTTTGCAGCCATAATGCCGGTCCTATAGCTCAGTTGGTTAGAGCACCTGACTCATAATCAGGTGGTCCCTGGTTCGAGTCCAGGTGGGACCACTAGTAAAATAAAGCCTTTACAGCGATGTAGGGGCTTTTTTTGTGGCAGAAAGAATTATATTTGAGGTAGAAACTAGTTTGTTTTATATTTATGAAATTCTGGGAAAGTCCTTTAATTTGACTATTAAAAAGCTGTTTTTTCCAGGGCACTGAGTTTTAGGACATATAAAAGTATTTAAAATAAAAAAGAATGAAAACCAAAAGACTAATCATTAGATACACCTTAGAATTTTTTGTCATAATTCTAGGTGTTTCTATTTCCTTTTACATTGAAAAGCAAAATGCATTAAAGTATAAAGAGACCATAAAAAATCAATCATTAAAAAGAATTTTAAACAATTCTAAAACAGACAATAGTGATTTTGAGTTTAACCTAGAAGCCCACCAAGGTTTCGTTAAATCTAGTTATTGGATTTTACAAAATCAAAATAATCTGTCAGATTTTTCTAGAGATTCTATAGGATACCATCTTGGTTTTGCTATCGATGGAAACACTTTTTTTGTTGACAATACAGAAGAGTATAGGGGGCTAAAGAATTCAGGCTTAATAGAGCTTATAGAGAACGACAGCTTGGTCTCGGTACTTCAAAATAAACACGCACAGCGTGTTGTAATCACCAAAATGGAAGAATTCATTACAGACCATGTAAAAAATAACGCTCAGTTCCTTTATACAAACACAAAATATTTAAGCGAAAAAAAGAATAATCTTGGATACGCCATAGACCGAACGTACACAGGAGATTTTAAGATGCCTCAATCTGTTATTCAAAATATTGAGCAAAAGTTGCGGTTTCACCAGTTTTATATAGATCAAACAATTTTTGAACTCAAAAGAAATGCGCTTGTCGAAAAGTTAATTAAAAAAGAAATAGCTACTAAGGAATAACAACCAATATTAAACTACATCCATAATTATGAAAAAATACGCAGTAAAATATTCGCTTGAATTTCTGGTCATTGTAATGGGTATATCTGTTTCTTTTTGGCTAAACGAAATGTCTGTAGAAAAAAATTCGAAGAGATTGCTGGCATAATAGCAAAAGCACCGCTACGTTAAAAATAAGAAAGGGCAGTATCTCAATGAAGACATTACCCTTTTCTCTTTTAATAAAATTGATTGTCAAATACTTACAATTAATATTGTTTTGTTCTTCCATACAATCCGTCATTATAACCCATTACATAGACATTATAATCTGCTTTTGAATAATTATACCCATATGCCAAATAATACTCGTAGGCTGAAGCTGTAGATGATGCGGGTAATCCATATCCCGTTTGTCCGTCAGAATATCCTTGTCTATATGCTTTTTTTGAAGTCTCTAGACCTTTACTGCTGCTACTGCTACTGCTACTGCTACTATTACTTACACCGCTGTTATTATTGCCAGAATTAGCTATAAGCATTACTGTAACTACTCCAGTAGCAATCCATCTTGTTTTTTTAGTCCATAACTCATTCTTCCACATTTGGTAAAGACCTACAGGGAAGAAAAAAATTAATAGAATAATTACGCCTTTCCATTTTTTTACCACTTAAGTTCTGTCTGATTTTCTTTTTATATTTTTATATTTTGTTATTGTGTTTATAATCAACTTAATTTGATATTTTCTTATTTCTTCAATAGTATGTGCTTACAAAACCTCAACAAGAGGAAGTAGAACAACAACAAAACTTCACAGTAGAAATAATAGATAGATTAAGTGATTATTCAGATAAACAACTTGATAATGCTATTAGAAATTAATAACCCAAGAGAAGCTATTATAGAAAGCTATACCCAACCTGTTTCTTATAAGAACCACATACTCTTTAATGAAATTATTATATTTGCACAAAAAGTAAACAATGAAAACAACCATACATGCTATTTGCACAATTATTTTAGGACTTTTTTTTATCTTCAAAGGAATAGATAAATTACCTATTAAACTAAAAGAGGTGACACAAGAACAGATAATAAGTACAATAGTAGAAAAGGAATCATATGAAGCCCCGGTTGGCTATAGAATAACCATGAATACTATGCGCCAATCAGGTTTTATAAGGCTTATTTCATTGTTTCAGATTTTAGCTGGCGTGCTTATGATAATTCCCAGGACAAGACTTGCTGGGCTATTAATATTACTGCCTATTATATTTAATATATTCTTTATGCATGTATTCTTCGACAATAGAATGGATGAAAACATCCTGACCGGAATAATACTCTCCGTAAATATATTGTTATGTTCTTATTATTACAAAAGAATACGATTAGTACTTTTTGAAAAATAAACTATATAATGATTAAAGAAGAAATCTCATCAATAATAAAATCTCGCCAGTCAATATATCCAAATGATTTTAATGGAAATATTATACCTGAGGAAGTGATTCTAGAATTATTAGAAAATGCCAACCACGCCCCTTCTCATAAAATGACTCAACCATGGATCTTTAAAGTTTTCTGTGGCGATTCTAAAAAAATGCTCCTTAAAGAGATTATAAAAGAAAAAGACACCCCCGGGAAGAAAAATGAGAAGTTAAAAGATAATTTTAATAGATCAAGCCATATAATATGCGTCTGCATGAAAAAAAACAATCATTTATTACCTGAATGGGAAGAAATATCTGCTACAGCTATGGCGGTCCAGAACTTATGGATATCATGTGTTGGAAGCAATATTGGAGGATACTGGAGTACTCCAAAATATGCAAATAAGCTTAAATCCTTTCTTTCGCTTAGTCAAGATGAGGCGTGTCTAGGATTCTTTTATTTAGGAGCTCTCAACTCTAAAAATATAAGGAAGACGAAAAGAAAATCTATACACGACAAGGTTCATTGGTTTAGATAAAGACGTTGGCCTATACACATAAAACCTTTACAGATATTTAGGGGTTTTTAGCGTTTAACTATTAAAGAACATAGCCCAAAGAAGAGTATAAAACCACAAAAAACGGATCATTCTTGTAAAGCCACGAAATCTTTTTCGGCATTTAAAGCTGCAATCGTAACCCTCTTCATCTGGAGATGATCAGTAAAAAACAACACTTCTAAAAGCCTAACAGCTCAGTAAGTACTGCATAAAAAAACCTCTCAAATTTGAGAGGTTTTCTATTTTAATTTAAAGAGTGATGCGGCTTATTAAAACTGCTTTAATACGCGCACCTCGTAGTCTTTTACACTCTCTACAGGTCCTCTTTCTTTAATTAATTTTACAAAAGTCTCGTCATTCCAAAGCTTCTCATACAACATCATGTGATCTTCTTTGTCTTTTCCAGTTAAGGCAATCCAGTGTGTGGCTCCATTTGGTCTTCCAAAATCATAGGTTCCAAAACCAATGCTTCTACCCTCAAAGTCTTCCTTAAACTCTTTCACGATTTTTTCATGACCCGCTTTAAATACGTTAGGATCTTCAATTTTAACATCCCAAATGTGCATGGTTGAGTTTTCTTCTTTTCCTGCTTGCCAGCTAGTAACTCTTCCAGAGTAAGACACTTGCCACTCTTCGATATAGTTTGCCATTCTTGACCACAGTAGATCTGCTTTATCATCACTCATGGCGTCTTCTGCCATTAAATCCTCACCCATGGTCCAAAACCACACCATACGGTGGGTTGCTCCGTTGGTTCTTCCATTTCCGATTCGCTCCAATTTAACACCACCCTGGTTCATTGCTACAGAGTCAAAAGTTCTGTTAAAAATGTTTAATAAATCTTTTTGTGTGTGAGGCTTCGCTTTAAACTCAACAACGCTGTAGGCTGTAGTTTGTGCAGAAAGTTGTAGCGTAAAAACCGCAATAATAATTGTAATAAGTAATTTTTTCATGATTTTAAATGTTTTAATTAGTTTCCAAATTTAACAAATTACTTCTTTAAGAAAAGTAATTTTTGATATAAATAGTATTTGTCAAACAAATTAATCTTGCGTTGCAATTAATCTAAATAAATAATACATTTGGTATTTAACTATTAAATCAAATAAAAATGAAAAAAGTATTTATAATTTTATTAGCAGTTACTTTATTTGTTGCTTGTAATGAAACAAAAAAATCAGACGGTGAAGCTCATGCCGCCATGATTGAATCGACTATGAAATCAGATTCAGCCCCACAACAAATTGGATATCAAATTTCTGACAAGGGAGAAAAAATCTCTTTGTATGGAGGAGATATGGCCGCTGTTTCTCTATGGGAAACGTACATAAAAGCACATAATGAAAGAGACCTTGAAACGATTGCAGCTTTAAATGCCGAAAAAGATTTCGTGGCTTATGGTCCTAACGGAGAAGCTATTAAAGGGACAGAGGCGCATATGGCGTTTTTAACCACTTGGTTTGAACAAACCAACCCAACCTGGACTACAAAGTTTCTAATCACAAACATGTACACAGATAAAGAAGGAAAGGTGCAGCAGTGGGTTACCTCTGGGCACGATCTTACTCTTACCGTTGAAGGTGAAGAAGTTAAGCTTAACCAAGTGCATGACGCATTAATTGTTGACGGAAAAATTAAAGAGTTTTCTGTAAACGAAAGAGTGCTAGTGCAAGAGCAAGAAGAAAAAGCAAAAGAGTAGTTTGTGATACTCTCAAAAAAAAGCCCCGCAATTTGCGGGGCTTTTTTTGTTGTACTAGAAAAACTATAGATACCCTTGGGTTATGCGCTTTACGTATTTACCGATAACGTCAAACTCTAAATTTACCATCGTATTTTTCTCAAAGGTGTTAAAATTTGTGTGGGCATAGGTGTAGGGTATGATGGCAACACTAAAGGTGTTTGCCCTAGAGTCTACCACCGTAAGGCTTACCCCGTTTACTGTAACAGAGCCTTTTTCTATGGTGATGTTGTTTAAAGAGCTGTCATAGGTAAAGGTAAACACCCAGCTACCGTTTTGCTCTTTTATTTCTTGGCATATAGCGGTTTGGTCAACATGACCTTGTACAATATGCCCGTCTAGTCTATCTCCAAGTTTCATGGCCCGTTCTAAATTTACAACCGCGCCTGTTTTTAATTGACCAATATTGGTTTTGTCAAGGGTTTCTTTAATGGCAGTTACCCGGTAGGAGGTTTCTGTTAAAGAAACTACCGTAAGGCAGACACCATTGTGCGCAACACTTTGGTCAATTTTTAACATTGGAGCTAGCTCACTGGCTACCTCTATGTGCAGATTATCTCCCTCTTTGGTGAGAGACTTTATTTTACCTAAGGATTCAATTATTCCTGTAAACATGAGTAATTTGGTTACATTTGTACTACAAAAATAACGATAAAGAAACGACCTATATGAGTAATCAAGATAAAATAATAGTAGGAATCTCAATTGGTGATCTAAACGGCATTGGTAGTGAGATTGTGCTTAAAACGTTTCAAGATCCAAGAATGCTAGAATTTTGTACGCCTGTTATTTTTGCTTCTGTTAAGGTGATGTCTTTCTTTAAAAAACAGTACGATATAGATATTAACCTTCACGGGATTGACACCTTAGATAAAATTATACCAAAAAAAATTAATGTTCTCAACCTATGGAAGGAAGCTGTAGACATTGATTTTGGAAAACAAGACAACACCATAGGCCAGTATGCTGTAAAATCATTAGAGGCGGCCGTTCTAGCCCTTAAGCAACATAAAATAGATGTCCTTGTAACCGCTCCAATAAACAAGTCAAACATACAGTCAGAGCGCTTTAACTTTCCTGGCCACACAGATTATTTGCAACAAGAATTGGAGGGAGACAGCTTGATGTTGATGATTTCAGAAACCTTAAGAGTAGGCCTTTTGACAGACCACGTAGCGGTAAAAGATATTTCGGCAAACATCACCAGAGAGGTGATAGAAAAAAAGATCAATACCATCCATAAAACGCTAATTCAAGATTTTGGAATTGCCAAGCCAAAAATAGCCGTTTTGGGTATTAATCCTCATACAGGAGATAACGGTGTTATTGGAAATGAGGATGACACAATTATGCGCCCAACACTTGATAATTTACGTAATAATGGTAAAACGGTCTTCGGTCCTTATGCTGCAGACAGCTTTTTTGGCAGTGCAAACTATAAAAACTTTGATGTTATTATTGCCTCATACCACGACCAAGGCCTTGTGCCCTTTAAGACATTAGCCTTTGGCTCTGGGGTAAACTACACCGCCGGTCTTAGTGAGATAAGAACCTCGCCAGACCACGGCACCGCCTATGATATTGCCGGAAAAAACAAAGCAGATTTCACCTCTTTTAGAGCAGCAGTTTTTAGCGCAATTACTATTTTTAAAACAAGAAAAGCGTATCTGTTATCTGCAGAAAATCCCTTAAAAATTAGCAAGCGCAAACCCTTTGTAAAAAAGTAGTGATAAAATAATTTGCAAATGAAATAATTTTTTATCTTTGCACCCGCTTTATGCGTAAGGCGGATATTTCAATTTGGTGTGATTATGAGAGATTTGAAAGAATTTACAATCCCTTTTGTTGGGTTGAAACTTGGAGAGCATCATTTTGATTTTACAATAGACAATACGTTCTTTGAGCATTTTGAGTATGACGAGTTTAATGGAGCAACCATTTCTCTGGATGTACTGCTAGATAAAAAAACAACCTTTATGGAGTTTACATTAACCTACAAGGGTGATGTAAATGTAAATTGTGATGTTACCAACGAGTCTTATAATGAGTCTGTGGCTGGAAGCTATCATTTTATTGTAAAGTTTGGAGATGATTTTAATGATGAAAATGAAGACTTACTATTAATTCCACACGGGAGTTATGAGGTTAATATTCAACAATTCATTTATGAGTCTATAATTTTAAATTTACCTAGCAGGAGAATACACCCAGGAATAGAAGATGGAACACTGCAAAGTGATATTCTCGACAAACTTGAACAGTTAAGCCCAAAGGCAACCAAAGAAGATACAGAAGAATCCCAACAAGGACCAACAGATCCAAGATGGGATTCATTAAAAAAATTATTAAACGAAAAATAATAGAGCGTAATGGCACATCCTAAGAGAAAAATCTCCAAAACTAGAAGAGATAAAAGAAGAACACATTACAAAGCAGTTGCACCGCAAATTGCTACAGATCCTACAACCGGAGAATCGCACCTATACCATAGAGCGCACTGGCATGAAGGTAAACTATACTACCGTGGTCAAATTGTTATTGACGCAGTAGAAGAAGTAGAAGCATAGGGCTTACAAAAAGCTATATATAGAGAACTCTCACAGCCTGTGAGAGTTTTTTGTTTTCTCAGCTATTAGTAAAAATCAAAAAAGTCAAAAAAGACTTGTTTTTGATTAAAATTGACTATTTTTCGGGCTTTTTAGAGAGATTTTGACTCTTTTTGCTGAATTTAAACAAATTCTATGAGTACCATTACTGCTGCAATCACTGCTGTTGGAGGCTATGTTCCTGAGTATGTTTTAACAAACAAAATACTGGCAACAATGGTAGACACCAACGATGAGTGGATTACCTCAAGAACAGGAATCAAAGAGCGCCGCATTTTAAAAGAACAAGGCCAAGGAACTTCCTTTATGGCCATAAAAGCAGCTGAGCAACTGCTTTCAAAAAACAACATCAATCCAGAAGATATAGACATGGTGATTATGGCAACTGCCACACCAGATATGCCCGTAGCATCAACAGGTGTTTACGTAGCCTCACAAATAGGCGCAGTAAATGCTTTTTCTTATGATCTAGCGGCGGCATGCTCAAGCTTTCTTTTTGGTATGTCTACCGCAGCTAGATACATAGAGTCTGGCAGATACAAAAAAGTGTTACTCATTGGAGCAGATAAAATGTCCTCGATTGTAGATTATACAGATCGCACCACATGTATTATCTTTGGAGATGGTGCTGGAGCTGTTTTGTTTGAACCCAACCTAGAAGGACTTGGCCTGCAAGACGAAATATTACGCTCTGATGGCGTTGGAAGACCAAGTCTTAAAATTGATGCAGGTGGATCTATTTTACCACCATCAAACCAAACCATTGCAGACAAACAGCACTTTGTTCATCAGGATGGGAAAACAGTATTTAAATTTGCTGTTTCTAAAATGGCAGATGTTTCAGAAAAAATAATGCAACGAAACAACTTAACGGGTGATGATGTAAGCTGGCTCGTGCCACACCAGGCTAATAAACGAATAATAGACGCAACTTCAAGAAGAATGAATTTGCCACAAGATAAAGTGATGTTAAATATTCACAGATACGGTAACACAACATCAGCGACATTACCCCTGTGTTTATTTGATTATGAAAATCAACTTAAAAAAGGAGACAATATCGTCTTTGCCGCTTTTGGAGGAGGCTTTACCTGGGGCTCCATTTATGTAAAATGGGCCTATGATTCAAAACAATAAAACAAGTACCTATTAACAAACAATTATATTATGGAATTAAAAGACATTCAAAGTTTAATCAAGTTCGTAACTAAGTCTGGCGCTAGTGAGGTAAAACTTGAAATGGAAGACGTTAAAATTACCATTAGAACAGGCGAACACAATAAAGGAGAGACTACCTTTATACAGCAAATGCCCCAGATGGCAGCAACTGCGCCCGCACCTGCTGCTGCAGCACCTGCTGTAGAGGCCACACCAGAAAGTAAAGAGGAATCTAACCTTATCACTGTAAAATCACCAATTATCGGTACTTTTTACCGCAAGCCATCACCAGACAAACCTATGTTTGTTGAGGTTGGATCTGTTATTGGAGAGGGAGATGTTTTATGTGTTATTGAGGCTATGAAACTCTTCAACGAGATAGAAAGTGAAGTTTCTGGTAAAATTGTAAAAATATTGGTGGATGACGCTTCTCCTGTAGAGTTTGATCAGCCACTATTTTTAGTAGACCCATCATAATTTATATTTTAAATCTTAGATAGAGTTTTAACAACCTTTGTGAAAACAAAGTCGTGAGTTATAAGTTTAAATAAAAGAGATATGTTTAAAAAAATATTGATTGCCAATAGGGGTGAAATAGCACTTCGTATCATACGTACCTGTAAAGAAATGGGCATTAAAACGGTGGCTGTTTATAGTAAAGCTGATGAAGAAAGTTTGCATGTAAAGTTTGCAGACGAGGCAGTATGTATTGGACCAGCGCCAAGTAGCGAGAGTTACTTAAAAGTAAGTAGCATTATTGCCGCAGCAGAAATCACAAACGCAGATGCGATTCATCCAGGATACGGGTTTCTTTCTGAAAACGCAAAATTTTCAAAAATTTGTGAGGAACACAACATTAAATTCATTGGAGCCTCTCCAGAGATGATAGATAGAATGGGTGATAAGGCAAATGCAAAATCAACCATGATTGCTGCAGGGGTACCTTGTGTGCCAGGAAGCGAAGGGGTTATTCCAGATTTTAAAACATGTATTAAAGTTGCCAAAAAAACAGGCTATCCAGTGATGCTTAAAGCAAGCGCTGGTGGTGGTGGAAAAGGGATGCGCGCCGTTTGGAAAGAAGAAGAGTTGCAAGATGCTTGGGAGTCTGCCAGACAAGAAAGCAAAGCAGCCTTTGGAAACGATGACATGTATATGGAGAAGCTAATTGAAGAGCCGCGCCATATAGAAATACAAATTCTTGGAGACAGCAAAGGGAACGCATGTCACCTTAGTGAACGAGATTGTTCTGTACAGCGCCGTCATCAAAAACTTACGGAAGAAACGCCAAGTCCTTTTATGACAGACGCCCTTAGAGAAAAAATGGGAGAAGCAGCTGTAAAAGCCGCCGAATATATAAAATATGAAGGAGCTGGAACTGTAGAGTTTTTAGTAGATAGGCACAGAAATTTCTATTTTATGGAAATGAATACGCGTATCCAAGTAGAGCACCCTATTACAGAACAAGTAGTTGATCATGATTTAATTCGTGAGCAAATTCTAGTAGCTGCGGGGGTACTTATTTCTGGAAAAAACTACTTTCCATCATTACACTCTATAGAGTGCCGTATTAACGCAGAAGACCCCTACAACGACTTTAGACCTTCTCCGGGAAGAATAACGACTCTGCACGCTCCAGGAGGGCATGGAGTTAGGCTAGACACCCACGTATATGCAGGGTATTCTATACCACCAAATTATGATTCTATGATTGCTAAGTTGATTACAACTGCTCAATCACGCGAGGAAGCAATCAATAAAATGAAGCGCGCCCTAGATGAATTTGTTATTGAAGGAATTAAAACAACCATACCATTTCATAGACAACTCATGGACCATCCAGATTATGTCTCTGGTAATTATACCACGGCATTTATGGACACTTGGAAAATGAATGAACCTCAAGAGGAAGAATAAACCAATCACCATCAAATAAAAAAGTGCTATCTAATATTAGATAGCACTTTTTTTATGGCAGAAATGTAAAGTTAATTAACAATAAGTTTTCTAACCTGTGTGGCGCCACTTTGTGTTTTTAAGTAAATTAAATACACGCCACTGCTATAGCTAGAGACATCTACGGTATTATTTGAAGGGTCCATGTCTTTCTCTTTATAGATAGACATCCCTGTGATGTTAAAAACCTCCATTGAGAAAGACTCCGTCGAGTTAATAAGCGAAACTGTAAAGGCGCTATCTGTAGGGTTTGGATGCACAGAAAACAAACTACTTTCTTGGCCTTCAGTGTTTAGGGCTGCATCATTTCTAAAGCGGTACTTTATCGTTTCTCCAAACCAACGCTCTAAAAATACGATAGTAGAACCACTTAAGTTTTTTAAACGAATAAATCCGTTACCATGGTTTGATGGCCAGTTATTCATTCCATCACCACCCGTATCATATACCACGAGCTCATAGCATCCCTGCGGAAGATTTATTAAGTCTGTATAGGTTGTGTTTGAGTCATCAAAATCTCTTTCAAACATAACGTTACCAGCAGTGTCAAACACCTTGTAGCTATTTTCAAAAGGACGGTTGTTTGTTTTAAAGTCGAATTACCAATTGTTCCTCATGAATTGGAGCGGCCTCAAATTCTGAGGTAAGACTGTTGTTAAATTCGTATTGGTCTGCACCACCATTTGCCCCGCTAAGACTTACCTCAAAAGAGGTAGTTCCTTGGTAGTAATTACCAACCTCAATGGCAGGTAGCGTGATTACTTCCTGCTCTAAAAACGCTAAACTTCCTGTCCAGGTATAGCTGTAAGAATCCTCTCCTTGAACGCCATAGGTTACAATTACAGACTCTAATGGGTTTTCTCCATTGTTCTTAATTCTAATAACTGGCTCGCCACACGTTGGGTTAAATCTAGTGTTTAGTTTAAAAATGTTTGGGGCAATAATTTCCTCTAAAGAGGCGTCATTGGTAAAGTTTGGAGCACCATATTCCACAAAAAAGATTTCTGTTATATAGTTTCCGTAGGGATCTTGATCTATGTTGTAATCTATGTCTGTTGTGGTGTCTACCCCAACATTAATAAACGGAGTGACATCCAAGTTTTGAACCGTTGCAGGAGCTCCTGGACACCAACCAGCCCTGTCATACATCCAGGTTCCCCCTTGAGGGTAGAGTGGGTTTTCTCCGCATTCTTGCATAATTTCCCAGCTATATTGCTCGACACCATTTACAAGCACTTTATGGGTATTGTTACAAAACTCACCACAATTATTACCATTTCCAAAACCATGTCCTGACAGGGTTGATTTTACAGAAAACATCTCTGCCTCTGGGTTGAGAGGCACCGTGGTGTTTACAACCACATCATCGAAGGTATTTAGACTATAATTACCAGAATATAAGTTCTGAATACCCAAGAGTTCTCTAGATGGGGTACCTACTTTGAAAATAACCTTCATATCAAGTAGTTCTTGAAAATTTCCGGCCTGAATGTGTACATCATTTCCTTGAAAAAGATGCTGAAAGTCTGTAACATCAAAAATCCATGTCCAGCCATCATCACCTAAAGAAAGGCCATTTCCGTAGGGAGTTATATAGCGGCCAATTTCCCAAGGGACAAGCACTTCTTCTCCAGGTACTGTGGTATTATATTCAATTTGTTCTAGAATAAGGGTAACATCTGGAGCTACAGCCGTAGAGTCTGTGGCAACCAAATTAGCATCATACTGGTAATTATTATAATAGGTAGGGTTTACATAAAGAGTTTGATCCAAAACAGGGATTTCTCCAACCACTTCTTGCACATATTTCTCTACCATCACTTTTCCTTTAGCAATGGAGTCTATAACAAGCTCTGTATTTATAGTATAGCTAGCGGTGTTGCGATTAAATTTTACGTTGGGCCTTGTTGTAGATGTTGTAAAGTTCTTGAAGTGCGCCCCGTTATAGTTTTTTAACTGAGGAACCCCGTAAAGCGGTGTTTGCTCGTCTAAAACTCCTTCAAGAGTCTCATAGTTTGTCGTGATTTGATCAAACTTGTAATTTACCTTTAATGCTGAATAGTTAGGGTGGGAGGCATCAACATCCTTGTGCATCCAATTGGCAATGGTAGCCGGGTCTAACTCTGTGGCCCAAATTTGGAAATCATCTAGTTTGCCATCATAAAAGTTATCTGTACTCCCCTGTCCTCTTCCAAGGTTAAAATCAGCGATAGTACCGACCGCTCTATTGAGCCCTGTTCCGGTATGCCACAGTTCTGCGTTGAGGTAGATATTCATTACACCAGTGGTGGCATTTTTAGTGAATGCCCAATGGTTCCAAACATTTTTGTATTGATTAATATCATCAACTTCTTTATCTATGCGGTCATACCCTGTTGCGTCTCCTGCGTCCCAATACACTCTTTGGTTGCTCCAAGGCAGATGTATGTTTAAAACTCTATTTCCGTCTTGATCATGGACGTCAAAAACACTGTCGTTTTGCGGCTGCTCCCCATTTCCGTTTAGCCAAAAAGAAATTGTAACTTCATTTTCTATATTGCCAAGGTTTGTAGTAGGCACTTCTAGCTTATCTGGCCCATTAAAATTAAAATAAGCGTCTGTAGTTGCAGCCTGTGAAGCGCAATCCCAGGAGTAGGCATTACCGCTCAAAGACACAGCGCTTGCACCCTCTTTACCTGTAAATGCGATCTCTACGATGATGTTTGACGCCCCATCCCAGTTAAAAAAAGAAGGGAAATCAATATGCTGCCAACCTGTATCACTAAAGGCCAAATCTTTAGCAAAGACTTCTACAAAATCTGTAATTATCTCATTTTCTTGTAATTCGTTTTGTGTGGTTGCCTTTAGACCAATTCTAAGATGTTGCATTTCTCCACCAGTATCAAGAATGTTAAACTGCATTCCTGTAATATCTCCGGGAGTTAATCCAGAGGCCACAAGCTCAGACTGTCTAAACAAATACTGCATCTGAGAGTCTTCCAAAGAAGCATCAAAAGGATCTTGAATTTCTTGTGTTCCATCACCCACCTGGTAGGCCACAAGCTCAGAAGGGTCATCGAAAACGATGGTTTGCTCATATCTAGGAGTATAGCTCCAAGCAGTATTGTTCATGTAAGAAAAACTTTCAGGTGTTAAACCTCCATTTCCGCCAATATAGTAGTTAGGGTGAAGCCCTTTGCCCGTATGTTCAATAACCTTTAGGTATGACAGGTAATCCCACTCTCCACAATTTGGATTTTGAGTTGGGTCACACTTTAGTTTGTATTTAATGTATACTTTTTCAAAATCAAGCCCTTCTAAAGAGGTAAAATCAAAATATCCCTCTCTTGGAGATAGCCAACCTTGCCCTACAGGATAGCCATCAAACTCTATGGTCTGAATTTCAATTTCATCTCCAGGTTGTTGAGAAAATGACACAAAAGAGAATAAAATAAAAACAAGTAATAGTCTGTAGTTGGTTTTCATCAAAATGTAATTAAATTTATAAATGCAATTTGCTTTAAGCAAACAGGCTTAAATATAATACTATTTATGAATCTATCCTATTGGGAACATAAGTCATGGTTTACCAACATAGACTTTGCCATTATTGGCAGCGGAATTGTTGGTCTTAGCTGCGCTCTAGAATTACGGGAACTTCATCCAGAGGCTAAAATTGTGGTGTTTGAAAAAGGAATGTTACCCAGTGGAGCTAGTACTAAAAACGCAGGGTTTGCTTGTTTTGGTAGTATGTCTGAAATACTACAAGACCTTGAAACACACACTCCAAGTGAGGTGGTCGCGCTTATTTCTAGTCGCCTTAATGGCCTCTCTACCCTTAGAGCCGTCTTAACAGACCAGAGAATTGCCTATGCCCAACTGGGAGGATATGAACTTTTCCCAGAGACAGACAGCGCTGTTTTTGACAGGTGTGTCAAAAACTTAGACGCTATCAATGAGCTGCTATTCCCCATTTTTAATGCCAATGTTTTTTCTGTGGTTGACACCCCTTTTGGGTTTGAAAAAGTTGCTCCAAAAGCTATTTTTAATAAATTTGAAGGACAGCTTGATACCGGTAAGATGATGACAGCATTACTAGAAAAAGCTGCCTCAAAAGGTGTTTTAATACTAAACAACGCGCTGGTTAAAGACATCTCACAAAACGGCACATCGCCAGTTTTTACTCTGGGCACCCTTACCGTTGAAGCAAAAAACATATGTATTGCCACCAACGGTTTTGCCAGGGAGTTACTGCAAGAAGACGTACAACCGGCAAGAGCACAAGTACTCATCACAAAGCCCATTAAAAATTTAGCGATCAAAGGCACTTTTCATCTTGATTGCGGCTATTACTATTTTAGAAATATTGATGATAGAATTTTATTTGGTGGCGCTAGAAATCTTGCCTTTGACGCAGAAAACACCTCTCAAACAGGACTTACTTCTAAAATACAAGACAAACTAGAACAGCTTTTAAAAACTACTATATTGCCTCAAACACCCTTTGAGATAGACACCCGTTGGAGTGGTATTATGGGGGTTGGAAGCCAAAAAAACCCCATTATAAAACAAATACACCCTAGCGTTTACTGCGGTGTTCGATTGGGAGGTATGGGTGTTGCTATAGGGAGTTTATAGGTAAAGAGTTGGCTGTACTTTCATCAAAAAAAGAACAACACTAGTTGTTCAAATTAATAGTAATGAGCTCAAAAAAAATCAAAGAACACTTACTGCTATCTTGTGAACAGCAAATAATGCAGAAGTATATTATTGTTCAAGATAAAATTAAGGGCATTGTTGCGTCTTTAGACGATGCCACAAAAAGCAGCGCAGGAGATAAGCATGAGACTGCTAGGGCTATGTTGCAACTAGATAGAGAACAGGCCGGTGAACGATTAGTAGAAATTGAGAAAACCCTTGAAGTACTCCACAAAATCAATCTTACAAAAACAGCAACCCATGCTCATTTAGGAAGTTTGGTAACTACCAACAAAGGCAACTTTTTTTTAAGTATTTCATTGGGTGTTTTGACCCTACCAAAACATATCCTACTATTGTATTGGCTTACAAACACCAATAGGCAAATTGTTATTTGGCAAGCAAGTTGGAGACAGTTTTTCTTTTAGGGAGACTACCTATCAAATTAAAGCGATTGAGTAATGCAGACATTTGTGCTTTTTTTTCAACAAGGAATATCACATATTTTAGATATTGACGGCATTGATCACCTGCTTTTTATACTAGCCATAACTGTATTTTTTAGCACTTCCCAGTGGAGAAAACTAGCCCTGATTATAACGGCCTTTACCATAGGGCACAGTATTACCTTAGTGCTCTCTGTCTATGATATTTTTACCTTGCCACGTGATATTATAGAGCAGTTGATACCCATTACAATTATTATAACCTGTATAAATAATTTTATTAAAGTGTATAAACCTATTCAAATCAACTACCAATTATTATACTTTATGGTGTTAATTTTTGGCTGTATACATGGCTTGGCATTTTCAAATTTTCTAAAAATGGCCTTTTTTGAAGATGATAATTTACTTGCTTCTCTGGTGGGTTTTAATATTGGTATTGAGCTTGGTCAACTCATAATTGTGGGTGTATTTTTAGCTGCTATACAGACGGCATTAGGCTGTTTCAAAAAACTAAAACACGATCATGTTATCATAACATGCTCTACGATAATACTAGTTTTTGCATTAAAAATATTGTGGGACCTGTTTTAAAGACAAAGGCTAGGTTAGCCATTATGGTTTACGTACCAACTCTAGGTATACCTTTGTTTTTTCTTCTAGTAATGTTGGGTGATTTAAAAACAAAACACCTTCTGGAGTTTGCACCTGCACCTCGTAGTAATGACCTTTAAAGTATTGTTTTAAAACTACTCCAGAGACAGCTGTAGGTGTTTTAGATATTTTTAGCTCATAAGGCAATACTGTGCGAAGGCTTCCTTTTTTAACCCCTTTAAAAACACGGGTATCAATAACAGATCCAGAACCAAAAAAACCAGCCTGGTAAGGTGTTTTAAGATTTGAGATAATCTCCTGCGGGCTACCCATCATTTCTTTGGTACCATCTCGCAGCATAAGAATGGTGTCTGCAAAACCCAAGGCCTCATCGCTATCATGGGTGGCAGTAATACAGGTAATATTGTTGTCCTTTAAATATCCGTATAAATTACGGCGTAGTTTGTTTTTCCTAAAGGTGTCTATATTGCTAAACGGCTCGTCTAAAAGGATGACCTCAGGAGTGTTTGCAAGCGCTTTTGCAAGCGCTACTCTTTGTTTTTGACCTCCGCTAAGGTTTTTCACCTTCGTGTTTTTATACTCTTGCAGGGCCACAACTTCTAACAGCTCATCTACACGAGCTGCGTCTTGCTCTTTGTTATTGCGCTTTAGGTGTGTGGCTATATTTTCTGCAACAGAGATAAACGGCATCACATTAAACTCTTGAGCTACTAATTTCATGACCAGCTCTCCGGGCACAAGATTGTGTTGTGGCCCTAGCAGCTGTTTTTCTTTCCAAAATAACAGCCCATTTTCTAAATGCAATAGCCCGTAAATTAAGTGCAGTAAGGTAGATTTCCCGCAACCACTCTCTCCTAAAACCACCAAATGTTCTCCCTCTTTTAAGGAAAATACGATGTCTTTTAGTATTAACACCTCAGGTGTGTTTGGGTATGAAAAATCTTTAATAGTTACCTTTAACATAAAATATAGGGAGGTAAAAAAGCTACATATTCCAAGTGCACCTACCAAGTGATATATAGCCCTATAGTGGTTTAAATTGCGTTATTGTTTTGCGCTATCATTAATTTGTTTTGGCAAAACCTTATAGCCCATATTATATAAAGTGAAGCCATATATATCTGCATATTGTTCTATGGTTTTGCTTACTGGAGTTCCTGCGCCATGTCCTGCATCTGTTTCAATCCTAATCAAAACAGGAGCAGCGCCCCCTTGTTTTTCTTGTAGTTCTGCTGCAAATTTAAAACTATGTGCAGGCACCACCCTATCATCATGATCTCCTGTGGTAACCATTGTTGCAGGATACTTTGTGCCAGGAGTTACATTATGTACCGGGGAGTATGCCTTTAGGTATTCAAACATTTCTTTACTCTGTTGCGCCGTACCATAATCATAGGCCCAACCAGCTCCTGCTGTAAAGGTGTGGTAGCGCAACATATCTAAAACCCCAACAGCCGGAAGGGCTACCTTTATTAAATCTGGCCGCTGTGTCATTGTAGCGCCCACTAAAAGCCCTCCATTAGATCCTCCACGAATAGCTAAGTAATCACTAGAGGTGTATTTTTCAGAAATTAAATATTCTGCGGCGCCTATAAAGTCATCAAAAACATTTTGCTTTTGTAGTTTGGTTCCTGCATCATGCCATTTCTTTCCATACTCTCCACCGCCTCTAAGATTGGCGACAGCATACACACCACCCTGCTCCATCCACACGGCATTTGTAATGCTAAAACTTGGGGTTAAACTAATATTAAAACCGCCATAACCGTATAAAATCGTTGGATTTGTGCCGTCCAGTACTATTCCTTTTTTGTGGGTAATTATCATTGGCACCTTCGTGCCGTCTTTTGAGGTGTAGAATACTTGTTTGCTTTGGTACTCGTCTGAGTTAAAATCAATGCT
This sequence comes from Aequorivita sp. HC6-5, assembly GCA_905182755.1. Lineage (GTDB taxonomy): Bacteria > Bacteroidota > Bacteroidia > Flavobacteriales > Flavobacteriaceae > Patiriisocius. The sequence continues at coordinate 134,122 of CAJJCS010000004.1, forward strand.
TGGTTTTTTGTATAGCTTAGAAGCTCCAGAAGAAATTTCATAAGAATAAATACTACCAGGAGTGAGGTAATTTGTAAAAGAATAGTACAGGCTTGTGTCTTGCTTTTTGGCGCCAAAACCACCTGCAGAGCCAACTCCAGGCAAGGCAACTTCTCTTACTAGGGTTCCGTCATAGGTATACTGTTTTATTGCGCTCACGGCATCTTCCATATAATTTGCAAAAATATACCCACCACCTGTGCTAGCTCTTAAAACATTTTGAGTTTCCTCAATAAGATCTTTCCAGTTTTCTGGTCCTGGACTAGCTGCATCTACAGTAACTACTTTTTTGTTGGGAGCATTTCTGTTTGTAACAAGGTAAAGTTTACTGTCAACATTATCTATAACAGAGGTATCACTATCTGTGTCTTTTTGTACTGTAATAAACGGACTTTTTGGGTCACTGAGGTCTTTGATAAAGAGTTTGTTTCCTGAGGTTGAAACACTAGCAGAAACAATCAGATATTTATTGTCCTGTGTGGTACGCCCACCTACATACCTATGCTTTTGTTCTGGGGTACCCCCAAAAATAAGCTCATCTTCTTTTTGAGAAGTCCCAAGTTTATGGTAATAAAGCTTGTGTTGGTCTGTTTTGGCAGAAAGCTCACTCCCTTTTGGTTTGTCATAGCTAGAATAATAAAAACCTTCATTTTTCAGCCAAGAGATGCCGCTAAATTTTACATCCACAATGGTGTCTTCTATAATTTCTTTGCTTTGGGCATTCATCACAAGCACCTTTCTCCAGTCACTCCCTCCCTCGCTTATACTGTAGGCAGCCAATGATCCGTTTTCGCTAAAACTGAGTCCTCCTAGTGAAATGGTTCCATCTTCAGTGAATGTGTTTGGGTCCAAAAAAACTTCTGCCTTATATGGGTCTTGCCCTGTTTTGTATCTGTAAATTACATACTGGTTTTGCAGCCCATCATTTTTATAAAAGTAAGAGTAGTCTCCTTCCTTAAAAGGAGCGCCTACTTTCTCGTAATTCCAGAGCGTTGTAAGGCGCTGTTTTAACTCCTCTCTAAAAGGAATATTTTCTAAATACCCAAAAGTGGTTTTGTTTTGATCTTCTACCCACCTAGCTGTTTCTTCGCTCATATCGTCCTCAAGCCACCTGTAAGGGTCTTTCACCTGTGTTCCAAAATAATTAGTTACAGTGTCAACTTTTTTGGTCTTAGGATAGGTCACGGTATTGGTTTGGTTTTTTGAAATATTGTTATTGTTACACCCTAAAAGAACTAGGGCTGTAAAAAATGGGAGCATTAATTTTTTCATGAGGTTATTTTTTATAAAAATACACAAAAAAACAGGCCCTAATTAAACTATAGGCGGCCTGTTTGGGTTTTATGAGTGGTTTGCTATTGTTATTGAAACAAAGAAGTGTAAGATTTCCAGTATTTATAAATGAGTACCCCAGTAATTGTTAGCATAAAAACAGCCACAAACATACCTGAGACATCTAAAAAAAGATGAAATAATAAAATATTAACAACAATAGGAGCAAGTAAAATAAGTGCAAACGGAACCCACTTTTTAAATAGTAGTAGCCCCCCGATAAGTAGCTCTAAACTGGCAACAACATATAAAACATATCCTGTGCTATTTAAAGACTCCATAAAGTTTGCTGCTGCTGGGGCCATATCAAAAATAGGGATGAACGCAATAAACTTATTCATGCCAAATATCAGTAAAGAAATACCCAGCAACATGCGTAAAATAGTTGTAAAAGTTGAATTCATAATGGCGATTGGTTTAGCGTTATTGTTACTTAAAGATAACAAAAAATAAATACCCCAAGGGCAACTACTTGCAAATGGGGTATTTATGCTATTTTTAAAGCCTTAGTCGCAGGGAGTATCTAGAGAGTTAATCCAGTCTCTTAGCAACTCAACACCATCATTGTGGATAATACTTCTTCCTAGTAGCGGCATGCGTTCTTCCTCTGCCGTTACATTCAGGCGGTAGTAAATGACAGAATTTTCTGGATCTCCAGGTTTAATTAATTTTTGATCTAAGGAGAGATTGCTTAACATTTGATCTGGAGTTACACAAACCCCTAAATTTTCCAATAAGTTGTTTTCGCTAAAGGCAAACCTCATGGGCCTGTAATTACAATGCCCCTCATCTCTATGACAGCTAGCGCAATTAATATCTACATACGAGCGCACTCTGGTTTCAAGGTCTTGTGAGGTGTCTCTATAGTCCACAACTGTATTGATGTTTGTGGGGATATTATCTTCAAGATAACCAACATCAATCCACTTTTGTAGTTGATTTTGCAAGCCATCTGCAAAGGCATAAGTACTGTTAAGACTTTGAGGCTTTATACCAATAGGCTCATTTGTTGTATTGCTTTTGTGACAGGTAAAACATTCACTTCCAGAGGGCATTCTGTAGTTTATTTCACGCTGTTCACCCTCTTCCATCCAGGCAACATATTTAAAACCTCCATCCCCTTGTGTATCGAGGAAAGCTTCTGTTTGCTGATCATTCCAAAAATATTCTGCAAAAGTCCAACCCTCTGCTTTTCTAATCATGAGTCTGGTTTCAATAAGCTCTCTAGTATAATCAGGAAGCACATTGTCATAGAAGAAATTTTTAATAATAACACTACCAACAGGCAACTCTATATTATTGGCGTCTCCATTATAAGTGCCTATTGTGCCGCTAGGAAGCCAAACAAAACGCGATTTGTGCGCATAGTTTGAAAACAATGAACTAATAGGCTCATAAGGAAGCACCCCAAATGTTGGGGCTAGCTCACTAAGCGTATCCTCAAAAAAATGATACTCAGAAAGTGTTGGGTAGGGCACTTGTAATAAATCTACGGTAACCTCAGAGGTAGGCTCAATGGTAATATATCCCGCGTCATCTTCATTAGAGCAGCTAGTAAATAAAAGACAAATTAGACCGAAATGCAGGAAACGCTTTAACATAGTATAAATAAAAACACCATTGAGTGAATTCTCAATGGTGTTTTTTGAGAATTAAAAAATTATCTTTTTGTGAACTTGGTTGCTTTCACGTTATTTCTTCTAAATTTTTGTCCTGCTATACGAAGGATGTATTGTCCAGAAGTTAATTGAGACACATCAATGTTGTTGTTGAGGAGTCTTCCGTGCATTACTTTTCTTCCAGTGATGTCAAAAACTGTATAGATAGGGTCTTCAATATCTTCAATGTTTGAAACCGTTAGGTTGTCAAGGGCTGGAACAGGAAATATAGAAATATCACTTGTTAAGAAATCTCCAGTGTTTAAAACACTATTTCCTTCAACAAGTTTGTGGGTCATGTTGATGTCTAGATCTTCAAAAATATCTACAATTCCAGATGGCCAGTAAATTGTTACAGATGTAATTTCTGCATCTTGACCAAGACCAAAATGTGTATTTAAAGTACTCATGTTTCTAAATCCTTCTCCACTTCTTACTTCTCTAATTTGAGTTCCAGAAGGCGAGGTTAGCTCAACTCTTGCTCCAATACCTCCTAGGTTACTCTCCACACCAACGGTGTTGATTTTTAACCAGTTATTGTTGTTGGTGTTGTTTATGATAAGCTGTCCATTAGAAATAGCATCAACAAATCCATCTTCATTAATATCTCCAAAACCACCATTACCAATATTTGTGCTAGAGATAGTAAAAGTAAGATCTCCATTACCATATAAAATTACTCCACCAGAGACAATATCTGCATACCCATCATTGTCAAAATCATAGGTTTGATTTTCAATACTAGTTACGTTAAATTCTGTAAGGCCAGAAGCGTTAATTACATCGGTAAAAGTTCCATTACCGTTATTCCTCATAAGTCTATGGAAATCCATTGCTAAAAGTACTAGCTCCTATCCATCCATCTAAATCTCCATCATTGTCATAATCTGCCCAAGCACTTGACCAGGTTTGCATGTCATCCTCTAGATTTAAAGAAGCTCCAATTTCTGTAAATGTACCATCTCCATTGTTTACGTGCATTTCATTGTCTCTTCTTTCAGACTCTCCACCACATTTTGCGATAAACATATCTACGTCTCTATCATTATCAAAGTCTAACCACACAGACCCATAATGCCCTCCAGATGGATAATCTCCAAGGCCACCTTGAAAGTATTCTAAGTTTCCTTCTCCATCATTAATATAAAAAACACTTGGCTCAACATCATGACAAACATATGCATCTAGGTGACCATCATTGTTTATGTCCACAAAATTAGAACGTTGCGAGAATACATATTCTGAGCCAGATACTTCAGTATACGCTGTACCATCATCGTTTGCTCTCATAAAGGTAACACCACTACCTCCACCATACAGTAAATCTGTATAGCCGTTGCGGTCATAATCTGCAGCAGCCAAACTCCAAGATGGAGAATTGTCAGCAAATTCTGTGGCAACAGTTGACTCTATAAAAGAGCCATCTTGTTGTTGATATAAAACTTGAATATTAGAATTATCAACAGAAAGGATATCGTCCAGTCCATCTCCATTCATATCTACAATACCTCTATCGGTGTAATCTGTACCGGCAGATTGAGGTGTAAAAGTTACCTGAGCCTGCACTGTATTGTGCTACAGCAAAAAGACAAGCAAAAAAGAATAATTTTTTCATAATAATAATTGTTTTAATTAATCACAAGATTGGTTAATAGAATTTATCCAGTCTTCCATAAGCGCTAGGGCTTCTGTATGAACTAGACTTTGCCCAAACTGGGGCATTTTATAGGCCTCGTCTCCAGTGACAGACATCCTATAGTATATTATTGAGTTTTCTGAATCTTCAGGCGCGATGAGCTTAGTAATAAACGTTCCCCCACCCACTGGAATTGGGGTGTCGCCTTCCACACAAACACCTGCGTTTTCATCGTTGTTTAACGTGTCTGTATATCCAAGACGTATTGCTCTGTAATCTCCCTGTCCTCCATCAATGTGGCAATTACCACAATTAATATCCAGGTAAGATTTGGCTCTTTGTTCTAAAGAGTTTGAAGCGTCTTCCCAGTCTACCACCGTTGTGATATTTGAAGGAAGGGCGTCTTCAAGGTATCCAAAATCAATTAGTTTTTGTAATTGATTGCTAGGGCCATCATCGTAGGTTAGAAAAGAATTAATGTTTTGAGGCTTTATGCCAAGAGGGACGGTCTCAAAATCATTGGAATGACAAATAACGCATTGTTGTTTTGCTGGAATTCTATAATTAACAAATCTTTCTTGTCCATCTTGTAACCAGTTAACTTCTGTGTAACCCCCGTCTTCTGTGGTTTCCAGAAAAGCTTCTGTTTGCGCCTCATTCCAAACATATTCAGCAAAGTCCCAACCGTTTTGGGTTTTTACCATTACTCTGGTTTCAATAATTTTGGTTGTGTTTGTTGGTAGTACATTGTTATAATAAAACATTTTTATTAGCGCACTACCCGTCGGAAAATCTAACGATTTATTGTTTTGGTCAAAACTTGCTGTTTCACCCACAGGTACCCAAACAAATCTTTCTTTAACAGCATAATCTGTAAATAATGAACTTATAGGTTCATAAGGAAGCACTCCATATGCAGGCTCTATTGCATTTAGCGCACCATTAAAAAAATTGTATTCAGAAAGTGTATCGTAAGGGAATTTATCTAAATCTAGGGTAACGCTTGTGTCTTGAAAAACGACAATAGAAATTGTTTCTGTTTTGCAATTGGTCCCGTCTTGTAGGCAAATGGTATACTGCAAGGTATCTGTGCCCACAAAATTTACAGCGGGATCATATTCTAAAACATCATCGCTTGTGTCTTGCGGGGTGTTATTGTTATTTATTATCACATCACCATTGCTTGAGGATGTTACAGATAGCAGACCGGTTGCTGGAATATTTGTATCATTAGCGAAAATGTCAATGCTAATTGTTTGCAGTGTTGATACTTGCACGAAATCTTCTTGTGTTTGTATCTCTAGGGGAACAAAAATATCTGTATCATCATCTGAACCACACGAGGTGATTAGCAGTATTGCAAATAACAGATATAAAACTTTTGGCATTTCTTAAAAATTATTTAATCTAAAAAAGCCTAAAAATAGGGCTTTAAATTCAATATTATAAACAATGTAGTGAGTTATGTCTGTTTATCCATCATTGAATGAGACAATTATTAGAAATCTATCTATCTTAATTTCGTTTAAATTTTTTAAGATTAAAATAATACAAGCTGATGCGCCACCAAATACTCTGCAATTTGAATAGCATTTGTGGCGGCTCCTTTTCTTAAATTATCACTTACAATCCACATGTTAAGTGTGTTTTGCTGTGAAAAATCTCTACGCAGTCTACCAACAAAAACGTCATCCTTTCCGTGAGCTAAAATTGGCATTGGGTAGGCGTTAGTATCAGGGTTGTCTTGAAGTGTAATCCCCGGAGTTTTTTGAAGAGTATTCCGCACTTGATCTAGGGTAAAATCATTGTCAAAGGCAACATTTACAGCCTCACTATGGCCCCCAGAGGTGGGCACTCTAACAGCTGTGGCGGTGATGGAAAAACTACGGTCGTTTAATATTTTTTGAGGCTCTAGGGCCAATTTCATTTCTTCTTTTGTGTACCCATTGTCTTGAAAAACATCGCAGTGCGGGATTACATTTCTATGAATTTGATACGGATAGACCATCTGAGCAGCAACATCCTTTTCTTCATCCTCCATTTGTTTCACTGCATTTGCCCCTGTTCCAGAGACAGATTGGTAGGTGGATACTACCACGCGCTTCATGTTATATATTTTATGTAAGGGTGCTAAGGCCATAACCAGTTGTATGGTAGAGCAATTTGGGTTGGCTATAATTTTATCTTCTTTGGTGAGCGTTTGTGCATTGATTTCTGGAACAATCAATTTTTTGTTTGGATCCATACGCCAAACAGAAGAGTTGTCTATAACGGTAGTACCAACAAGCGCAAATTTAGGAGCCCACTCCAAGGAAGTTTCACCCCCTGCAGAGAATATAGCAATGGCAGGTTTGGCTTTTACGGCATCTTCAATAGCTATTATTTTAAGGGCTTTATTTTTAAATAAAAGTTGTTTGCCTACAGATTTTTTTGAGGCTACAAGTAGCAGTTCTGTGACAGGAAAGTTTCGCTCTTCAAGAAGTTTTAGCATCACCGTGCCAACCATTCCCGTGGCACCTATAACGGCTATTTTCATAGGATTATTTTTTTTAAAGGTACACTATTGTTTAAAAATTTTAAAGTCTTTAAATTAAAAAAACCGCAGGTTAAAACACCTTATGATCTTGTGATAACTCGCGCTACACGTTGAGAGATTGCCGTAAGAATTTCATAGGATATTGTGTCAACAGCACCCGAGAGTTTTTCAGCAGTTGTTTGATTTCCAAAGACAATCACTTCGTCCCCCTCTTTGCAATCTATGTCTGTTATTTCTACCATGATCATATCCATGCAGACATTTCCGCAGATTGGGGCTTTGTGGCCATTAATACGCACCCATCCCACGCCATTTCCATAGGCTCTTGAAATACCATCTGCATGTCCAAGAGGAAGGGTAGCGGTTTTCATCTTTTTTTGAGCTGTAAACGCTCTGTTGTACCCAAGAGTATCTCCTTTTTCAAGGGTATGAATTTGTGAGATAATAGTTTTAAGTGTAGCTACAGGCTTAAGTTTCGCAGATTGCTCGATATCATTGGCAAAGCCATAAAGCCCTATACCGCACCGCACCATATCATAATGGGCCTGCGGGTAATTTAAAACTCCAGAGGTGTTTAATGTGTGTAAAAAAGGAGTATGGGGCAGTGCCTTTTTTAGTTCTTCTGAAATTTCAGCAAACGCATCCAACTGTTTTAGGGTAAATTCTCTTTGTTGTAAATCCTCACTAGCTGCAAGGTGTGAAAAAACAGAACAGGCTTTAACCGCCTCTGAATTAGCAAGGGAGTCTATGATATATTTAAGATCGCTTTGAGCAAACCCCAACCTATTAAGACCGGTGTTAAACTTTAGGTGAACAGGATAGTTTTTTTGTTTTTTCTTTTGGGCAAAGGCAATAAACTCCTCAAGTATTTTTGAACTATACATGCAGGGTTCTAGGCATTTGTCAAGAATTGTGTCAAAATTAATGGCCTGTGGGTGCAGCACTAAAATAGGCGTTTGTATGCCGCCCTCTCTAAGGCGAGCCCCTTCTTGAGCATATGCAACCGCAAAATAGGTAACCCCTAACTTTTCTAGCTCCTTGGCAACAGCAACATCTTCAGACCCATACCCAAAGGCCTTTACAACAGCCATAATACGGCTGCCTTGTTTAAGTTGTGACTGGATATACCGATAGTTATGACCCAAAGCAGTAAGGTCAATCTCTAAAATAGTTTGTGTTGCTTTTGGCATTTTATAGGTGCGCTTATTTGTTTTTGGGAGTAATTTCTTCTGGCTCTTGTACATCAAGAGTACGTAGTTTTTCTTTTAACCTTGCCTTGTAAAAAGCAGCACGGCTTAGCGGCTCATACTCTTCGGTTTCTCCAAGGAGTACTAAATCATCACTTTGAGATTTTCTAAAACTATAATTGGCTAGATTACCAGTGCGAGGGCAAACAGCGTGTACTTTGGTTACATACTCTGCCGTGGCCATTAGGGCAGGCATAGGCCCAAAAGGGTTGCCTTTAAAATCCATGTCTAAACCAGCTACAATAACACGCACTCCGCGGTTGGCCAAATCGTTGCAGACCTTTACAATTTCATCATCAAAAAATTGAGCCTCATCTATTCCCACAACATCACAGTTGTCTGCCAAAATAGGAATATTTGCAGCGGCGGGCACTGCTGTAGAACGGATATGGTTTTTATCATGAGAAACCACTTGGTTGTCATCATAGCGGGTGTCTACGGCAGGCTTAAAAATTTCTACTTTTTGACGCGCAAATTGCGCGCGCTTGAGGCGCCTAATAAGTTCTTCGGTTTTACCAGAAAACATAGAGCCACTAATGACTTCGATCCAGCCAAATTGCTCTTTTTGATTTACGGTGTTTTCTAAAAACATAGTTAGGTATTAAAGGAAAACAAAAAAGGTTTCCATTTTAGAGTTCGGTTGGGTAAATTTATAAAAACAAAAACAGAGCATACAGCATAAACCATAAATTTATCTTCGAAATTTTAAAAAACCCTTCACTAAAAAAACCACAGACAAGAAAACGGCACTATTGATTGCAGGAATTCTTATATTGCTCACGGGTATTTAACCACCCCTTTTTTATATTATAGATATGTCAAAACTATACTTAGTGCCTACGCCTATTGGCAATTTAAAAGACATTACTTTTCGCGCCATAGAAGTATTGCAAGAGGTTGATTTAATTCTTGCCGAAGACACAAGAACCAGCGGCAAGTTATTAAAACATTTTGAAATCACTACCCAAATGCATTCTCACCACATGCACAACGAGCATAAAACTACAGCAGCTATTGTAGCGCGTATAAAAAGCGGGCAAAGCGTTGCCTTAATTAGTGATGCCGGAACCCCGGCCATTAGTGATCCGGGTTTTTTATTGACACGCGCCTGTGTAGAGGCAGGTATTGAGGTTGATTGCTTGCCGGGGGCCACGGCCTTTGTCCCGGCGCTTGTAAATAGTGGTTTGCCAAACGATAAATTTGTTTTTGAAGGGTTTTTGCCCCCTAAAAAAGGCCGTCAAACCAGATTAAAATTGCTAGCTCAAGAAACGCGCACCATTATTTTTTACGAGTCACCCCACAAGCTTTTAAAAACCTTAGCGCAAATCATCGAGTATTTTGGCGAAGACCGCCCCGTGTCTGTTTCAAGAGAAATATCCAAGCTACATGAGCAAACCATTAGAGGAACCGCCCAAGAGGTACTCTCTGTATTTGAGGCTAAAGCTCCAAAAGGAGAAATAGTACTCATTGTTGGAGCAAAAAAGTAAACTACGCTACCAATTAAATATGTTTTCCTTCTTCCCAGCCGTGCTTTCCAAGGTGTTGCTTGCCACTGTGCACTGCGCCAGTTTCAATAGTGGTACCCATAGAGTCATTCCAGCGATTTAGATACCCAAACAAAGAGATAACCCCTAACATTTCTACAATCTCTCCCTCATCCCAGTAGGCATAGAGCCGCTGCTTAATTGCCGCGTCTACTGTGTTGGGTACTTGTGATGCTTGCAATGAAAAATCAAGCGCAGCTCGCTCGGCCTCGCTAAAAGCCTCGTGTGTTCTGTAGTCCCAAATATTATCTAGTTGTTCTTTCTCTGCACCATAGCGCTCAGCGGCTCTTATGGCGTGTGCTTGACAATACCTACACCCTGTTGCGTTACTACTCACCCAAGCAATCATTCGCTTTAGAGATGAGCTAACACGGCCATCGTTTGCCATTACTGCTTTGTTAAGGTTTATAAAAGCCTGGCTTATGGCAGGCCTTCTTTGCATGGTAAGTACACTATTTGGGCAAAACCCAAGCGTTTCATTAAAAAAGGCTGCAAGTTCTTTTGTAGTATCATCGTGATCTGCAGATAATGGAGTTACTAATGCCATGGTTTTTTTTAAATTATAAATATATCTCGTAAAAATAGAAATATCTAAAGCCTTACAAAATCATTGCCTAGATTATTGTGTTTTCACAAGCAAAGGGAAGACGTAATATTTCAGAAATACAAAAACAGCCTATAATTCTTGAATTTGAAGGTATAAATTCAAAGAGATAGGGCGTATACTTGTATATTTTTGTAATTTTCAATTCTATGCGCTGGAACCTATCCCCAAAACAAAATTTAGAAACTGTAACTCATTTAGCACAAGCCCTAGGGATTGATCCTTTACTGAGTTCTCTTTTGGTACAAAGAGGGATCACCACCTTCGATCAAGCCAAGCGTTTTTTTAGACCTAGTCTAGAGGAGCTTCACGATCCTTTTTTAATGCAAGACATGGATCTTGCAGTAAAGCGGATACAACAGGCTATTGAGGCTCAAGAAAATATTTTAGTTTATGGAGATTATGACGTAGATGGCACCACGAGTGTTGCGCTGTTAAGCAGTTATTTAAAGACCTATTACCCCAACATAGCCACCTATATTCCAGATCGCTACGATGAGGGGTATGGCGTTTCTTATAAAGGAATTGATTTTGCTCAAGACAATGACATCACGCTAATTATTGCCTTGGACTGCGGGATAAAAGCCATAGAAAAAGTAGCCTACGCAAGCAAAAAAGGGATTGATTTTATTATTTGTGACCACCACCGCCCTGGAGCTAAGCTCCCAAAAGCAGTCGCGGTTTTAGACCCTAAAAGAGATGATTGCTCATACCCCTACAAGGAGCTATGTGGATGTGGTGTAGGGTTTAAACTCATACAAGCCCTTGGTGTCTGAACGCGGGCAAACCATTGAAGATTTACTGCTGTATCTAGACCTTGTTGCAACGGCTATTGGCGCAGATATTGTTCCTGTTACGGGAGAAAACAGAGTGTTGGCCTATTATGGCCTTCAGGTAATTAACAGCAACCCTAGAGTGGGATACCAAGCCATATTAAAACAGGTCAACAAAAGCACCTTGACCATTACAGATGTTGTTTTTATTATTGCACCAAGAATTAATGCTGCCGGCAGGATGAAACACGGAAATCATGCCGTTAGGTTACTAGTAGAGACAGATCCCAAAAACGCTGCTCAATGGGCCAGTGAAATAGAACTCTTTAATGCAGATAGAAAAGATGCAGATAAACAAATCACTAAAGAAGCTTTAGCGCAAATCATTACCCAAGCCAGCGAACAGGAAAACAACACAACTGTTGTCTATAAGGAGCATTGGCACAAAGGAGTTATAGGGATTGTAGCCTCTAGATTAATAGAGACCTACTATCGCCCCACCTTAGTGTTTACAAAAAGCGGGGACAAGCTAGCAGCATCTGCACGATCTGTAAAAGGGTTTGACGTTTATAATGCTTTGGAGGGCTGCGCCCAATACATTGAGCAGTTTGGAGGCCATAAATATGCCGCGGGGCTCACCTTGCAAGAAAAAGACTATCCAGGTTTTAAAGCGCAGTTTGAAAAGGTAGTTTCTCAAACCATAGACCCAAAACTACTCAATCCAGAAATTAATATAGATGCCCAACTAGATTTGGCAGCTATTACTCCAAAATTTCATAGAATTTTAAAACAATTTGCACCCTTTGGCCCTGGAAACAGACAACCAGTTTTTATGACCCAAAACTTAAAAGACACAGGATATGGAAAATGTGTGGGTGCAGATAAAACTCATTTACGCCTCACGGTAAAACAAGTAAACTCAGAGGCTATTGTAGGTATTGGTTTTGGTCTTGGAGATAAAAAAGACACGGCATGTTCAGACACTCCTTTTAAAGCGGTGTATTGTATCGATGAAAATCTCTGGCAAGGAAAAGTGAGTTTGCAATTAAGAATAAAAGATATACAGCCTAGTTAGTTTTTGTGGCTTCAAACTCTTGGAGAGAAAACTCCCGGCCATCAAAAACACCATAGGTGTATTGTGTAATCCAATCACCTAGGTTGTGATAGGTGCTGGTGTCGCTAACTTTTATTTTCATGGCTAAATGACGGTGTCCGAATATAAAGTAGTCATAGTGTTTTGTTTCTAGCTTTCTTTTAGCATACTGCGCTAACCACTCTTGCTCTTCTCCTAAAAATATTTTGTCATCATCACCAGAGATAAGCTTGTTTTTTACAGATAAGTATTGCGCTAAACGCATTCCTAGCTCTGGATGAAACCACCTAAAGAGCCATTTAAAAACAGGGTTAGTAAACACCTTTTTCATTCGTTTATAACCTATATCACCAGGGCCTTTTCCGTCACCATGGCCAATGAGAAACACCTTGCCATTGAAGGTAAACTCTTTTACATCTCTATAGGTTGGTATGTTTAGTTCTTTTTCAAAATAGTCTCCCATCCACAGATCATGGTTTCCAACAAAAAAGTAAATAGGAATACCACTGTCACTAATTTCGGCTAGTTTACCCAGCACACGAACAAAACCCTTAGGCACTACGGTTCTGTACTCAAACCAAAAATCAAATAAATCTCCTAGTAAAAAAATAGCGGCTGCGTCTTTTTTAACGGTGTCAAGCCAACGCACAAATTTTTGTTCTCTGGGAAGGCTCTCTGCAGATGTAGGCGCGCCAAGATGATTGTCGCTAGAGAAATATATTTTTTTTCCTGGAGGAATTTGCATGTTTCAAATATAGTTGGAAATTTACGAATTGCCACTCTTGAGCTCAAGATTAAGGACTACCTCAAGGATTCAAAAGGCACCGTTTAATTGTCACCGGCATACCACTCTGCATAGCTAGTGGCAGTTTCTTGTAACCTTAAAGAGAACAGTTGTGTTTGTTTTGGGAGGCGTTGTTTTATTTTTTCTGCAAAATCAATCACCATCATTTCGCTTGTTGGCTGATAATCTACAAGTAAAACACTGTGTCCTCGATCGCTTAATTCTTTGGCAAGCTCTACGTGAGGCGTGTTTTTATTGAAAACAGTAGCATGATCAAAAACATCTACAATCTCCTCTTTCACTATTTTTTTCAGATCGCTAAAATCTATTACCATACCAAACTTAACATGCGAGGAATCTGCAATTGGATTGCCAATAACGGTTACAAAAAGCTTATAACTGTGGCCGTGAACATTACGGCATTTTCCGTCATACCCGTAGAGTGCATGGCCGGTTTCAAATGAAAATTTCTTGGTAATACGTATAGAACTCATAGGGCAAAGATAGGTTACTTTTGCTTACTTTTCCCGGCTTTTTTCATGTCTTTAAAGTAGCGATAGCTTTTATATTTTCTGTACAAAACAATCAATACAACAAAAAAAGCTAAAATCATAAAACCGCCTTGGCCATTGAGGTAATTGAAAACTTCCATTATATACATATATTAGATAGCAAAAATAGTACAATTTTGTCAATCAAGGTGCGGCATATGTGGTGGCCAAAACCTCATTTTTGAGTAAAATTTCAACCTAAAACCAAAAAGAAACGTATTTTTACCACTCTATTACCCGTTTAGATACTAAAAACAAACGTTTTAAGTTATTATAACTAACAAAAGAAACACATTTTGAAGCCCATACAATATACTTCTCTTTTTTTATTGGCTATCGTCGCTCTAACAGCGTGTTCAAGAAAAAAAGACACCTTTTTAAACAAAAAATTTCACGCAGTATCTACAGAGTATAATACCCTATTTAATGGTGAGAATGCTTTTATACAAGGTAAAGAAGCGATCGCTCAAACTTACCGAGATGATTTCTATCAAATTCTTCCCGTAGAGCGTATCGAAGTTGTTGATCTAGATGGATTTGATACAGACTCAAAAGATCCAAACTTTAATAGAGCAGAAGAAAAGGCAGTAAAAGCAATCCAAAAGCACTCCATGTACATTGGCGGGAAAGAATACAACCCTCAAATAGATGAGGCCTACATGCTTTTAGGTAAGGCCCGTTATTATGACAACCGTTTTATACCGGCTTTAGATGCTTTTAATTTTATTTTAAATAAATCTGCTACCAGTAATAATGTTAACAATGCTAAAATCTGGAAAGCTAAAACCAACATTAGACTAAACAATGAAGACTATGCCATAGAAAATCTTCAAAAAATGCTTAGAGAAGAAAACCTAGAAGATGCGGTAGTTGCTGATGCCAATGCAATGATTGCACAGGCAATGATTAATCTAGACTCTATACCCCAGGCGCTACCTTATATGAAAATTGCCAATGAGTTTGAAGACAACTATGAGCTTAAGGGCCGCTTCTCTTTTATTATAGGGCAATTGTATAATAAACTAAGCTACAAAGACAGCGCAAATATCGCTTTTGATCAAGTAATAGGATTTAATAGAAAGACAGCAAGGGTTTATATGATTAATGCCCACATGGCAAAAACAAAAAACTTTAACTATACTCAAGAGGATCAGGCAATGCTTTTAGCCTTGTTGCATGATTTAGAACAAGACAGAGAAAACCGTCCGTTTTTGGATAAGATTTATAATGCCTTGGCAGACTACCACAGGAACACAACTAGTGATAGTCTAGCGATAGTTTACTACAACAAATCCATCCAGTCTTTCAAGGAAGATCAAACCCTACAATCTATCAATTATCAAACCTTGGCCGAAATGAATTTTGACAAGGCCGAGTATAAACAAGCAGGAGCCTATTATGATAGCACTCTTACCAATCTAGCTGAAAACTCTAAACAATGGCGCCGAGTTAAAAAGAAGCGTGAAAATCTAGACGATGTTATAAAGTATGAAGATATAGCCTCAATTAATGATAGTATTTTGCGCATTGCCAAGATGAGCGATAGCGATAAACTCGCTTTTTTTAAAGCCTACACAGATGATTTAAAGGCCAAAGCAGTTGCAGATTCTACGGCTGCCGCAAAACTCTCAGATAAAGGACCTCGCATTGTCAATAACGAATTTTCACGTAAATCTGTAGGCGGACCAAGCCCCTCTGGCGGAAAATTTTACTTCTATACACCTGCTACCGTTGCCTACGGAAAAGTAGAATTTAGAAAACTATGGGGAGATAGAAAACTCGAGGATAATTGGAGAAGGTCTGAGAAAAAATCAAGCGGTTTTGATCAAGACCAAGAAATTGTAATGGACACAACACCCATTGCCGAGCTTGAAATATTTAATCCTCAAACCTATATAAAAGAAATCCCCTCAGACCCTAAAGTGCTAGACAGCTTGACAATAGATCGAGATTTTGCATATTATCAATTAGGCCTTATATACAAAGAGAAGTTTAAAGAGTATGGTTTGGCTACCAACAGATTGGAAAAATTATTAGCCTACAATCCTCAAAAGCGATTGGTTTTACCAGCAAAATATAACTTATATAAAATATATGGGCAACTTGAAAACCAAAAATTAGCGCAACAATACAAGGATGATATTTTAAATAACCACAGCGATTCTAGGTATGCTGAAATTTTAAGAAATCCAAATGCGCAGCTGGCCTCTGATGCTTCGAGCCCAGAATTTAAGTACAATGACCTTTACAAAGCATTTGAAGCATCGCAGTATGCTGAGGTTATCAAAAAAAGTGATGGATACATCACCCTGTATAACGGAACTGAAATTGTGCCAAAATTTGAGCTTTTAAAAGCAACTGCAATTGCAAGACAAGATGGGTTTCAGGCTTATAAAAAAGCATTAAACTTTGTTTCTCTCACCTACCCGAATTCACCCCAAGGAAAGAGAGCACAAGAGTTGTATTCTACTACAATTCCAAGGCTAGAGTTTAAACAGTTTGTCCCAGACAGCCAGAGCACCAAGTTTAAGCTAGTATATACCTTTGACCAAAATCAAGACGCTGAAATTTCAGATATTACAAAGCAATTAAACGATGCTATTACATACTACAACTACCAAGAAACAATGTTTGTATCTTCAGATTATTACAACCCCTTAAAAACCTTAGTGGTGGTTCATGGGCTAGACTCAAAACTTGGAGCCCAGGGGCTTGGAGAAGTATTGTCTAAACCCCAAAAACAGGCTAGGAAAGATAAAATTATAAGTATCACTAAAGACTTTGTTGGTATCTCCTCAGAAAACTATAAGATTATACAGATACACAAGAACCTTGAGGGTTATAGGTTGAATCCAAAACAAGCACCGGCTAACCCAAAGCCTCCTGTTAAAAAAACATCAGTAAAAAAACTGGATCTCAACAAGAAGCCTGACCCTGTCAAAAAGAAAGCGCTTATTGAGAAATTAAAACGTCAAAAAAAAGCAGGCGATAATAAGAAAGAAACACCTTAAAGATATGTTTTCAGATAAAAAGAACGCCAATACCACTGCGTCAGAACCAGGAGCAAGTCAAAACAGAATCAACGAAGGAACTCATATAAATGGAGACATTACCTCCAAGGGTTTTTTTAGAATAGATGGCGTTGTTGAAGGAACTGTCTCAACCCCATCCAAAGTTGTGCTTGGGAAAAATGGAGTTATCAAAGGAAATCTTTCTTGTGAAAATGCAGATATAGCGGGTAGCTTTAGCGGAAATCTTAATGTCTCTCAATTACTAACCCTACGCAGTACTGCCAATATAAAAGGCGATGTTGTAGTCGGTAAACTTTCTGTAGAACCAGGAGCTGCTTTTAACGCTACTTGCCGTATGCAGCCAGGAGATGCCTCGCAGTCAAAGGCCAATCAGAGCACTGTTTATGATCGCCCTGACCGCTCTAGTGTAAAGGCCGCCGAGCAACTCAACTAACACAAAAACATGTCAAAAAAACCAATTTAAGTTCTTATGCTAGATTTTCTGGCATAGCATTTCAAATGGTGGCAATCATTGCAATAGGTGTTTTTTTGGGATTAAAAATTGATGTTTACTTTGATAAGGAAAAATTATTTACTGTAATATGTTCATTAATATCTGTTGTTTTTTCAATTTATTTTGTTGTAAGAAAAATAATTAAGCACACTAAATAATTATTAAGTGAATTATAGAGAACTATTAAAAAAACAAATAATTTTTTTCTTCAAACTTTTAGTTTTAACATTATTTGTTTTTGGAATTCATTATTATACATTTTTTTCTTTTTTTAGTGAAATAGAATTAGGGCTGCCTCTGTGGCTTGTTTATGCGGTTCATTTTGTTTTAGTGTATGCTATATTCACAATTATTAATTATAGATATCGTAAAGGTAAAACAGAGATTTTCAACGTTTTTATGGTTGGAACAATACTCAAAATGGTGTTGGTTATTTTTTTTTTACTTCCCTTAATTCTTTCAGATCAAAAAAACAAGATACCAGATGTACTAAATTTTTTTCTACCATACTTTATTTTCCTTGGGTTTGAGGTATATTCTATATTTACTTTTTCTTCAGAATATATTTATATACATCTTGTTTGTTGTTTAATAGAATGTGATTAGATTTGCACAAAATTTTAAAGGCGGTATTTTAAATTTCTCAAGACAATGCAAATCAGTACATTTAGGCAATACACTACCATTTTATTTTTTATGTTTTCTCTAGTAGTTTTTGCAACCGAAAAATCTGGAGAAGAAGGAGAGCGATTTGACGCCAAAAAAATGATAATGCACCACGTTAAAGATGCGTATGGGATGCATATTCTTACTCTTAATGAGGGCAAAGAAAATGAAAAACATATTTCTATTCCATTACCAATAATTTTATGGACAGATAATGGTTTAACAACCTTTATGTCATCAGAATTTGACCATGACTATGAAGGAAAAGTTGTTGTAGAAAAAAACAGGTGGTAGATTTGTAAATGTTCATGAGAAAGTATATCAACTTGAAGGCGGAGCCACGGCTATAACTTTTGATGAAGCCCACCACCCTTTAAATGTCTCTAAACCTTGGGATATTTCTATAACCCGTAATGTTTTTATGATGTGGGTTTCAATACTTATATTAATATTATTGTTTTCTGCTGCTGCAAGAAAATATAAAAAATCCGAAGACAATGTACCTACTGGTATAGCAAGTTTCCTAGAGCCTCTTATTGTTTTTGTAAGGGACGAGATAGCAAAACCAATGATCGGAGAAAAAAGATACAAAAAATACATGCCGTATTTGTTAACTGTATTTTTCTTTATTTGGCTAAATAACATATTTGGTTTAATTCCATTCTTGAATGGAGCCAACCTGAGTGGTAACATTGCTTTTACAATGGTTTTAGCAGTTTTCACATTCATCATAACTACAGTAAGTGGTAATGCAAATTACTGGAAACATATTTTTTGGATGCCAGGTGTACCGGTTCCAATGAAAATATTTTTAATGCCTATTGAGATCATTGGGATTTTTACAAAACCAATATCATTAATGATACGTCTTTTTGCTAATATAACAGCAGGGCACATTATTATTTTAGCATTAATGTCTTTGATATTTATTTTTGAAACTACTTGGGTATCTCCAATTTCTGTATTGTTTTCATTATTTATTACAGTTATAGAAATTGTTGTAACAGCTATTCAAGCATACATATTTACAATATTGTCAGCCCTTTATTTTGGGTCGGCAGTAGAAGAACATGAACATTAATTAATTTAAATTTAGAACTATGACTATTACTGGAATTGCAGCTATTGGAGCTGGTTTAGCAGCTATTGGAGCTGGTGTTGGTATTGGTAAAATTGGTGGATCAGCCATGGAAGCTATGGCACGTCAACCAGAAATGCACGGGAAGATTCAATCTTCTGCATTAATTTTAGCAGCCTTCGTAGAAGCGGTAGCTTTATTTGGAGTTGTTGTTGCGTTATTACAAGGGTAATAACTCACAAAAACAAACCACAAGAGTAACGGTTGGTTGCTCTTGTGGTTTTATTAAAATTTAAGAACATTAATTATAAAATAATTTAGAAATGGATTTAGTAACTCCTGGATTTGGATTAATATTTTGGACCGTAATAAGTTTTCTAATATTATTATTTGTTTTAAGAAAAGTAGCCTGGAAACCAATTCTTGGCGCTGTAAGCGAAAGAGAAGAAGGAATTAAAAAGGCATTAGCTTCTGCTGAAGAGGCTAAGCAAGAAATGAAAAATCTTCATTCAGATAATGAAAAATTGTTACAACAAGCAAGAGCAGAACGTGAGGCTATGATTAAAGAAGCTCGCGAAATTAAAGCCAGCATGATAGCAGGGGCTAAAGATGAAGCGCAAGCAGAAGCAAGCAAAGCAATTGCAGGTGCACAGGCAACCATAGAGGCAGAGAAAAAAGCAGCTGTTGCAGAATTAAAGCAAACAGTAGCTAGTCTTTCTTTAGACATTGCAGAAAAAATAGTGAAGAGTGAGTTATCAAACAAAGACAAGCAATTGGAATTGGTTGAAACGATGTTGAAAGACGCAAACGTAAACTAACAAGCAGGATGAGTAGCAGAGCAGCCATAAGATACGCGAAAGCAGTTTTAGATCAAGCCAACCACGCCAATATTAGTGAGGTTGTTTTTGGTGACATGAAATCTATACAAGCAACCCTAGCGGGAAGCAAAGAGCTACGTGTTGTATTACAAAGCCCTGTGGTTAAAGCAGAAGACAAAAAACAGGCTTTACTACAAATCTTTGAAAAAAACAGTGATGTAACCAAGGCACTGATCCAAATCCTAACCAGTAATAAGCGTATCAACCTTTTGGGTGGCGTTGCACTGGCCTATGTGGATCTTTACAACGACTCTAAGGGAGTTAAAACAGCTACTGTAATAACAGCAGTTACATTGACACCAGAGATAGAGGCTAAAGTACTTAGCAAATTAAAAGAAATGACAGGTAGTGAGAATATCACTATCAACAATACTATTGATGAGCGTATCATTGGTGGTTTTATACTCCGTGTTGGAGACCTGCAATACAACGCAAGTATTGCAAACCAACTAGGAAATTTAAAAAGAGAATTTAGTAAATCATTATAATTTTTTAACGCCTTCAGAAAATTTTCTGAAGTCACCCTTAGAGATTAAAGGGTAAAATCTAAATAAAAATGGCAGAAGTTAAACCAGCTGAAGTTTCAGCAATCTTAAAACAACAACTTACCGGTTTTCAGGCAAGCGCTTCACTTGATGAGGTAGGAACTGTATTAACTGTAGGTGATGGTATTGCACGTGTGTACGGGCTTACAAATGTTCAATACGGTGAATTAGTAGCCTTTGAAAACGGTATGGAAGGTATTGTTTTGAATCTTGAAGAAGATAACGTAGGGGTTGTACTACTGGGACCCTCTAGAGGAGTTTCTGAAGGAGCTACCGTAAAACGCACACAACGTATTGCCTCTATAAACGTAGGTGAAGGTGTTGTTGGTCGTGTAGTAAACACACTAGGTGAACCTATAGATGGTAAAGGACCTATCGAGGGTAAAACATATGAGATGCCACTAGAGCGTAAAGCGCCAGGGGTTATCTACCGTGAGCCTGTAACAGAGCCATTACAAACAGGGATAAAATCAATTGACGCAATGATTCCAGTTGGAAGAGGACAGCGTGAGTTGGTAATTGGTGACCGTCAAACAGGGAAGTCTACTGTTTGTATTGACACGATCCTAAACCAAAAAGAATTTTACGATGCTGGCCAGCCAGTATTCTGTATATATGTAGCCATTGGTCAAAAAGCATCAACGGTTGCAAACATTGCAAAGGTGTTAGATGAAGCAGGAGCTTTAGCCTATACAACTATTGTTGCTGCAAACGCAAGTGATCCAGCTCCAATGCAAGTATACGCACCATTCGCAGGAGCTGCAATTGGCGAGTACTTTAGAGATACAGGTCGTCCTGCACTAATTGTGTTTGATGATTTATCTAAACAAGCCGTTGCATACCGTGAGGTATCATTACTACTTCGTCGCCCACCGGGACGTGAGGCATATCCTGGAGATGTATTTTTCTTACACTCAAGATTACTAGAACGTGCAGCCAAAGTAATTAATGATGACAAGATTGCTTCAGAGATGAATGACCTTCCAGAATCATTAAAAGGTATTGTAAAAGGTGGAGGTTCTTTAACTGCCCTACCAATTATTGAAACACAAGCAGGTGATGTATCTGCCTATATCCCAACCAATGTAATTTCAATTACAGATGGACAAATCTTCTTAGATGGAGATTTATTTAACTCTGGGGTACGTCCAGCTATTAACGTAGGTATCTCGGTATCTCGTGTAGGTGGTAACGCGCAGATTAAATCTATGAAGAAAGTATCTGGTACATTAAAGCTTGATCAAGCTGCGTATCGTGAACTAGAAGCATTTGCTAAGTTTGGTTCAGACCTCGATGCAGCAACGCTAAATGTAATTGAAAAAGGAAAGCGTAACGTAGAGATATTAAAGCAAAATGAAAACACACCTTTTACGGTAGAAGATCAAATTGCAATTATCTATGCAGGTTCTAAGAACTTGCTGCGTGATGTACCTGTAGAGAAAGTAAAAGAGTTTGAAAGAGATTACATAGAGCTTTTAAATGCAAAACATAGAGGTATGTTAGATACATTAAAATCTGGAAAATTAACAGATGAGGTGATCTCAACCCTAACGAGCGTAGCTGCAGATTTATCTGCAAAATACAGAGCATAAATTTTATATTCTTTTACCTCCCTTTTGGGGGTAAAAGAGTATTAAGCCTACCTGTTATTAATAATAACTTAAAAAAATGGCAAACTTAAAAGAAATTAGAAACAGAATAGCATCGGTTGGATCAACCATGCAAATCACCAGTGCCATGAAAATGGTATCTGCAGCAAAGCTGAAAAAAGCGCAAGACGCTATTACAGCAATGCGTCCCTATTCTGAGAAATTAACGGAGTTATTACAAAATCTAAGTGCAACGCTAGACTCAGATAGTGGTAGTAGTTTTGCTCAGCAGCGTGAGGTAAACAAAGTATTGGTTGTTGCCATTACTTCAAACCGTGGGTTGGCAGGAGCTTTTAATACCAACATTATTAAAGCAAGCAAGGCACTTAAACAAGAAACCTACACTGGCAAGCAGGTAGATTTTATTACCATTGGTAAAAAAGGAAATGACATCATCAGCAAAGACGGGAATGTTATAGAGTTTAACGCAGCTATCTTTGATGATTTAAACTTCAAAGCCTCTTCAGCCATTGCAGAAATGCTAATGGAAAAATACCAGCAAGGCGCTTATGATAAGATTGTTTTAGTGTACAATCACTTCAAAAATGCAGCGACACAAATTGTTATGAAAGAACAATTTTTGCCAATTTTGCCACCTGCACAAACTCAGGTTACTAGTGCTGCAGATTATATTTTTGAGCCAACAAAGCCAGAGATTGTTGAGGGTTTAATTCCTAAGAGTTTAAAGACACAATTGTTTAAGGCCATTAGAGATAGTGTAGCCAGTGAGCATGGCGCAAGAATGACAGCGATGCATAAAGCAACAGACAACGCAACAGAGATGCGTGATGCCCTGAAGCTGCAATACAACAAAGCACGTCAAGCAGCCATTACCAATGAAATTTTAGAAATTGTTGGTGGTGCAGAAGCATTGGCTGGATAATACCAAAACATATCATTATACATACAAAGTCTGTTGCGCTAAAAACGCAACAGACTTTTTTAGTTTAACGCCATAAAAAGGTTGTTTGTTAGCAAATTTTAATGGTTCTTGCTCCAACACCCGGCGCATCACAATAATTAATTTGGCTACCTTTAACAACCCAAACACTTGAAGCATTGCGTATTTTTAAAAAACTATTTCAACAAACATTTATATATGGGCTAGCAACGGTATTGCCGCGCGCCTTGGCCATTATACTTGTGCCTTTATATACCAGCGTGCTTAAGCCTTCAGATTTTGGTCTTTATGCTACTTTAATGTCTTATATTATCTTAGGAAATGTGGTGTTAAGCTATGGCATGGAGACTGCTTTTTTTAGGTTTATAAATAAAGCCCCTTCTCAAAAAAAGACAGTGCAATCTACAGCCTTAGTGTCTATAGGTATTTCGTCACTTTCTTTTTTTCTAGTGGCTTTTTTGTTTCGAGAACAACTGGCTAACCTCATTGATTTTAACACCCAATTTGTAACCTATGCACTTTTAATTTTATTGCTAGATGCGCTTGTTATTATTCCTTTTGTGTGGTTTAGAGCCAATGAAAAACCACTAAAGTACGCCCTAATAAAAATTATAAACGTATGTATAAATTTAGGGTGTAACTTGTTTTTTTTACTAGCCTTACCCTTGCTTGCAAGTAATGACCCTAATGCATTTTGGCAATCTTTGTATACCCAAGAGAATACTGTTTTGTATGTCTTTATCTCTAATGTAATAGCAAGCGGGGCTACCCTAGTATTGCTCCTTGGGGTGTACTTTAAAATTGGGTTTCATTTCAGCGTCTCTATCTGGAAAAAGATGCTTAGGTATTCATTTCCCGTGCTCATTGCAGGAGTTGCCTTTTCTATCAACGAAGCTTTTGATAAAATTTTGCTCAATTATTTATTACCTCCAGATATTGCAGCCAATGAGGTAGGGGTGTATGCAGCCTGTTATAAATTGGGTGTTTTTATGACGCTATTTGCCACAGCCTTTAGACTTGGTATAGAGCCTTTTTTCTTTAACCACGCCAATAAGGCAAATGCGAAAGACACCTATGCCACAATCACCAAATATTTTGCCATTTGTGGTAGCGCCATTCTATTATTTGTTATTGTGTATATAGACTTTTTTAAAGCCCTTTTAATAAAAAATGAAGCCTATTGGGTAGCCCTCTCTATTGTGCCAATAATATTACTTGCTAATTTATGTTTAGGGATCTATCACAATCTATCTGTGTGGTATAAAGTTACAGACCGCACAAGATACGGAGCTTATATCTCTGTAATAGGAGCCTGTATTACCCTGGGTTTAAACTTTATATTAATTCCTAAGATAAGTTATATGGGAGCTGCCGTTGCAACATTAGCGGCTTACGGGACTATGATGTCCTTGTCCTACTTTCTTGGGCGTAAATACTACAGGGTTCCCTATGACGTAAAACGCATTGGTACTTACCTTGTAATTGCAATGAGTTTTGCTGGAGTATCATTCTATGTTTTTGAGAGAAACCTTTGGATTGGAACTGTATTATTATTGGTATTTTTGTTACTAGTATTGTTTTTAGAGCGCCAAGAAATACAACGCATCATTAAAAAATAATGTGTCATTTTTTCTCTAGAATTATCTCAAGTATTAGATAAATACAAATCAAACCACGAGCCATGACTGTAAAAATTATAAACAAATCAAGCCATGCATTGCCTAGCTATGAGACCATAGCAAGCGCAGGGATGGATATTAGAGCCTATATTACTCAGCCAGTTGTTCTAAAACCAATGCAACGGGCTATTATAAAAACAGGATTATATCTAGAATTACCAATAGGAACAGAGGCCCAGGTAAGACCCAGAAGTGGTCTTGCGGCAAAAAAAGGCATCACAGTATTAAATAGCCCAGGAACCATTGACGCAGATTACCGAGGTGAAGTTGGTGTTATTTTAGTAAACCTAAGCAATGAAGATTTTACCATAGAAAATGGAGAGCGCATTGCTCAATTAGTACTTGCCAAGCATGAGCGGGCCCAGTGGCATGAAGTATCCCAACTAAGTGACACCGCCAGAGGTGAAGGAGGATTTGGCAGCACAGGAGTTAAGTAATAAAATAAATAACAAACCTAGCCGTTGTTTTTTACAACAGCAATAAATAAAATATAGATGAAAATAATAGTTCCAATGGCAGGTCGCGGAAGCCGCCTTCGTCCTCATAGTTTAACCGTGCCAAAACCATTAATTCCTGTTGCAGGAATACCTATTGTACACCGTTTGGTTGCAGATATCGCTGGAGTTTTAAATACAGAAATAGAAGAAATTGCTTTTATTTTGGGAGATCCTGCTTGGTTTGGAGACGATGTAATTGAGAGCTTAAAAGACTTGGCAGTGAGTTTGGGCGCCAAACCAACCATTTATAGACAACTAGACCCAAAAGGCACAGGACATGCTATTATGTGCGCAGAACCATCACTTAGTGGCCCTGCCGTTATTGCCTATGCAGACACATTAATTAGGGCAGATTTTGATCTAGATAAACAGGCAGATGCCGTAATCTGGACAAAAAAAGTTGACAATCCAGAAGCCTATGGTGTTGTGAATTTAAATCAAAACCAAGAAATTATAGAGCTCGTAGAAAAGCCAGCGCACTTTGTTAGTGATCAAGCTGTGATTGGGATTTACTATTTTAAAGAGGTAGGGATGCTTAAAAAAGAGCTTCAGTTTGTGCTTGATAATAACATTATTAATGGCGGAGAATACCAAATTAATGATGGTATAAAAAGAATGATGGATAAGGGAAAGGTCTTTAAGCCCGGCACCGTTACACAGTGGATGGATTGTGGTAATAAAGAAATCACAGTACAAACCAACCGCCGTATGCTAGGATTTTTGCAAGAGGATGGGGCTGCTTTAGTTTCAAAAACAGCTACTTTAGACAACGCTACCATTATAGAACCTTGCTTTATTGGGGAGGACGTGGTGCTTAAAAATAGCACCGTTGGTCCTTTTGTGTCAATTGGGAAGGGCACTGTAATTGAAAATAGTACTATAAAAAACAGCATCATTCAAACCAATACGGTTATAGAAAATGCTTCTTTAGATAATGCTATGATTGGAAATAACGCTCATTTTAATGGCGATTTCACCAACGTTAGTATTGGAGATTACTCTCAATTAAAATAATGCTGCCCCTAAGGGCTCAGAAAGGTTAAATTTATTGCTATTGAATTTTAAACACACAGTAACAGTTTTATTGATTCTAGGAGGCTTTTTTGCTCCAAGAGCACTGGTTGCCCAGAAAATTGCAGCAACCGGCCTAGGGGAGCCTCAAGAGGTCTCAGATGCTTTTCTAGAAAGCTTTTATGAGGCTTTAAAACAAAAATCAATAGAGAACTATGCCCTAGCAATTACTGCTTTAGAAAAAGCCCAAAAAGAAAGTGGTGGAAACCTCCAGGCAGATGCTATTGTGTTTTTTGAGTTTGCCAAAAACCAGATAAAGCTCAAGCAATACAATCAAGCAGAAATAAACCTAGAAAAGGTGCTGCGTCAAGAGCCAGAAAACCAAGATGTTTTAGAAACCCTCTATGATCTTTACTATCTAACTAGAGACTACAACAAGGCTATTGTTTTGGTGAAAAAGCTTATCGTGTATGACCAAGATTACAAAGAAGACTTGGCCAATTTATATCAAAGAACAAAGCAGTATGAAAAGGCTTTATTGCTGCTTGATGAATTAGAGGATTCTTGGGGGGAGAGTGTGTATAGAACTGCCCTTAGGAAGCAAATCTATAGACAAACGGGCAATACCCGTGGGGCCATTAACAATGCAGAAAAAAAACGCAAAAATAATCCTGCAAATGAGCGTGAATACCTAAACCTTATTTACTTGTATAGTGAAAATGGCAATCCAGAAAAAGCGTATCAAACCGCTTTAGAATTGCAAAACAAGTTTCCAAACAGTATCCTGGTGCATTTAGCACTGTATAAATTTCACCTAGACCAAGGCAACACCATGGGCGCGATGGCGTCTATGAAAAAAGTGTTTAACTCAAGAGTGATAGAAAAAGAAAGCCAATACAAAGTCTTGGGAGATTTTTTAACCTTTGTTCAGCAAAACCCACAATACCAAGCAGAGCTTGAGGGTATTGTTGAGGTGTTTTCTAAAGATAACAACGGCCAGGTATTTGAAAAAATAGCAGACTACTATCTCTCTAAAGGCAACAAAGAGCTCGCGCTTACTTTTTATCAAAAGGGAATTGAGGTAGACTCAGATAATTTCAGCTTACTTAAAAACACCCTGTTACTGCAACTAGAATTTAACCGCTTTGCAGCGGCAAAAAAAGTAAGCGCGAGTTCTTTAGAGGTCTTCCCCGCCCAGCCGGTATTGTATTTGTTAAACGCTAAAGCCAATAACAACCTTCAAGATTTTAAGGCTGCCATCAATGCCCTAGAAACAGGTTTAGACTATTTGTTTGACAATACCGAGTTAGAAAAAGAATTTTATGAGCAATTAGCCGTTGCATATACAGGCCTCGGGAACACTATAAAAGCAGCAAATTTTGCTAAAAAAGCTGCAGAAATTCTAGACTCAAATTAGCACTATGAAACTAACACACTTTACCTTAGTTGCTCTTTTATTAGTTACCCTTGGTTGCGGGACTACAAAATCCATTGAGGGCTCTGTAATTGCAGACAAAAACTTGAGCGCTAAAGCGCTATTAAATGCTCATAAGGCGGCTTCTCAAGACTTTAACACCCTAGCAGCAAGAATGCAGGTGAAGTATGAGGCTCCAAAGGAGTCTCAAAGCATTACAACGAGTCTTAGAATAAAAAAAGGGAGTATTATTTGGATCAAAGCCTCTATTTTGGGAGTTACCCTTGCAAAAATATTAATAACACCAGAGCGTGTGAAGTTTTACGAGACCTTAGGTAATTCATATTTTGAGGGAGATTTCAGCCTCATTGGTGATTTGCTTGGAACACAAATTAACTTTGATCAAGTGCAAAGGCTTCTTTTAGGACAAAGTATTTTAGATGTAAAGCCCAAAACAGTAAGTGTTGCACCTGCCTCTGTTGGTAAGTCACAAACCTCAAAATACCGCATAACACCAAGAAAACAAAATCTTAACTATATGTTGTCTATGTTGTTAAATCCAGATAACTTTATGGTCCATCAGGCGCAAATTTCACAACCAGATGCCAAAAAAAATCTACTGGTGCAATACGGTCCATATCAAAAAATAGAGGAAGATTATTACCCAACACGGCTAGGTATTTTGGCTCAGGATGGTCTAGAGCAAACTCGTATTTTTATACGCTATAAAAAAATAGATCTTAATGTATCGGTTGGTTTTCCATTTAATATTCCAAAGGGCTATATCCAGAGATCTTTTAAATAAATGAAAAAACGTTTTTACATATTGGTTTTCTCTGTGCTGTTCTTCGGAAATTTTAGCGCCTTGGCTCAACCTGGAAACAAACAACAGCAACTAGAACAGCAGCGTGAAAGTATTTTAAACGATATCAAGAAAATAAACACCTTGCTATTTAAAACTCGTGGGGTAAAAAAAACGGTGCTCTCTGAGGTTGAAGATATAAACCAGCGCATCAAAGCCCAGCAAAACCTGATACGGGTTACCAACCAACAGGCTAATTTACTCACGCGCAAAATCAACGAAAATTTAACTCAAATTTCGTTACTAAGAAACGAACTTCAACAACTAAAAGAAGATTATGCCGCTATGGTCCAGAAATCTTACAAGAGTAAATCACAACAAAGTAGGGTTTTGTTTTTATTATCCAGCGAAGATTTTCTGCAGGCCTACAAACGTGTCCAGTACATGAAACAGTACGCAAATCACAGAAAAAAACAAGGAGAAAGCATCAAAACAAAGACAGAATTATTACAGCAGTTAAATCTAGATTTGATAGATCAGCGCAAGGAAAAAGACCTGCTAATTTCAGAAAATACAGCTGCTAAAGCCAAGCTTAAAAAAGAGAAAGAGCTGCAACAAACCCTCATTACATCTCTTAAAAAAGAAGAGAGCACCTTCACCAAACAAATACGCGCCAAACAACAAAAGGCCAACAAAATAAATGGTCAAATCAAAAAGTTGATTCGTGATGCCATTGCTGCTGCAAATAAAAAAGCAAGAGAAAACAAATCTAAAACCACCACTGCTTCTGCCACAAAATTTGCTTTAACGCCAGAGGCCGCCGCTATAGCAAAAGATTTTAAAAACAATAAGGGTAAATTAATTTGGCCTGTTAAACAAGGGCTTGTCATCAACAAATATGGAACCAGGCAACATCCTCAATTTCCAAACGTAACACAAACCTTTCATGGGGTAGAAATTGCGACCAATGCCAACGCCCAGGCGCGCGCAGTGTTTAATGGAGAAATACTACAAATACAACAGTTAAAAAATGCAAATAAAGCTGTTATGATACAGCATGGAGATTACATCACTATCTATTATAATTTGGCTACTATAAGTGTAAAAAAGGGAGATAAAGTATCCACAAAAGACCCAATTGGGAAGGTGTTTACACATCCCGTTACAAAGCAAACTGTCATTAAGTTTATGGTGTACAGAAACGACACAGAGATGAACCCTGCTGACTGGGTGTATAAAATGTAACCAGGGCTATTCAAACAATGCTTTCAACTCTGTAGCATCTTGGGGGTTTATTTTACCGGCCAACAACAAGCTTAGTTGTTTTCTTCTAAGGGCAGCATCAAAGCGTTGTTTTTCTATTTGAGTTTCTGGCACAATTGGCGGAACTGGCATTGGATTTCCCATTTCATTAACAGCAACAAAGGTGTAGATTCCTTCATTGGCCTTGCTTCTAATGCCGCTCTCACGGTCCTCTATCCAAACGTCCATAAATACTTCCATAGAGCTTTTAAAAGCTCTAGAGACTTTTGCCTCAACAGTTACCACGCTTCCCAGCGGAATCATCTTATTGAAGGCCACATGATTTACCGAGGCAGTTACTACAATTCTGCGGCTATGTCTTCTTGCGGCAATACTTGCTGCACGATCCATACGCGCTAGGAGTTCTCCACCAAACATATTTCCAATAGGGTTGGTCTCCGAGGGTAGTACAAGGTCTGTGATAATTGTAAAAGAATCTTTAGGGTTCTTTGGTTCCATGAGAATTGTTTTAGGCAAAGATAAAACCAAAAGAGTAAAACAGCATGTATTATCTACAATTAAGGCTACTTGTTGTTTAGTGGAGTGCTATTTTTTTAACTAGTAACCAGGCGTCATTGTTTTGTGTGGCCTTAATAGTACGAAGGTTTTTAAGGGCCTCTAGTCTGTTTTGATAACTAGCATACACAACCTGGTGCAGGCCATATTTATTAACCCCTAGGTTTATGGCTGCAAATCCTTTTTTGTGAAGCTGGGCAACCTTTCTCTCTGCATTTTCTTTTACTCTAAAAGCACCTGCAACTACATGATATTTACCTGTTTGTTTGGTTACAGACAACTCAAGTGTTGGCAGTGGGCTTGTAATACTAAAAGTTGCTTGTTGGATTTGTTTTTCTAGCTTGGTATTGGCTTTTTGCTTTTGAGCAAAATTATGTTCCTGAACGGTGCCCTCATATATTTTTAAACCCGTTAGTCCAGAAACGGCAATTGCAATAAGGCCTATGGCAGCGTATTTTATAAATGGTGCAACACCTCTATTTGGAGCGCCAAGCACTGGAACCTCTTGGGCTGTAGCTAGTTGCTTTTGTTGGATGTCTCTTAAAATTTCTGAAGAAATAAACGTAGTTAAACCAAAAGAAGCGATGTTAAAGTTTTCTGTACCACAGGGCAAGAACTGCACTTTATTCTCTGGGGTTAGAGAGAAATCTCCGATGGTATCTAAAGTTACACGCTCGCCCTTAGAGAGCTCGAGAGATAACGATCCTGTAAAATTTCTAATTTTTTGTAATGCCAACTCATAGGATGTTCCCTCTACAGAGGCTACATAATTTGCCAATAAACCATCATTGGTTTGCAGCTGCCTGTTAAAAGAGATGGTTTTTCCTGGAGGATAAAACGTGCTAGAATCTGCGTCTATGCTTGCTGAGGTGTAATTTGCTAAAAAAGCACCAAAGCCAGGAATGATGACACATTCATAACGATAGAGTAAGTCTTTTATGTACGGAGAGAGTTGCATAAAACAAATATACCTTTTTTTTGTATTCTTTTTTTTCTGCTCTGTGCAACTTATTAACAACCTAAAAAATACGTATCTTGCTCATTCTCCCCGGTTTGGCATAGCCCTAGAAGTTTACTTCTAAAAATACGTTACCATGCTTTCCAAGACAGAATTACTTTACACCTTAGCGCTACAGCGCACACCAAATTTGGGAGATACCTCTGCCAAAAAACTATTACACCACGTAGGATCTGCCGAGGGGATCTTTAAAGAAAAGCCATCAAACCTTCTTAAAATTCATGGTATAGGCAGCTTTAAGGTAAGACAACTTCAGCAAAAAAATCTATTAGATTTGGCAAGGGAGGAATTACATTTTATAGCATCTCAAAACCTGTCCTACCGCTATTTTAAAGACCCTAAATATCCAGAAAAATTAAAACACTGTTTGGATGGTCCTATTTTGTTTTTTCAAGACGGGAATATTGACCTAGAAAACAAAAAAATTATCAGTATTGTTGGAACTAGAAAAATTACCACCTACGGAATTTCATTTTGTGAAAAGTTGGTGGCAGACTTAGCGCCTCTTAACCCGGTTATAGTTTCTGGATTTGCATATGGGATAGATATTTGTGCCCATAAAGCGGCCATTGCAAATGGGTTACAAAACATTGCTTGTTTGGCCCATGGCATGAATAAAATATATCCAAAGGCGCATAAAAAGTACATGCCAAAGGTGTTGCAAAATGGGGGTTTTATTAGTGAGTTTTGGTCTAGCGATCCCTTTAATAGAAATAATTTTTTAAAACGAAATAGAATTATTGCAGGTATGAGCCAGGCCACCATTGTCATTGAATCTGCGGCCAAAGGCGGTAGTTTGGTTACCGCAGATATTGCCAACAGCTACTCAAGAGATGTTTTTGCTGTGCCAGGGAGAGCTACAGACACCCAGAGCCAGGGGTGTAATATGCTTATTAAAACCCATCAAGCAAGTATCATTACTAGCGCCGCAGATTTGGTGTATCATCTTGGATGGGATCTTGACGAAATTAAAAAACCCACACTGCAACCTCAGTTGTTTACATCTCTGGACGGTGAAGAAAAAATCCTTTTTAATTTTTTAAAAGATAAAGACAAGGTGGCTCTAGATGCTATTGCTGTTGGGTGTGAAATGCCGACCTATAAGGTTGCCCAACTTTTACTGAAATTAGAGATGAAATCTTTAGTAAGGCCCTTGCCAGGAAAGTTGTTTCAGTGGATATAAAAAAAGCATTAAATTGTGGTAGCTTTGCCGCTATAAAAAGCACCATTGTAGATGATTATAGAAATTTGCGCCAATTCTTTCGCCTCTGCCAAGGCCGCTCAAGACGCAGGCGCCCATAGAGTAGAACTATGCACCCAACTAAGTGTTGGAGGTCTTACGCCGTCTTATGGATGCATTGAGAAGGTGGTTAAGGAGCTTGATATTGCGGTGCATGTGCTCGTTCGTCCTAGAGCAGGTAATTTTAACTACACACACCAGGAGCTTGATATTATAAAGCGGGATATTGCTTTTTGTCATTCTATAGGTTGCGCAGGTGTTGTAAGCGGAGCGCTTAACTCTTATAATCAGATAGATATCCAGGCCACCCAAGAGCTAGTGGAGGCTTCAAAAAACCTAGAATTTACCTTTCACAGAGCCTTTGACGTGGCTGTAGATCCTTACAAAGCGCTTGAAGATTTGAAGGCGATAGGGGTGACTAGAGTGCTATCTTCTGGGCAAATGCCAAAAGCCATAGACGGTATACAGCTCCTAAAAAAATTAAAAAATAAGACCAAAATCTTGCAAATTATGCCCGGTAGCGGGATTAATAAAACCAATATACTTTCATTTAAAGAGGCTGGTTTTGATATGGTTCATTTTTCGGCCCTTAAAAACCTGCCTACAGAAACAACTAACCCTGGAGTTAGCTTTTCTCAGGGAATGGAAGGCAGTAGTGATAAACAAACTATTGCAGAAATCATTGCGCTGGTAGCTCAGCACTCCTAGTTTTTTTAATTAGCAGGTTTTTAACCGCTTGAATTAAAAAACAGTTACCACTCTTTATAGGGTTTTTTACCGAGTTGAGAATTATAATACTTAACCTCTCCTGTAACCTCTTTACCAAGCCAATCTGGGCTTGTGTAGGGCTGCTTTTCATGACTTAATTCTACCTCAGCAATTACAAGACCCTCATTGTTTCCAGCAAAAACATCTACTTCAAATACATGATTTGCCACCGGAACGTTATATCTAATTTTGTCAATAATAGGCTTCTCACAAAGCTCAAGTAAGCTTTGCGCCTCAGACAGGGGGATTTCTTTTTCCCATTCAAAACGTGTGGTGCCCGTTTTATTAGACTTTCCTTTAATGGTTAAAAAGCCCTGATCTCCCTTCACCCTAACTCGAACCGTTCGCTGTGGATGGGCGTTTAAATAGCCCTGAGTAATTCTTTTATGACTCGCGGCTTGTGCTTTATAAGCATCGTTTTTAACTAAGAATTTACGTTCTATTTCTTGCATGATTTGTTTTTGAAACTCCTAGGGCTTGTTTTTTAATACGGTTTACTCAAAAAATAATAGCTCAAAGAATATCTTTTAAGCAGCACGAGTAATTTGCTCTAGGTTGATAATATTTGTG
Organism: Aequorivita sp. HC6-5; assembly: GCA_905182755.1. Taxonomy (GTDB): domain Bacteria; phylum Bacteroidota; class Bacteroidia; order Flavobacteriales; family Flavobacteriaceae; genus Patiriisocius. Next base: position 167,978 of record CAJJCS010000004.1, read on the forward strand.
ATTTAAAGATAGTAACTTTACCCTATGCAGACCCCCATTGATATCAGAAAGATTATTCATGTAGACATGGACGCCTTTTATGCGAGTGTTGCCCAACTCGATGATCCGTCTTTGGTTGGCAAAGCAATAGCAGTAGGAGGTGGCGGTAAAAGAGGCGTGGTAAGCGCAGCAAGCTACCAGGCTAGGAAATTTGGGGTGCGCTCTGCCATGTCTGGGGCCTTGGCCCTTAAATTATGCCCGCATCTTATTTTTGTTAAAACAGATTTTGACCGCTACAAAGAAATCTCTGATAAAGTACGCAGTGTTTTTTTTGAATACACAGATTTGGTTGAGCCGCTTTCCTTAGATGAGGCGTATCTTGATGTTACCCAAAACAAAAAAGGAAACCCTAGCGCCACAGTAATTGCCAAACAAATTCGAGAAAAGATCTATCAAAAAACAGGCTTACATGCCAGCGCAGGGATTTCTATCAATAAATTTGTTGCTAAAATTGCCAGTGATTACAACAAGCCAAATGGCCAAAAAACGGTTTCTCCAGAACAGGTGTTAGACTTTATAGCAGCCCTAGACATTAAAAAGTTTTATGGAGTTGGAAAAGTAATGAAAGAGAAAATGTACCGTTTAGGTATTTACACCGGCAATGATTTAAAGACAAAATCGCTAGGGTTTTTGACTGAACATTTTGGCAAAAGTGGTCCCTATTATTTTAACATTGTACGGGGCATCCACACCAGTAAAGTAAGCCCACAACGCACCAGAAAATCATTGGCTGCAGAGCGCACATTTGGCGAAAACATATCAAGCGAGTTGTATATGCTAGAGCGGTTACAAGATATCGCCAAAGAGGTTGAGCGCCGTCTTAAAAAAAACAAAGTAGCTGGAAAAACCATTACCTTAAAAATAAAGTACAGTGATTTCACCTTGCAAACTCGCAGTAAAACCCTGCCTTTTTATATGGCAAGTGAGGAGTTAATAATGGAGCACATCACAGAGTTATTATACCAAGAAAAAATGAAAAACTCGGTTCGCTTATTAGGGATTTCCTTGTCTGGTCTTAACAATGAAAACAAACAAAAGTTAAGCCTAAAAGAAGAAAAAAAATACGATGTCCAAATGAAATTTGAGTTTTAAAACCTATGCTAGTGCAATAAATCCAAATAAAGTTTAGTTATATATACATATAATCAACCTTTAAAAAAAAAGACTCTTTATGCCAATAGCTTTACTTTGAATTTAATACCCAATCCTTATGAAAACAAAAGCTCTTGCCATTGCCGCACTCATCGCAATCACATTTTTTACATCCTGTAAAGAAAAATTGCCCCAACAAACAGAAATAGCACTTACACAAATAAGCGCTCAATCCCCACCAGAAAAAAAGACAGCTTCACTTTATGTAACAGCAGCAAGCGGTCTTTCTTTAAGGCAGTACAACAACTTAAAAAGCCAAAAACTCGCCGTGATGCCCTACGGAACTAAAGTGGAAATTGTGTCTTTAGAGGCAAATAATACCATGAATATTAGGGGCGTTAAGGGAGGGATGCATCAGGTGTTGTATAACAATAAAACCGGTTTCGCCTTTAGCGGGTATTTGTCTGAACTCTTTCCGCCAGAGCCTGGGGCAAACCCAAAGATGTATATTGCTGATTTGCAAAACACGCACCCTACCGCCAGTATAACTGAGCTTGTTGGCGGCACAGCTAGTGAGCCCAGTAGTACAGAAACACTTCTAATACCTACTACAAAATGGCACGAGGCCTACTTGATTGCGCAAAAACTATATGATATCCCAAGAGATTTTGCAATGCCAGATCCTCTAGGGAGAGACGCTCAAGTAATAAATAGCCCAAATGAGCCATTGGAGCGCCTTGGTGCGTGAGCTTCAGGTAACGCGGTTGGATAATACCCTTGTTGAGATTGTGTATAATTACACAACTAGCAACTTTAAACAGCACCTAAGTATACGCAAACAAGATGGTATGATGAGAATTAAACAGCACTATGTTGTTTTGTAAACACACAACAGCTTCAGTGTTAAAAAGCCCCTTAAAATAATTATTTTAAGGGGCTTTTTTTGGAATGCAATTGTGCCTTAAGAGCTTTTCAAGCTAAGGCGTTATACCTGAGAAACACGCAGTGTGTTTACCATGCCTTTATCTACAATTGGCATTGCCGCTAGGTTAATTAGGTAATCTCCCTTTGCCACAATACCTGCTTTGTGTGCAATTTTATTAACGTCTTCTACGGTTTGATCTGTACTTTCATATTTGTCATAGTAAAAAGAGGCTACTCCCCACAACAAGTTTAATCTGGATAGTATTCTGCGGTTATTTGTAAACACCAAAATATGCGCATCTGGTCTCCATGCAGATATCTGAAATGCTGTATACCCACTATTGGTTAGGGTACAAATAGCTGTTGCATTAATTTCATTAGCCATATTGGCTGCATGATAACATATTGATTTTGTTATGTAACGGTTGGTTCTAACATGAGGAGGCTCATGTGGCACAGAGATTAGAGAAGAGTTTTCTACCTGGGTGCAGATACTGGCCATTTTTTGGATTACCTCTACAGGGTATTTACCTACCGAAGTTTCTCCGCTTAGCATTACTGCATCTGCCCCATCCATAATAGAGTTTGCAACATCATTTACCTCTGCTCTTGTTGGCGTGAGAGATGAAATCATTGTTTCCATCATTTGGGTGGCAATAATAACTGGAATTCTTGCTCTTTTTGCTGTAAGAACTAGTTCTTTTTGAATCAGCGGAACCTCTTCTGCAGGAACCTCAACTCCTAGGTCACCCCGGGCAACCATCAGGCCATCACAATGGGCAACAATTTTATCAATATTAGCGACTGCTTCAGGCTTTTCTATCTTCGCTATGATTGGAATTTTATATTTACTATTGGCTTTAATTAAGGCTTGTAGTTCTTTTAAATCTGCCGCATGGCGCACAAAAGAAAGTGCAATCCAATCTACTTCAAGAGAAATTGCAAAAACAGCATCTTCTTTATCTTTGGTTGTTAGTGCAGGTAAAGAGATGTTTGTGTTTGGTAGATTGACACCCTTACGAGAGCGTAAAGGACCTCCTTGTATTACCTTGGTTTTTACCTCTGCTTTTCCATCTGTGGAGAGTACTTCAAACATTAATTTTCCGTCATCAAGAAGTACACGTTCACCCTTTTTAACATCTTTAGGGAAATTGTTGTAGTTCATGTACACTCTCTTGGAGTTTCCTTCAAATTCTTCCCCGGTGCAAAATGAAATTTCATCTCCTGGATGAACAATCACTTCCTCTTTCATCATTCCCACTCTTAATTTTGGGCCTTGTAGATCTGCAAGAATCGCAGTGGAGGTGTTGAGCTCTGTTGCTAGCTCCCTGATAAGGGCAACTACCTGTTTAACATTGTCATAATTTGCATGAGAGAAATTAACGCGAAACACATTAACTCCAGCTAGAATCATTTGTTTAAGAATCTTCTTGTCTGCAGTAGCAGGCCCTAGGGTAGCTACAATTTTAGTCTTTTTTTGATTTGGCATTTAGTCAAATATTAGGTTGTCCTTTGATTTAAGGGTTTCTGGCGCTACTTGGTAGGCAGAAATTATTTGTTTTATATCGTTGATCTCGTTGATCAACATTTTAGTTCCTAGGTTGTCAAAATCGCTCTGGATTTTTAAAAAGTAGTCTACTTTCTTTAGTTCTGGAATAAGGTATGTAATTACTGTTTCTTTATCTGTGGTGTTGCCAAAAAGCCCTCCACTGTTATTTGTTTTAGTAATTGCAGATTTACATTTGTTTGCCACTAAGCTATAGTCTGTATATTCTGTATGATCTTCAAACCCAAAAAGCGGCAATGTTATTTCCATGCCGTTAGAGGTAAATGCTAAATCTAATTTTTCACGGCGCAGTTTTAAACGAGCAAATTGATTTAGAATATAGGCAACTTTATAAGGCTCCTCACTACAATGAATAGCGATAAGGGAGAAGTCTTCTTCAAAATCATCATCCAACACTAATTTATGAGTTCCCATAGCCTTAAGCGTAAGAGGTAAAAGTATATATACTTTCAGTAGAAATATAAAAAGATGCTATAAATTCTAGGCTAAAGTACAATATGTTGTAGTAATGTAGCGGTAAATTGATGGTGCCGCTAAGATATCTTAGCTTTTTTTGCTAAAACCGTCTATTGCCTCTTGTAATTTATAATACGCTCTTTTGGCTGCTTGCTCTTCCGCTTTCTTTTTTGAGGTTGCTCTTGCCTTGCCTACTAGTTTACTGTCTAGGGTTAGTTTTACGCCAAAATGTTTAAGAGTATCGTTTCCTGTGTCTTCATAGACCGAAAATTTAAACTGATGTTTGTTTTTTTGACACCATTCAATAAAAAGGCTTTTGTAACTAATAACCTTTCCTTCTAGTTTTTCAATATCAACGTAGGGCTCTATTACCCGTTTGTTGATAAATTTTTCGCAGTACTTATACCCTCTGTCTAAGTATATGGCACCAACCAAGGCTTCAAACACATTGCCATGAATATTAACACCAAACTGGCCAATGGGCACAGTTGTTTTTACATGTTTTGTTAGTTCTAGATCTCTTCCTAATTCGTTAAGGTGTTCTCTGCTTACCACCTTGCTTCTCATTTTAGTTAGGTAGCCCTCATCTCCACCAGGTACTTTATTGTAAAGGTGGGCTGCAATAATAGCGCTTAACATAGCGTCTCCAAGAAACTCCATACGCTCATAGTTTTGCGCATGCCCTTGGGTGGATGTTGTGTTTGTGGAGCGGTGGGTAAAGGCTTCTTGGTAGATGCCAATGTCTTTAGGGTTGAAACCTAGGAGTTCTTTTATTGCTAAAAAAAAACCCCCGTCCTTAGGGGCACGGGGATTAAATATGTTTTTAAAAGTAGCCATTGTTTTACTCCTTTAGTTTTCTAAACAGCACACAAGCATTGTGGCCCCCAAATCCAAAGGTGTTGCTCATGGCAATGTTTACTTCTCTCTCTTGAGCTTTATTGAGTGTTAAATTTAAAGAAGGATCTATGTTTGGATCAACCTGGGTGTGGTTAATGGTAGGAGGCACTAGATTGTGCTGCATGGATAAAATAGAGGCAATTGCTTCTATTGCACCAGCGGCACCAAGTAGGTGTCCTGTCATAGATTTTGTAGAGTTGATGTTTATTTTATTGGCATGTGCACCAAATACTTTACTAATTGCTTTTAATTCCGCAACATCTCCAAGAGGTGTTGAGGTACCATGTGTGTTTATTGCGTCAACCTCACCGGCCTGAATGCCTGCGTCATTTAAACAATTGTGCATTACACGTTCTACGCCAATACCTTCTGGATGCGGAGCAGTCATGTGATATGCATCACTAGACATACCACCACCAATTACCTCGGCGTATATTTTTGCACCACGTGCTTTTGCGTGATCGTAGTCTTCTAATACCAATGCGCCAGCACCTTCTCCTAATACAAATCCATCACGAGTAGCATCAAAAGGTCTTGATGCAGATTCTGCAGATTCGTTTCTTGTAGAAAGGGCATGCATGGCATTAAAGCCACCTAAACCAGCCATGGTTACAGCTGCTTCACTTCCTCCTGTTACAATAATATCACAATGGCCTAAACGAATGTAGTTTAATGCATCAATCATAGCATTGGCAGAAGAGGCACAGGCAGAAACCGTTGTATAGTTTGGTCCCATAAACCCATGTTTGATTGAAATATTACCAGGGGCAATATCTGCAATCATTTTTGGAATAAAAAAGGGGTTGAAACGTGGCGTTCCATCCCCTTGTGAAAAGTTTATTACTTCATTTTGAAATGTTTCAATACCTCCAATACCAGCTCCCCAAATAACACCAACTCGAAATTTATCGATGGCATCCATGTCTAGGGCGGCATCTTGTATGGCCTGATCACTAGAGACTAGTGCGTATTGAGCAAATCGGTCTAGTTTTCTAGCCTCTTTGCGGTCAAAATGTTGTAACGGATCATAATTCTTAATTTCACAAGCAAATTTTGTTTTGAACTTTTCAGTGTCAAAATAGGTAATGGGTGCACAACCACTTTTACCACTTTTTAAAGCATCCCAATATTCTTGGATGTTATTTCCAATGGGGGTAAGTGCGCCAAGACCTGTTACTACAACTCGCTTTAATTCCATAAAGAATTTTTCTTATTTGTTCTCTTCAATATATGAAACTGCTTGACCAACTGTAGCAATGTTTTCAGCTTGATCATCTGGAATTTGGATATCAAATTCTTTCTCAAATTCCATAATAAGCTCAACCGTATCTAGTGAATCTGCTCCTAGGTCGTTAGTGAAGCTTGCTTGGTTTACAACTTCATTCTCGTCAACACCTAATTTGTCTACGATGATAGCTTTTACTCTTGATGCAATGTCTGACATAATCTTTGTTTTTAAATTTTAATTAAGCGGTAAAAATAAAATATTTTAACTTAAAACACCACTTTAAAAAAAAAATCTATAACCAAATTTAACATTTTTAATAGAAGTGTATCTCGATTGCCTTACTTTTGTGATATTTATTGATGATAACTTCTGTGAACACCCAACCAAAACCTATGAAGAAGCGTATCGTACTTTTTGCTTCAGGCAATGGCACAAATGCACAAAATATTATAAATTATTTTCAAAACTCAAACCAGGCTGAGGTTGTTTGTGTGCTATCAAACAATAAAAATGCCAAGGTGCTGCAACGCTCTTTGGCTCTTAATGTAATGGCTTTTTCCTTTACTAAAACCGAAATGCTGTCTCCCCAAGGCCTACTTTCTGTGTTAAAACAACACAATCCAGATCTAATTGTATTGGCGGGGTTTTTACTTAAATTTCCTGAAATTATCATAGATGCCTATCCAAACAAGGTCATAAACATACATCCAGCCTTATTGCCAAAATATGGCGGGAAAGGAATGTATGGCCAACATGTGCACAAAGCCGTTGTAGCCAATAAAGAAACCCAGAGCGGCATAACCATACATTATGTTAACAACCAGTATGACCAAGGTGGAATTATATTTCAGAAAAAGACAAGGATACTACCACAAGATACTTCGCAAGATGTTGCCACCAAAGTGCAGCTTCTAGAACATCAGTGGTTACCAAAAATAATTGAGGATATTTTAACTAAACCCGCACTGCGTTAAGAGCCATGGCACAAAAAAAACAAAAATATTATGTTGTTTGGTTTGGTAACCCCGCAGGTATATACCATAGCTGGAAGGAGTGTCAATTGGCTATAAAAGGAATTTCTGGAGCTCAGTACATGAGCTTTGAATCGTTGCCGGCAGCAAAAATAGCCTACAATAAAAGCTACCAAGACTATAAAGGTAAAACACCTGGGAAAAACAAAACTCTTACCCTCTCACAAAAAGCCGAATATGGCCAACCAAATTTATATTCTATAGCTGTAGATGCTGCATGTAGTGGAAATCCAGGGCTTATGGAATACCGGGGTGTAGACACCCAGACCCACCGGCAACTATTTCATCAAGGGCCATTTGATCAAGCCACCAATAATGTAGGAGAATTTTTAGCCCTAGTTCATGGCTTGGCATTTCTTAAAAAAGAGAAAAGCGACCGTATTATTTATTCTGACTCTAGAATTGCTATAGGCTGGGTAAAAAAGAAGAAGTGTAATACCAAATTAAAAAAAACGACAAAAAATGAGGTCATCTTTGAGCTTATATCTAGGGCAGAGCTATGGCTTAAAAATAATTCTTACAGCAGTTTTATTGTTAAATGGGAGACCAAAGCCTGGGGAGAAATTCCTGCAGATTTTGGCAGAAAATAACAAAGGGAGATACATATTATAGGGCTTTTTTTATATCAAAATTTCAGGATTTAATTTATGTATTAGACTGTTTAATAAAACTTCTTTTTTCTCATTTAATTGATTAAATTTACACCTTAATTATTGGAAATAATTGTATGAGTAAACTAGTTATTGTAGGAACCGTGGCTTTTGATGCTATTGAAACTCCTTTTGGTAAAACCGATAAAATTTTAGGAGGTGCCGCAACGTATATTGGGTTGTCTAGCGCTCAGTTTGATATAGACCCAGCTATTGTGTCTGTGGTGGGGGGAGATTTCTTGCAATCAGATATCCAGATGCTGGAGAGTAAAGGCATCAACACCCAAGGGCTTGAAGTTGTAAAAGAGGGTAAAACATTTTTTTGGAGCGGGAAGTACCACAATGACATGAACTCCAGAGACACCCTAGCTACAGAGCTTAACGTGTTAGAGACATTTACTCCAGTGGTGCCAGATTCTTACAAAGACGCAGAGGTGGTTATGTTAGGGAATTTGCACCCAATGGTACAGATGAGCGTAATAGAGCAGATGCATGATCCAAAAATGGTTGTCTTGGACACCATGAATTTTTGGATGGATATAGCCCTAGATGATCTTAAAAAAGTAATTTCTAAGGTAGATGTTATTACCATTAATGATGAAGAGGCAAGACAATTATCTGGAGCGTACTCTTTGGTGAATGCTTCAAAAATAATCATGGAGATGGGTCCAAAATATGTAGTGATTAAAAAAGGAGAACACGGCGCATTGATTTTTCACGAAGATGAGATGTTCTTTGCCCCAGCAATGCCTCTAGCTGAGGTGTTTGACCCCACTGGAGCAGGAGACACATTTGCTGGTGGCTTTACAGGATATCTAGCAAAAACAGGTGACTACAGCTTTGAGAGCATGAAAAGAGCCATTATTTACGGCTCTTGTTTGGCTTCTTTTTGTGTAGAAAAATTTGGGACACAGCGCATGGAACATCTAACCAAAAAGGAGATAGATTCGCGCTTACACAAGTTCAAGAGCTTGACACAATACGAAATAGAATTATCATAACAGCGCGTCCCAAATTTTTGGGACGTTTTTTTATACTTGCAATTATTAATCATTAATACAATTCCCGACTGTCTGGGTAACCAATATGAGTGACGCTTTAAAACATGAATGTGGTATTGCCATGGTTAGACTTTTAAAACCTTTGGCGTTTTATAAAAAGAAATACGGCACCGCTTTTTACGGAGTGAATAAAATGTATTTAATGATGGAAAAACAGCACAACCGTGGTCAAGACGGTGCTGGATTTGCAAGTATTAAATTAGACCCAACCGCAGGAGAGCGATATATTAGTAGAGTTAGGTCTAACAAATCTCAACCCATACAGGATATTTTTGCCCAAATAAACAACCGTATTAATGCAGAGTTTGAAAAAAACCCAGGTATTAAAGACGATGTTGCTGCCCAGAAAAAAGAGATTCCTTACATAGGGGAGCTGATGTTAGGGCATGTGCGTTATGGAACCTTTGGCGGAAATAGCGTAGAGACGGTACATCCTTTTCTAAGACAAAATAACTGGATGCATCGCAACCTTATTATTGCTGGAAATTTTAACATGACCAATACCACAGAGTTATTCCAGAATTTAATTGATCTGGGAATGCATCCTAAAGAAAAAGCAGATACCATTACCATTCTAGAAAACATTGGTCATTTCTTAGACCAAGGTGTTGCTAAATTGTATAAAAAAGCAAAAAAGAAAGGGCTCTCTAAGATGGAGGCTTCTGCCCATATTATTGAGAACCTTAATATAGAAAAGATATTAAAAAAGTCTGCAAAAAACTGGGATGGTGGTTATGCCATGGCAGGACTTTTGGGGCACGGAGATGCATTTGTGTTGCGTGATCCGGCAGGCATACGCCCGGCATATTATTATAAAGATGATGAGGTAGTGGTTGTGGCCAGTGAACGTCCTGTGATACAAACTGTTTTTAATGTAGCATTTGATGATGTAAAAGAAATTGATCCAGGAAATGCTCTGATTCTTAAAAAAGACGGTGGCATGAGTATCTCAGAAATACTAACCCCCCTTACGCGCAAGAGTTGTTCTTTTGAGCGTATTTATTTTTCTAGAGGGAGTGATGCTGAAATTTACCAAGAACGTAAAGAGCTGGGTAGATTGATTATGCCTAAAGTATTGTCTGCCATTGATCATGATACAGAGAACAGTGTATTTTCTTTCATACCAAATACCGCAGAGACCTCTTTTTACGGAATGCTAGACGCTGCACAAAACGAGCTCAACAAACAAAAAAATGCTGCTATTTTGAAAGAGGGAAACAACCTTACCCCGGAGCGCCTAAGTGAAATACAAGCTCATAAAATACGCACCGAGAAAATTGCCATAAAAGATGTTAAGCTTCGCACCTTTATTACAGATGATAGCAGTAGAGATGATTTGGTAGCACATGTATATGATGTTACCTATGGTGTTGTTAAGGCTACCGACAATTTGGTGATTATAGACGATAGTATTGTAAGGGGCACCACCTTAAAGAAAAGTATTTTACGCATGTTAGACCGCTTAAAGCCCAAACAAATAGTGGTTGTGTCTTCTGCTCCTCAAATACGGTATCCAGATTGTTACGGAATTGATATGGCCAGGTTGGAAAAACTTGTTGCTTTTAATGCAGCCATCGAGCTGCATAAAGACAAGGGTACAGATGCAATTATAGAGGAGATTTACCATAAGTGTAAAAAACAACTTGAGCTTGCCGATGCAGCGGTAATTAACCATGTTAAAGATTTATACGCTCCTTTTACAGATGAGCAAATATCTGAGAAGATTGCTGAGATTATCTCAGAAGAGGGTATAACTACCAAAGTGAAATTAATATTTCAGTCTGTAGATGATTTGCACAAAGCCTGTCCTAAAAATCTAGGAGATTGGTATTTTACAGGAGATTATCCAACTAGTGGAGGCAATAGAGTTGTTAATAGAGCGTACGTTAATTTCTTCGAAGGAAATCCAGAAAGAGCATATTAAATGGTTGTTAGTTGCTAATACTGTGATTTTTAAGTCGTTTGTCGGTTTTTGTTTTCACTTTATCCAAAACCTATAAAAGTTGCTTTGTTAGTATAAAAATAATGATACATTTGAGACATACCATAACATAAGTAGGTTAAGTTCATGGTAAAATTTGGGGCAAAAAAAGGTAAACATCTCGTTTGCCTTTTTTTATGCGCTTTACTTTTTTGGAAAAAAGAGTTGTTTGTTGAAGTATTTTATCCAAACGAATAAATCGTTTTTTGGGAAGTAAAAGGAGGGTTATTTTAAATTATCAATCATGATCTTGGTCATCTTATCAAGGTCTATGGTGTGCTGCCATCCCCAATCTTTTCTTGCCACAGCGTCATCAATACTTGCTGGCCAAGAATCTGCAATTGCTTGTCTGAAATCTGGCTTATAGTTAATTGTAAAATCTGGGATGTGTTTTTGTATGCTAGCGGCAAGCTCTTGAGGATTAAAACTCAATGCTGCTAGGTTGTATGCATTTCTAATTTTTATTTTCTGTGGCGGGGCTAGCATGATATTTACAGTGGCATTAATGGCATCATCCATAAACATCATAGGCAAGGCGGTTTGAGCGTTTAAAAAACAAGTGTATTTTTTATTTTCTATTGCTTTGTGGAAGATTTCAATAGCATAATCTGTGGTGCCTCCCCCTGGAGGAGTTTTGTAGCTAATTAGGCCAGGATAGCGGATACTGCGCACATCTACACCATAGCGTTTGTGATAATACTCACACCAACGCTCTCCAGTTTGCTTGCTAATTCCGTAGACTGTTGCGGGTTCCATTATGGTGTGTTGGGGTGTATTAATTTTGGGCGTAGTGGGTCCAAAAACAGCAATACTCGAGGGCCAAAAAACTTTTTCAATTTTCTTGTCTTTTGCTAGATTCAGTACATTAAACAAAGAAGTCATGTTTAAATCCCAGCCTTTGATTGGATATTTCTCTGCAGTAGCACTTAACATGGCTGCCATTAGATAAACATCTGTAATTTTATAGTTTGTTACTATTTCTTCTATGGCCTTGGCGTTCATGGCATCAAGAATTTCAAAAGGGCCACTTTCCATAACGATACTACTAGCCTCCCGAATATCACTAGCAATCACATTTTGATTTGAATACATATTTCTGAGATACATGGTAAGTTCGTTACCAATTTGTCCAGAGGCGCCAATGATTAATATTCTTTTTTCCATATTAAAGAGTCAATTTATCATGTAAATATAGCACTATTTACCACTATAAAACACACTCAAAAACAGCCCTTTGTGAGAGAAACGGTATATTTGCTGTAATTACATTGTTTTATGAAACGGGAATTTCTTTTTTTTTCTAGCATCTGTCTGTTGTTTGTTGTGAGCTGTATTGATAGCCAACGGGCAGCCACTCAAAACAAGATAGATCAAGTTGCTGACTCTAAGTTATTTGGTCAAGCAGATGCTATGCTGCCAGATTTTTCTGATAGTTCAGAAAACTATATTTCTCAATGGCCTGTTTTTGACGACCTCATAACAGAGGTATTGGCTATTAATCAAGCAAGTTTAACAACAATTCAACAACGCAGTAACCTGCTTGTATCTAGGATGGATTCTTTGACAAAAAATATTCCAGACACCTTAAATACCCGGCCCATTTATTCTAGGGTTATTATAACTAAGACAAGAGCGGCTATAGTTAAGCAAGTAGCTAATAAGGGCAAGTTAGACACCCTAGAAATGCAGAAGGCTATAATGCAAATGAATTTGGCAACTGCAAATTTGATTATCCAAATCAACGAAAAATTTGAAAAAGACACCCAAGATAATAGCGTAAAAAATAACGAGCTTAAAGAAAAACAGGTGCTTAAAAAACGTTTAGATTCTGTTTATAAACCTTCTGCAGAAATCAATAAAAAGTAGCATTATAACATCTCTTTAAAACGATACCCAATAATAGCCTCTAGATGTATAGAATCAACCTGTTTGCTTGGCATGTCATCTTCTGACACTGAATACCTTGGAGCAATGAGATCCAATTCCTTTGCTTTTTGTGTGTAATACTCTTTTTTCTTTGGGTGATTTGGGTGCGCAGCATTAAAGATATGCCCGTATGCATCCTGCTTTATAATACTTGAAATAATACCAATACAATCTTTTTTGTGGATGAGGTTTACGGGGGCATTACCGCCATCTAGATCTGTTCTGCCCGCAAGGTGCTTTACGGGTTGTCTAGCGCCCCCTATGAGCCCTCCAAAGCGAACAATAGTTGTTTTAATCCCAGGGGCGTTAAAAAACAACTGCTCTACTTGAAATAATTGCTTTGCCGCCTGGGTCCGGGGCAACGGAACTTGTTTTTCTGTGACTTTTCCTTGGGTGTCATCATATACAGAAGTACTGCTTATAAATACAATGTTGGCCACCTTAGATTTTAAAATTTCAGTCAATAAATGAGACATTTTTAAGACATAATCTGCCCCTGTATTTCTTCTAAGACCCGGAGGTATCATTATAATTAGGGTGTCCACCTTTTTTAAAAACCCTTGAGCTGCGCCGTATAGGCCATCTTCTGTACTATTAATTACATAGGTGTCAATGCCACTTTGCTGTAAGGCAGTGGCTTTTCTTTGAGAGGTCACAGAGCCTTTTATAGTGTGCCCTAAAAATGATAGGTGTTGGGCTAGTGGTTTTCCTAGCCAACCTAATCCCGCAATTGCAATTGTTTTTTTCAAGCTGAAATTTTAAAATTATTGTGACGAGTCTTGTATGGCTCCCCCTTTTTTGAATGCTAAATGATTTTTTATTGATCACAGCATCTGTATTTATAAAAGGTTTAGGCATCATGTTTTTTGCTCTTGGTTTTATACCAAGTAAAGGATTACTAACCAAATCAAAACCGTATTCAAGCACTTTAAAAGTTGGTGAAGGCTCACCCTCCGGTAAGGTATATGACACCTGTAGAGAATCTGAATCTGCAATGTAGTATCTTAATAATTCATCGGTCTTTCTGTTTAACGTGCCTTGTTTTAAAGTATCATTCATTGAAACGCTCACCCCGTTAAATTGCAGGGATGAAAAAACAACTTCCTTGTCTGTGTATAGGCGTATTTGATGGGCATCTCTTTGGGGTGTTATGGTAAAACCAACCCCTCGCATCCCGTCATAGATACTATCGTGGTTAATGGTTAGTTTAAATTCTGGAATGGCCACTACCGGCGCCTTTGTAGCAAACCTATAGCTTGTGTTGTATTTGCTTCCCGCTGCACTCTCAATATACGCTGATGCTGGTTTTGGGTCTTCCCCTAAATAATGCTTTGTCCAAGAGTCTAACATCTTATCATAGCTAACCCAATAGGCCTCTTTGGTGTCAAGATTGTTATAATAAGATAAACTATTTGGCTTTTGGCGTATTTCAGAAAAAGAACTTTGAGTATGGGCTACTATAAAAAACACCAAAGCCAAGGCTAAAAAAAGGTAAGACAACACGTTTTTAAGCTTATAAAACCCAAAAACAGGGAGTAATAACCCAAACAATAAAACAGTAAACACACAACTAATCACAATATGGTCTGAGCCCAATCCAACAGGAAAAAACTGGATTAAAGGCGCAAATAAAAACACCCCAGGAGCGGCCAATAGCGCCATGCCAATTAAACTTGGCGCTTGGAATCTTAAAAGTAAAAACCAACTAAGGAGTCCAAAAAATACAGGAATTATAAAAAACGCCGCACCCTTTAAAAATACAAATACAAGCACATTAACAACTAGCCATAAAAAAAGTGGTGCCGCCAATAGATTTACAACACTGTTGCGTTTTCCAAAATAGCGGTACATCTTAAATAAAATAGCCAAACAAAGGGTTACAAAAAACCCGATATAGGCATGCCCATTATATTTAAACCCATGCTGCACTTCTTGGTATTGAGGGTATATGTTGGTTAGTAATTTCCAACCAAAAAATCCAAGGATCCCACAAATTATAAGAGATAGTAGTAGCGGAGAAAAACCCTTTAATACGCCGCCCAGATGTAGCTTGTGTTTAGAGAATCCATACCCTAAGACCACAAAAAATAAAATAAAGGCAAGACAAAGCATTGGCAAGATCCAAGAAAAGGGATAGTACATAAATTTCACCAAGGGCATATTTACATATACCGAATCCTCCTCTGCCTTTAAGGTACTTAGGTCTGATACTGCAAAATAGTGTAGCAGCGGGAGCAGATAACTTCCTTGATGTTGCAGGGTTTCTATATCTAGATTTTCTACCGTATCATTGGCAGTGTGGTAGTCATAGTGGTCATCGATAAAGGCAAAAAACATACTCTCTATATCACCGTCTTCTCTAAAAATGGTGGAGTCTGTATCATTTGGAAGCATTTTATAAACGCTGTACATCAAAGATGATGCTACGGGATAGCAAACATCTGCTGCGGTAAAGGCTTTAATAAGGTTGGTGTTCCCGCCATTGGTTTCTAAAATCATGTTGCTAGGGCCACCACTACCGCGCGCTTCGAAGTTAAGTACAAGGCCAACGTTTTTTGCCCAAGGATGTTTTTCTACAAAGAGTGATGCCCCAACCAAACCAATCTCTTCTGCATCTGTAAAAACAACAATAATATCATTGAGAGGTTTTTTGCCACTGGCATTATAGGCGCGTAAACTCTCTAAAATAGTTGCCACACCGCTTCCTGCATCACTCGCGCCAAAAGAGGGCACCAGTGCGCTATCATAATGAGATAAAAGCACCAGAGATTTCCCTGATCCTGTACCCTTTAACCTGGCAACAATATTTTTTGGCTTTACAAGCCTCTTGTTGTTATTACTTAAAACAAACGCCTGCTGTACCTGTGTTTGTAGCCCCAGTTTTTCAAGTTCAGAGATAATAAAACCCCGTACACGGGTATGCTCATCGGTGCCGTGGTAATGTGGCGCCTTTGCAATTTGCACAAGTGGCACTAGTGCGCGCTGTGCAGAAAACTCTGTATCTGGAGCTGTGGCTAGAGTTGCCTTAGAGGGTAACAAGCTATCAAAGCTTAACCAAACTAATAATACCACAACAACAAACGAAGTAAAGCCACTAATGTATTTCATGATGCAATTATGTTTAAAATTAAAGTAAAGGCCAACCAAGCAGGCTCTTTACATTGCACTATCATCCTTGACAAGTAAAAACCAGTCATTTTCAAGCTCTAAATATCCCTGGTTATACACATAACGATACACAGACCCTGTTTTTGTTGTATACTCAGAGGTGAAGTACTTAAAGTTAAACTGATGTTTTACCAACGTTTCTCTCTTTACCTTGGTCTTGTCTTTGGTATTCAAGGTTTTTAAAGTGCGGTAATTTTTGCGCAACCGGTTGTTTATGTTTCTAACCAAGTTACTACTGTCTTTGTTTAAGGTGTTGTTGTGAGAGTTACGGCAGCCATCACTACAGAATTTTTTATCTGCGCGCCCCATAATTTTACCACCACACTCTGGACATGTTTTCTCCATAGGTTAAAGATAGTAATTATTAGCCGTTTGCAAACAGATGTTACCAGGTGTTTTTAAAACAAAAGAGGGTTATATAAAGTGAATTTAGTATGCCTTTTCTTCTCCTCTGACGGCGTTAAAAACAGTTTTAAAGACAATTTTAAGATCCAAAATAATAGACCAGTTTTCTAGATAAAAGATATCACACTTTACTCTGTTTATAATATCTGAGTCTGTCTCAACCTCTCCTCTATACCCGCTCACTTGTGCCAAACCAGTTATGCCAGGTTTTACAAAGTGACGCACCATAAATTTGTCTATTTTTTCTGCGTACATATGGGTATGACTTACCATATGAGGTCTTGGCCCCACCACAGACATATCTCCCTTAAGTACGTTTATGAATTGAGGTAATTCGTCCATGCTGGTTTTACGAATAATGCGACCCACTTTTGTAACCCTAGCATCTCCTTTGGTTGCTTGATGCAAATCTGCGGTTAAACTTGGTGTCATAGACCTAAATTTATAACAGTAAAACTCTTTGTAGTCTAGACCGTTTCTTTTTTGCTTGAAAAAAACAGGCCCTTTAGATTCTAGTTTAATGAAAATACCAAGTAAGGGAGTTAACCAGGAAACAATAAAAATAATAACAAACAAAGACAAAAAGATGTCAAAAGCTCGTTTTATGAATTTGTTAAAAGGCTCATCTGTGGGTATTTTTCTTAGCGATAATATGGGTAGGTATCCATAGTATGAAAAGTCAAGTTTCTTGCCAAAAATCTCTTTGTTGTCTGGCAGAAATTTTAAAACCTTTAAAGTTATTGTCTGCAAAATCTATGACTTTTGCCATACACCCATCACTAAGGGCATTAACAGATGCGTAAATCTCATCTACATTGCTGTCAGATATTTCTTTGAAAATCCCTTCAAGGAGTTGCTCTTTGTCGTGCTGTACGTCATATCTTTTTACAAGAGCGTATCCGTATTCAGCATTTTGAGTAAAGAAGTTTTCTAGCTCTTTTGTTTTGTCATTAGCTCCAAGAATAACCACTCTTCTAAGATTTCCGCCAAGCAAACGCCTGTATTTTTTGAGCAAATAATAAATAGAGATCTTGATTAAAAACACCACTCCCATCACCACCACTACATATTTTAAAATAGCACTAGTAGGCTCTTGCAACTCTCCATAGAAACCAAAAAAAGCAAATACCAGCAGTAAAAAAACCAGTGCTTGTTTAATGGCCAAGGTTAAGATGTTGCTAAATTTGGTAAACCTGTAAATCTCGTAAAAGCGAAGAGAGATAGAGCTGCTTATCCAGGCAATAGACATGTAAAAGACATAGTTTGTAAATGCAGAACTTTCTTCAAATAACAAAAAGGCAAGGCCATGAATTACAAGTAAATCTATACCATAGGATATGGGCCTTAAAAACCCCGAATATCTACCTCTTTTAAAAATCATATACCTTAAGACCTTATGTGTTGTGAAAAATCTTTATGCTCACTTTTAAAGAGTTCTTCTTTTGTCAAGCCTTTAAAATAGTCAAAGGTTATTTTCATACCCTGCTCCCTAGACATTTTAGGCTCCCACCCCAAAAGTTCTTTGGCGAGTGTAATGTCTGGTTCGCGCTGCAGAGGATCATCTTTTGGTAATTCTTTATACACTATTTTTTGCTGTGTACCGGTTAATTTAATAATCTCCTTTGCAAAATCTAGTATTGTAATTTCTTGAGGATTTCCGATGTTAACAGGATCACTATAATCACTTAAAAGCAGCCTATATAGCCCTTCTACCTGATCATCTACATAACAAAAACTTCTGGTTTGCATACCGTCTCCAAATACTGTTAAATCTTCTCCACGAAGTGCTTGGCCTATAAAAGCTGGAATAACACGCCCGTCATTAAGGCGCATTCTAGGGCCGTAGGTGTTAAATATTCTAGCAATACGAGTTTCCATACCATGAAAACGGTGGTAGGCCATCGTGATTGATTCTTGAAAACGTTTTGCCTCATCATACACCCCGCGTGGGCCTATGGTGTTTACATTTCCGTAGTAGGTTTCCTTTTGAGGGTGCACCAAAGGATCTCCATACACCTCAGAGGTGGATGCAATCATAAAGCGCGCATTTTTCTCTTTGGCTAGCCCTAGTAAATTATGGGTGCCTAGTGATCCTACTTTAAGGGTCTGTATCGGGATTTTTAAATAATCAATAGGGCTTGCAGGAGATGCAAAATGCAGAATATAATCTACCTCTCCAGCCACATGTACAAATTTTGTAACATCATGGTGGTAGAAATCAAAATCTTCCAATTTAAACAGATGCTCTATATTACGTTTATCTCCGGTAATAAGGTTGTCCATGGCAATGACCTTATACCCTTTTGCGATAAATTTATCACAAAGGTGGGACCCTAAAAAACCTGCTGCACCTGTAATTAAAACTGTTTTTTTCATATATATGTTATTCTACAACATGCAGAATGTACTGTTATTTTTTTGAGATTTTGCCCGTCTCTTAAGTATTGCAAAAATACACTTTACTAGGTTTTTAGACCTCTTTTGGAACATCGATTTGTTTGTAGGAGCTGTTTGACAATACAATGATAAGTATTAGCCCCACATAATAGGCTCCTATTTGACGATGAAATATGTTTTCTACCAGACCATAGGCTATAAAGGTGCATAAAATAGCGGTTTGAAAAAAGTGCTCTCTATTTTTCATAAAACTCCAGATTAAAAACAGACACAACAAAAACAGCCCTACAAACCCAGTGCTGAGTAAAATATCCAAAAACTGATTATGACTGTTATAGCGCTGAGATATAAATACCTCCTTTTTCTGCGGGCTTTTTATTGCCGTTTGGTAACACGCTACCAACTCATCTTTGGTGGCTTTAAAACCAATTCCGGTAAGCCCTATGGTGCTATTTTGTAACACATCCATACTGCATCCCCAAGTTATGAGTCTAGTTTGAGAGGTGTTTGAGGCTCCAAAGTTTTTATTTAAAAATGTTGAAAAAGAAACAGGCCCCGCGCTTGTTTCTTGCTGAGACTTCAGAAAAAACAAGCCCGCCACTAAAACAGCTACAAATGCTGTAGCAATTGCAATACGCATGCTTTTTTTACCTCCATATGCTTGACGAATTAAAAGCAAACAAAACAGTACAATACCTGCAATTTTTGATACCACTAATACAATAAACAACACATTTATAGCAATAGCCCCCAAATAATAGGCGTTATGAGGATGGTATGTTTTACGCATAGAGCGGTAGCAAAACAAAACACTAAGCACACTTATAAGCCCAAGGTATAATCTATCTACAAGTAAGGCCTCAATCATCATGCGGCTATCTCCAAACTCAAAATTTGCATTGGTGTTGGCGCTATATACAATACTAACAATAGAGAATACAATGGCTGCTATGGAAGAGAAAATTACAGCCTTTTGAACCTTTCTATCATACTGGATTGGGAGGTATAAAATAACAAGCCCAATGGCGATGGCTATTTTTTTTAGGATGCTAAGATCTGTGTCAAACCTACCAGATAAAATGCTGTTTATTATAATATATCCAAAGAAGAGCAAGAGTAAAAAAAAAGGCACCTTTTTGATTTTTTGAAAATGCTCTCTTTTAATGATTGCAGGAAAAGAAATGGTAAGGATAATTAGTAAAATATTGGGCAAAGCGCGTATGTAATCATCAAAGGGGATGATGACAAATAATAGCATAAACGCAAAAGGGTATATGGAAGCAAGTAAAATTCTCATAATATTTCTAAGGCCATTAAAGGTATCAAGGTACTCAACAAAAGGCAAATAGCCTTAGGCCTTTTTAAATTTTTCTTTAAGAACTAAATAAATAAAGGTGGTGTTGCCCACAAGGTATCTTTTCCACATTCTTTTTGGCTCTTGTGCAAATCTGTAAAACCATTCTAAGCCCTGCATTTTGCATCCATAAAGGAGCTCGTTTTGTGAGGCCAGCAACCACATCAAAACTACCACCAACTCCCATAATAAAATGCACCCCTTGTAAAATATCTCGGTGTTTGTATAAAAAGTTTTCTTTCATGGGAGAGCTAATGGCGACAAATAATAATTGGGCCCCGCTTTGAGCTATATCTGTTGCAATTTGAACCTCTTGTTGGGGAGAAAAATACCCGTCTCTATACCCTGCAACAAGCTCTTGGCTATATTGATTTGCATAGGTTTTTGCTACTTTTTCAACCACCTGTTGTTTTGCCCCAAGAAGGTATATTTTTTGCTTATTTTCATGAGCCATTGCCACTAATTTATGCATTAAATCAATGCCAGCTACGCGCTGCTTAAGTGGTTTTTTTAAGAGCCTTGAAGCCCAGACCACAGCTTGTCCATCTGCATTAATGAGGTTGCTGCTATTGACACTCTCACGAAGCTGTTGGTCTTTTTGCATGGCCACAAGTTTTCCTGCATTTACAACCACATGGTGCAGCTGTGTTTTTGAGGCTATGCTTTTTTGTATCAATTGCAACGTTTCCTGCATTGATAGGTTGTCAATAAAGGTGTTTAGTATGTGGATTCTGTTTTTTGTCAAAATATGCTTTAAAGAAAAAACAAATATAGGTTTTAAACAACAACTCCAATAAAATCTGTCATTAGAACTTTTATTTCTAATTTAGACAGCTTTAACTACATAAGGTAGTATAAATTTCCTTGTATTTTGCAGCGTTTTGCAACCAGCTTTTATGAGAGACCACAAAATCTAGCGCCTCTTTTTTATGACTATCTCTATCTTGGGGAGATAGACTCGCCACTTTTTTCACCACTTTTTTTAAATCATTTTTATTTTCACTAGAGAATAAAAACCCAGTTCCTTGGGGTACGATTTCTTTAATTCCTCGCACATCACTACCAATAAAAAGCTTTTCGTAGGCCATTGCCTCAAGGGGTTTTAAAGGAGTCACAGAGTTTGTTTTTGGCGTGTTTAACCTTGGGTTTATAATCACATCAATTTCTGAAAAGGCCTTGTATACCTCTGATGGGGCGATGGCTCCCTTGTAGGATATAGTATTGATATCGCTTCTTGCGTTTATTTGATCCTGGACACTTTGCTTATTCACACCTTTACCATAGATAACAAGTTTGTGCTTAAAACCATCATCATACAACTCCTGAAAGGTTTGTATTAAAAACTCTAATCCCTCATATTCTGTTATTGTTCCTACATAACCAAAGACAAAATCTTTTCTGCTAATTGGCGTAATAGAGGCTTTTAACACCCTAATTAAAGAAGTGTTTACGGCATTATTGATTATGGTGTTTTTAAAAGGCTTGTTTGTTTTTGAAAAAATAAATTCTTTTAAATTTTCATTTAAAATTACAGCATGGGCTGCCTTTTTAAGACAG
Organism: Aequorivita sp. HC6-5; assembly: GCA_905182755.1. Taxonomy (GTDB): domain Bacteria; phylum Bacteroidota; class Bacteroidia; order Flavobacteriales; family Flavobacteriaceae; genus Patiriisocius. Next base: position 189,711 of record CAJJCS010000004.1, read on the forward strand.
AAAATTTCTACGTGAATCAGAAATATTTCAATTTTTTTATTAATAAAACCCTTGTTTCTTGAATTAGTTTTTTGATACATCCAGAGTGATCTAAACTCATATACCACTGGAATATTACATATCTTACCCATTACCAGTGATGGTATGGCACAGAAAAACATAGCGTGGGCATGAAGCACATCTGGTTTTTCTTTTTTAATTGTACTGAAAAGTTTTTGAGAAAAGATCAATATAGAGAAGACCCGATAGATTCTTTGTAAAACACCTTTTCGAAGATCTGTTATAGAATTTTTTGTATTTCGGGACGTTCTAATATATGTGATATCATCAATGATGTCTAGACCTTTTTTAGAAATTGAATTTTGAAAAGGAGCGGTAATTGCCAATACCTCAATGCCAACTTCTTTTTGAGATAGCATGATATCTCTGCTTCTAATGCTAGAACCAGAAACTTGAGGCAAAGATTGATATAATACGTGAAGAACTTTCAAATGGATTGTTTATCGTAAGTTTATAAAAATAAAACTATAGCTTTGCAAAGCTACATTAATCTATGACTGTTTTCTCTAAAATAAACAAACAATTTTTACCCTTAGGGCTACTATTGTTTTTTGTTATTAGTCTACCCCTTAAAAATAACATTAATAGTATATCTATTATATTGTTAACCCTTTACAGTATTTATTTTCAGGCTACTCACCGTAGTTTTAGTCTAAAAACCTTTAAAAAATTCACGCCATTTATTGTGTATTTTCTAGTAGCGCTGTTCAGTGTTTTGTATTCAGAAAATACATCAAGAGCCTTAAAGTCTGTAAATAAATTACTGCCTTTTATACTGCTGCCCTTTATTTTCTCAACCTTGCCAATTGTAAAAAAACAGTACCATACTATTTTGCATTACTTTGCCAGTTTCATGGTTTTTTTGTGTCTGTTTTCTCACACCAAAGTCCTGATAAAACTGTATGAAAACAATGATGTTTTATTCAATATATTTAATAATAAATACTCTTATCTAAGTCTCTCTCAAGACACTGTTGGTATTCATAGCACCTATTACGCTTATTTTGTTTTAATAGCTATTATTGTTTTTCTTCACTTGTTACTAAAAGCTAAAACCGCCAAATTAAAAATGGTATTGGTTGGCTTGATTGCGTATTTGAGTTTTTTCATTTTTCATCTTTCCTCCAGACTCCCCATAGTGGTTTTGTTTTTACTTTTTAATGGAGCCATTGTATATTATTTCTTTACTAAAAAGAAATTAAAAACTGGAGTAATCTACCTATTACTGCTCTACGGGCTTACCTTTTTTATAGGATATAATGTAAGAATTACACGCTATAGATTCCAACAAGTATTTGGCTTTACCTACGCCAACGGCAATGAGTTTAATGACGGGTTAAATAAACTCCAGCAATTTAAAGCAGCCATAGAGTCAAACAATAACGTTTTGTTTGGAAATGGAATTGGAGATGCCAATGATGAAATTTATAAGGCTTACACAAACCTTGGCCTTGACACCTATGCAGAGCGCAAATACAACGCTCATAACCAATTTATACAAACCTATGGAGGATTAGGCCTTATTGGTGTTATGGTTTTACTGGCTATTTTTGGCTATGCCTTGTTTGTGTTTATAAGAGATAGAAATTTTCTCGGAATTCTTTTTGTATTGAGCTCTTTGCTTGTGTTTCAAACAGAGTCTATGCTAGAGAGACATCACGGGATTGTACTGTTTGTATTTCTAATTTGTATTAGTTTTCAGCTTCAAAACGATAAGCAGGCCATCAATTTAAAAGGCGAGTTGTAAACACCTTTAAGGGGTCTTGTTTTGACTTTGTATTGCCATACTATTGTTGTCTACATTATATGGAGCTGCTATAATTATTAGAAACCATAAAAAATTAAATTGATAACAAAAGGAGTTTGTAATGGCAATTAAAACAAATAATAAATAATAGTAGTTGCTCGCCTTAATGTTTCTGTAGGAGTTTAAATACAAGTAGAATATCACAAAAAACAAGATAGAAAACACACCGTATTTAGCATAGAGGGTCAGGTAAAGACTATCTAGATACACATTGTAATTATCTATCTCTGATCGCCAAACAAACCACTTTATATAAAAGGTTAATCCTACTCCTTTTCCTACTATAAAGTTTAAAAAAGAAAAATCTGAAATAGCATTTATAAAGGGCGAAAATCGAGTGGCAAAAGATTCGCTGATATATCCATCTTCAAACAATTTTTTTATCCTGTAGATGGGAGAATTTTCAGTGGCGGTGACAACCAAATAACCTAAAGACACGAAACTTAAAATACCACCAGAGATTAGTAAAAGTATTTTTTTAAAAGTTAGTTTTGAAACGTACACAACAAACATCACCAAAATAAAGGCAAAAATCATGGTTCTGTTACCTGTGTAAAATAGTGGCACCCCGGAAATCACAATTTCTTTGAGTGTTGGCTTTTTGTCTTTTATTACTAAATAAAACAAATAAAAGCCTCCAAAAAAGATGCCTAGAGTTTCCAAACGAACCTCCTCAAAGGTAAAATAAGGATCATCGGTTAACTTTAAATGTAAATCAAACTGTAGCATTAAAAAGAAAAAGACAGTTGTTATTACAAGGTTTATCAGTAAAATATTATTTATAAATTTTCTAGTTAATATTTGCCCCAATCTTGACTTATAGACCTCTAAAAACGGGATCGCCAACAAAATGGTTAGATACGGTTTTATGTCTTTTAATATGTTTGTTAGCGTAACGTCTTTATCTCCAATTAAAAAATAGTGGATGCCTAAAATTAGGAGTGTTCCTACCGTGATTACAAGGGTGGCAATGGTTTGCTTTTTAAATTTGTTGTTGCTTAACAGCTTGAGAAGAAAGACCAAAAAACAACCTATAAAAAACAGGTAGTAGGATGAGATTTGCCAATTTGTATGAAACTTTGTTGTTAATTTTCCTAGGGGAGCAAGTATGGTGATAACAAAAAAGAGTTTTAATGCCAGGTTGTTATACTTAAATTTTAAAACAGATATGATTCCGAGAGAAAAGTTAAGTAGACACAAAATGAAAAAAACTACATACGTCATAGGTTTGTGTTTTTCGAGTTCAGTATTTTCTTGTTTTTAATTGAAAAAAATGTTACTAATACTATGGTATAAAGAGCAACAGGGGCATTATTAAAAAAGGTCCCAGATAAAAAACCAATACCCAGTAAAAACCCTATTTGAATTTTACCAAAGCGCGTAAGCTCAGAGAACCTAATTATGTGCCTAAAGTAATATACTAAATATAAACCTCCTCCTGCAATCCCAAAGAAAAGGAGCACGTCTATAAAGTCAAACTCAACCCTGTATTTTGTGAAATTTGTACCTCCCACAAGATAGTTTACAAAACCCCAATGCGCATCTGCCATGTTAACAAGGTCTGTTTTTAGGTTTATATTTCTGTAAGAGGTTACCATGGTAATAAATCCGCTTTCTTGATATACATTTAATAAAACAGCAAATGTTTTTTTTAAAAATGCCTGCAAGGGTTCTCTAAATAGGAACAGTAAAGCTCCAGATGCTGCTAGTAAAATATAAAACTTTTTGCTCAAGTACATTTTGTGTATTAAAAATAGGTGCGCCAGGGTAGCAGCTACAAAGAGCAATAAGGCTTTTGTGCCAACCAATAGGCAGGCAACCAAAACGGCCATAAAAAATAGTTTATATTGGTTGTTTTTCTTCAGGTTGAAACTCTGGGAGCTCAGCGATATGGCATAAAAGAAAGTAGCTATACTTGGTACTATAAAAAAACCATTAAACCCAAACCGACTGCCTTGGTAGGAGCTTAGCATATCTATATCTAATATAAACCCTCCAAAAATAGCTAAGGTGTTTACAACAATAATCCACTCAAAGGTTTTTAGCACACTTTTGTTTATTGGTATAGCGTCCAGACCATCATAAAACAGCAGTATTGAAAAGATAAATAGATACCTAGAGTGAAATATAAAGTTTTTAAAGAGATGCTCCTCAAGACCGATGGGCAAAAAAGTATATTGGCCTACAAAAAACAAAAGCGTGAGTATAGATAGAAATAAAAGCATCCTTTTTCTAAATTTTGTTAAGGATACAAAACTTATCAAGATACTCAGTAAAAAAAATAAGCCCCTGGTAATTGCACTAAAATTATGAAAATCAAAGTGTGCATAAACACATAGTTTAACCAAAACATCTCCCGCAAAGAAAATAAGCAACAAAGCCACCAATGACTTTGGGCTTTTAGTAAAGCTAATGAGTTTTTGTTTAATCATTAGCGCCTATTTTTTTGATTACCCTACACGGGTTACCAACCACTAAAGATCCTTTTTCTATGTTTTTATTTACAAGAGTATTTGCTCCAATAACACAATTGTCTTCAATTATAACACCAGGAAGTATGGTTGCGTTTGCTGCAATCCAAACATTGTTGCCAATGGTTACTTTTTTGCATGTATAGCCTTGGGCAACAATAGGCATTGAGGTGTCCTCAAAGTTGTGATTTTGACTGTAAATTGTAACTCCTGGGCCTATTAATACATCATTTCCAATTTCAATTTCACCTCCAGCATGCAACACACATCCTCTGTTAATAGACACATTATTACCCAAAGTAAGTTTGCTTGGAGAATCTATATGGGTGTGGCTCCATATAAGAACCTTAGCGCCGTTTTTATAAGGCAACAACACATTTCTAACTCCGCAGCCAATACGGCCTGGAATTGCTTTTAAAAAGGAAAACACCCACAACTGAATTTCGTATATCATATTGTATCTATTTTTAATTGCTTTACTGCATTGAAGTACCATACTAGAATCCTGGAAATCCAGACAAGCAAGATACAAAAAGCAACAGCCTCAACACTTATAAGGTAATTTGAGCCCGCGGCAAATATTAAAAGGATAAACACCAAAGACTGTATGTTTGCATTTCTTATTATTTTAATAGATCCCGTAGCTCCCAAGACAGAGGATAACATGCTGTAGTTTATACGCAAGACCCCAAGGGCCATTAAAATCAAAATAACACTGCCGCTGGAGGCAAAGTCTATAGCCGGTATTACCTCTAAATCATTCAAAACATATGCAGCACCGTAAATTGCAATGGCAATTATTACGGATAACACATTAATATTTCTTAGTTTTCTTTTCAAAATAGGCAAAGATGCGTTTGTTTTAAAAAACACCAGTTCTTTAAAACCAACATACCCTTGTAATAGTGCAAATGGGAAATAAAAAATAGTAGCTAAATAAAAATAATCGCCAAAGGTCTGGAGATCCAAAAAAAGCTTTAATATAAAACCTGTCAAAAAAACCAATGAAGGTGATACTTAGCATAGATATCACAAAATGGAAGCTGTATTTATAAATGGCACTAAGCTCAAAGCTGTTGGTGAATTTAAAAGGAATGTTTTTTATAACATATATCGAAAAAAAAGTAGCACTACCAATAGACACATATGTAAAAATTTCTATTAATGTTTTTGCGTTTACATTTCCGCCAATAAGAAGAATCCCTGTTATTACTAGTACAATATACTTCCACATATTATTAAACAACTGCGCTACAACAAATTGTTTTTTTAGCCGTACAACATTGTAGAGAAACATCATCAGTGAGGTGCTAAAGGTCAAGAGCATCAAAAGGGTTGTTGCTACTTGAATTTTTAAAAATATTTTTGAAAAAAGGGCGCTGAGCAAAAGACTAAACAATAACCCAACTACAAAGGTTATTTTTAATAGTTTTTTGTCTGTAAGGAGTCTGTCATCTCTTACCTCAGAGAGCCTTAAAAACACCTGCTCTAAACCTAGAAATCCAAAAGAGATACACACTTGTAAAAAAGTGATAAATATGGAATATTCACCATACTGGAAATCGCTTAGGGTTGCTTTTAAAACAATATTTACCAAAAAAATACTTCCTGCCCCCGCTATCATTAACAGCAAGGAAATGTGCTTTTTTAGAAATTGTAAAAAAATCAATATGTGTTATTGGTTTTTTATAATAGAATACGCTTCTGCCTTTTTATAAACTCTAGAAAACCAACTAAAAACAAAAAACAAGAACACGAAAAAATAGTGGATATGTTACATATTTCATTTTGTAAGAGGGTCTTTTATCTTCTACAATATTTGGATTAGTAACTTTAACAATGGCATGGTCTGCATATACTAATTCGTTTTTTAAGTGCGTGTTTTCTTTTTGCAACTTAGCCTTTTCAACAAGCACACCATTGTAGCTAAAGTTTTTATCTACCACAACAACCTGCGAAGAGGTTGAGCCCATAAACGTATTTTGGTTGTACTTTGAAATAGTTATATCTATCTGCTCGATAGAAAACTCATTCATTGCAATATTTTGCTCTAAAACTGTTTTTCCGTTTTGCGCAGATCTTTTTATGATCTCGTTGTTATTTAAATAGGCAAGAACATTATCTATGGTTTTTTGAGTTGCGCTGTTTGATAAAACAAAATCTACCTGATGAAACTTATATCCAGAATAAAAAGAATTTGTAATGGCTTCTTCATCTTTAAACTCAACGTTTCTTAGCAAGGCCTCAAGTACCGCGTTCAGTTTTGTCAGAAATTTTCAGTAATATCCTTAAAGTTTACCATGGGTGTAATTTCGATTCCTCTAATTTCATTGCTCCTGTTTTAAAACCATGTTGTTTTAAAAACGCGGTATCCAATGCTTTAGACTTAACCATTAACGTGTTAAGGGCATTGTAGGTGTATTCTGCAGTATTGAAATTTGTTCTTAAGATAAGCGTTGCTTTCTTTGCTGGTTTTGAGTCTATTTCAGAAAAATACCCTAAAACAATACCACCAATTAATAAACCAACAATAAAATACCAGTTTCTTAAGCAAAATTGTATGCTATTGTAAATGCTTACTGAAATGTTTTTAAATAGTTCACTAATCTTATTTATGAGATACCCTAAGTCTATCTCATCCTTGCTCGTTTGTGACATATAATTTTATTTACTGTTAATAATTTGTTTTAAACTGTCTTCCCAATTTCTATATGTGATGTCTAAAGTATCTTTTAACTTACTGCAATTTAGCACGCTATAGGCTGGTCTTTTAGCAAAAGTAGCGTAATGCTCGGTTTTTGCAAGATTTACGGTATCTATTTCTCCAGTTGCCTTAAATATAGCTTCAGCAAAATCATACCAAGTGGCTTCTCCTTGATTACTGAAATGGTATACACCATAACGGGCATTTCCAGTTTTTATGATAGTTACCAACACTTGTGCTAATTCATTTGCATTGGTGGGGGTTCCTTTTTGTTGTGTTGTAATGGTTAAAGCTTTTTTTTGCTTAGCAAATTCAAGCATGGAATTTAAAAAATTATGTCCATACTGGCTATAAAGCCAAGAGGTGCGTATAATAAAGTGTTTGTTCCAAGTATCACCTATATGTTGTTCCCCTTTTAATTTAGAGGCTCCATATACATTTAAAGGATTTGTGGGATCCTGTTCTTGATATGGTGTTTTGGCCATGCCGTCAAATACATAATCTGTAGATATGTGTAGTAAAACCACATTGTGCTTTTTACAGGCTTTTGCAAGGCTGTATGCTCCTTCTGCATTTATTAAAAAAGCCTCTTTTTGTTCACTCTCTGCTTTTTCTACATTGGTATATGCTGCTGTATTAATACAATAATCAAAGTTGTGTTCACTAAAAAACCGTTGTACTTCATCACTATTTGTAATGTCTAGGTCTTCTCTAGTTGCAAAATAGCATGAAATATCAGTGGCGCTGAGCAGCAGCTGCTTCAAACACTGTCCCAACTGTCCATTTGATCCTGTAACTAATAGGTTAATCATTATGCTATTTCAGAAATTATAAAAAGCCTCTTTAAAATAGTGCTACACCTCACTAAGTAACTATTAATGAGTTTTATAGGCATGTTATTTTAATTAAGCACACCACAAAAATCTAATACAATTTTGTCCTCAGGGAGCTCTAAACTCTTAAACCCAGAATGAGACACCAGAAATACAATAATATCTGCGCTCTTGATTGCATGGGCTGTATCTGTAATCTCTATGGCGTGACTCTCATGTAAATTTGGCTCTACATTTAAGGTTGTAAAAGATGCTTCTTTTAAGGATTGTGCCACCAAAAGCGCTGGAGATTCTCTTAAATCATCAATATCAGGTTTAAAAGCTAGGCCCATACACGCAATTACAGCGTCCCGACTATTTTCTACTTTAAACCCGAGTGCTTTATTTTTTATTTTCTCTAATACCCATTGTGTTTTATAGTTATTAGTTTCTCTTGATTTTTTAATCAAACCACTTTCTTCAGGAAATTCAGAGACAATAAACCATGGGTCTACAGCGATGCAATGTCCTCCAACACCTGTGCCAGGATTTAAGATGTTAACCCTTGGGTGCTTGTTTGCAAGGGCTATCATATCCCATACATTAATGCCTGCTTTATCACAAATAATGGATAATTCATTTGCAAAAGCAATTTGGTTATCTCTAGAGGCGTTTTCAACCAATTTTACCATCTCTGCAGTTTTAGCATTGGTTGGATGCAGCGTTCCCACGACAAAATACTTGTAAAAATCGATGGCTTTTTGGGTAGATATTTTATTAATACCGCCAATGGCCCTATCATTATGCTTAAGTTCATACAAGATGTTACCAGGCAATACTCTCTCTGGACAATAAGCAATAAATATATGTCCTTCTAGCTCGGGTCTATCTTTATAGATTTGTTTTTCAATTAATCGTGTTGTGCCTACTGGGCTCGTAGATTCTAGAATCACTAATGCACCTTTCTCTAGTGTGGGTGTTATTTTTGAAACCGCAGCCAAAACATAGGAAACATCTGGAACATAATTGTCTTTAAACGGAGTTGGAACCGCAATTAAATATACATCTGCTGTCTCTGGTGTAAGTGTTGCTTTTAAAAAAGATTTATGTACAACGTGGTGTACCAAACCATCCAAATCTGGCTCAACTATATGTATTTGACCTTTATTAATTGTATCAACAACATGCTGATGTACATCTACGCCTGTTACATGTAGTCCTCTACTTGCTATAAGGGCCGCTGTTGGTAAACCAATATAACCCAAACCAACCATTACGACACTTGGTTTCTTTTCCATCTATAATGCTTTAATATAATTTATAATTTTCTCTGATGCGGCACCATCACCATAAGGGTTATGCAAGGTGCTCATAGTATCATATAATGTGCTGTCACCAAGTAACCTGTCTGCTTGTTCAACAATTTTAGAGGTGTTTGTTCCTACAAGTAGCACGGTACCTTCTGTAACTGCCTCGGGTCTTTCTGTTGTGTCTCTTGTTACCAGCACAGGTTTTCCTAGACTTGGCGCTTCCTCTTGAATACCTCCACTGTCTGTGATAATTAAGTAACTCTTCTCCATGAGCCAAATAAAAGCAGCATATGCCAAGGGTTGCACCAAGAATATTGTATCAATACCTCCAAGTAATTCATGGACAGGTCCTTTTACGTTTGGATTTAAATGAACTGGATATATAATTTCTATATCTGGATTATTACTTGCAATGGTTTTTAATGCGCTACAAATATTATGTAATCCATCTCCGTGATTTTCTCTTCGGTGGCCAGTAACTAAAACAATTTTTTTACTAAAATCTAGTAGCTTTTTTAGTTGTTCTATCTCTGGATCTATAAAATTTGGAGCATTTACCTTATCAACTCCATACAGTAATGCATCTATTACCGTGTTTCCGGTCACAAGGATATTTTCTTGTGGGGTGTTTTCTTTTAAAAGGTTGTTTTTTGATCCTTGTGTAGGAGCAAAATGATAATCTGCAATCTTTCCAGTAAGTTGTCTGTTAAATTCTTCAGGGAAAGGATATTGCCTGTCATAGGTTCTTAATCCTGCTTCAACATGACACACCTTGGCGCCGCTATAAAAAGCAGCTATACCCGCTGCTGTTGAGGTAGTTGTATCACCATGTACATATACAAAGTCTGGTTGCACCTCATCCAATACCGGTTTCATGCCTTCAATAATGGAGGCGGTAAGCGTGAAAAGATTTTGATTAGGACGCATTAAATCAAGATCATAGTCTGGGGTGATTTCAAAAAATGCCAACACTTGGTCTAACATCTCTCTATGTTGAGCAGTAACACAAACTTTGGTTACAAAATCATCTCGTTCTAGAAACTTTTTAACCAATGGAGCCATTTTTATGGCCTCAGGGCGCGTACCAAATACGATTAAATTTGTTTTTTTCATCTAATTATTCATAGCACATCGCGCCATGTTTTTTTATTCTGGTTTTATGGCTGCAAATGTAGGTAATTCAAGATCTTTTTTTGAAACAATCATAGCATTACTACTTAGGTGCCAATCTATGGCTAAGGTTGCGTCATTGTAGACAATACCTCGTTCACTTTCTTTGTTATAGTAGGCGTCACATTTGTATGCAAATACGGTAGCATCTTCTAATACACTAAAACCGTGAGCAAATCCACGAGGAACAAACAATTGTTTTTTGTTTTCCCCAGAAAGCACAATACTAAAGCTTTTTCCAAAGCTAGGGCTTCCTTTTCTTAGATCTACAACAACATCCAAAGCGCTTCCTTTAACCACCCGCACTAATTTTGTCTGGCCATGAACTCCTGTCTGAAAATGCAAACCACGCACCACCCCATACTTTGAGGTAGACTCGTTGTCTTGCACAAAAGCGACAGCAATACCAGTTTGATCTAAAAAGTTTTTGGCATTAAAGGTTTCGCTAAAAGTGCCACGCTCATCCTCAAACACCTTTGGCGAGAGAATAAAACAATCTTCTAAGTTGGTTTTTTCGAGTTTCAAATTAATCGAGTTGCATTAAATGTTTACCATAGCCGCTTTTAAGTAAGGGCGCCGCTAGGGTATGAAGTTGTTTTTTTGTGATATAACCCATTTCATAGGCAGCTTCTTCTATGGCTCCAATTTTAAGACCTTGTCGCTCTTCTATTACTTCAACAAATTGAGAGGCTTGCATTAAAGAGGCAAAGGTTCCTGTATCTAGCCAAGCAGTCCCTTTATCTAGGATGCTCACATTTAGTTTTCCTTGCTGTAAATACACATTATTTACATCTGTGATTTCTAATTCACCACGGTGGCTTGGCGCTATATTAGCTGCAATGTCAACTACCGTATTGTCATAAAAATAGATGCCAGGTACGGCATAATTTGATTTTGGTTGGCTTGGTTTTTCTTCAATAGACAAGGCTTTTCCCTGTTTGTCAAAGGCAACAACTCCATACCGCTCTGGATCTTGTACATGGTATGCATATACAATACCTCCCTTGGGGTTATTGTTTGCTTGCAATAAGGCTTTTAGTCCAGATCCATAAAAAATGTTATCTCCCAAAATTAATGCTACTTTGTCTTTGCCAATAAACTCTTTACCAATAATAAAGGCCTCTGCAAGCCCGTTAGGCTGGGCTTGCTGTGCGTATTGAAAATCACAGCCTAATTTTTTTCCATCACCTAAGAGTTTTTTAAATAAAGGCAAGTCATCAGGGGTAGAGATAATTAAAATCTCTCTGATACCCGCAAGCATTAAAGTGGATAATGGGTAATAAATCATAGGCTTGTCATACACAGGCATTAACTGCTTGCTAACGGCAAGGGTTAGTGGGTGTAATCTGGTGCCGCTTCCCCCGGCAAGTACGATTCCTTTCAAAGTATATTTGTTTTAGTGTTTAAAATAATCTATCACTGTTCTCTAGATACCAAGCGATTGTTTTTTCAATACCGCTTTCAAAATTTTCGTCTGCGCTCCAGCCCAATTCTTTTTCTATCTTAGTTGCGTCAATAGCATACCTAAAATCATGCCCTGGTCTATCTCCTACAAAGGTGATTTGTTCTTTATAAGAAAACCCTTTGGGCTGCAGGGTATCTAGTATATTGCAAATAGTATGTGCAATGTATAAATTTTCTCGCTCGTTACGTCCACCAATATTATAGGTTTCTCCAAGGCGCCCTGTATCTATGGCCTTTTTTATCCCTACGCAATGATCTTTTACATAAAGCCAATCTCGCACATTTTTACCATCGCCATAAATAGGGATAGGCTCTCCGGCCACCGCTTTTCTAATTATGGTAGGGATTAATTTTTCTTTGTGTTGGTTGGGCCCATAGTTGTTTGAGCAATTGGTTGTAACCACTGCCATACCATAGGTATGATAATAGCTACGCACAATAAAATCACTAGAGGCTTTAGAAGCGCTATAGGGGCTATTTGGGGCATATGGTGTTTGTTCTGTAAACAAGCCTGTAGCGCCTAAAGAGCCATAGACTTCATCTGTAGAAACATGTAAAAAACGGTTGGTTTCACAGCCTTTTTTATAAAGGTTAGGGCCCTCCATCCAGGTTTTATATGCCGCTTGTAAAAGGTTAAAAGTTCCTGTAATATTTGTTGCAATAAAAGCCCCCGGATTTGTGATAGAATTATCCACGTGAGATTCTGCCGCGAAATGAACAACCCTCTCAAAGCGATGCTTTTTAAATAGTTTAAATACCAAGGCCATATCACAAATATCACCTTCTATAAAATGATAGTTTGCATGGCCTGTAGCAGGTTCCAGATTTTTTAGATCTCCTGCATAGGTGAGTTTGTCTAAGACGAAAATTTCATCTGTAGTATTCTCCAAGACATATGTTACGTAGTTGGACCCAATAAATCCTGCCCCACCGGTAATTAATACTTTGTTTGACATATACTCTTTAATGCTATTGTAAAATTAATCTCAACATTTTTTCTGTAATCAGGTAGGTTGGCTTTACGCCGGTTGTCCCAAGGCCTCCAGAGGCCAGAGTACTTCCAGTTTCTAAAGGGTTATCACTGGCGTAATATGCGTACATCACCTTAACATCACTACTGATACTCCCTCGTATGGTTGAGGCCGCCTGTATTGCTTTTTGGTAGTGGGCACCTTCCATCTCCAGTCCAACTACATTCCAAGTTGAGGTAAAGAAAAACTGTAACACATCTCTGTTTTGTAGCGATGTTCCTAGCACGCTTATCATAGAACCTTCACAAACTGCAATATCATCTTTTTCAAAATGAGATACTTTGAGTTTGTTTTCAAAAGGATAATTATCTGCCGTTCCCTCAAACACGTGTGCCGATGGAATCATGATATCACCTTTTCCTCCCTCCAAAATTCCTGCCTTACCCATAATCCCGATAGACACAACGTTTAAAAACTGTGTTTTGGTATCTGTAGTATAGGGTTTTAATAACTCATCCATGGTTTCATAGGCCTGTTCACCAAAGGCATAATCCATAACAATAATTACGGGCTTGTCTTTTGTTTGTTGCCCAGAGGCTTGCAAACCATAGGGCAATGATGTTAGTTTTGCAGTATCAAAAATTTGCACATTGATGTTTGTGCCACTACTGTCTTTAAGAAAAGTCATCCCTTGTTTGTTGGCCAATTGTGTTGTTTTCTCACGCTGGGTATCACTACCAGAATCACTTAGTAGCTCATAGAGGTGCATGGCTCCTTTTTTTGCTTCAACAGGCAATGCTTTTTCTGCATACAGGCTATTCATTACACTGTGCATGTTTGCACTAATGACATGAATAGGGCGCTCCAGTAATCCTTTTTGATCAAGGGTTTGTTTGATATTAAAGGCCCAGCGCTCTCCATGTATATGATGCCCGATACGCTCTCTTAATACAGGGCTGAAGGTGATAATTCTTTTTTCGTTTTTAACAATTTCATCAATTGCGCCTTTCCCTAGATGATAGATAATACTTAAAAAACGATGCTCGTTTTGCTCACAAGAAAAAGCCGTATACACATCATTTACCTCAGCAAAGGTTCTTCCTAGAAAGTTTGCGGTATGTGTAAGTGCAATTTCTTTCTCTTTTTGGCTTAGCTTTCCTTTTTTAAGGACTGCTTGTTCTAGTTTTTTCCAGTCTCTGTTTACATCCTGGCCATCGTTGATAACTACTTGACGCATTATTTTGTGAGACTCTATATATAAAAAAGTAAGGTGGGTAAGAATGTCATATATCTCTGAGCGCCCTCTAGTGACCTCAATATTCATTTGCTCTTGGTCAATACGATAGCAATTTCTTCTTCTTTTGGCCGGGATAATTGGTGAGAAATGAGAGTTTTTATACCCTTCATCACTAGTTAGGTTTATATATCTGCACTCTTCTATGCCGTAGGGCAGTCTGTCAATTACGTACAAAAGGCCTTGCAGCTCAGATTTCTCTTCAGCAATGGCTCCATAAATTTCTGGACGTAGTGTGAGTAGCGCCTCACGAAGAGATTCACCAGAGACGCCCATAGGCTTGTAGAACCCTCTGTTAAAGAGGTGTCTCATGGTAATGTATAACCGCTCAATGGCTCCTGTACTTTCTTGAGCTCTAGATCTTGTATGTGATTTTAGCTTTGTCATACCCGCAAAGATAACATATTCTTTTTGGCAGCTAGTAGCCCATGGGCGCAAACCTACTATTTGTAGGCATTTAATCTAAAAAAGCCACTCCAGTTAAGGGGCATAATTTTTAAACTCAGGGGGTTTTTAATTTAAAGATTGCTAAACTGTCAGCAATTTTTCTATCATTAGAGAGTCTAGGTACTTTGTTTTGACCCCCGAGCTTCCCTTGAGATTTCATAAACCCCTGGAAAGCACCTTTTTCAAGCGGGCTAATTTTGAGTTGTTGCAACATATTTCCGTCCAAAAGATCTTTGTAATAGCTGTTTTGGCTTTGTAATACGGCATCTAATTTTTGAGCTATTTCTGGCAAATTGTCTATGGTGTTTTCAAACTCTATAAACCACTCATGGTAGGCAAGTTCTCCATTTGTAGGATTTGTTTGCGGTGCAACGGTAAATTCTGAAATTGAAAAACCAAAGCTGTCCATTGCTTGTTTCATGGCCGTTTCCACTTCTTTTGCAATCACGTGTTCTCCAAAGGCAGAGATATAATGCTTGATACGCCCTGTAACAATTACACGATAGGGTGTAAGTGATGTGAACTCGACGGTGTCTCCAATATTATAACCCCATAATCCTGCGCTAGTGGAGATTAGTAAGACATAGTTAACCCCAAGCTGGACCTCAGAGATTGTATGTCTTTTTGGATTTTCTGTAAAAAAATCATCTGCCGCTACAAACTCATAAAATATACCACTATCCAGTTGTAAAAGCATTCCTTTTTCGTGCTGGCTATCCTGGAATGCAAAAAACCCTTCACTAGCAGGGAATAATTCTATACTTGGTACTTTTCTGCCAATTAAGGCTTCAAATTTTGCGCGATACGGCTCAAAGTTAACACCGCCATAAATAAAGAGTTCAAAGTTTTTAAAGAGATCTCCTGTTTTTTCTCCTGTGGCCTGGGTTAATTTTTCGAAATACATTTGCACCCATGGCGGTATGCCGCTTATCACGGTCATGTTCTCTGCTTTTGTTTCCTGGACAATGGCATCTACTTTTGTTTCCCAGTCTTCTATGCAGTTGGTTTTCCAGGAAGGAAGTCTATTTTTTAAAAGATATTTAGGGACATAATGGGCTACAATTCCGGAGAGTCTTCCTAGACCAATCCCATTTTGTGTAGTCATTTCTGGGCTGCCTTGTAAAAAGATCATTTTACCATCTACAAATGCCGCCTTTTTTGTTTGATTGATATAACATAAAATAGCATTTCGAGCCGCCTTAATGTGCGTTGGCATCGATTCTTTTGTTAAAGGGATGTATTTGGCCCCAGAGGTTGTTCCAGAAGTTTTGGCAAAATACAATGGCTTGCCTGGCCATAATATATCTTCTTCTCCAGCTACAACACGGTCTACATATGTGCGTAATGCCTCGTAGTCTCTTATGGGTACCTGAGCCACAAAATCTTGGTGTGATGTTATTTTGTCAAAACCATGATCTTTCCCAAATGCGGTATTTTTTGCGGCACTAATTAATTGCTTAAAGACTCTCTCTTGAGTTTGTAAAGGTTTAGAAGCCCAGTTGTTGATTTGCCTTGTTGCATGTTTTGCAAATAGTAATGCTGCTATAGATTTTAGTGACACGAGGTAGTGGTTTTTAGTTTAATCAAAATCAATAAAGTCTTGCGGGTTTACAGGGTACCCTTCTCGCCAAAGTTCAAAATGAAGGTGTGGTCCTGTGGTTAATTCTCCGGTATTGCCCACCGTAGCAATAACTTCTCCACCCTTAACAATGTCTCCCTGGTTTTTGCTCAAAGAGGCATTATGTTTATAGGCAGTGATGGTGTTATTGATGTGTTTTAGAATAATAACATTGCCTGTGTTTGGCGTCCAACCTGCAAAAATAACGGTACCATCTGCAGCAGCTTTTACAGGAGCGTTTTTAACCGTAACAACATCAATTGCAAAGTGTTTGGTTTGTGGGTTATATCCCTCAGAAATAGCCCCTTTCACTGGTGCAAAAAACACCACTCCAATCTCTGTGGCGTTTAATAAAGGGTTGTACTTGTCTTCCCGGGCCACTCTTTCTCTCAACAAAGAATCTTGCTTAGAGGGCGTAAAATCAATCAGAGCAACATCATTTTTTGCTAATTCCAGGATAGAGTCTTTGTTGAAATTTACCGTTTCAACATCTCCAGAGAGTACCTTGCGTATAGAAGTGAGGTACCGCTCATTAACGCTAATAATATTTTGAAGAGAGTCTGTCTTGTATGATAACTCTGTTGCTTTTTTCTTTAAAGAAGTAGAGGAATACCCAGGGATGTATTCTCGCAAGGGGGTAAATGCAATAAAAAGAGCTGTTATTGCAATGAGCAACATGGCAAATAGGGTGCTAAACACAAAAACATTAAGCCTATTTAATTTAAAAGAAAAACGCTCCTCAAAGGTTTCTTCATTAAGCACCACAAAGCGGTACTTATGTAAGAGTTTCTTTTTAATTTTATTAGATCTGTTTTCTTTGGTCACCATTTAAGTTGTATTGTATGTCACAAATATAAAATAAACCACGCAGCCTTCAGGGGTATTCTTTAATACAAAACACATAATCTAGAGTTTTCTTATTACCTTTGTTGGATAAAACAACGTATTATGGAAGCATTATCATTTTTCTTAGTCATTGGATGGCCTCAAATTGTATTAATTGCAGTAGTTATTTTACTATTATTTGGTGGTAGGAAAATACCAGAATTAATGCGTGGCCTTGGGAGCGGAATTAAAGAATTTAAAGACGCCTCTAAAGAGCCATCTGAAGAAGAAGATACAAAAATAGAGCCTTAATTTATTAAGGTTACACCCCATAGACCCTCTTGCTTTTTGTGAGGGGTTTTTTTATGCCAAAGATTGTTCTAACTCTTGTAAAATAGCAGCTCTTGTAAGCTGGTTTAGTTCTCTTTTATTGTCTAGAGTTTTTCCTTTTGTTGCAATAAGGGCAAGTGTTTTTACTCTTAATTTTCCAGGACTTCCACTAAAAAAAGTATAAGAGAAGTGTTTTTTATTGTCAAAAAACACCATAGGGGCTATGTCTATTTGGTGCTCTATAGCAAGTCTAAAGGCCCCGTCTTTAAAGCTATCTAAAACAACACTTTCCTGATCTGGAACACCCCCCTCTGGGAAAATACAAATACTCAATCCTTGATTGAGTCTTTTTTGAGCGCTTTCAAAAACTTCTCTTCGGCTTCTGGGGTTTTTTCTATCCACCAAAATACAAGTGCGTTTGTAAAAAAATCCAAAAAGAGGAATTTTGCTCAGTTCTTTCTTGCCTACAAACACAAAAGGATTTTTTGTGACATACAACATGAGCATGATATCTGTCATGGAGGTATGATTTGCTACAAACATATAACTCTTGTTTTTTTGGTAGGTGGCTTCTCTTTTTATACTAGGAATAAGCCCCATGCCATATAAAATAAAACCAGCCCATATTCTGGCTAATTTAAAAAAAGTTGGATACCAACTTTGCTTTAGAGTACTTAGAAGTAGAAAGGGGAATAGTACCAGAATTGGAACAGCTATAAGGATATAAAACCAAACCCTGTACACAAGAAAAAGAGGATATGTTACTATTTTCATAAGTCTCAAAAATACCAATTTGAATTACCTAATAACACTAAAAGGGTTAACTTTGTGTAATATTAAAGAAATAACCTCTCTACAGAGCATCATTATGGCAAGAATACTTACAGGAATACAAAGTACCGGCACACCGCATTTAGGTAACATACTGGGTGCTATTGTGCCTGCTATTGAAATGGCAAATGATTTAAATAATGATAGTTTTTTGTTTATCGCCAATATGCATACCCTTACTCAAATTAAGGATGCTGCAGTGCTGCGTGAAAACACAAACAGTACCGCAGCCACATGGTTGGCCTTTGGGCTGGATGTAGAGAAAACCGTTTTTTATCGCCAAAGTGACATACCGCAAGTAACAGAGTTGTCTTGGTATCTAAGTTGTTTTTTTCCATACCAGCGCCTTACTCTTGCACATTCTTTTAAAGATAAATCTGGAAGGCTAGAGGATGTAAACGCAGGTTTGTTTACCTACCCAATGCTCATGGCTGCAGATATACTCTTTGTATGACGCGCAGTATATACCCGTAGGGAAAGATCAATTACAGCACATTGAAATGACGCGTGATGTAGCCTCAAGATTTCATGCCCAGGTTGGAGACACATTTGTTTTGCCAGAGGCTAAGGTCCAGCAAGACACCAAATTAATTCCAGGAATTGATGGGCAAAAAATGAGTAAATCTAGAGACAACACCCTCAATATATTTTTACCTCAAAAGCAACTGCGCAAGCAGGTGATGAAAATACAAACAGATAGCACCCCCTTAGAAGAGCCTAAAGATTGGAGCACCTGTAATTGTTTTGCTATTTACGCTTTGTTGGCCTCTGAGGCTGAAACCCAGGCAATGAAAGCCAATTATCAAGGCGGAAATTATGGCTATGGTCATGCAAAACAAGCTCTTTTTGAGCTTATTCTCACAAAGTTTGAAGGCCCAAGAGAGCGGTATAACCACTTTATGGCAACCCCTCAACTTATTGACGATGCCCTAAAAGTTGGCGCCCTAAAGGCCAAAAAAGTAGCCGACGGAGTTCTGCAAAGAGTACGAGAAAAGTTAGGTTATTAATGTCTTTACCCAATAGAACTTTAGTCATTGGAGATATCCATGGAGGTTTAAAAGCCTTGCAGCAGGTGTGGAGTCGTGCTCATATTTCTAAAGAGGACACTTTAGTCTTTTTGGGAGATTATGTGGATGGGTGGAGTGACGCTGTGGAAGTGATTTCCTTTTTAATTTCTATCAGTAAAACCCATCAGTGTATATTTCTGAGAGGAAATCACGATTATTTAGTACATCGGTATTTGACCAAAAATGACACGAATCCTTTGTGGGTAGCTCATGGAGGAGCTGCTACTATTGCAGGATACAAGCATGTTTCTCCAGCTGAAAAAAATGAGCATATTTCATTTCTAGAATCGCTACACAACTACTATATAGATCCGCAAAACAGGTTGTTTGTTCATGCAGGATTTACCAACCAAGCAGGGCCAAAACAAGAGTTTTACCCTGATTTTGTATATTGGGATAGGTCTCTTTGGGAAATGGCCTGTAGCTTAGACCCTTTACTCTCCAAAAAAAGCAATAGATACCCAAAACGACTCTTATTGTTTAAAGAAATATACATAGGCCATACTCCTACCACAAAAATAGGCAAGACAATTCCAACAAGTTTTGCAAACCTCTGGAATATAGACACTGGAGCAGCCTTTAAAGGGAGCCTATCTGTGTTGGATGTCTCAACAAAAGAATTTTGGCAAAGTGATCCAGTGTATAGGTTGTACCCACAAGAAAAAGGCCGCAATTGAAAAAGCTCCAGAAGAATAATTTAGATCCTCTAGAGCTTTATATTGTATGTGTAAAAATAAGGAAGCCTTAGCCCTTACAAGTCAAACTTAATTCCTTGTGCCAGCGGGAGCTCGTCAGAATAGTTTACCGTATTGGTTTGTCTTCTCATGTATACTTTCCAGGCATCCGAACCACTTTCGCGGCCGCCACCAGTTTCTTTTTCTCCACCAAAGGCACCTCCAATTTCGGCACCACTAGTTCCAATATTTACGTTAGCAATTCCACAATCTGAACCTGCAAAAGACAAGAATTTTTCTGCCTCTTTCATTTCGTTTGTCATTATTGCAGAAGAAAGCCCTTGCGCAACACCGTTTTGCATTTCGATAGCCTCTTCTACCTCACCTGTATACTTCATTAAGTATAAAATAGGAGCAAATGTTTCGTGTTGTACAATTTCAAAACTGTTTTTAGCTTCAATAATTGCTGGTTTTACATAACATCCACTCTCAAAACCTGGACCTTGAACAACGCCACCTTCTACAAGTACGGTTCCTCCTTCGGCTTTTGCTTTTTCAATAGCAGCTAGGTAGGTGTTTACAGCATCTACATCAATTAATGGTCCTACATGGTTGTTTTCATCAAGTGGGTTACCAATAGTGATTTGTTTGTAAGCGCCAACAATAGCATCTCTTACTTTATTATAAACACTCTGGTGAATAATTAATCTTCTTGTTGAGGTACAACGCTGTCCTGCAGTACCAACAGCGCCAAATACAGCTCCTGGAACTACTACTTTAAGATCTGCAGTTGGTGTAATAATAATGGCGTTGTTACCTCCTAATTCTAGTAATGATTTACCAAAACGCTGGGCAACAGTTGCGCCAACAATTCTTCCCATACGAGTAGATCCTGTTGCAGATATTAGCGGTATTCTGGTATCTGTAGTCATCATTTCACCTACTGTGTAATCTCCATTAATAATACAGGAGATTCCTTCTGGAAGGTTGTTGTCTTTTAATACACCTGCAATAATGTTTTGACATGCCACTGAGCATAGTGGTGCTTTTTCACTTCCTTTCCATACGCACACATCACCACAAACCCAAGCAAGGGCTGTGTTCCATGCCCAAACAGCAACCGGAAAATTAAATGCAGATATGATACCAACAATACCTAGTGAGTGCCACTGCTCTCTCATAACGTGACCAGGACGTTCAGAGGGTATGGTTTGTCCGTTTAATTGTCTTGACAACCCTACGGCAAAATCACAGATGTCTATCATTTCTTGTACCTCACCATATCCTTCTTGAAGTGACTTTCCCATTTCATAAGAAACAAGTTTTCCAAGAGGTTTTTTCAGTTCACGTAATTTGTTACCAAATTGACGTACAATCTCACCCCTTAGTGGAGCAGGCATTGTTCTGA
This sequence comes from Aequorivita sp. HC6-5, assembly GCA_905182755.1. Taxonomy (GTDB): domain Bacteria; phylum Bacteroidota; class Bacteroidia; order Flavobacteriales; family Flavobacteriaceae; genus Patiriisocius. Next base: position 210,974 of record CAJJCS010000004.1, read on the forward strand.
AAGATAAAAATGCTTTTTGAGCGGTTTTGATTACCGTCTGGTATTCCTCTTTTGTAGTTGTGGTAACCTTACCTATTAAGGCCCCATCTACCGGAGAATATGAAGCGATTTGCGCTCCTCCTGGATACCACGTGTTTCCTGTTGAGGTTCCTTGATTTACGGCTTCAAGCCCTAGTTGTTTTAACGCCTGGTCCATACCGAAGTCTTTTGCTACTGTTGACATAAAATTTATTTTTTATCCCTTTTTATAAAGGGTTGTTTTTCCGAAATTGGAATTTATTAGGTACTGTAGTTTTTATTTTAAAGCACTCTCAAGGGGTTAATCTATTGAGCCTGTGGCGCGAAGATACGATTTTGCCCACGTTCACAAAAAGATTCATGGCCGTAGTGTTTAAAGATTTGATTTACACCAAATTATAGGACTAAAAATTACTTAAAATCTTGAACAGTGTAGTGTTTGAATACTCTGATTTATAGCTGTAATACGCCCCACTAGGCTTTATAATTACAAAACTACCGCAGTTGAAATGTAACGGGAAAAATAAATTTTCTATTGTTTGATTGTGGTCCAAATACCAATCCACACCCTTTTTGGATTGGTGGAGTCCAGTAGTGTTTTTGTAAACAAAATAAGCCGCATAATGTGCTGTTTTTTCTATTTGTTTTTTACTTGATCTATGTTTTTTTTCAACAAAAGAGCTGTTGCCACTGCTGTTGCATGGGTCCTCGCCTGGGTAATACTGGATCACAATACCTTGTTGGGGGTTTAATTTTTTTGAACTAGAAATTTCATAGCCAAGGCGCACATTTTTAAGATCTTTTTTAGAAAGCATGCCAGTGATTTCTCGTTTCATTTTCACAAAAACCTCGAGAGAATCACTCTGGTAAGAAAGTAAAAGATGGCTTTCTTTTTCTATTTTATTGTACTGAGTTTCAGATATTTTTTGCAACGCTGTTCCTAAATATAATTTGGGCTTTTGAGCATTGCAAAGCGAGAACATAATAAGGCAAAACCCTAAAAAAAACTTTTTTTTAGCCTCCATTTCTAGTTAGTAAACCTCTTGTCTACCTCCATTACAGTTTTACAACTGTTGCAGGTTCTTAAATCTTCACTGCCGTAAAAGTCTTTAAAATGTTTAAAAAAGTCTACTTCCACATCGTTTAAAGGGAAGTACACTTCGTGTAATTTTTCATTGCAAGATTCGCAAAACCAAAGTAAGCCGTCATTGACGTTTAATTTTTTTCTGTTGCGCTCTATCACAAGTCCTATAGAGTTCTCGCCACGCACAGGAGAGTGGGGCACTTTGGCCGGATGCAGATACATATCTCCAGGACCAAGTTCCATCGTTTTTTTTACACCATCTTCTTGTATATGAACCTGAATGTTACCTTCTAATTGATAAAACAACTCTTCTGTTTCATTGTAATGGTAGTCTTTTCGGGCATTGGGTCCTCCAACAATCATGACAATATAATCTCCAGCTTCTTTGTATAGATTTTTGTTTCCTACAGGCGGCTTTAGTAATGCTCTGTTGTCTTTAATCCACTGATTTAAATTAAACGGTTTTTGAATTGCCATGGCTACACTTTTTTGTTATACTATAAAAGTACATCAAATTTACAATGTAAAAAACAGGGAGGCTCTTTTTTAGAATTTATGCCACAAAAAACTCCAACTAATAGTTTTGGGGCTGGCTATCAATTGGAGTAACAAACAATAAATAAGTAGGTATTATTTTTTGTAAAATAGTTGGGTGAAATAATAGGTTCCGTTAGCGTTTGGCATGATGCCAAAACCAGAATGTGTGTAATCTCCCTCTATGTTTCTTTTGTGTGTTGGGCTATTTAACCAGGCCCTTACAACACTTTGTCCATCTTGGTAACCAAAGGCTACGTTTTCTCCTACCTTTTCTGCTCCTTGATATATTAGAGCCTGCTGGCGGTAGTAAAAATTATCATGGTTCATGTTTTCCACGGCAATCATATATTTTGTGTGTTCTACGGCATAGGCTGATCCATGTTGTTGATCTACCTCAATTGGGTTAAGACCTATAGAGCCTCTGTGCTCGTTAATGTAGTATGTAATTTCTTCTGCCATTTCCCAGTTTGTTTCTTTTGCAAGATTTAGGTCAATGGTGTAATCTTCGATTATTTCTGTGGCCATTTCTTCTTCGCTGCAAGAAGCAAACGACATTAAAAAAACCATAGCAAGTAGGCTAAGTTTAATAGGTTTCATAATTTGGGGTCATCAAATTTGGGGCATGATGATAGTTCAAATATAAAACTTTATACAACACAAAAACACTTTAACCGATATTTATCACATTTAGTCGATTTTATTGATGTTTTTTTAAAGGTAATGAAACAAAAATAATCTTCAAAAGCCAGGTCAATAAAGCATTTGTCGATAAAAATCAAAAAATCAAAAAAATGTGATAATATTTCATTTAATCGTATTTAATCGTGTTTTTATATCATTTAATCGTATTTATTGAGCAAAAAAATAGTCAAAAACTTCAATTACTGGACCTGTAAACAAAAAAATCGATGAACTGCATCATTTTTTCTTTCAAATTTTGGTTTATAAGGTAAAGGAGCTATTGTATGGTAAATAAGATGCTTATTTTAGTAGCATGAGAATTATTTTATTGTTTCTACTAACACTAGTATTAATAGCTTGTCAGCAATCTCCAAATCAACTCCTTTCTTTAAATGGCAATGATTGGCAATTTCAAGGGGTAGACTCTCAAAATTGGCAACCAGCCCAAGTACCGGGGAGCGTACAGTCAGACCTACTTAGGTTGGGTGCAATCCCAGATCCTTTTTTACTGAATAACCAAGACAGTATTCAGTGGGTGTCTGAAAAAGATTGGAGTTATAAAAAATCCTTTACTATTTCTTCTTCACTTTTAAAAACAAAGCAGCATATCCTTAAATTTGAGGGCTTAGATACCTATGCAAAGGTAGTATTGAACGGTCACCTTATCTTACAAACCAATAATGCATTTAACCCCTATGAATTTAATGTAACCGAAATTTTACAACTTCAAAACACCTTAGAGGTAACCTTGTATAGTCCAGATGCTATAGAGGCAAAGGCCGCATTAAAATTAGGCTATACCCTCCCAGAGGGTCCAAGAGTGTTTTCTCGCAAACCACAATTTCAGTACGGTTGGGATTGGGGCCCAAAGATCAAGACAATGGGTATTTGGCGCGATGTATCATTAGTGTCTTACAGTATAGCAAGACTTGAGGATGTTTATATTAAAACCCAAGAAATAACAACCTCCCAGGCATTGGTAGAGGCAAATATTGAGGTGATGTCTTTTAAGGCAGATACGCGCTGTGTTATAGAGGCTATAAATAACACCACAGGAGAAATATATTCTAAGCCCATAACATTACATAAGGGTGTAAAAAAGTATAGTATTCCATTTTCTATAAAAAACCCAAAACTCTGGTGGACACACAATCTTGGCACTCCCTTTTTGTATGATTTTACAATACACCTTAAAAAAAGACAACACAATTCTAGAAACCCTTCACAAAAAAGTAGGCGTTAGGACCATACAACTCGTTACAGAAAAAGACAGCCTTGGAGAAAGCTTCTATTTTAAACTTAACGGAAAACCGATATACTTAAAAGGGGCAAATTATATTCCGCAAAACATATTTCTCTCCCAGGTGCAGCCCAAGGACCGCGAGAAATTACTAGACGATGCTCTTCAGGCAAACATGAATATGCTACGCGTTTGGGGTGGCGGGGTGTATGAAGATGATTTGTTTTATGACCTATGTGATGAAAAAGGGATCTTAGTTTGGCAAGATTTTATGTTTGCTTGCGCAATGTACCCTGGAGATAAAGAATTTTTAAACAATGTTAAAAATGAGGCCGTTGCCAATGTAAAACGGCTAAGGCAACACCCAAGTATTGCTCTTTATTGTGGGAATAACGAAAACAGCGAAGGCTGGCACCGTTGGGGTTGGCAAGCAGATAAGACCCAAGCTCAAAAAGAAGAAATTTGGAACAGTTATCAAGCGGTTTTTAATGGTATTTTACCCAAAGTAGTAGATAGCTTACATGGGAGTATTTCATATTGGGAAAGCTCTCCCAAGTTTGGCAGGGGAGATAAACGGTACCAGTTTCAGGGAGATGCGCATGATTGGTGGGTATGGCATGATGGCTATCCCTTTGAGCATTTTGAGCAGGAAGTACCTAGATTTATGAGCGAATTTGGGTTCCAGTCTTATCCGGGATATCAGGCTATCAAGTATTTCACCCAAGAGGATACTATCGATCTTTCCCATCCAAGTTTTAAAAGCCATCAAAAGCATTCCAGAGGTTTTGCGATCATTAAGCAGTACATGAAAAGAGATTTTCCAGTGCCAACAAAGCCTGAAGATTACATATACGTGAGTCAGTTATTACAGGCTTATGGCATAACCAAAGGCATCAAAGCGCATCGCGGAGCAAAGCCATACAATATGGGGACTTTGTACTGGCAACTTAATGATTGCTGGCCTGCAGTTTCTTGGTCCAGCATTGATGGTTTAGGAAACTGGAAAGCTTTGCATTACAAGGTAAAACAAGCTTTTGAAAATAGAATAATCATACCTTTTGAGCAAAACAACCTATTAAAAATTAAAGTGGTAGATGATGGCCCCATTACTTTAGGGCAGCCAATGCACGTTGTATTTTATGATTTTAACGGAAATATCCTGCACCAAACACCCACAAAATCTGTGCGAACCTTTAATGAGAAAAACCAAGTAGTCTATCAGGTAGATTTAAGTGAGATTGAGTTTGACCCAAAACAAACCTACGCAAAGATTCTATTTGGAGATACTCAAGGGGTACACTATTTTGCAAAACCAAAAGATTTAGCCCTAGGCGAGGAGGGTTTTGACATGAAAACCAATATAGTTTCTCAGGGTGTTGAAATTTCACTTAAGGCTACAACACTGCAAAAAAATGTATTTTTATATACTAACACTCCAGGGCACTTTACAGACAACTTTTTTGATTTGTTGCCTGGCCAGGAAAAGAAAATCATTTTTTTAACCAAAGATCCACAATCTACAATCCTACAATTTAAAACCCTCAATGCACTACAGTACTAACACAAGCCGTTTTTATAGCCTCCCTTTATTTTTACTATTGGGCCTTTTTATTTTGTCCAAGCAGTTGTGCTCCCAATAAGGGCAAACAACTTCTAGTTACCCAGGCTAACATTATTCCTGCCCCGCAACAACTAGAAATAGGTGGTGGTAATTTCACCTTAACTAAAACAAGCACACTCTTTGCAATCCCAGAATTTAAAACAGCCTCAAATTTCTTAAAAGCATACCTTTTTAATGGTGCTGGAATTGATCTAATTTCTGCTCCACAAACTGCCGCAACTATTGTAATTATTAAAGACACTTTGTTGCCAAAAGAAGGGTATACGCTCACTATTTCTAAAAAACGCATTACTATTAAAGCCTCAGACGGCGCGGGCGCTTTTTATGCAATTCAGAGTTTGCGCCATATACTACCTCCAGATGTAGAACAAGAAAACACATCTGGAATTGATAGTATAACGATTCCTTGTTTAGAAATTAAAGATGCCCCTATGTTTGCATATCGCGGTATGCATCTTGACGTATCCCGCCATTACTTCCCAAAAGAGTTTATTAAACAATATATCGCTGAGTTGGCGGCCTTAAAAATGAACACCTTTCATTGGCATTTAACAGATGATCAGGGGTGGCGTATAGAAATAAAACAATATCCAGATCTCACCAGTAAAGGAGCCTATCGGGAAGAAACATTAATAGGGCATTATAACGACACACCTCAACGCTTTGACGGCAAGCCCTATGGCGGGTTTTACACCCAACAAGAGGTTAAAGAAATTGTTGCCTTTGCCAAAGAACATCATGTAACTATAATTCCAGAAATTGAACTTCCTGGACATGCCCAGGCTGCTATTCATGCCTACCCAGATTTAGGATGTACTAAAGAGCAAGTTGCAGTGGCAACTAAATGGGGCGTGTTTGAAAACATCTATTGCCCAAAGCCAGAGACCTTTACTTTTCTTAAAAATGTACTAGATGAGGTGATGGAATTATTTCCTGGAGCGTATATCCACATTGGAGGCGATGAGGCCCCTAAAACAAACTGGAAGGCCTGCCCTAATTGTCAAAAACTCATTACAGAAAAAAACCTTACAAATGAGCACGGTTTGCAAAGCTATTTTATAACAGAAATAGAAAAGCATATTAATTCTAAAGGCAAGAAAATTATTGGTTGGGATGAAATTTTGGAGGGCGGTCTAGCTCCAAATGCTACTGTTATGTCTTGGAGAGGAACCCAAGGAGCAGTTGATGCTGCAAAGCAAGGCCATGATGTGATTTTAACGCCAACCTCACATGCCTATTTTGATTATTACCAGGCCACCCACCAAGATGAACCTACAGCCATTGGTGGCTACTTACCTTTAAAAAAGGTGTTTGGCTTTAACCCTATTCCTGTAGCGTTGCAAAATACAGATGCCGCAACACATGTCTTAGGCGCCCAAGGGAATCTCTGGACCGAATACATGGCCACTCAAGATCAAGTTGAGTACATGACATTTCCTAGAATTTTTGCCATGAGTGAGGTTCTTTGGAAGGGCCCAACCAATGATTTAGAGAAGGATTATATCAATTTCTTATCAAGATTAGAGCCTCATTTACAGCGCTTAGATGCTAAAAAAATAAACTACGGAAATCACCTCTATGATTTAGAAGGAGGGGTTTTAAAAAATCAAGGTGTAGTATCTTATGCACTTACCACACCAACCCAAGGCAAAGAAATTAAGTATCGTATTAACGGGCAAGAGGAGCAAACCTATGAGGCACCCTTTGGTATTTCACAAGATGCAATTATTACGGGGCAAGTATACAAAGAGGGTAAAACAGTTGGAAGAGCCTTTACAGATACCATTGTATACCATAAGGCAATTACAGCAACAGTGGCCGTAAATGTAGCCCCACATCCTTCTTATAGCGCAGGAGGAACCCCTGCCCTTATTAATGGGATCTCTGGAAGCAACACACGCTTTGGAGATAAAGAGTGGCTAGGCTTTTGGGGAGAGGATTTGGAGATTACCATCACCTTTGCAAACCCCACAAAAATTTCTAAAATAAGCACACGTTTTTACAATGCCAATGGGCAGTGGTTGTATGCTCCTAAAGAAATTGAAATCCAGACCGATTATGGGCTATTGCCAAAGGTTAATCTACCAAGTACCAATCAAACCATTTTGGATGTAAACCTTAAGGTGGGTGTTACTACTTCTTTTATTAAGTTTTCCATTCCTAGCTATGGCATTATCCCAGATGGCCTGCAGGGCGCTGGAAATAAAGCATGGACCTTTATTGACGAGATTGTGGTAGAGTAATTACCCCTTATGCACAATTGTAGAGGAGGCTTGGTCCAAACACATTACGGTTAAATCTGCAATATTTACGTGAGGGGGTCTTGTAATAGCAAAGTAGATAACATCTGCAATGTCCTGAGGCTGTAATGGCGTGAAGTTTTGATATACCTTACTTGCCCGCTGAGTATCTCCTTTAAAGCGCACTTCACTAAATTCTGTTTCTACTAGTCCTGGATTTATAGCCCCAACTTTAATGCCTTTTCCGTTAAGATCTAGACGCATTCCTTGATTTATAGCATCTACGGCATATTTGCTAGCGCAATATACATTGCCATTTGGATATACTTCTTTTCCAGCCGTAGATCCAATATTGATAATATGCCCAGAAGCCTTTGCAATCATTTTGGGTATGATGGCCTTAGAGACATACAACAGTCCTTTTACATTGATATCTATCATAGCATCCCAATCATCACTCGATCCAGACTCAATACTATCTAGCCCATGTGCATTACCAGCATTATTAATTAAAATATCAATGGTGTTAAACCCTTTTGGTAAATTGTTTAGTAGTGAATTTACACTTTCTTTATCACGCACATCAAAACAAAGAGTATGCACATTTGTGTGTAAAGACAACTCTTTTGCAATAGCCTCTAGCCGGTCTTGGCGTCTTCCACACAAAATTAAGTTGATGTTGTTTTTAGCAAATAAGGTGGCCGTAGCACGTCCAATACCAGAGGTGGCACCTGTAATTAGAGCAGTTTTTTTCATAAGAGTTAGCAAAACTAAAATAGCGCCTGATCCTATTGTTGGAAAACCATCCTTCTAGGGGAGCATATTTTAGAAATTAATAACTACAAATGTACGTGCTAAAAGTGATAAAAAACAGTCTTAAAATTTTATTAACAAACTTGACTTCAAGCATTAGTTACCTTACATTTAGACCCTAGAAACAAAATCGAAATTTAACGTAACTTGTTTATTAAAATTTCGTCTTTAGTATTGAGTAGTATTACCCGCTTACAGCAAGCAAATCAATGCTAATAAAAAATCATTAGAGAAATAGTAATAATTCTAAGACAACAAAACAGGACTATGGAACAAATAACTACGCCCACAGATATTGGCGCATTGAACGATAAAATTGAGAAAGAAAGTGCTTTTGTAGACATTCTCACCATGGAAATGAACAAGGTAATTGTGGGTCAAAAACACATGATTGAACGACTGCTTATTGGACTGCTTGGTCAAGGACACATATTGTTAGAGGGTGTTCCTGGATTAGCAAAAACACTAGCGATTAACACGCTGTCTCAAGCTGTAAAAGGTAGTTTTAGTAGGGTGCAATTTACCCCAGATTTACTGCCTGCAGATGTGGTTGGGACCCTTATATACAACATGAAGGATAATGATTTCAGTATTAAAAAGGGGCCAATTTTCGCCAACTTTGTATTGGCAGATGAAATTAACAGAGCACCTGCAAAGGTGCAATCTGCGCTTTTAGAGGCCATGCAAGAAAAGCAGGTAACTATTGGTGATACCACCTTTGTGCTAGACAAACCATTTCTAGTAATGGCAACCCAAAACCCTATAGAGCAAGAAGGAACCTATCCACTTCCAGAGGCCCAAGTAGACAGGTTTATGCTAAAAACAGTAATTAAATATCCAACCCTTGAAGATGAACAATTAATTATACGCCAAAACCTAAAAGGAGGATTTGAAAAAATCAATCCTGTGGTTACTGTAGCTCAAATTTTGCGGGCACAAGATGCAGCTAGGGAAGTATATATGGATGAGAAAATAGAAAAGTACATTCTAGATATCATCTTTGCGACACGAACCCCAGAGCATTACAAACTAGCAGAGTTGAAACCTCTTATAAGTAACGGAGCTTCTCCTCGAGGTAGTATCAACCTCGCTGTAGCTGCAAAATGCTATGCTTTTATTAAAAGAAGAGGCTATGTAGTACCTGAAGATGTTCGTGCCGTGGTACATGATGTACTTCGTCACAGAATAGGAATTACCTATGAGGCTGAGGCAGAAAATGTAACTACAGAAGACATCATCAACAAGATTGTAAATGTCATTGAAGTACCCTAGCTAATTTTTTAAACATCTGCTTAAAAAACTGTTTATCCTTTTTAGGATAAAGGCATTACAAAATCCAATTACACGTTCTCACCAATACCATGGATACTAAAGAGCTCTTAAAAAAAGTACGAAAAATTGAAATCAAAACACGCCGCTTGAGCGACCATGTTTTTGGTGGAGAGTACCACAGTACTTTTAAGGGGCGCGGAATGACCTTTAGCGAAGTGCGCCAATACCAGTATGGTGATGATGTGCGAAGCATAGACTGGAATGTAACGGCACGATACAACGAGCCGCATATCAAAGTCTTTGAAGAAGAGCGGGAGCTTACCCTAATGCTTATGGCAGATATTAGTGGGTCTGAGTTTTTTGGGACAGATGCCCAGTTTAAAAACGAAATCATAACAGAGATTGTAGCTACTCTTGCTTTTTCTGCAATGCAGAACAATGACAAAGTAGGGATTATATTATTTACAGACCAAATAGAGTTGTTTGTGCCTCCAAAAAAAGGGAAATCACACATTTTAAGAATCATTAGAGAATTACTTGAGTTTAAACCCAGCAGTAAAAAGACAGACCTTAGCCAAGCACTCAAATATCTTAGTAATGTAATGAAGAAGAAAGGCCATTGTTTTTGTGCTTTCAGATTTTATGACACAAGGGTATAAAGACACCCTTAAAATTGTTGCTCGCAAACATGATGTAACGGGCATACGGGTATTTGACCGTAGAGAACAAACCCTGCCTAACCTAGGAATGGTACAAATGCTTGACCAAGAAACTGGAGAGGCGATGTTGGTTCATACCGGCTCTAAAGGGGTGCGTGAGCAGTATGCAGCCCATCATAAACAAGGAGTTGCCTACTATGAAGATGCGTTTGCCAAAAGTGGTGCAGGTGCAATAGCTTGCAGGGTGGATGAAAGTTACGTGAAAAAATTATTAGGGTATTTCAAAAGAAGATAACACCATTGAAAAAAGCAAAAAACATATCAATTTTTAAAAATAAATGGGCTACAGTACTGGCTGGGCTCTTATTTTTTCTTGCTTTTTCTGCAACAGCACAAGTAATTACAAAGGCAGACACCACTGCCATTAAAATAGGAGAAGAGTTGCGTATATCTTTCGAGATTCAAGCAGATTCCACAGATTTGGTTGTATTTCCAGATCAACAAAGTTTTTTGCCCTTAGAAGTCATAGAAAGCTATGCGACAGATACCACCTACAGTAATTCAAAAATCAACTACAGAAAACAATACGGCCTCACCCAGTTTGATTCTGGCAGCTATACCATACCTAGGCAAAAAATAATATTTAACAACAAGTTTTTTCTTTCAGACAGTGTCAATGTTGAGGTGCGTGATGTAGCCATTGACACCACAAAACAAAAAATGTTTGATATAAAGGCTGCAATGGAAGTAGATAAAGCTCCATTTCAAGTTCCTACCGGTGTCTACTGGCTTATTATATTGGTAGGGGTAGTGGTAGCTATTTGGTATTTTTTAAAGCGCAAAAAACAAAAAGCCGAGGCCAAAAAACAACTACCTCCATATCAAGAGGCTTTGGTGGCCTTAGAGGAGCTGGACAGCACGCAGTATTTACTGCAAAATAATGCCAAAGAGTACTATAGTTTATTAACAGAAATTGTAAAAAGATATCTAGACAGAGAGGTAGATGATGCTGCACTGGAGAGTACAACACAGGAGCTTATAGGAGGTTAAACATCATTAAAAAAATCAGGAAATTTTGATTTTCAATCACAAGACATAAAACACCTTGAGACCATCTTAAAAAGAGCAGATTTAGTGAAGTTTGCAAAAATGCAACAAGGCTCTGGACAAGCCCAGGCAGATAGATCTAGGGTTGAAGAAATTATAAGCAATACCCACAAAGCTGTTCCAGAGCCAACTCAAGAAGAATTAATGCAAGACACCTTGTATCAACAAGCATTGCAAAAAAAGAAATTACGCAAAAAAATAGTTCTTACTGGGTCAAGCCTTGTACTTGTTTTAATGATTAGCGCTACTGTTTTTTCTAGCCTCTATGGGTTTGCCGCGTTAAAAGAAACGGTTTTTGGAAATTCATTAAAAGACACATTAGATGGGCGTTGGTATAAAAGCCAGTACGGTGCTCCGGGGCTTATTGTTAACACCCCAGAGATATTAGTAAGGCAAATACCAAAAAACGCCAAAGACAGTATTCCATCGCCTAGTAGCGGGAGTTGGTTTGCCTATGGCGCCATAGGAGAGGACCTTTATATTTCGCTCTCCATTACAAAAGCAGCTCAGCAGGCTTCTCAAGAAAATCAAGGGGTAGCGATTGATGCTGAAATAGAACAGGCTCTTGAGACCCTAGAAAATGCTGGAGCATTAAATGTAGTGGTAAAACAAGAGGCCTTTTCTTCAGATGAAGGATTAAAGGGAGTAAAGGCGTATGGAGATTTTAACTTGAAATTACCAAACGGAGACATTTCCAAAGAGAAAATGAGTTATGAAATGCTGCTGTTTGATCAGCAAAACACCATACAGATGGTTACCGTTGTTTTTGAGAGAGACCTTGAGTATGCCAACCAAATAAAAGAAAGAATCATAAGCTCCATAGAGGTGCCGGTTTCAGCAGAGGGCCAGAACAAAAAACAACCACAAGATGCTCAATAATTTTGAATTTGTTAATCCAGAGCTATTCTGGTTGCTATTGCTACTTCCAGTGGTTGGACTTTGGTATTTTTTAAAACGAAACAAACAAACGCCAAGTCTTAGAATATCGAGCATTCAAGGGTTTAAAACTTCAAAGAACTGGCTTGCCAAGCTAAGGCCTTTGCTTTTCTTACTTCGGTTGTTAACCCTAGCCGCTATTATTGTAGCCATGGCAAGACCAAGAACTGTAAGCCAAACAACAAGAACCGTTAGCAACAAAGGGATAGACATTGTAATGGCCATTGATGTCTCGGCAAGTATGCTTGCCAGAGACTTAAAACCCAATAGGCTAAAGGCTTTAAAAAATGTAGCTGCGGGTTTTATTAAAGACCGCGTTACAGACCGGATAGGCCTTGTAGAATATGCAGGAGAGAGCTATACAAAAACCCCGCTAACTAGTGATAAAAGTATTGTATTAGCCTCTTTAAAAAGCATTGAGTATAATACAATAATAGAAGGCGGAACTGCAATTGGGTCTGGCCTTGCTACTGCCGTAAACAGATTAAAAGAGAGTCGTGCAAAAAGCAAGGTGATTATACTCTTGACAGATGGTGTTAACAATACCGGTTTTATAGATCCTAAAATTGCCAGTGAGCTCGCCAAAGAATTTGAAATTAAAGTGTATACCATTGGTTTGGGAACCAACGGTATGGCACAAAGCCCAATTGGCATTAGGGCTGATGGGAGTTTCCAATACGGCATGCAACAAGTAGAGATTGACGAAACGCTGTTAAAAGAAATTGCAAAGACAACTGGAGGCAGGTATTTTAGAGCCACTAGCAATACCAAACTAGCAGAAATTTACACGGAAATTAATGCCCTAGAAAAAACAGATATAGAGGAGTTTAAATACACAAATTACACAGAACTCTATAGACCTTGGGCGCTTTGGGCTTTGGCTTTGTTTTTGTTTGAACTCTTTTTACGTTACACCCTTTTTAGAAGTTTTATATAAATTATGTACCAACTAGAACAACCCATTTATTTTTATGTGCTATTTGCCTTACCGGCAATAATAGCGGTGTACCTGTTGGTGGTACTTTGGAAAAAAAGAGCGCAACGTAGTTTTGCAAACAACACCTTGCTTGATGTGTTAAGCCCAAGTAAATCCATATTTAAAGGAAGTTTAAAACTTGTGCTTGCACTACTGGTTTTGGCATGTATGAGCTTTAGCTTTAGTGAATCCAAAAATTGGAACGAAACTCGAGACGGTAAAAAGAGAAGGTGTTGATGTTGTATTTGCCCTGGATGTATCAACAAGTATGTTGGCAGAAGATATAGCTCCCAACCGTTTAGAAAAATCAAAACAGTTAGTACGCCAGATAATTAACACCCTTGCTGGAGATAGAATTGGAATTATTGGCTACGCTGGTAGTGCATTTCCGCAGGTGCCAATAACCACAGATTTTTCATCTGCACGCCTTTTTTTGTCTGGAATGAACACCAATATGGTAAGCTCTCAGGGTACTGCCATGACCCAGGCCATAGAAATGGCAGAAACCTATTACAATGACATTGAACAAAAAAACAGGGTTTTGTTTTTAATAAGCGATGGTGAAGATCACCAGGGAGACTATGCAAGTATTGCTGCTCAGGCTACTAAAAAAGGCATAAAAATTTATACCATTGGAGTAGGAACCACAGCGGGAGCTAGAATTCCTTTAAAGCGCGGCGGGTGTATTACAATCCTACAAGAGAGATAAAGACAACCAAGTGGTGATTACCAAACTCAATAAAGAGACCTTGCAAGAGATTGCGCAGGCTGCAAATGGCGAGTATCTGGACGGCAGCAATACAAAAGAGCTTGTAGAGCAAGTACAAAACATACTATCAGGTATGGATAAAAAGGAGTTTGATGCAAAGCAATTTTCAGATTTTAAAGATCAGTTTCAATGGTTTTTGGCAGGCGCTTTATTATTTTTAGTACTTGATGTGTTACTTTTAGAGCGCAAAACCAAATGGATCAACAAACTCAATTTGTTTAATCAACAAAAAACAGATTCGTAATGTCTTACAGTTTAAAGAATACATGCCGCATATTTATTGGTAATAGCCACTAGCAAGAGCTTTTTAAAAAGGGCTGGCTTGTATATCATCATTGTATGTAGCGCTTTACAAATGACCTCACAGACCAAGGTTTCTAAGGTCTTAGAACAAGATGCTGTCCAGGCAGCATTGCACCTAAGCCAGGGCGCTCTTGCCATAGAAAACAATGAATTTATTACCGCAGAAGTTGCTTACAGGAAAGCCATCGCTATTGAGGAGAATAAGGCGACAGGAAGCTACAATTTAGGGAACGCTTACTACAAAAACAGTAAAAACGAAGAGGCGCTTAGTAGGTTTGTAAATGCAGCAAAAGTTGCAACTACTAAACCACAAGCCCACCAAGCTTTCCATAACTTAGGGAATGCGCTTATGAACCAAAAAGAGTATTCTAGGGCAGTTGAGGCTTATAAAAATGCCCTTAGAAATAACCCCTCTGATGATCAAAGCCGCTACAACTTAGCCCTAGCTAAAGATCTGTTAGAGAAAAACCCACCACAAGAAGGGGAGGATGATCAAGATAAAGAGCAAGACAACCAAGACAAAAAAGATCAGCAAGATAAAAAGGACGACCAAGATAAAGACCAAGACCAAGAAAAAGACCCTAAGGACAACCAAGATCCAGAAGACAAAAAAGGGGATGAGCAAGAAGACAAAAAAGAGCCGCAGGAACCTAAAGACCCTAAAGACGAGCAGGCAAAACAAGACCAACAACAACAGCAGCCTGCTGATGGGCAGTTGTCTCCTCAACAGGTGAAAAACCTGCTTGAGTCTATGAACAATCAAGAAAAGAAAGTTCAAGACAAAATCAATGCAAAAAAACAAAAGGGCGTAAAAATAAAATCTGAAAAAGATTGGTAACATGAACAGACAAAAACACATATGGTTTGTTCTTTTTGTTGTGTTATTTGCCTTCACATCACAGGCACAGGTTACATTTCAAACCAAAGTAAGCCGCAAAAAATTGGGCCTTAACGAGCGAGTTCGGGTAGATTTTATCATGAATGCAGATGGCGATGATTTTAATCCGCCAAGTTTTGAGGGGTTTAGGGTTGTAGGAGGGCCAAACCAATCTATTAGCAACTCTTATATCAATAGAAAGCGCACCTATTCTAAAACCTACTCTTATTTTTTATCACCCCTCAAACAGGGCACCTTACGTATAGGCAAAGCTTCTATTTATGTTTCCGGGAAAACCTACACCACCTCTTCTATAACTCTTGAGATCACTCCAGCGGTAAAAACACCCTCAGATGGCTTAGGCAATAATCCAGAAGTCATAGCAGAGCAAAACGTGCATCTGGTAGCCGAAATCTCAAACCCAACTCCTTATCTTAACCAACACCTCACCATTACCTACAAACTATATGTTTCTAATAATGTGAGTATTACCAGTCAATGGCGAGAAATAAATTCTCCTAGATATGCTGATTTTTGGAGTAAAAATATTGACAGTCAAAAACTGAATTTATTTGAAGGAAAATACCAAGGGGAGGACTACAGGTATGTTGTTTTGAAAACCACTGTGTTGTATCCTCAAAAAACCGGACCACTAGAAATTGAACCTTTAACGTTGGATGTACCTATTGACGTGCCTGGAAAAAGACGTAACATCTTTGGAAGAAGTCTTACAACAAGAGTTAATAAAACCATCTCTGCAGGAAAAAGAACCATTACTGTAAAACCCCTACCAACAAAAGATCGCCCAGATAATTTTACTGGAGCTGTGGGAGATTTCACTTTCAGTGTAACGCCAAACAAAAAGGTTTTAGAGGTAGATCAGGCTCTTGAGGTATCTCTTACCGTTTCTGGTAAAGGAAATCTAAACACCCTCTCTCTACCGAGCCTAAAAGTGCCAAGTACCTTGGAGGTGTATGAGCCGCAGCGTAAAGAAAATATCCGCACAAGAGCCTCAGGGATAAGCGGGTCTATTTCTGAAGTTTATACGATAGTGCCTCAAAATAAAGGGACCTATCCCATCAGCCCCATTTCGTTTTCTTTTTTCAATCCAGATACTCAAAGCTACCAGAGTGTTTCCTCTGAGCAGATTGTTATAAGGGTAACAGCTGGATCTGCGCCAAAACAAGACCCAACCATAGCACAAACGCAAACACAACAAATCCAACCTCTTGTTATTGAGGAGCGCTTTAGATATATAAAATTGAATGCAGATTTAAGCCCTATTGCTTCGCCCCCCTTTTTTAAATCTACCTTGTTTTGGGCACTACTTTTAGGCCCCTTGGGGCTTATACCACTGTTTATTTTACTTGGTAAAAAGTACAGATCTATGCGCGCAGATGTTCAAGGACTTAAATTGCGAAAGGCCAATAAAATGGCTCGTAAATATTTGGTAGAAGCTAGGAAAAACAAACATAATAAAGCAATTTTTTATGAGGCTCTGGAGCGTTCTCTGCACAATTATTTAAAAGCCAGATTAGATATACAAACAACACAGATCAGTAAAGAGCGTATTGCAAAGTTACTTTTAGAGAGAAAAGTAGCAGCCACGACAGTTTTGGATTTTGAAACATTATTAAAAAGCTGCGAGCTTGCAAGATACACTCCCACAAGCGATGTGGCTATAAAGCAAGATTATAAAAAAGCTGTTTCCACTATTTCACTAATTGATAAACAAATACAATAAGATAAGAAGATGAAATATCTAATAAAGTTTTGTGTGTTTTTCATCCTAGGTAGTATCCAGGGGCAAGCTCAGGGGCTTTTTAATGAGGCAGCTCAAAACTATAAAAACGAAGCCTACAAAAAGGCCATTGAACAATGGAATACCATTCTAGACAATGGCCAACATAGCGCCGCCTTGTATTATAACATGGCCAATGCACATTACAAGCTAAACCAAGTGGGCCCAAGTATATATTATTATGAAAAAGCCCTAGCTCTAGCACCTAATGACGCCCAGATTAAAACAAATCTCGCCTTTGCCCAAAACGCCAAGATTGATGCCATTACCCCGTTACCAAAAACAATTTTTTCTAAATGGTATACTGCCATAGCAGGGCAATTTACTTTTGATGGATGGGCTTTATTGGCTGTTTTATTTAGCGTCCTGTTCTCGCTACTATTTTTAGGGTATTATTTTGCTAGTGCAGAACAAAAAAAGAGGTTGTTTTTCACCACAGCAATAATTTGTGGCTGTTTATTTGTGCTTGCTTTTACCATGGCCTCTGTTAGCTATAAAGACCTGCAAAAAAATGTATTTGCTATTGTTTTCTCAGAAGCTACAGATATTAAATCAGCGCCTAAAAACAACAGCGACACCGTCTTTGTAATTCACGAGGGAACAAAAGTACAACTTCTAGAAACAGATGGTTTATGGACTCACGTAGCAATTGTAAATGGTATAGAAGGATGGATACCAAGCTCAGAGCTAAAGAAGTTGTAGCTTTTATACTTTTTTAACAAGAACTTTTATCTTATATTGAGGTTTAACAATTTAGCCTCAATCGTGCAATCAAAAAGTTTTTTATTTCTGTTTCTTTTTACCTTCTCTTTGGCAGCCCCCATTGCAATGCAATGTTGTTCTCACAGCTCAGATATTACTTCTTTTTTAGCACAAGAAGAAGAATCTAAAACAGACACCTTTGAGTTAGAAACAGAAAAAATAACAGAAAAAGTATTGGCTTCAATAAGACCACTTAAGCCTCAAGAATCAAAAAAAAAGAATCTTGAGACAGGTGCTGCTCTTTGGAATACAGTATATGCAGAACTAACTCCTCCTCCTCCTAAAAAGCTATAACCCTCAGGGCATAGTATTCTCTATTTCAAAATAAAAAAAAAGATTGCTTTTTAGTAAAAGGCAGTTTATTGTATTTCAAAAGCTAAAAACAAATCATATGTTTAAAAATATTTTTAAAAATTTTCAGGGTAATTTATTTGGAGGTATTACCGCAGGGATTGTTGCCTTACCACTAGCATTGGCCTTTGGTGTGCAATCTGGCCTTGGGCCAAGTGCAGGACTATATGGCGCAATTATGATTGGGTTTTTTGCTTCACTTTTTGGAGGGACAAACACACAGATATCTGGCCCAACGGCACCAATGACAGCTGTGTCTATGGTGATTATAGCCGGGATTGTAGCTGCCAATAATGGAGACTTAGACCTGGCCTTGCCTTTTATTTTATTAGTGTTTTTATTGGCAGGCTTGTTCCAGATTATATTAGGGGTTTTAGGTTTTGGAAAGTATATAAAGTACATACCATATCCTGTAGTTTCTGGTTTTATGACCGCCATAGGAGTTATTATTTTGGTCACACAATTACTACCAATGGTGGGGTATTATACCACAGATGACACCCAATTTATTGATTCTTTTAAACCCCAAGCGCAAGAGGTGCTGCTTGATAAAATTTTAAAAGACGAAGCTGGAGAAGGTATTCTAGTGCTTGAAAATTTTAAAGAAACAGTTGTTAGGGCAGAAGAAATAACCCCAAAAGAAATAACAGCAGAAGCTACTATTCTTGCCAAGACAGCAGGATCTGGAGTGTTAGGTGCTTTAAAAAGATTTCCAAGCGCATTGGGGCAAATACAGTGGTTAGAATTTATGCTAGCGTTAGCTACTATCTTTATTATTTTCGGCTTTAAAAAAATCACCACCAAAGTACCTAGTACATTAGTTGCGCTACTGGTGGTTAGTTTAACGGCCTACTTTTTAAAATTAGACTACCGCCCTATTCAAGAAATCCCTTCAGGATTTCCAATACCACATTTTGAAATGTTTACAAGTTTTAGCCTTGGACAAATATCACCCTATGTTTTTACGGCCTTAACATTAGCATTTCTTGGGGCTATTGATTCCTTGCTGACCTCTGTGGTGGCAGACAACATGACAAAAACAAAACACAACCCTAACCAAGAATTAATTGGGCAAGGAATTGGGAATAGTATTGCCTCTATTTTTGGAGGAATACCGGGAGCGGGAGCAACCATAAGAACCGTTGTTAATATAAATAGTGGAGGTACCACCAAACTATCAGGTATGGTGGCCGCCATTGTTTTACTAGTTGTATTATTGGCATTAGGTCCTATTGCCTCTCAGATTCCTGCTGCTGTTCTTGCAGGAATTTTAGTAACTGTAGGTATTGGCGTTATGGATTATAAAGGCTTGAAAGCAATTCCTAAAATGCCACAAAGTGAAGTAATTATTATGCTTGTGGTTTTATTGTTATCTGTTTTCTGGAACTTGGTCTTTGCCGTTGGTATTGGTCTTGTGCTTGCAGCATTAATTTTCATGAAAAAAATAGGAGATTCTGCAGCGAGACGCTCCAAGGTTGTGTCTTTACATAACGCTGACGAGCTACATCTCCCATGGGCAGATGAAATTATATTTCCGGAAAACTTAAAACAACAGGTGTTTATAAAGCGTATGGTAGGGCCACTATTTTTTGCCAACACAAGCGATTTTCAGGAACTTGCAAAACAAGTGCCAGACACGGCAACTCACCTTATTATACGCATGGAACGAGTACCGTACATAGATCAATCTGGACTCTATGCTATGGAGGATCTTGTTTTGAGATTAAAACAAGCCGATGTAAAAGTATTAATTGTGAACCTAACTCAGCAACCAAGAATGATGATGGAAAAAATAGATTTAATTCCAGAGTTAATTTCAGATCTAGAAATATTTAAAGATTTTAAAGAGGCAATGGTGTACATTCAGGCCAATAAAAATAGCCTTATGTAATTATTCTGAGCTAGTTTCTTCCTCAGAAGGCTCACTATCTTGAGTGTTTTTTTGAAGCTTGTCTACCTCCTCTATAATGTTTGGCAATAACAAGGGGCCAATTGCGGCAACGGGCTGGTAAAGCAGAGATGATTCTTTCTTTTGAGAGGGTATAAGTAGCCCGCTGATGTTGGTAGATGCGTTTAAAAACATAAAAATAACACTACAAATAAAAGCTATTTTTAAGGTGTTAAATAATCCCCCAAGTAGTTTGTTAACGAGTCCTAAAGCTGCAAAATCTGCAATTTTTGTAAGAATTTTTCCTGCCAGATTCACCACAATTAATATAATTAAAAAGGTAACTCCAAAGGCGGTTAGGTTGATTATCTCGGGACTCCACTGCAGGGTTTTAGATAATAGATTTGCTGCAAAATAAGAAAAATGAATAGCTCCATACACACCTACAATTAATCCAATTAAGGAGGCAAGAGTAGCAAAAAGCCCTTTTCTTATTCCTCGGTAAAAAGCATAAATGAGTATAATGCCTAGAATGATGTCAATACTATTCATGGAGATATATTTTGATTTTAAAGATATAAAAACCTAAAGGATGAACCAATGGTTAGTTTTTAAAGCTTTTTAAAACAAAGAAGTTACCTTTACAAAAAAGTATATACTAGGTGCAGATACCCGTATGGCACCTTTTGTAAAGACGATATATGGCAAGAGACGAACAATTAAAACAACGATGGGAGGCAGTAGTGGCTTTTCTTAGTAATCGCTTTGCGGATGGAGATTCCCTGGATTTAGACGCTATTATTTATTTAGTAGGAGTGCAGGAGCTAGGACAACTCCATAAAAAATTTAAAAAAGACGAAAAAGTAAACCTAATGCACATTGCCATTTGTCGTTTGCTAGAACCCTTTGGATATTATGAGTTTGAGTATTTTGATGCTGCAGGGTGGCCTCATTATAAAATACTTGAACAATTACCCCCTTTAAAGCCGGGGGAGCAAACCGTATTAATGAAGGAAGCGATTGTTCAATATTTCTTAGAAAAAGAAGTCATACAATAATCAAAACCACTGCAACTATTACCACAAATTTGCAATCGTATGTGAAGTACTTTCTGTAATTTTGTGGTCTTGAATGTTATATTATGATAGATAAGATTAAAGAACATATTACACAAGTAGAAGCTTTTTCTGCTACCACACTTACACAGGTAGAAGATTTTAGAATTAAATACTTGGGTAGTAAAGGATTATTAAAAGAGTTTTTTGCGGCATTTAAGGACGTTAGTAATGACCAAAAAAAAGAATTTGGCCAAGCTATTAACACCTTAAAAAATGCAGCACAAGAAAAGGTGAACAGCCTTAAGATGGCCATAGATGCTACTCAGGAAACCTCTGGGGTATATGGTGATTTATCACGTCCAGGAGCACCTATTACACTTGGCTCAAGACATCCTATATCTATTGTAAAAAACAAGATTACAAGTATTTTTTCTAATATTGGGTTTAATGTTAGTGAGGGTCCAGAAATTGAAGATGACTGGCATAATTTTACCGCTTTAAACTTGCCAGAATACCATCCAGCTAGAGACATGCAGGACACCTTTTTTGTGCAAACCAATCCAGATATTTTGCTTCGTACCCACACAAGTTCTGTACAGGTGCGCTATATGGAAGACAATCAGCCACCCATTAGAACCATATCTCCCGGGAGAGTGTTTAGAAATGAGGCTATCTCTGCCCGTTCTCACTGCTTCTTTCATCAAGTAGAGGGGCTATATGTAGATAAAGGCGTGAGTTTTGCAGATTTAAAACAAACCCTTGAGTTTTTTACCACTGAAATGTTTGGAAAATCTAAAATTAGGTTAAGACCTTCTTATTTTCCGTTTACCGAACCTAGCGCTGAGGTTGATGTATATTGGGGTCTTGAAACAGAAACCGATTACAAAATTACCAAAGGAACGGGTTGGCTTGAAATTATGGGCTGTGGGATGGTAGATCCTAATGTGCTTAAAAATTGCGGCATCGATCCTGAGATATACAGTGGTTTTGCCTTTGGTATGGGGATAGACCGTATAGCAATGTTATTGCACCAAATTCCAGATATACGTATGTTTAGTGAAAATGATGTTCGTTTTTTACAGCAATTTAAGAGTGCAGATTAACTAGGTTTTAATAAAACGTTCTTGAAAAAAGATATTGACATTCCAAAGGTTAAAGATGTATACGTGGCCGCAGTTTTTGAGTTAAATGAAGACTACAACACCCATGACTGGAACATATACATTATTAATGCTAATAACACACCTATAGAAACCGTCTTGGTTATAGCACAGGGGTATACAGAAAATAAAATGACGGCTGCTATACGCAAAACCGTCAAAATCATACCTGCCAAGGGTTTTGCTAAAATAGAATACATAGACCAGAGCGTGTTTGGCTTAGATAACTTTTTTACCATCACTTATTTTCTTGAAAATAAGATGTATGACAAGCGCTTTGAGTTTCCAAGAAATACAATCCGTGAAGATGAAATGGCAACCATTCCTGTGATGCCTCAAAAAGGAATTCTTGCACTCTAGTTTTAAGAGTACTATAAAAGTTAGCAGGAGTTAACTTAATTTATCCGTAAGTTTTTTAAAGACCCTTTTAGGCTCTTTGTTTTCATATAAAATACCGTAGACAGCATTAATTATAGGAGTTTTTGCCTTGTTTTCTGTTTTGTTATTATTTAAAATATACGCACTTTTTGTAGCATAATATCCTTCTGCCACCATGCTCATTTCCAGTTGAGCGCTTTTTACGGTATATCCTTTACCAATCATGTTTCCAAACATTCTGTTTCTACTAAAAATAGAATATCCTGTTACCAACAAATCTCCCAAATAAGCAGAGTCATTAATATCACGTTTCATTTTATGTACTTTGTTTACATAACGCTTCATTTCTCTAATGGCATTACTCATCAGTACACTCTGGAAATTATCTCCATAGCCAAGGCCATGAGCTATACCGGCAGCAATTGCATAAATATTTTTGAGCATAGCCGCATACTCTGTCCCCATAACATCATCACTTATGTTGCATTTTATGTAGTCACAACTAAGATGATTAGCAACAATAGATGCTTTTGTGTCATCTGCACATGCAATGGTAAGATAAGACAAACGCTCAAGGGCTACTTCTTCTGCATGACAGGGGCCAGATATCACCCCAATATCATCAAAAGCAACGTTTAGGTAGGTGTTAAAGTGTTCTCCAACGATCAAACTGCTTTCTGGAACAATACCTTTTATGGCAGATATAATAACCTTCCCATCTAAAGAGATCTTTAATTTTTCTAATTCTTGGTGTATAAACGCAGAAGGAATAACAAAAATAAGGTAGTCTGCATAGGCCACCATCTCATTGATATCATTGCTAAGTTTTAATTTGTCGGTATTAAACTCAACAGCGCTAAGATAGTTTGGGTTGTGCTGTTCTTTTTTTATGTGTTTAATGGCATCAACATTACGCATGTACCAACCTACCTGTTCAAGATTTTCGCATAGCATTTTCACAATCGCAGTTGCCCAACTACCACCTCCAAATACAGCAAACTTTGGCGAATCTTCCATTTTTTAATTTTTTATGATGGCTGTAAATGTAAACAATTATACCCAAAACAGATAAGAGGCTTTACTTATAGTATATTCAATAAAAGCGATTTCAGAAGCAAATATAAATGCTATATTTAGGGGATTGTATAAATTTAAAACCTATAATTATTTCATATCTCGTATATTTGCCCTGTCTTAGTATAGACTATGCTTGTATGCTAGATACAAGCTAGTTAAACTGGGCATGCTTAATAAGAATTAGTACCCTTATAAAGCAGTTATTCTTTGTAATGTTATATTGTAAATATCACAGAGGATAGCACCAACAAAAAACAACAATTAATGTACTTTCATTAGTACAAAATAAATTTTAGAACGCATACTATGAAGCAAAGTATCAAAGACTTTATTGCAAGTGTCGAACAATTAAACCCAAACGAGCCAGAATTTTTACAAGCTGTGACTGAAGTTGCCGAAGCGGTAATTCCATTTATTGAAAGTAATGAAAGATACCAGGGCCGAAAATTATTGGAACGCATGGTAGAACCAGAGCGCACCATTATGTTTCGTGTTCCTTGGACTGATGATAGTGGCGAAATTCACGTAAACAAAGGATATCGTGTAGAGTACAATTCTGCCATTGGTCCTTACAAAGGTGGACTTCGTTTTCATCCATCTGTGAATTTGAGTATCCTGAAATTTTTAGGGTTCGAACAATTGTTCAAAAACAGCTTAACAACACTTCCAATGGGAGGTGGTAAAGGAGGAAGTAACTTTAATCCAAAAGGAAAAACAGACGCAGAGGTGATGCGTTTTTGTCAAAGTTTTATGACAGAATTATCACGTCATATTGGACCAAACACAGATGTGCCTGCAGGAGACATTGGTGTTGGAGGGCGTGAGATAGGATATATGTATGGCCAATACAAGAGACTCAGAAATGAATTTACAGGAGTATTAACAGGTAAAGGCCGTGAGTACGGCGGTTCGTTAATACGCCCAGAGGCAACAGGATACGGAAATGTATACTTTGCAAAAAACATGTTAGAAACCATTGGCGAAACTTTTAATGGAAAAACAGTTGTCATTTCTGGATCTGGAAACGTAGCTCAATATGCAGCAGAGAAAGCTTTGGAGTTTGGCGCTAAGGTGGTTACCATGTCTGACTCTGGAGGATTTATTTATGACTCTGAAGGAATCAATCAAGAGAAATTAGCTTTTGTAATGGAGCTAAAAAATGTAAAAAGAGGGCGTATCAGTCAATATGTTGAAAAATACCCAAGTGCAACATACACATCTGGGCAAAGACCTTGGGGAATTAAATGTGATATTGCCTTGCCATGTGCAACTCAAAATGAGTTGAACCAGCAAGAAGCAAAAACATTAGTTGCCAATGGATGTATCTGTGTAAGTGAGGGCGCTAATATGCCTACAACACCAGATGCTATTGAAGTTTTTACAAACGCAAAAATATTATTTGCGCCAGGAAAGGCTTCTAATGCAGGTGGAGTAGCAACATCTGGTCTTGAAATGTCTCAAAACTCTTTACGTTTAAGCTGGACAAGAGCAGAGGTTGACCAGAAACTTCACAATATCATGATTGATATTCATGGGGCATGTGTGCAGTACGGAAAAGATGGTGATGGCTATGTAGACTACGTAAAGGGAGCAAACATTGCTGGCTTTGTAAAAGTGGCAGAGGCCATGATGGCTCAAGGAGTTGTTTAATCTTTAGTGCAAACTAGTATTTTATATAAAGGTTGCTCTTACGGGCAACCTTTTTTAAATCACAATAATATCCCTAAGGGTTTGTTATACTTATAATCATATGTTACAAAATACTTGGGTTACTTTTAGAAAACAGATTTTATGAAACGGATTTTATTGGTTTTTTTGTTATGTATAGCCCCTTTTGCTACAGCACAAAATTTCGAAAACCTTTGGGAAGATTACTTCTCTTATGTTTCGGTTAAAGACATCTCACAGGGTGATGACCGCATCTTTGTAGGAACAGACAACGCCATATTCATTTACGATCTTTCTACAGAACAAATCACAACGCTATCAAGTGTTCAGGGTCTTGCAGGAGAACCTATAACAACCATACACTACAGTAGCCAGACAAATCTACTAATTATTGGTTATCAAGACGGACTCATAGAGGTGGTTACCATTGGTCAAGAAAATGAAGTATTGAAAGTGGTAGACATTAGAGATAAACAAAACATACCACCCAATAAAAAACGCATAAATCATTTTACAGAACTGGATGGTAAAATATATATTTCTGCACAGTTTGGTGTCTCTGTCTATGACTTGGAGCG
The DNA here is from genome assembly GCA_905182755.1 of Aequorivita sp. HC6-5. Taxonomy (GTDB): domain Bacteria; phylum Bacteroidota; class Bacteroidia; order Flavobacteriales; family Flavobacteriaceae; genus Patiriisocius. The sequence goes on from CAJJCS010000004.1 coordinate 236,828, forward strand.
ATTGGAGTTTAGAGATAGTTATTTTATTGGTGATTTTGGTTCTCAAATAAACATCTCTCAGACCACAATTTTAGCCCCATATATTTATGCCGCCTCTACAGAGGGAGGAATTCGGCGCGCTATTTTAAACAACGACAACATTATTGATTTTCAAGAGTGGGAACTTGTTACACAAGGAAATTACATTGCAGCACAAACACTTGGAACCCGCGTGTTAATTGCTGACAACAATAATACAGTTTATAGAATAAATGCTGGTAATACATTACAGCAAGTAGCCACTTTCTCTAGCCCTATTAGAGATTTTAAGGTAAATAACGCAGTACTAACTATAAGCACAGCTACAAGCATTGAGGCCTACGACCAGGGGTTTATTTTAAAAGCATCAATAGAAAGTCTGCCAGATTTTAATTACACCCTGCAAACAGGATATAGTTTTAATGACATCTTTTATTTGGGCAGCTCTCTTAAAGGGCTTCTCAAGGTGCCCTATAACACAAACCAAGCAATACAAATTCTGCCAGATGGCCCTTTGTTAAACACTCCTTTTGCCTTGGATGCAACCGCCGGGCAACTATGGGTTAGTTTTGGAGCTGTTAATGTTTTTTTTAATCCCTTTCCTCTAGATACAAAGGGAATTAGTAATTTAAAAGATGGCACTTGGACCAATATCTCTCATGATGAAATAACCACAAGTCTTGGCGTTAGTGCTGTTAACGATATTGTTAACATTAGTATTGACGATCAAAACCCGGAAACTGTTTATTTTTCTTCCTTTTTAAGCGGTCTTTTAAAGGTAGAAAATCAAGTGCCTATAATTTTATATGACGATACTAATTCTGCTCTAGAAAATCCTGTGTTTGGCGGAAATAATGCCGGAATACGTTTATACGGCTCAGACTTTGACAGAAATGGAAATCTTTGGGTATTACAATCTCTTACAGATGATGCACTTTTAAGGCTTTCTCCAAATGGCCAATTTCAATCTTTTGATGTAAGTAATATATCTGGAGGTAGAGATGAGTTGGCTTATAGCAAATTGGCAATTAGCAGAGAAGGTTTTGTGTTTTTTAGCCCTGTACAAACAGGATTGGCCGCTTTTAACCCTACAACCAATCAATTTAGAGCCATTGGCGCAGATGACACAGGTGGAGGCTTGCCTTCTACAGATATTAGAGCGCTTGCCTTTGATGCTCAAAATAGATTATGGATAGGGACACTAAGAGGCCTTCGTGTGTTGTTTAACCCAGGCACTTTTTTTAGCAATACAGCAGATGTCTCTGCCAGTGCAATTATTTTTGCCGATGATGAAGGAGTGGGCCAAGAATTACTATTTGAGCAAACCATTACAGATATAGAAGTAGATGGATCTAATAATAAATGGATTGCAACAGCAAGCTCTGGGGTGTTTTATTTAAGTGCTAATGGGCAACAAACTTTGTTGAGGTTTACCTCAGAGAACTCTCCACTACCCTCAGATAATGTACAAGATATTGCTGTAGACCCTTTTACTGGAGAAGTTTATTTTGCCACCATTAATGGTCTGGTTTCTTATAAAGGGACTTCTACGGCCCCAAGAGATACTCTAGAAGATGTTTTTGTTTTTCCAAATCCGGTAAGACCTCAGTACCAAGGTGCTGTCACTATAGATGGTTTGACGGCAAGGGCCAACGTGAAAATTACAGATTTAGAAGGGAATTTAGTCTTTCAGCAAACAAGCCAAGGGGGAAGTATCACTTGGGATACAACAGCTTTTGGTAAGTATAAAGTAGCCTCAGGAGTGTATTTTGTTTTAATTACGACAGAAGATGCCCTAGAAACAAAAATTAAAAAAATAATGATTATTCGCTGATGGTTGAAACTACAAAAGCAATTGTCTTTTCTTCCATAAAGTATGCAGAAGCAGACCTTATCGTAACTTGTTTCACAGAAAGTAGCGGGCTTAAAACCTACTTACTGCGCGGTATACTCAAATCTAGAAAAGGGAGGTTAAAGCCCTCTTATTTTCAGCCCCTTACCCAATTAGAGATCGTAGCAAATCACAAAAACAAAGGAACCCTAGAGTCTATAAAAGAGGTGAAAGTACTGCATCCTTATAGTACACTTCACACAGATATTGTAAAGTCATCTTTGGTGATGTTTTTGTCTGAGATGTTAAAAAACTCGATTATAGAGGAAGAAGCAAACCAGGGACTATACCTGTTTTTAGAGGCTTCTTTTCAGTGGCTAGACCACCATGAAGATATTGCCAATTTCCACACCTTATTTTTATTAAAACTCACAGCATACTTAGGCTTTTATCCAGACACCTCTGCAGCTCATTTGCCATATTTTAATCTTTCAGAAGGGACCTTTGAGACAGAAGATTTCTCTATCTACTGTGAAACAGGCCAGCGTGTGGAGGCATTAAAACAGTTCTTCGGCATACATTTTGATGCTATTTGCTCTGTAAAGCTGTCAAAAAACCAAAGAATGGACGTACTTGATTTGGTATTGGAGTATTATCAATTACATTTGCACGGCTATAAAAAACCGAAGTCCTTGGCGGTACTTCAACAACTGTTTAATTAATGAAACACGTATTAGCACTTCTTGCTATTTTCTTTTGCTTTCAAGCAGCAATTGCTCAAAAAATACAAGTACTTTCTCAACAAACCAAGGATCCAATCCTAGGCGTGGCTTTGTTTAATCAAGACAAAAGCAAAAGCGCTGTTACAAATTTTGACGGTTTTGCTGATATATCCTCTTTTAACCAAGATGAGGTAATTACATTTCAGCACATAGCTCATACCCCTCTTTCACAAACCAAATCTAAAATAGTAAAAGCTAATAGGCAAGTATTTTTAATTACAGATGCCAGTAGTCTTGATGAGGTAGTTTTATCTGTGTCAAAATTTGGACAAAAAAAGAGAGATATTCCACAACAAATTGTGTCTGTAACAAGCGAGGACGTGCTTTTCACAAACCCTCAAACCGCCGCAGATTTATTACAAAGCAGTGGCCAAGTATATGTTCAAAAAAGCCAATTGGGTGGCGGGAGTCCTATAATTAGAGGGTTCTCTACAAATAGACTTTTAATTGCTGTGGATGGTGTGCGTTTTAATACCGCTATTTTTAGGGGTGGAAATGTGCAAAACATCATCTCTATAGATCCTTTTGCGGTAGCTCGCACAGAGGTGATTTTGGGACCAGGATCTGTGGTGTATGGTAGTGATGCTGTTGGAGGGGTGATGAATTTCTACACAAAAAAGCCTAAATTCTCCTTTGAAGAGGGCTACTCTTTTTCTGGAAACTACATCCGTGCGTTACGCTACGGCCAATAAAGAGAAAACAGGACATTTTGATTTTAATATAGGTGCCAAAAAGTGGGCTTTTTTAACCAGCGTTACCTACAGTGATTTTGACAATTTACGTATGGGTAGTCATGGCCCAGATGATTATCTGCGCACTCAGTATGTAGAAACCATTAACGGTGTTGATACCGTTGTACAAAACCAGAATCCTAAAATACAACGCCCAACAGCGTACTCTCAAATAAATACAATGCAAAAGGTGCGTTACATGCCAAACAATAACTGGAATTTCGACCTGGGTTTGTTTTATACAACCACCACTGATTACCCAAGGTATGATAGGCTTATAAGAGACACCAATGGTGCGCCGGAGTCTGCAGTTTGGGACTATGGTCCGCAACAATGGGTTTCTGGAAATCTGCAAATACAAAACACCCCAGATACAAACACCTTGTTTGATGAGAGTGCTTTTACACTTTCCTTTCAGCACTTTAAAGAGGGTAGAAGTGATAGAGATTTTGGAGATTCTTTTTTGTACAAAACACAAGAAAAAGTAGCTGCTTATACCACTGCTTGGGATTTTGAAAAAAAGATTAAAAAAGCAAAGTTAAATTATGGCGTAGAGTATATTTTTAACAAAGTTGGTTCTAGGGGCCTCAAAACAGATATAGCTACAGGAGATCTCACAAACAGATGTTTCTAGATATCCAGACGGCTCTTCTTGGCAATCCTTGGCCGGGTATATGAGTACTCAATTTGCGTTGGCAAAAAACATTTCATTTCTTGGAGGTCTTAGGTATAGTCATATCATTATTGATGCCCAGTTTGATACTAGCTTGTTTGACCTTCCTTTTACAGAGGCTACAATTAATACTGGCGCCCTAACGGGAACTGCTGGAGTTACCTGGAACCCAAATCAAACTCTAGGATGGCGTTTAAACCTCGGAACTGCCTTTAGAGCACCTAATATTGATGATGTTGGGAAAGTCTTTGACAGTGAGCCAGGGAGTGTTGTGGTGCCCAACCCAGATTTAAAACCAGAGTATGCATATAATGCAGATATAGGTGTTAGTCTAAATTTTGATACAGTTGTAAAACTTGATTTTGCAGGGTTTTATACGATTTTAGAAGATGCTTTAATTAGAAGAGATTTTTCTCTTGATGGAGAATCGCAAATTGTATACCAAGGAGAATTAAGTACTATTCAGGCCATTCAAAATGCCTCTAGGGCACAGGTCTATGGTTTTGAAGCAGGTATAGCCATTGCTTTTTCAAAAGAGCTGAAACTTAGCTCTCAATACAATATCACCAAAGGCTTTGCACAGGATCAACAAGGAACTAAAGAGGCCCTTCGCCACGCAGCGCCTGCCTATGGAAACACAAAGCTTATCTATAATAAAGCAAAGCTAACCCTAGCTACTTTTGTGGAGTATAATGGCCAGTTTGATTTTGAAGATTTAGCGCCAAGTCAACAAAATAATGCGTTTTTATATGCCGCAGACCAAAACGGAAATCCGTATGCCCCCAAATGGCATACACTTAATTTTTCAGCACAATACAAGTACTCTAAATCTCTTCAATTAAATGCAACCCTTGAGAATATTACAGACAAGCGTTACAGACCCTACAGTAGTGGCCTTTCTGCCCCAGGACGAAACCTTATAGTTGCCGCTACCTATACATTTTAAAAAAAAGGTTTCAATTATTTCTAAATAGCAGCAATCCAATACCCTATTTTTTATTTTCTCAGTGTTAATTACATAAATACTTTATTTTTTAATTAAACTGCATCTATTGTTAAACCACATATTTTCAGCACATTAAAAGACAACAATCGGTTACAATCAATTGCAAACGAAAGCAAGTAGTTAGATACCGACTCCAACTTGCAATTGCTTTTATGTTTGCAGTGTCGAATATATCGATAGACGTTGCCAGAGCGATTTCTGGAAAACTTAACTGTTTAATATTTAAAAATTAATAATTATGAACGCACTTAGAAACAAAGTACAGTTGATTGGAAGATTAGGTCAAGAGCCTGAAATTGTAACCTTTAATGATGGCAATAAGATGGCCAAGTTTAGTCTCGCTACAGATGATAGCTACAAAGATAAAGAAGGACAAAAAGTAGAACGCGCTTATTGGCATAATATAGTGGTAAAGGGAGGGCTTGTTACTGTTGTAGAAAGCTATGTAAAAAAAGGACAAGAAATTGCTATTGAAGGAAAACTCACCAACCGCATGTGGGAGACAGATGCAGGAGAGAAGCGATATATTACAGAAGTTATTGTGAATGAACTTTTGATGTTGGGAAATAAGTAATTGAGAAATTGTAATACGTAGAAAATCCAAAGCAATATTGCTTTGGATTTTTTTTTGCAACACACTTTATTTATTTGAAAGTATTTCTTTGGCAGCAACAGTTCTAAAACCAACATGATCTGAGCCGGAATCTATAGTAACTCCCATCTTGGCAGAAATTCTATAGCTAGCACAATAAGAAGCATGACACAAAAAAGATCCTCCTTTTATGACTTGTTCTGTTTGATATAGATTGCTAGGATTATAAGATGTTGTTGCCCCTTTTGGATTTAATAATGGCTTTGAAATATTTACTTCTTTATAATAATTTACATTATATAAATCACGTGTAATCTCCCAAACATTACCTGTCATGTCATACAACCCAATACTATTTGGAGGATATGATTTTACAGGAGAAACAAATTCAAAACCATCTTTAGATTCGTTTTTTATTGGAAAATCACCTTGCCAAGTATTTGCATTTGAATTTAAAACAGCGTCATCATTTCCCCAAGTAAAAATAGATGTTGTATTATTTCCTTGAGCAGCAGACTCCCATTGTGCCTCAGTAGGTAAAGCCCTATTTGCCCATTTACAATATGCCAAAGCATCTTCAAAAGCAATATGTACAACAGGGAAGTCATCTTTTGCGTCTATTGTAGAATCTGGCCCTGAAGGATGTTTCCAATTAGCACCAATTTTCCAAGTCCACCATTGTGAATAATTGTTCATATTTACAACTGCAGTTACTTTTTTATTGAAAATGAGACTTCCTGGTTGTAAAATACTATCATGGGGTTTTGGCGTATTTGGCGGTAATTGTTTTTTTATTTCTTCCCAGTCAATTTCTCTTTCTGCAATAGTTACATACTTTGTTTGTTCAACAAATTTTTTAAACTGCTTATTAGTTACCTCTGTTATATCAATAAAAAAACCGTCAACTGTAACGCTATGAGCTGGTTTTTCTCGGGGCATTGCATAGGTATCACCTACTTTAGCACCTTGTAAAAAAGTTTTACCTTTTACCCAAACCATACCTTCAGGGGCTTTACTATTCAATGATTTTTTCACCTCATTAGTACATGAGGTGATAGCATACATTGAACACAAAAGAACACTGCTTTTTGCGTAAATACGTATCTTTTCATTTTCATCGATGATACAATTTACTTCTTCTATAATTTGCTAAGTTAAAATTCTATTGTTTTAATACATCCTAAAGTGACTAATTATTTGACAGTTACTTTTTTAACGATCCGCTTTGGTTAATCCAGACTTTATCATTACAATATATCCATTAACACGCTTGCTCTTCTTGAGTCAGATATTCTTTGGGTCGCAGCTTTAGTGCTTTAACATGGTCTGATCGATTTGACAGCCGCTCCTAGTACAGAATAAAGCCTATCTTTATCTTGCTCCGGTAAATGCTGGAGTAGGAATACCTGCTATGGTAACAAAATGTCTCATTATTTGCTTGTATATACATTTGAATCCTTACTAGACCGGGGCGCTTTCAGTTGCAGGGGTGCATAAATATGCATATTGATTAACTAAAGTTTCGTCATTCAAATTATTATGCCCTGAATAATAAGATGCTGCAATAGATGGTGCTGATGTTTGATTTTTATAAAACATTCCAATGTCAGTAAGATTCATAGCCCCGTCAAAAAATTCACCATTACCAGGATCATCAGGAGTATCGATATTTTGTGGTTCAAACCAGGCGTATCGCTCAACAAAATCTAAACCCTCAAGATAAGGAACAGCCAACTCCATAAATTGACGGTTGCTCTGTATAGATCTGTACTTATTTCCATTAAATTCTGTAATCCAGATAGGCAAACCATATAAGGCATATACATTTTGTAGATATATCTTGAAACGATTAAAAATAGTGTTTGGGTCTGCGTTTGGAGAATCTTGAGGGTTTGCTCCCCAATCATACCAATGTACAGCAATGACATCTATTCTAATGTCATTTTGTATCGCTTGTTGATTAAATAAGTCTAACCAAGTAAATACGGCTCCTTGTCTGCAAGCTGGAGAAACCATGCGAAGTCCTGTTTTCATCAAGTTTTCATATACCCCCACGGCAGTACTAACAGTGCACAAGTCATTATATTGCCCTGATTGGCCGTTACAATCATCAGGCTCGTTAAAACCTAAAACATGTGTGGTTTTATATTTGGATTGGTATAAATTAATATCGTTGCTGTCATTTGCACCTCCATATCCCCATGCCATTGGAGAACATTCTCTTTGTAGATCAGAAAGCCCCTGATTATTCCATCTGTAAAACCATGTGTTGTCCATCCCTGCTATATCACCCCCTGTACCTTTTTTAGACACCCAGTTCCAGGGTATAACTCTTATAAATGAGATTCCTGCTTGAAAAAAATTAGACAAAGCATGTATTTCTAAATCTTCCTCAGAGGCAATAAAAACTTTACTCTTTCCAGTGCCATCATCATTCACTGCTATAGTTACCATATAACCCCTTTTTAAGTAAAAAGAATGAATGTTATTATTCATTTGATTGGGGATAGTGGAACCACTGTATACTTGATTAACTACAATTTCTGCTTCAGTGCCTGTATTGTCCTCATTAGAATAAATGGTTAAAGGGGCAGTGTCGAGACTTTGAGGTCTAACAACAGTTCCGTTGTCATAGTAATTATCCAAACGAATAGTTGCCGGATATTCCGCATTAGTGTCAGAGACAAACATCTGTGATATATAAGTATCATGAACTTGATTTGGATTGACATTATCCAAACGCAACCAGCTTAAAGAAGAATTAAAATAAACTTTAGCGTTATTTAAAAGGGGATCCGAATCATTTAAATGCACATACGAATTTTCATTTAATATTAAATTTCCTCCTGAAAAACTAGAGACATTAAGAACTCCATTAGAAATATATAATGCTTTTGAAGGCTCAAAAACTATTGGCTCACTAGGGGCTGAATACAAGGAGCTTCCATTTAGAAATAGTGCATCAAAAGCTACATAACCACTACTAAATTGAATCCTAACCGCTCTGTCAAAACTAACTTCATTTACAGTAATTGTGTTAACACCTACAGTTAGTGCTTGCGAGTTACCAAAAGCCCATTGCCCATTTGCAACAGTCCGTATATCGCGAAAGTTTGCCCCTCCAACAGGTAAACTTGTAACATTAATAACAAAAGTTTGTTGGGCACCATTATTCCCATCATTGAGCGATGTAGCTCTGTAAAAATGAGACCAATCATCATTATTAGATACTTCACTAAATAAACCTGGGGTTTGAGAAATAATATCTGTTTCTTCAGAAGAAATAGCGCTGGCTTCACATGAGAGTAAGAGATCGAAATTAATGGGCTGTGAAGGGTCGATACTTCCATTATCTGGTGGTTGATTTGTACTAGGATTTATCCAATTTTCTTCATTAAAAAAATCTTGATTTTGCCCATTACCCGTCCAATAATAATCTTGAGCCGCCAAAAAATTCGTGCTTAAAAAAAACAAAATGAGGATTTTATTATAACAATACACGAATTGAATTTTAAAGAAGTTAAAAAGCCGATAAAATCAAAAAGTATCTATTTTGATCTTATCAGCTATTTTTTACTTAAAGTTTAATAATCTTTTTAGTATCCACAGTTCCGTTGTCAATTTGTATCAAATGAATACCAGATGAAAGCTCTGAACTATTTATTTTATTCTCGCCCTATTTCTCTTTTATAATTTCTCCATTGTTGCATCTTGTCTTTGTCTAGAGCGTTTTTTAATTTCCCAAACAATCGTTTGTACACTTTTTTTAATTCAAGTTTTCTTGTTTGGTCATCGTCTTTGTATTGCTCACGAATTGATACAACCTCCTGGAAACGTTTTAATTGAACTTCATAAACCTTCTCTGTATCCTCTTCACTCAAAGAAAGGACTTCTGCCATTTCATTGGTTATTTTGGTTGCTTTTATAGACAGGTTATCTTGAGCAATTGCATTTGAGTTAAAAACTATTAGCAATGCAAGTAATATAAATTTTTTCATAATTATTCTTTAATAAATTTAATAGTTTGAACACTTCCATTAGAGAACAATACATTAGCAATATATACTCCAGTTCTTAACTGAGATACATTTACTGTACTTGATGTATTATTAACTTCAATAATAGAAACAGTTTGACCTAAAAGGTTCATGATCTGAATCGTTGCTATTTCTTGCGATGCTTCTAAAGTAACAACAGATGTTGCTGGGTTAGGATACATTGCAATATCAACAAGATCATTTTGTGTAACATCTAAAGGCTCACCTTGAACTAGGTTATCCCAGTAGTATGTTTGATCTGTATCACCAACAACATTAAAGTTCATAAACACTGTTACAGACTCAAAGGTTAAATCACCTTCTTCACTAAAGTCAAAAGAGATAGTTTCCCAAGCACCTGTTGTGGTTGTTGTAGCAGCTCTTTCAGCATTTACTCCTGTTGTAGCATTTTCTAACTTTAAAAGAACTGGCATCTCTGGTACTTGAGACCAAACAGTCATTGTAAATCCTTTTAAAGTAGTGATGTCTAAGTTTTCAACTGCAAAGTTAACACCTGCAAAGCCTGCGTTAGCTGGAACTACGTTTTCTGCAACTGTTGCAGAATCGTTAGCACCTGATGCATCTGGATTTGCAATTACTTGTGTTGCAGATCCGTTAAAATCAGTTAATACTGGTAATTGACCATCTTCAAAAGTTATAGGTAACTCTACCACTGGAGCAGGAGCTGGTGTGAATGTTAATTCCCAGTCAAAGGCATCTGCACCCCATCTGTCATCCCATTCTATTAGGTATTCTTGACCACCTACAACAGCTACATCTGTAACTATAGATCCAAAACCGTTTGGAGCATCACAACCATCATCATCATTAGCTACTGGAGTTAATGTATCACAACCATCTGTGTATACAAATAATCTTGTGTCTATTCCAGCTGGATCAGAAATACATGAGTTGATGTTAATTGATCCATCAGCTTCTGCTGTATAACTATACCACAAGGCATCTGCTGCATCCCCTTGAGAAGCACCTGCAGAACCTACAACAATTGCAACGTCATTGTAAACTCCTGGTGTTACTACTACTGCAGTAGCACATGAAAATCCTGGTGCTGGTGTGAACGTTAATTCCCAGTCAAAGGCATCTGCACCCCATCTGTCATCCCATTCTATTAGGTATTCTTGACCACCAACAACATCTATGTCAGTTAAGATAGATCCAAAAGTAGTAGGAGCATCACAACCATCATCATCATTAGCAACCGCAGTTAATGTATCACAACCATCTGTGTAAACAAATAATCTAGTGTCAATTCCTTCTGGAACAGAAATACATGAGTTAATGTTAATTGATCCATCACCCTCAGCAGTATAAACATACCAAAGCGCATCAGCAGCATCCCCTTGAGAAGCACCACCAGAACCTACAGTAATAGCAGCATCATTGTAAACTCCAGGAGTAACCGGTATTGCGACAGCACAATTTGCTCGTTATCTGGTGCTGGGAGTGTACCTCCTAATTCAAAAGCACCAGCATCAGCAGAGGCATCACGAGTATACCCTCTTTGATCTAACATAGGTAGTGTAGTCCCAGTTGCAGAAGTACAATGGTCAACAGCATCACCAGTAGGAGTAAGCGCTAAAACATTAGAGAATCCTCCTTCATCAGTTAATGCTGTTGGAAGACCTATTTGCCCTGCAGTAAGACCTGTAATATTGTTAACATTATTAGCAATATTTCCGGTATTATTTAAATTTGATGAAACATTATTTATAAAGTTTGGTGACTGTGCATAAGCAAAATTAATCCCTCTAGCTGTTATTGTTCCAGCTCGCTACAAATATTGAATTATAGGCATTAAAATTAAGGTTGTTTGCTGCTGATCCATGAGTTCTATTAAAATAAAGTCCGTAATTAGCTGCGTTACCTGTTGCCGTATTACGGCCGCAAGTTACATGAGTCATATTTAGATTAAGAGTTGGCAAACCAGAACCATCAGCTAATTGCCCACCTTGAGCATAACCAATACCTCCCGAGGTTGTTGCACTGTTAAGAGCTATAGTTGTATTCTCCATGTTAATTGTTAACGTCTTATTTAAAGCAATTCCACCAGCATAAACATAAAATGCACCACCAGCATTAGAGTAGAGGTATTGTTGTTAATAAGCGAGTTTGACATATTAATGATTTTATTTGCTCCAGAAGTTGAGTCTGCACCATTTACTACCGCCATATGAATACCACCTCCATTATTTGCAGAATTGTTTCTTGAAATAACGTTATTGATATTAACGTTTGCTGCAACTATACTTATTCCTCCACCATTACTACCAGATGAATTATTCTCTACAATAAGATTGGATAGTGTAATTTGAGAACTTGTGGATTTATCAACCAATAATCCTCCACCATTTCCACCAACATTTCCACCGCTAATAGTTAAATTTGAGATGCTGAAGTCACCAGATACAGAGCTGGTGTAAAATAATACACGACCAGTTCCCGTAAAAACAATACCGTCAGTTGCTGGGTCATCTCCCTGTAAACTAACAGCCTTATTGCTAGTTAAATTTTCATCAAAAATACCGTCTATAACAATTATATCTCCTCCAGCAGCAGCAGTGTAGGCCTCAGCAAGAGTATTATATGAAGTACCGTTAACCGTAGCTGTTTGAGCTATAATTACGCTTGTAATTAATGTAAAAAATAAAAATGTAATTTTTTTAATCATGATACTGTGTTTTTAATTATTTATTTTATTCTCGTCCTATTTCTCTTTTATAATTTCTCCATTGTTGCATCTTGTCTTTGTCTAGAGCTTTTTTTAATTTCCCAAACAATCGTTTGTACACTTTTTTTAATTCAAGTTTTCTTGTTTGGTCATCGTCTTTATATTGCTCACGAATTGACACAACCTCCTGGAAACGTTTTAATTGGATTTCATAAACCTTCGCTTTATCTTCCTCGCTCAAAGAAAGGACTTCTGCCATTTCATTGGTTATTTTGGTTGTTTTTTTAGACAGATTATCTTGAGCAATTGCATTTGAAGTAAAAACTGTTAGCAATGCAAGTAATATAAATTTTTTCATAATTATTTGTTGTTTTGTTTGAAACTATGATATCCATTAATAGTTTAGATATCTTATTTTTTCTTATACCATTACCACCACTAAATTCATTTGAACCTTGTGGCCCAGATACTGCTTAAGACTTTGCAGGGTCTAGCAAAACCATCGCCATAAGTAAAGTTAGCGCTGAACAAGCTGCCGTTTTTTAATATCTCTCCAAGTATTTAAAGATACTTAGAGAGACTATTATAGGTTAATTATTTGACTATTATTTTCTTAACAGTAGTTTGATTTCCAGATTTAATCTGTACAATGTATAAACCGCTTGTCAGCCCTCCAGTAGATACTCTTTGAGTTGCAGTTGCAGTGTTTAATATCTCCTGATGCACTGTTTGCCCCAGCATAGAATAAAGCGTAACATCTAGCTGTCCTAGATCTGGAGTGATGCCAGCTATTGTTATAAAGCTGTCTGTATTTGCTTTGTATACATTTAGTGCGTTTATACCAAGGGTGTCTCCACTAGATAGTACGCTATTGTCTTTAAAGACAATAAAGAATCTGTCTACACCGCTATAGGTTACTTTGAGCTGTTAGCTCAAAGTCTCCATCTTTTAAAGAGGTAAGGGTACCGTTTAAGGTATCTTCTAGATACACGTAGATATCTTCTGGAAGATCCATATCTGCAATACTAACCCTAAAGGCTTGTCCTTCATTTTGACGTATCTCTAGTGGCACTCTGGTGTTTTGCATAGCATCCATACCCATAGCGTTTTTAGCAAAAGCTGTTTCTTGGCTTCCCTGTGGCAATCTTGTGCTTAATTTTGTTGATTGGTTATAGGCTCCTGCGTCATATCCAGGATCAAGACCTAGAGAAAGTCCATCTCTAAAATATAAATTAGTCTTTGCCTGTTCTCTCTCACCATGGTAAAGCTTTAATGCTACATTGTAAGTAAGTAGTTGTGGTCCTTGAATAAAATCTCCAGTTCCTGTAGTGGTACGCATAGCTGCTGTAAAATCAAGAGCGGCATCTGATGTGCTCAATGCAGCTACCCAGAATCCTTGACCAGGAGCTATTGAAAAAGAACCATCAAGCAGGTTATAAATGTCATAATCAGACCCATTCCAGCCATAAACACCTGTGAAGGTATCGTCCATTACAGTAATATTTGTGTCTAGGAAGTTGGTAGCTCCTGCAGCAGCATTTCCATTGATGAAAGAAGGGAAAGGGTTTGATACCAAATTCCATCTTCTACCTCCGGCGCCGTTTGCCATGGTTGTTAACAATATTGATGCTTTGAGATGTAGTTTCCATAGCACCAGTAAAGGCTACTGTAGTTCCAGCTGTACCACCTGATGGAGGTGGAGGCAGATCCTCTGGTGACATTGCCATTGCATACCCTTGTGCAGGTGTAAAGCTTCCTGTGTCTGTGTCTGTGGCGTATCTAGTATACTGTCCAGTTGCATTATCATACTGGGCAAATGCATAATCATCACCAAGTACTTGTATGTTGGCTCCATTTGCCGTTATAAAATCTTCAATGGTCATATCGGCAGGGGCTCCTACAAAATCCCAACCACCACCAAGGCCGTCGTTATATGCATTAACATATCTGTTGTATGTAATATCTCCAGAGGCAGTTCCTTCTACAATTAAAGAAGAGAAATCATCTGCAGTAGAGTTTAAGCTAATTGTGCCAGAATTGTTGGTAAGGTCTCCAGAAACTGTTAAAGACCCAGAAGTTTGGTCTACGGTTAAACTACTTGCTGATGATAAAGTAATAGAGGCAATAGAAGCATCTGAGTTAACTGTTGGATAATTTGGCATGCCATCACCTACTATGATTGAAGCAGCAGCAGTAGGAAGTTCATTTGTACTCCAATTTGATGCTGTTTCCCATGATGTGTCTGTACTTCCGTCCCAAAAAATAGAATTATTTATTGTGATTGAACTGTATTCTATGTCTCCGCTATCAAATTGAAATTTTACAGCTCTGTTAAAGGTTACTGCCGCAACTGTTATTATCCTGATTCCTAGTTTTAGTGGTGTTGCAGGACCAAAATAATTACCTCCTGTTGAAGTACTCTTGTAAACTCTATAGTTAGCTCCTGTTGTGGGAAGTTTTGTAATAGTAATTGCTAAAGTTTGGGCTGCTCCACCATTCTGGTCAGCAGTTATGGTTGCATCTAGTTTACGTAACCAAGTTGCGTTTGATACATCGTCAAAAAGGCTAGAAGTAGCTACATCTTCATCATCTGCATCATTATTTAAAGAAACCTCATCAAAATAAACGTCTCCGCTACTAAATTGAAACTTTACAGCTCTGTTCCAGGTTACCGGGGCTAATGATATTGTATTCATTCCTAGGGTTAGCGCTGTTACATTACTAAAAACAGTTCCTCCAGTCTCATCAGTACTATAAATCCTAGAATTTGCACCGCCTGAAGGTAATTCGGTAATATTAATTTTTAGAACTTGCGCTGCTCCATTATTGTTGTCATTAGTTGCGGCTGCAATAAGTATGCGCACCCAAGTTGCGTTTGTTGTATCGTCAAATAGATTAGAACTCCCAATCGTGGCATCCGTATTAACAGGGGGATTTAACAAATCTACACCGTTAAAAGTAAGGGCATCAAATTCTACGTCTCCGCTACTAAATTGAAACTTTACAGCTCTGGTATAGGTTACCGCGGCTAATGATATTGTATTCATTCCTAGGGTTAGCGCTGTTGTTCCACTAAAAACAGCTCCTCCAGTCTCATTAGTTTTGTAAACCCTGTAATTTGCACCGGCTATAGGTAAACTGGTGATATTAATTTCGAAGTTTTGCGCTGCTCCATTATTGTTGTCACTAGTTGTGGCTGCAATAAATATGCGCACCCAAGTGTTGTTTGGCCCATCAGCAAATAGATCAGAATTCCCAATCGTGGTATTCGGATCTAACAAATCTACACCGTTAAAAGTAAGGGCATCAAATTCTACGTCTCCGCTACTAAATTGAAACTTTACAGCTCTGGTATAGGTTACCGCGGCTAATGATATTGTATTCATTCCTAGGGTTAGCGCTGTTGTTCCACTAAAAACAGCTCCTCCAGTCTCATTAGTACTATAAACCCTGTAAATTGCACCGGCTGCAGGTAAACTGGTGATATTAATTTCGAAGTTTTGCGCTGCTCCATTATTGTTGTCACTAGTTGTGGCTGCAATAAATATGCGCACCCAAGTGCTGTTTGGCCCATCATCAAATATATCAGAGTTTGCGATTGTGTTCTGAGCATTTATATTTGATGTAAATGCTGTGAGAATAAATAATAAAATAAATTTTTTCATGGTTTTTGTATTTGAACACACGAAATTATGAAGTCGTTAACAGTAGATAGTTTAAATATTGTTCAAATTGTTTAATTATTTAACCAAACCAATTCAATTACAGGATTTAGTTGCCATATTCGTAATTTATCTTTAGATAAATTTTTGATGTAGATTTATTATGTCATTTTATTTAACAAAATCTTATTTTCTCTTTTGGCTTGTTTTTCCAGTTAATTCCAGCCCGCCATTTATAACTTCCGTATCATAGCCAAATAACAATCCCCCCCAATGCAGATACAATCGGTATTAGAAGCAAAATTTATTTTTTACTTTATCGATATTTTAAATCTTTCCTGCGGCAGTTTTAGAGGCAGCTACTTGGTCTTTAAAATAGCGTTTCGCCAAGATTTGATGCGTAATTTTTATCTTCCTATACTCTTCATCATCAATTTTATTTTCAGTTTCTAAAGGATCGTTTTTATAGTCATACAATTCCTCTGCATGAATATCTTCCTTAAAAATAGGCACTGTGCTTTTTTTGTTATTGATCCACACTGTATACCTATATTCCTTAGTTCTAAAACTATACCCCATTTTATTTTTTCTTGGGTATTGACTAACTGCATATATTTTTGAGGTGTTCTCTTCTCCTTTTATTTGTGCTTTTAAACTTACACCATCCAAATTTTTTGGAACCCCTATGTTTGCTAAATCACTTATTGTTGGGAATAAGTCTACAAACTCAGTTGGAGAATTTATTTTATATCCTTTATTAATTCTTGGGTCATAAATAATTAAAGGAGAACGAGTTGCCTGCTCAAAATTAGAATGTTTATTCCACAAACTATGATCCCCAAGATGATAACCATGGTCTCCCCAAATAACTATGATGGTGTTTTTGTCTAAATCTTTTTGTTTTAATTTATCAATGATTTTACCTATTTGCGCATCAATATAACTGGTGGCAGCGTAATAGCCATGAATCAGTTTCTTTTGCAGTTCTTTATCTAGGGCTAACAAACCATCATTATTTAATTTGTAAGTAATTTCTGGTGTTTTATATTTCCGCATTTCACCAGATTTGTGATAGGAAACATCTACAGAGTTTTCAGATTTTTTTTGATAATCAGCCAACCGAATTTTACTTTCGTCATACAGCTGCCAATACTTTGTTGGCGCAACGAAAGGCAAATGAGGGCGTTTAAAACCTACTGCCAGAAAAAATGGCTTTGAAGTGTTTAACGTGTCTAATAATTGAATACTCTTATTGGCAATTGCGCCATCAACATAAGCCCCATCTGGCACATCTGCCATTTCATATGGTGGCTTAAAGCGATTTGTGATATATTTATAAATTTTATTTTTTTGTATATTTTTTGCTAAAGCCCTATTCTTAATACCATTTATAGTATTTAAATTTTCTTTATTTTGATAAAAACCTAATGCGGGTTTATTATATCCTTTTGGATATTCAAGCTCATTTTCTTTAATTGAAGGAATACTCCAAGAGGGCTTATCTCTATGAGTATCGACACATCTTGGATCATAAATTTTACCCACACCAATAGTTTGATAACCACTTTGCTTGAAATATTGGGGAATTGTTAAAATAGTTGGATTTACATCTCGCATCTTAGTTTTAAGATCCCAAACCTTTGTATAATCTGGTCTTTTACCCGTAAGTAAACTTGCTCTAGAGGGTCCACAAATTGCCTGTTGTGTATGATTATTTAAAAAAGTTGTTCCATTGTTAGCAATGGCATCAATATTTGGTGTGACAGCAAAAGAATCTCCATAAATTCCTAAGGTTGGTTTTAAATCGTCAATCGCAATAAATAGGATATTTGGGCTTGACTGATCTTGCGCTTGAATTTTAATGATACTTAGTAGCATTAAATAAATAAACAAGTGTTTTCTCATAGTTGAAATTAGTTTAATCCTTCTAAAAATTCTGTGTGCACTTATTTTATTTGAAAAAGCATAATTTAATTAATTATTAATTAATTCATTTGTATTAATTTCTGATTGTGGAATTGGCAGAGTCATTGTCTCTGTTGGGTCTGTACTTAAAAGGAGATCAACGAAAGGTTTAAAACCAGGGTTTGTGTTATTGTTATGTGTCAAAATAGTATTGTTTAGAAGATAATTAAAACCGCGCCTTCTGTTATTATGAGCATCTTCCCCTTCACCAATTAATTCAAAACGATATTCATTCATTATAGCATCTCTAAACTCATCTTGAGCCCCTAAAAAACCAACTTGAGGAGTCATCCCAACCCTATTTAAAACTTCTGTAACATAACCCAACTGCTGGCCATTTTGTAATTCGTTAGAGATCTCAGCCAACATAAGCAGTAAATCAGCATATCTGTAAACAACTATATTTTGGCTGTTAAATTGGTTGCTATGAGTCGTGTCTTTTTCAGCAAACTTAAATAAGAAAGGGTGACTTGTTCTTACATTTAAACGATTTGTAATCGCAGGATATGCAAGTATCTGACCTCCAGTATTTGCATTTATGTAATCATATAAATACGTGGCGTCAATTCTTGGGTCATTTGGATAGGTACCTCTGTGAGTTTCAAAGACATCTGCATGAATTTTAAACCATCCAAAAGATTGAGCCACTTTATAGTTGTTTGGGGTGTAATTTCTTCCCATTTGAGAATTAGTGGCGTCTTGACTCATTTGCAATTCAAAAATAGATTCTGAATTATTTTCATTAGAATCTGTAAATATGCTACTGTAGTCAGTAGTTAAAGAATATTGTCCATAAACTTTTTCAGCCTCAGTGTATGCCATTTGCCAATAATCGGCTTCTGTTAAAGACCCTTCTCTTAAATCAGCATTGGTAGCTAATGTCATATACAATTTTGCTAATAACATATTCGCAGCATACTGTTTTGGATAGCCAATACCTTTTGTGCCATTTATTAGGCTAGCGGCCATTTTAGCATCACTAATAACTTGAGCATATATTTCCTTTGTTGTTGATTTTGCTCTATTTAGATTGTCTTGATCTGGAAGCTCCGTCCATAAAGGGATGTCTTTAAAAAGGCGAGTTAAATCAAAATAGGCCCAAGCGCGTATAAAGTATGCTTGTCCTACTATATCGTTAAAAAGTAATTCATCATTTGTTATTGGGTTTTCAACTACTGTAATATTTTCAATAGCTGCATTTGTTTGCGCAATAGCAGCATACATACCTCTCCAATAGGCTTCTGAAGCTTGATCTTGATTTGGTTTCAAGGACATTAGACTACTATTGTAAGGACTGTTAACACTGTTTCCTTGTCTGGTAGTTATAAAATATCCTGAAAAACCATTTATAACCCAATAGCGTCTCTCCATTGAATCATACGTTGTTAGCTTTTGATAAATACCATCTAAAGCAGCAGTTGCGCTTTCTGGATTATCATAAAGTGTGGGGTCTAGAAATATTGGGTCTTCATCTAAGTTACATGAACTAGATAAAAAACCAAAAATCAATACTAAAATAAATTTTAAATTTTTCATGTGTTTTTGTTTTTTGTATTAATAATTCAATTGTACTTAAAAGTTAATGTTTAACCCTAGTAAAATAGTTTTAGCATTTCTTGGGCCGTTCCAATCTACACCATTAATAAGACCATTATTTAGGAAGCTTGAAACT
This sequence comes from Aequorivita sp. HC6-5, assembly GCA_905182755.1. Taxonomy (GTDB): domain Bacteria; phylum Bacteroidota; class Bacteroidia; order Flavobacteriales; family Flavobacteriaceae; genus Patiriisocius. The sequence goes on from CAJJCS010000004.1 coordinate 256,486, forward strand.
TCTGGATTATAACCACTATAATCTGTCCAAGTAACTAAATTTTTTCCAGCGATATATACATTAACACGATCCATTAATAAACTCTTTTCTACAGGGATATCGTAGCTTATAGTCACATTATTTAATCTTAAAAAACTACCATCTTCTATAATGCGGTCAGTAATACCTATTGCTTGATAAGCGGTCACATCATAACCTAATCTAGGATATGTATTTGACTGAGCCTCTGGTCTCCATGCATTGTTGTATGCATCAGGACTAATATTAGTAGCTAATCCTTCAGCATTATTAAGTTTAATTAAATTTCCGTTCGCGATATCATTCCCAAAAACTCCATTAAAAAGAAAGTCTGCAGTAAAACCTTTCAATTTAAAGTTTAAATTAAAACCATAAACAAAATCAGGATTTGGATTTCCTATAAAAGTTCTATCTAAAATATCAATAACTCCATCTCCATTTTGATCTACATATCTCACATCTCCTGGTACGGCTCCATCAACTAGATCTGTATCTTCTGTTTGATAGATTCCATTAGATTCTAAACCATAAAAAAGACCTGTTTCTTCCCCTTCAATAAATACATTTGCTGGGGATCTAAAATAATTACCAGTACTGATTTGATTACCAAAATAAAATGAGCGTTGTTGCGCAACTCCATCAACATAAAAATCCCTGAGAGGGCCACCTAGAGTTTCTATATTTGTTTTATTAAATGCAATATTTCCACCAATATTTATTTGAAAATCATCAGTAGATACAGCAGCAATATTCAATGCTAATTCCAAACCTTTATTAGAAATTGTTCCTCTATTGATAAGAATACTTCTAAAACCTGAAGATGTTGGAATTGGAGCACTTTGTAATAAATCTTTGGTTGTTTTGTCATATAAATCAACACTTCCAGAAACTCTATCATTTTTAGTCGCAAAATCTAATCCAAAATTTAATTGCTCCGTAGTTTCCCATGTTAAGTTAGGATTTGCCACGTTGTTAAGTGATAAAGGCACACTAGTCCCATTTCCAGGAGTACCGTATAGCTGTCCGTTTATACCATAATCAGACAAAGTACCATAAGACCCAATACCATGGTTTCCAATTTCACCCCAACCAACTCTTAATTTTAAATCTTCAAAAACATTTAAATTTTTAATAAACTTCTCATTATCAAGTCTCCATGCTAATGCAAATGAAGGAAATAAACCAAATCTGTTCTGCTCTGAGAATTTAGAAACACCATCTCTACGAAAAGATGCGGTAAGTATGTACTTGTTATTAAAAGTGTAGTTTATACGGCCCAGTAAAGAAAATATTTGTTGATCTGATTTTAAAAAACGTAATGGCTGCGTAATTAATGAAGCCAAAAAAGGTTGCTGTGTAGTAAGCTCAGTTGTAACAAAATCTGCTACTGCATAAATACTTCTATCTACATTTCTTACATCATAAGTTACACCTGCGGTAGCATTTATTCTATGTTTTCTTTTAAATGTTCTATTAAACCTTAAAAAATTATTGACTTGAAAGGATGTAGTATTTAATGTTGATATTTGTAATGCACCATTAGAAAGATTCCCTTGAAATGTTGTTAAGCCATAAAAACGTCTTCTATCTTTAGTTCTAACATTACCACCTACTTTTAATTGATATTTTAGTCCTTTTAGAGGTAGTTTATAAGTCAGACCTAAAGAAGCAATGTAACGCTTTGCTTTAGATACATCTTCAAAGTCATTTACCCAAGAATACGGGTTTGAAGCCTCTAAATCTTCTCCCAAATCTTCAACTTCTTCAGTAATAACGGGTCTAAATAAAATACCATTTCTAACAAAACTTTGGTTAGAACCAGTTAAATCTCCACCTTCGCTAAAGTTTATATCGTTAAAAGAAGCACCAACTCTAACTTTTAACGTTAATTTATCTGTAAGGTTTTGATTTAAATTAATTCTGAAATCAGTGCTTTTACGACTTGAGTTACTTACAATACCTTTCTGATCATCAAAACCTAAAGAGATATAATAATTTCCATTATCACTACCTCCAGAGGCTGAAAAACCTGATTTTGTACTAAATCCATTTCGGTATAATTCATCTTGCCAATTTAAAATTTGAGCGGGCCTATTAAATACATTTGGATTACCTTCTGAGTCATACTTCAATTCCAAATATTTGAGAACCATCTATTTGGAATCGAGGATTAAGACCATTAAGTAACGAAGTTTCATTTTGATACTTAGCGTAGCTAATACCGTCTAAAACATCATATTTTTTATCCATAGTTCTTATAGAAGTTGTTGTAAAGGAATTAATTTTCACTTTCCCTTTAACACCCTGTTTAGTCGTTATTAGTACGACTCCGTTAGCTCCTCTAGAACCATAAATAGCCGTTGCGGATGCATCTTTTAAAACTTGAATACTTTCAATATCTCGCGGATTTATACCATTTAACCCATTTTGAGCTTCTTGCCCTGAATTACCCACACCACCGGCAGCAATTACATCTTCTCCGGCTGATGATATAATAACACCATCAATGACATAGAGGGGCTCGTTATTTCCACGTAAGCTATTGGTTCCTCTAATTTTTACACTAATACCGGACCCAGGAGCACCTGCATTTTGAGTTACTTGAACACCAGCTGCTCTTCCTTGTAATAGTTGATCTATGGTACCTGATTGGTTTGCTACATTGTCTTTAACTTCGACTGTTACTAATGATCCAGTAACATCTTTTTTAAGTACGGTTCCATAACCTATCACTACAACTTCATCTAATTGTGTTTGGTCTGAAATCATTATTAAATTAACATTTGTAGTTTTAGAAACGTTTACCTCTTGGGTTGTATATCCTAGATAAGAGAATACCAAAATTTTAGTTTGATTAAAAGGAATTGTAATATTAAAATTCCCATCAAAGTCTGTAGCAACTCCCAAGTTTTTAGTGTTTTTAACTAAAATGCTAACTCCAGGTATAGGTAATCCCACGTCATCAGTTACTGATCCAGTAATAGTTTTGGACTGTGAAAAGACCATTGTGGGTAAAAAAACGAGTAAGAAAAATATTTTGTTCATAATTTGTTAAATTTTTGATTGTGTAGTATACTTAAACTGTCCACTATGTGGTTGTATGCGCTTTCTAGTACTAAATTTCTGTTTTCGTCGGGATCTATTTTATGATCGTATAACATTTTAGCTATTGTTTTGCCCTTTTTATTCCACTCTGTATAAAAATAGCTATCAGCAACTAAAGTTTCTCCTTTATGATAACGAGCTAATGCAGTGTTTTTATAAATTTTTGAAGGATTCTTCAAAGCATTTACAAAAGACTCACCTTCTAAATGTGTTGGCTGAGATATGTTTGCCAATTCACAAATTGAAGGATATAAGTCAACTAATTCTGCTATTGAATTTGTTTTTTTATTTTTAGGAATATTAGAAGCACTTACTATTAGCGGAACCTGAAGCGCTACTTCAAAATTGCTATGCTTTACCCATAAACCGTGTTCCATTAGACTCCAACCATGATCACCAACTAAAATAATGACAGTATTGTCTCGTAACCCTAAATTATCAATAGCATTTATTACTTTACCTATTTGAGCATCTACATAACTTACGGAAGCATAATACCCATGAATTAATTTTTTAGCCATTGTTTCCGAAACTTGGCCTTGTTTAGGGACCTGGTTATAATAGCGTAATTCTCCCCATTTATGATTCGCTTTGCGTGGAGCTGATTTTGGGAACACTGAATTTTTCGGTAATTCTATTTTTTCAGCATCGTATAAATCCCAATATTTTTTTGGCGCATTAAATGGTAAATGTGGTTTTACAAAACCAACAGCCAAGAAAAATGGATTTCCTTCTTTCTTTAACTTTTTTAAGTCTTCAATTGACTTGTTGGCAGTTTTACCATCGTCATATGCATCATCTTTAACATCAATATTTTCATACGCATTCCCATGTTTTCCGTTTTCTTCTAGCGTAATATTTTCTTCAGAAATATAATTTCTCCATCCATTTTCAGAGGGATACCATTCTTGATCCCACTCATCAATATCATTTTTTAAATGTGTAATTTTGTTATTACTAATGGTCGTATACCCTTCATTTTTTAGGTGTTGTACCAAGTTTAATACATTTGGCGCTTCCTTTTTTATACTTGAAAAGTATGTTAAAAAACGATTTGAAGTAGGTCTTATGCCAGTTAACAAACTTGCTCTTGACGCTCCACAAACAGGAACATTACAATACGCTCTATTAAAGGTGATACCAGAATTAGCTAAGGCATCTATATTTGGGCTACTAATTTTATTTTGTCCGTAAATATTTAATTCTGGCCGTAAATCATCTACCATTATAAAAAGTACATTCTTTTTATAAGTAGCGCTTATTGTATTATTTTCTTTGGTTGATTTACAACCTAAAAAAAGCACAATACATCCTATGACTATTAATTTATAATGCCTCATTTACAATTCGATTTTATCATTCACAGTTAAGGTTGTTGTTTTTAAATCTTTTCTAGCTGATGAACTTCCAGTCATAATAGTAAACTCACCTGGTTCAACACAATATTCCATATTAATATCATAAAATGCAAGACTTCCAGCATCTAAAGTAAATTCAACTGTCTTTGTTTCTCCTGTATTTAAAACGACACGTTGGTATTCTTTTAACTCCTTTACTGGTCTTGTAGCACTGCTCACGTTATCTCTAATATAAAGTTGAACGATTTCTTCTCCGTCAAATTCACCAGTATTAGAAACCTCCACAGAAACTGTTATTTTTTCGTTACCACTTAATGAGCCATTCGATAAGGTTGGTTTTCCATAGGTATAGTTTGTATAGCTTAACCCAAAACCAAAAGGATACAATGGTGTTTTGCTCTCATCGGCATATTTATGAAAATAAGCAGAGGGTTTGTGATTATAGATCATTCTTAACTGCCCAACACTTCTTGCAATGGTTAACGGTAATTTTCCACTTGGATTCACCTCGCCAAATAAAACTTCTGCCACTGCTTGCCCTCCTAAATTTCCTGGTTCCCAGGCTTCAACAATAGCAGGAATATTATCTTGAAGCCAAGGTTCAGAAATAGGTTTACCATTTACTAAGACAATAATTACGGGAGTTCCTGTTTCCCTAATAGCTTTTACTAAATCTAATTGTTTGCCAAACAAATCTAAGTTGGCACGCCCCATATTTTCACCAGCCGTTTTATTTTTCCATTTGTAGCGCATAGAATTATCTCCTACAACAACAATCGCATAGTCAGCATTTCTTGCTTTTTTTGCAGCTTCTTTAATTTTAGAACTTTTTATATTTCTAATATTTTCTCCAGAATTAAAAAAGTTTACAGCATAACCTTTAGTTTCTCCTAAAGTTTTTATCCCTTCATAAATAGTAGTTACATTTTCATCAGGTTGAACTGCGTGCCAATCTCCTAAAATAGATTGGTTATTTGCATTGGGCCCTGTTACGAATATTTTCTTTTTTGAAGTCGTTTTTTGTAAAGGTAAGATTCCATTGTTTTTAAGTAATACAATCCCTTTTCTTGCAGATTCTAAAGCGGTAGCTTTGTGTTCTTCTGTAAAGAGTAATTCTTTCTTTTTCTCTAAATCCACAAATCGGTTTTCAAATAACCCTAATCTAAATTTTGCAGTTAATATTTTATCGGCAAGCATCATTTACACGATTTATTGAAAGTTTCCCTTCTTTTACAGATTCAATAATAGCATCTGTAAATTTAGGCCCATGCATGTGCATGTCCATTCCAGCATCAACAGACAAAAAAGAGGCTTCTTTCATGTCTTTTGCGGTATGATGTAACGTGTATAAATACGTTCAATATCTAACCAATCACTTACATAAAACCCTTTGAAGTTCCATTGATTTCTTAAAAGATCTGTCATGAGCCATTTACTCATATGAGATGGGACACCATTTATCTCATTATGTGCGGCCATAATAGAATACACACCAGCATTAATAGCTTTTTTATATGGTGGCAAATGCACTTCTCTTAAAGTACGAACAGATATATCTGCAGGAGCAGCATTTAACCCATTGATTGATTCTCCTCCACCAATCATGTGTTTTGCGCAGGCAATTACTTTTTGAGTTCCCGTAAAATCATCTTGTTGAAATCCACGTATCATTGCAGCTCCCATATTGCCAACCATAAAAGGATCTTCTCCAAATGTTTCACCAACTCTTCCCCATCTAGGGTCGCGCAACACATCAATGTTAGGTGTGAAGGTCCAATGGCTTCCCGTAGCGCGCATTTCCTTTGCTGTTTGTCTCCCTACGGAATATAAAAAATCATCATTCCATGTGGATGCTAATCCAATTGGTGATGGATATACCGTCGTGCCAGATACCAAAGCATTTCCATGTATGGCATCAATCCCAATTAAAACTGGAATTTTAAGTGGTGATTTTAAGGCCAATTCTTGCAAGTAATTTGCTTCTTTAGCTGTTAATACATGTAAAAAAGAACCTATCTTTCCTTCTTCACACATTTTTGTAACATCATTTATAGAAAGTGTTTTATAAAAGCCTTGTGCATCATTATTTTCTTTATCATCTTCAGGATTGCCTTTTTTCATGTGCTCCAATCCAACAAATTGGTTCATTTGATACACCTTGTCTTCTAAAGTCATTCTACTCATTAAATCAGCTACACGAGCTTCTATCGACTTTGAGGGGTCTAAATATATAGGATCATCATTCTTAGCTGTTTTAAAAGAAACAAATAGCATAAGTACGGCCCCTAAAACTATCATTTTTATGGTATTGGTTTGTGGGTGCTTTTTACTTATAATTTTCATTTAATTGCCTTATAATTTTATTAAATATGTTGTCTAATCTTTAGTTGATTCTAGCCCTCCAAAATCAGTATCGGAAATACTTCTTAATTCAGTTAATGACATAGTATTGCCATACCCTTTCTTTAAACGGTATAATTCAGTTTTTAAACTATCAACAAGTTCAGCATGCGTGTCAGAATTTATTAGATTATTCATCTCTGATGGATCATTTTGAAGATCATAAAATTCCCAAATATCAACATCATAATAAAAATGAATCAATTTATAGCGCTGATTTCGTATTCCGTAATGCGGTTGGACACGATGGTAAAAAGGATATTCGTAATAATGGTAATACATAGATTGTCGCCAATCTTGAGAGGTTTTTCCTTTAAGATTGGAAAAAAAACTATTGCCTTGGACCGCTTCAGGAACAGCAATACCCGCCATTTCTAATAAAGTTGGGGCAAAATCGATGTTTGAAACAATATCTTCTACAATGGTTCCAGGTTTTATTTTTCCTGGATAACGAATAATAAATGGCATACGCAATGCTTCTTCGTACATAAAACGTTTATCAAAGAATCCATGCTCTCCTAGAAAAAATCCTTGATCTGAAGCATAGATAACGATGGTGTTTTCTTCTAGTCCATTTTCTTTTAAGTATTTCAATACGCGCCCAATATTATCATCTACAGATTTTATAGTTGCTAAATAATCTTTGATGTACTTCTGGTATTTCCACTCACGAATCTCTTCACTAGATAAATCTTCTGTAGGAGCTACAATCTCGCCAGGTTTAAATCCGTATTTCATCCATTTTCTTCGCTCTTTTAACGAGAGAGAATCTGGAGGTGTCATTTTCATGTCTTTTCTAGAGAAATAGTCCATTGTCATCTCGGTATCTCCTGCAGTTAATTCTCTTGCTTTGTAATCATCATTAAAAGTTGCTGGATATGGCATTTCTATATCGTCCCACAGGTCTTCATATTTAGTGTCTGGGGCCCATTCACGATGTGGGGCTTTGTATTGTAACATAAGGCAAAAAGGTTCTTTTTCGTCTCTACCATTGAGCCAGTCTATAGCAAAATCAGTAGTTAAATTTGTGGCATACCCTTTTTCTTTAATTTTTTTGCCATTGTCATTATACAAAGGATTCCAGTACAAACCTTGTTGTCCTTGAGATATGTGATATTTATAATAGTCAAAACCAACAGGTTCTGATGCTAAATGCCATTTACCAACCAAAGCAGTTTGATACCCCGCTTTTTTTAATTCTTGTGGGTATGTCCATTGTTTGCTATCAAAAACTCCTCCTTTATAATTTTTATAATACCCGTTAATATGACTGTATTTTCCAGTCAAAATAGCTGCTCTACTAGGGCCACAAATTGCGTTGGTACATAAGGCATTGGTTAATAAGGCTCCCTGATTTGCAATACGATCTATATTGGGTGTTGGAGCTATATCCTTAAAAATACCACCATAAGCAGATATAGCATTGGTTGCGTGATCATCAGAAAAGATGAATATGATGTTAGGTGATTTTTGTTTGCTGGGCTTGTTTTGACTGTAACAAGTTAATGCGGTCAATAAAAAAAGTAAAATGAGGAATTTATTATTATAATACACGAATTGAATTTTATAGAAGTTAAACAGCTGATAAGATCAAATAGTATCTATTTTGATCTTATCAGCTGTTTTTTTTAATATTTTTTACTTATAATTTAATAATCCTTTTAGTGAACACAGTTCCGTTGTCAATTTGTATCAAATGAACGCCAGATGATAGTTCTGAAATATCTATTTGGTTGGTATTGAAAACTTCTTTTTCCAAAGCTCCTAATACCGAATATACCTTTATCGAATTGATATTTTCAATTCCTTTAATTGATACAATATCTGATGCAGGATTTGGATAGATTGAGATTGACACTATATCTTGATTTGGACTATCTAGAATTGTTCCTCCATATTCAAAAGCGCCAGCATCAGCAGTAGCACCACGAGAAGCATATCTTTGATCTACGTCAGGAAGTGTAGTCCCAGTTGCAGAAGTACAATGATCAACAGCATCACCAGCAGGAGTAAGCGCTAAAACATTAGAGAATCCTCCTTCATCAGTTAATGCTGATGGAATACCTATTTGCCCTGCAGTAAGACCTGTAATATTGTTAAGATCATTAACAATGTTATCTACATTTTGCAAATCTGATGAAACGTTATTTATAAAGTTTGGTGACTGTGCATAAGCAAAATTAATCCCTCTAGCTGTTATTGTTCCAGCTCCTACAAATATTGAATTATAGGCATTAAAATTAAGGTTGTTTGCTGCTGATCCATGAGTTCTATTAAAATAAAGTCCGTAATTAATTGCGTTACCTATTGCTGTATTACGGCCGCAAGTTACATGAGTCATATTTAAAGTAAGAGTTGGCAAACCAGAACCATCAGCTAATTGCCCACCTTGAGCATAACCAATACCTCCCGAGGCTGCTGAACTGTTAAGAGCCATAGTTGTATTCTCCATGTTAATTGTTAACGTTTTATTTACAGCAATTCCACCAGCATAAACATAAAATGCACCACCAGCATTAATAGAAGTATTGTTGTTAATAAGCGAGTGTGATATATTAATGATTTTATTTGCTCCAGAAGTTGAGTCTTCACCATTTACTACCGACACATGAATACCACCTCCATTATTTGCAGAATTGTTTCTTGAAATAACGTTATTGATATTAACGTTTGCTGAAACTATACTTATTCCTCCACCATTACTACCAGATGAATTATTCTCTACAATAAGATTGGATAGTGTAATTTGAGAACTTGTGGATTTATCAACCAATAATCCTCCACCATTTCCACCAACATTTCCACCACTAATAGTTAAATTTGAGATGCTGAAGTCACCAGATACAGAGCTGGTGTAAAATAATACACGACCAGTTCCCGTAAAAACAATACCGTCAGTTGCAGGGTCATCTCCCTGTAAACTAACAGCCTTATTGCTAGTTAATTTTTCATCAAAAATACCGTCTATAACAATTATATCTCCTCCAGCAGCGGCCGTGTAGGCATCAGCAAGAGTATTGTATGAAGTGCCATTAACCGTAGCTGTTTGGGCTATAATTACGCTTGTAATTAATGTAAAAAATAAAAATGTAATTTTTTTAATCATGATACTGTGTTTTTAATTATTTATTTTATTCTCGTCCTATTTCTCTTTTATAATTTCTCCATTGTTGCATCTTGTCTTTGTCTATTATTTTAAATTAACTACCCTCAAATGTACTTGTAATGTAGATTCTTTGGAAGGTGATATGTATTTTTAGTAGGGAGTAATGGTTTTACTTATTATTCTAAAAGTCATTTCACCTTTCTCTTTTATAATTTCTCCATTGCTTCATCTTGTCTTTGCCAAGAGTTAGAAATGTTGTTCAAATTAATTTTTTAGTGAAATTAAAAAAACTCCATTAGGATATGGTTTAAATATTGTTCAAATTAGTTAATTATTTAACCAAACAAAACATTTACAGGGCCTCATAAGTACAATGTCATTAAGTACTAGTGATAGGAATTTATTTTTTCGATAGGCTTGCTTTTCCAAGTAATTCCAGGTTCCCATTTAGGGGCCTTCACCTTGCTTAAATAAGAGTCTAGGGCTTTTTCTAGTGTATTGGTTTTGTGAGGGTGAGATTGTGCTAGATTGTTTTTCTCTTCTAAATCTTTAGTAATATTAAACAATAGAAGCTCCTGGTTATCATGAAACTTTATCAGTTTAAAATCATCAATGATGATAGCAGAATGTGCTCTTTTAAGTGCTATTGCATTTTCATAAGGCACATGGAATACTAAGCCTTCAGAAAATCTAATAACCTCGCCTTTACCATTATTGGTGAGTATGTTTTTAAAGCTTCCTCCATCAATTTGCTCTCTAAGAGGCATTTTATAACCTGCTAAGTCAATAATAGTTGGCAATAAATCAGAGAATGTAATACTTGTTTTGGATTCTACCCCAGCTTTAATTTTAGGTCCACAAATAATAAAAGGAACTCTAATACCACCTTCCATAGCATCCCATTTACCTCTACTAAGTGGTGTATTTGATCCTTGTTTGTAAAATGATCTTGGCGGCATCACTGGTACAGCACCATTATCTGAAGTATAAATAATATACGTGTTATTTTCTAGGCCTAAGTCTTTTACTCGGTCTAACAATAAGCCAACTCCTGAGTCTAAATCTTCAGTCATTGCGGCAAAACCTACATGTTTTTGATAGGCTCCCTTTTCTTTGTTTTTGTATTTTTCTAATGTTTGTTTTCGCATCATAACATCAGAGTGAACTGCATAATGAGAAACTTGTAAAAAAAACGGGGTATTTGATTTGGCTTGTTTTTCAATAAAAGCAATAGCTTTTTGTGTGGTGCTAAATATTTTTTTAGGGTCCTGGTCAATATTATTTAGCCATTGATTTTTATTTGACTTGTAATTAAAACCACCTTCTTTATTTCCCGTAATACCATCACTAAGGTCATATCCTAATTCTGAAGGGTCTACATCAATTCCCCATTTGCCAACATGAGCCGTTTTGTAACTGGAATTTATGCTTTTTAATAATTTAGGAATTGTAAATGCGCTTTGATGATCGATATGATTTGTATTCATCCCTACTCGTATCATTTTTAAGCGGGCCGGAGTTTGTCCAAACTGAATGCTATAACGCGATGGAGAGCATACGGGTGCACTGGCATAGGCCGAAGAAAACCGCATACCACGATTTGCTAATTTCTCTACATTAGGGGTTTGATGGTAGTCGCTTTTTGACTGAACGTTAGTGTCCATCATTTGAACAGAGGTTCCATTCCAACCTTGATCATCTGTTAAAATAACAATAAAGTTTGGAGATTTTTGATCATTGTTTTTCTCAACTTTTGCAGTCTTACAACCTATAAAAGTTATGATTAATCCAATTATTAAAAGACATGAAGTACTACTTGTTTTCATCTATTATTGTTTTTTAAAATGACTGTGGTCTGCTTGTGCTTAAATCTCCATACCCCAAATCATCTGCAAATATGAAGACAATATTGGGTTTGTGACCAAAAGAGCAGAAACAAAGAATTAATAGTAGTAAAAACATTTAATTTTTTAATTTTCTCTACTATATTCTTTTGGTGTTTTACCAAAGGTTTTTTTGAATAACGTACTAAAATATCTTGGGTCGTTAAAACCTGATTGATAAGCAACATCACTCATTCTCATTTTTTTATTTGTTTTTAGTAATTCTGAGGCGTGATTCAGTTTAATTCTTGTAACTAAATCTACCGGTGACATGTCTACTAATCCTTTTAATTTCCGAAATAAACTTGACCGGCTGAGGCCTGTTTTCTCAGAGATTAAATCAATTGAAAACTCACTGGTTGTAATATTTTCTTTAATTATTTGAACCACCTCAGAAAGGAAGTTATCATCAGCTGTTTTATTTTTTACTTTGCTCTCTGTAATTGGGTTAAAGATTTGATGTAACCTATGTCTAGACTTGATAAGGTTGTTAACCGTTGCCATCAAAATTTGGATATTAAAAGGCTTTTCAACATAGGCGTCTGCTCCAATTTCTAATCCTTCAACCTTATCATCAATATCGCTTAAAGCTGTAATCATAACCACAGGTATATGACTGGTTTTAAAGTTTGCTTTAATGATATTACATAATTCCTTACCATCCATTACAGGCATCATAACATCAGTTATGATTAAATCTGGGTTTTTTGCTACTGCTATTAAAAGTGCCTCTTTGCCATTAGGGGCATCTACTACAGTGTATTTCTTTTCTAATTCAACCTTAATAGTTGCTCTTAAATCTTCATTATCTTCGACAAGTAATATGAGTTTATTGGTGCTAAGATTATTTTCAATAAACTCAGATTCATTTGTGTCATTTTCTTCAATTAATATGTCTTTTTCATTGTAATGCTCACTTCCTTTTTGTAAAATCACACTAAAAGTAGCACCTAAATTTTCCTTGCTCTTTAATTTAATTTGTCCTTTATGTAATTCTACTATTTTTTTTGAAATCATCAAGCCCATACCAGAGCCAGAAATCCCTTTATTATTTATATTAGTGCCTCTTGTAAATCTTGAAAAAATTAATTTTTGTTCTTTCTCTGGAATCCCAAAGCCATAATCAATAAAATCTATTGTAATAGTTTTGTTATTCACTGAAGCATTTATTTCAATTTGCCCCCCATCTTCACTATACTTTATTGCATTTGAAATTAAGTTATAAAAAATTCGAGTCATTTTATTTTCATCAAACCATACATTTATCTTTGGAACAGAAATGGAAATATCAATAGATTTTTTTTCGAGTAGTGGTTCAACCTCAGCAATGATTCTATGTAATATTTTTTTTAAATCTACTTTTGTTACTGATAAATTAAGCATTCCGCGATCTGCCTTTTGAAAGTCCAAAAGCTGTGTAACATATTCGCTTAAGTTTTGTGTATTTCGAGAGATTAAATCAAGACTGTTTTGAAATTTATTTTCTTCAGCAGAAAGTTGTGAGACCAAGAGTTGAATTAGTGTAACTGGAGTTCTAATATCATGTGCAACCTCTGTAAAAAACTTTATTTTACTTTCATTGTTGTTTTTATCTGCTCTTGATTTCCTTATTTGAATAAATAAATATAATAACATAAACCCTATCAGGCCATACCCTAAAAAGGCCCAATAGCCTAGCCAAAACGGGTTCTTGATAATAATATCGATAGTGTAAGTTTCTGGAGAAGACACCCCATCTGCATTAGTAACTTTAGTTTCTAACGTATAATTACCCGGAGGTAATTTGGAATACATAGCCTTTCTACTATTTTTTGATATAATAGGGAGTTCATCATAGCCCTTTAACTGCCAAGAAAATGTCTGTTTTTTTGATCCATAAAGACTGGGAGTTTCAAAATCAAAACTTAGTGAATTCTGGTTATAATTAAGTTCAAGCGTTTCAAGAAAATTTATGTTTTTTTTAAGCATTGTGCTATCTGGCACAACACCATTCACTTTAAACTCAGAAACATAAATCTTAAAACTTCCTTTCTCTTTTTGTAAATCTAATGGGTTGAATAGCGCAGCCCCTTTTGGCCCGCCAAAAGCTAAACGGCCATCACTAGTTTTTGTAGAAGCCCCAATGCCAAAAGTCTCAATTGTTAAACCATCTCTAGAATCGAACTTACTAATAATAGTTTTTTTTGTATTTAATTTCCATAATCCTGAATAACTTCCTAACCATAAATTTTCATCTACATCTTTTTGAATTGAAAATACTGTCCCCGATTCAAAATTCAGTTCTTTGTTTACTAATTTTATATCATTGGTAGCTAAATTATATTTTAATAATCCTTGCGTGTTTCCAATCCAAAGACAATTGTTTTGTTTATCAAATAACAAAGAGTAAACCTGATCAAGGATCTTGACGCCTGGATTTTCTATTTTTTTTAAGCTTTTTGTAGCCTTATTAATTTCAAACAATCCATTTGCAGACCCTACGTATACAATATTTTCATTACCCGCAACAATAGCCCGAGCATTACCAGTTTTATAACTGTTTACAAGGGTGTTATTTCGATATTGTTTTACAGGACCATCAATGCCTCCTACCCATATATCGTTCTCATCTATGTAGGTTGTAAAAATTAATTTAGATTTCTTTTCTTTTTCTATTAGAGGAAAGTCAAGCGTTTCACCTGTTTTTGTGTTAAACTGAAGCAATCCATTACCATAAACACCTAAAAGGAGATGTTCCCCATACTTATTAATAGTTAATACGGGCCTATTTAAACGACTTGATTTCTTATTATAATTAGTCCACGCTCCATCTGGTGAAAGTTTGCTGAGGCCACTTTCTGTACCAAACCAAACATTTCCGCCCTCTTCAAAGTATATAGAGCGAATATAATTGTTGGGAATACTGTTTGATTTGTATGGAACGTAAGAAATATTTTTAAAGGCATTATCTTTAGGTAAAATCAAATCAATACCGACCTCTCTTAGCCCAAGCCAATACACATTGTCGTCATCAACAAAAACTTCATAGATACTTTTTTGACTTAAGGAGTTTAGATTATTAGGATTGTATTTTATTTCATTGACAAGTTTAAAATTTTCATTCATTGTCAATAAACCCACTCCCTCTAGTGCTATTAATGCTTTATCATCCTTATCAAACCCAATGGATCTTATCGTATTTGTTTTTGTTCGCCTACCAAAAAGGGTTACTTTATTTACTTTTTCATTATCAATAACAAAAAGGCCTTTCTGGTAAGTTCCTGCCCAAATACGATTTTGCTTGTCAAAATCAAAATCAAGGGTTTCAATATTTTTTAATAGTGTTTTATGTTTTATTAATTGATTGTTTTTTTCAAGAAAATCGTACACATTGATTCCTTTTGTAGATGCAACGTATACTTTATTTTGTTTTACATGAATTTGTCTATTAAAAAGAGTGTTTGGAAATAAGACTTTACTTAATTTTTTGGATTTTAAATCATAGATTAATAACCCCGATTTAAGACCAATAATTATAGTATTATCATTGATTTGTTCAAAACATAAAAAATTGCGGTACTTTAAGTTTAAAATACTTTTGAAACTATCTTTTTGGTATTGATATTGCAAAAGTTCTCCTTTAGAACCTAAAACAAAAAGAGTTCCTTTTTTGCTACTAATATCTACAATGCCATGGGCTGTATATTTGTTATAGTTTTTAAAATTATATCCAGAGTATCTGTTTAAGCCTTGTGCAGTTCCAATCCACATATAGCCCAAAGAATCCTTGGCAAAAGCACGTACAGCACCACTTTTAATACCATCATATGCACCAAGATGTTTAATTTGCTGCCCGTATATTTGGGAAGGCAGAAAAAATACTAGCGCGCAAACTAGAGAAAAAACATATCTCATTATAATAATGAATTTAGAAAATTAACAACTACAAGGCAACCTGCTGTAAAAATACAATTTGTTTGTGTCTAAAAGTTAGGCAATTAAAAATACAATTCTCTATCGATAAAAACAACTTGCGAGTTTTATTGGTCTTGTTTTGATTTAATAACTTCTTTCAACCACCAATCTCTTTCTGGATTATACTTGTATTGCTTTTTTAATTTTGTTGCTTCGTTTCTAAGATTGGCCTCAATTTCAGCGTATTTGGGATTGTTTATCAAGTTAGTCATTTCTCCAGGATCAGCTTTAAGATCATACAACTCATCAATATCATTTTTTAAAAAAGTATCCACCAATTTGTAACTATCTGTTCTAACTGCGATT
This sequence comes from Aequorivita sp. HC6-5, assembly GCA_905182755.1. Classification (GTDB taxonomy): domain Bacteria; phylum Bacteroidota; class Bacteroidia; order Flavobacteriales; family Flavobacteriaceae; genus Patiriisocius. Next base: position 272,616 of record CAJJCS010000004.1, read on the forward strand.
TGATTTGGTCCAGCAAAAGGCCAATAAGTATCCAAATAATATTCAAAAAGAATCGATTTTCTCCAATTATCTTCTGTATCACCTTTCAATAAATTTACCATTGATTCTCCCTGCATATAGTCAGGTTTTTCAATTCCTGCTAGATTAAGAATTGTTGGAGCCATATCAATATTTAAACATTGTTCATCTATTATAGTATTTGGTTTTATAAGTTTTGGATACCGAATAAGCATAGGTACACGCATAGAATTCTCATATGCTAATCGTTTATCTAAAAAGGTGTGTTCTCCCATAAAATAGCCATTATCACTACTGTAGATAATTACTGTATTATCTAATTCACCCATTTGTTCTAAAGTTGCTAATACTTTTCCTAAAGACTCATCAATTGCCGCTAAACAGCGTAATAGATTCATATTTCTATTATAATTTATAGGCCACTTTTTTTCAGGCAACTCTAAAGCAATAGGAAGGTTGTTTTTCCAATCAAACCCAAAGGTTTTTTTTCGTTGCCACTGAGGTTTTCCTTTAAATGTTTCTTTATGAGTATCATAAGGGGGAGTTGGCAGTTCTTCTTCTTTGTATAAATCAGTGTGTCTAGGTGCTGGCAGATGGGGTTGATGTACCGCTTTGTGCCAAAGATTTAAACTAAATGGTTTGTTTGGATCTCGTTTTTCTTTTAACCAAGAGATAGCTTTGTTGGTTAGGATGTCCGTGATATATCCTTTTTCTTGGTATTCTTTGCCATTTTCATTTACAGGAGGGTCAAAATACTTCCCTTGTCCAATGAAACTAAACCAATAATCAAAACCAGGTCTTATATGATTTTTTCCCTTTTTATGAGCCATGTGTATCTTACCCACATGAGCAGTTTGATAGCCTGCTTGTTGTAAATGAGAAGAAAATGGAGCAAACTCATCCCATTTAGGATCTACATGTATATTATTTTGGTTTACGCCATGGATATGAGGATAGGTACCAGTTAAAAAACTTGCCCTTGAAGGGGAGCAAATAGATTGTGTAACAAAAAAGTTTTCTATGTTGGCACCTTCTTTTGCTAATCTATCCATATTTGGTGTTTTTAAAAACGGATAACGCCCACTGATACCCATAGCATCAAATGGCTGATCATCTACCAAAACAAATAAAAAGTTTGGTTTTTTTGATTCAGTAGCCCTTTGATTTTTTTGAGCATTCACAGAAGTACACGACATTATAAAAGCAATGCAACATATTAACAAAAAGATATTATTTAAGCCAGTTACAGAATTTTTCTTCATTTTTTTACTATTTGATATTTATAAAAATATAGATGTAAATATGAATCCAAGCATGATTAAAAGTGTTCCAATTTAGGTCAAATTATTTTAATAATTGGTCATGGTTTTGAGAAAGCTATTGTTGTATTGCCTACCAAACTAATTCGAACATACGGTACACTATTAAATTTATAAAACCACAGCATAGATTATTTATTTAAGGTAAGATTAGCCTAACTTTACAAATAAAACGGCCTTTATTTATTCATGAAGCAAAATCAAACAACCTCTCAAAACCCCGATATCCATTGGCTGCTTAAAACTCACTTTGGATATGACAGTTTTAGACCCAACCAACTAGAGATTATCCAGCATGTTTTGTCTGGTAAAGACACCCTGGCTATTATGCCAACAGGAGGAGGTAAAAGTTTATGCTATCAATTACCCGCCTTGGCTCAACAAGGAGTCGCAATTGTTATATCTCCCCTAATTGCCCTTATGAAAGATCAAGTAGATGCTTTAAAAGGCAATGGAATATCTGCCGCGTTTTATAACAGCTCTCAAGACCAACAAACCCAGCAAGATATTTTAGAGAGTTTAATGGCTGGTACTTTAAAATTACTCTATGTAGCCCCTGAGAGTATTTGGGGAATAACAAACTATCTAGAGAAAAGCATTATTAGTTTGATTGCTGTAGATGAGGCGCATTGTATTTCTTCTTGGGGGCATGATTTTAGACCAGCATACACCCAATTAAAGCGGTTGCAGTTAGAATTTCCTGGGGCTCCCATAATAGCCTTAACCGCAACTGCCGATAAAGCAACACAAGAAGATATTGTGAATCAATTAGGAGTCCCTAAGGCTACTAAGTTTATATCCAGCTTTGATAGGCCTAATTTATATCTTGATGTAAGACCAGGCCAACAAAGATTACAGCAAATATTTAAGTTTTTAGGATCTCGCGGGTTGCAAAGTGGTATCATTTATTGTTTGAGTAGAAAAAACACCGAAACACTTGCCACAAAATTAAAAGCAAAAGGCTATGATGCCAAAGGCTATCATGCAGGTTTAGCGCCAGAGCTTAGAAGTAGCATTCAGGAAGATTTTATAAACGATAGGACACCTATCATTGTAGCCACAGTTGCCTTTGGTATGGGTATAGATAAAAGCAATGTACGCTGGGTGATACATTACAATATGCCTAAAAACATTGAGGGCTATTATCAAGAAATTGGCCGTGGTGGCCGTGATGGTTTAAAAGCACATGCACTATTGTTTTATAGCTATGCAGATGTCATGCAACTGCGCAAATTTGCAGAAGGCACACAAACTCAAGAAATACAAATAGCCAAGTTAGAGCGCATGCAGCAATTTGCAGAAGCACTGAGTTGCAGGCGTAAAGCGCTTCTCAACTACTTTGGCGAGTTTATAACAGAAGACTGTGGCAATTGTGACATCTGTAAAAACCCTCCAACCTATTTTGATGGTACACTCATTGCCCAGAAAATATGCTCAGCGGTAGTTAGACTTCAAGAAAAAGAAGCTCTTGGGCTAGTCATAGATGTATTGCGGGGGTCTAATAACCAACAAGTTTTTGAAAAGGGGTACCAACACATCAAAACATTTGGGGCTGCAAAAGACATCTCTTGGAGAGATTTGCAACAATATATAATACAGCTGCTCAATCAAGGAGTATTAGAAATTTGGTTCCATCAAGGAGGTAGATTGCTTTTAACTAGCCAAGCAAAACAGATTTTGTTTGAAGGGAAGCAAATTAAACTAGCAACCTTATCTAAGCAGCAGGCCAAAACAAAAGAGGTTAAAGAAACTAGCGCTGTTAAAACAAAAGAATTATTTGAAAAGTTAAGAGTTCTTCGCGCTGTTTATGCAAAAGATATGGGCGTGCCAGCCTATGTTATTTTTAGTGATGCCAGTCTTAAAGATATGGAGCAAAAAAAGCCAACCACCATGGAAGGTTTCTCTAGGATAAGTGGTGTAGGAAAAGCCAAACTTGAAAAATATGCAGCAGCTTTTATTAAAATAATTGCAAAGCACCAGGACGGCAATGCTACAAAATTACCCACCCACCAAAAGAGTTATAATTTGTTTCTAGAGGGACTATCTATAACCCAAATTTCCCACAAGAGAGGTATTACTGAAAACACCGTGTATACCCATTTGATAAAAATAAATGAAATGGGCACCCCATTAGATTTGCATCAATTTATAAACTCCTCAGAGATTTTAAAGATTCAGCAGGCAAAAAAAGTACTAGAAAACCCAGATAGTCTTAAATCTTATTTTGAATATTTTGAAGAAAAAATACCTTATCATAAAATAAAATTGGGATTGTATTTGAAAAAATAAACCTCTTGAGCGGTCATAAAAAAAGCCATTATATATTATAATGGCTTTCGTTCTTTTTCATAGCAATTGTAATTTTAGTGAGTCTAGAAAGACGTAAAAACACAATCACACCTTAAAATTCGACTTAATTTAAAGTCTTACGGCTATTATGTGAGAAAATTATGAACTTGTTTGACCGCTATAACACGGTTAATTTTGTTTGATTAGTCTATTTTTGATATTGTTATGATAAAAAATTGTTGGTGTATATTATTTCTTCTCACAAGTATTCTAGCTGCTCAAAACAGCCAAGAGCAAACCCCTGATATCACACTAGATGATTTAAAAAGACAGCTTCAAACTAAGGATCTGCCTACAACAACTCGCATTGACAACTTACTAATTCTAGGGTATGAGAATATCAATAAATCTAAAGATAGCGCTATCTATTACCTAGATAAAGCCCTAAAGCTTAGTAAAGTTGCAAAAGACAGCTTTAACATCATTAGAGCCTATAACAGATTTTCTGTGCTAGAAAAATACCTTGAAAATGATTTAAACACATTGAAGTATGCAGACAGTGCGCTTCAATATAGTTCTGCTGCTAATCAAAAACATTTTGCAGGGATTGCATACGCTTACACTAATAAAGGGCTTGCTTATAACTATCTAGAACGTTTTGATTTGTCTTTGGAAAGCTTTTTAAAGGCCAATAGTTTTTTATTAAAAGACGCTCAAGACATTCAAACCAAAACATATTTAGCAGAAAACTACACTCACTTAGCTAAAATATATTCTTCTATAAAAAATAATGAAACAGCCATAGAGTGTATAAAAAAGGCACTTATACTATCAAAGTCTATAGACGCCTATTGGGAGACGGAGAATCTTATGAGTTTATGTTTGCTCATTATTTTGATGAAAAACAGTATCCACTTGCCCAGAAGTATATTGATAGCGCTCAAACCATGTATGCTAAAGTTGAAAATGTCCAGGGCATTCAATTCTTAGACAAATACAGGGCCGAAATTTACTTAAAACAAGACAAGCCTGATTTGGCCATACCAATTTATGACAAGCTCTTACAGCTTGACAAAAAAGACAGTATTGCCTATATATTGGCAGAAGGATATACTTTTTTAAGCAAAGCTTATACCAATAAAAATAAGTTTAAACTAGCTGACAAATATCTTGATAGTGCTAGGGTACAAGCCTCTATTTCTGAAAATCTCTCTCACCGCATTTCCATTGCAAGCCAACAAGCCAAAATTTATAAACAAAAGAAGCAACTAGGCTTAGGAATTTTAGAATTACAAACCATTCTAAAAAATGAAGAGATTTCTTTATTTCAGGAATCAAAAAAAGATCTTTATAAAGAATTATCTGAGCTTTATACATTAAACAAGGACCCAAAAAATGCATTTCTATCCTTACAACAACACTATAGAATAAAGGATAGTTTGCGCGCTATTTTACAAAAAAATAAGTTTAATGTAATTCAGTCTGAGTTTAATTATAATGAATTATCTGCCAAGCTAGAATCCAGAAACGCACAGTTGCAAGTATCAAAAGCAGAACAAAAACTATCTAGAGATAAAACCTATTTTACTTTTGGTGTTTTAGGCCTAATTTTATTGTTTTTCCTAATTTCTTTTTACCGACAAAAGAAATTAAATACCATTAAAAGAGAAAACTTAATAGCTAAACAAGAAGTGCTTTCCATAAAACAAGAAGCCCTCGACGCTCAGGTAATTTTTAAAAACAAACAGATTACAGATTTTGCAATTCATATTTCAGAAAAAAATGAACTTTTAGAAAAAATCAAGATAAAATTAAAAGAAGTTAAAGTTATAAACGACACTCACAAAGCAGTTGTTAAAGACACCATACATTTTATCAATAATGATATTGATCAAAATAAAGAGAAAATACAACTCTACCAGCAAGTTAATGAGACCAATGATTCTTTTAGAGCCAAAATAGATCAATTGTATTCCAATTTAAACGAGAAGGAGAAGAAGGTCGCTACCATGTTGCGTTTAGGACAACCCTCAAAACAAATTGCATTGCAATTAGGAATTAGTGCTGCTTCTGTAGATAACTACCGCTATAACCTTAGAAAAAAGATGGAAATTCCTAAAGGACATTCTCTAAAAGACTTTATAAAAAAGATCTAAAATCTTTTGCTAAAAAAAACCTCTTGCGCTGTCTTGAAGGTGTTTTTGTGAGCCTCCAATATTACATCAATATCCTTAGAATAGCCTCCTCCCATACTTACTTGAACAGGAATATTTGCCTTTTTACAGCTTTCAAAAACAAAAAGATCTCTTTGCATACACCCCTCTAGAGTACACCCTAATTTGCCTAATTTATCACTAGCCAAAATATCTACACCGCTTAAGTAAAATATAAAATCTGGCCTTACTTTGGTTACTAGTTTAGGCAATGTATTTTTTAAAATCTCCAAATATAAAGCGTCTTGGGTATCGTTTTCTAGACCAATATCCAGATCACTTCTTTGTTTTTTAAAAGGATAGTTTTTGGCCCCATGCATAGAAAATGTAAACACATTTGGATTGTCTTTAAACAGCATCGCTGTTCCATTTCCTTGATGCACATCAAGGTCTATAATAAGTATTTTTGAGGCTTTTTTGGTGTCTAATAAATAATGTGCTGCTATGGCTTGGTCATTTAAAAGGCAAAAGGCCTCTCCATGGTCTTTAAAAGCATGATGTGTGCCACCTGCTATATTCATGCCAACACCGTTTTGCAGCGCAAACTCACACCCTTGGATGGTACCGCCAATAATGTAATGACTCCTATCTACCAATTCTTGTCTTAGTGGAAATCCTATTTTCCTGATTTCTTTACTGTCAAGAGATAGACTTACTAATTTGTTATAGTAGCTTTCCCCATGGACTTTTAAAATAAGTGCTGGTGCTACTCTTTGGGGCTCAAAAAAATTATCTGGAGTGCAAATCGAACTCTCAAGCAATACCCTTGGAAGCAGCTCATATTTAACCATAGGAAACCGATGTCCCTCTGGCAATGCATAGGTATAAATAGGATGATTCGCAATTTTAAGCATCATTATGCAATGCTGTCTCCATTGCTTACTCCTGCAGTATCTGGATTTACAAACACAAGTGTTCCATCTGGCATTTGGGTCATTAAAATCATACCTTGGCTTTCTACTCCTCTCAGGGCTCTTGGTGCTAGATTTACCAAAACTGTTACCCTCTTTCCTATAATTTCTTGGGGCGTGAAACTCTCTGCAATTCCAGAGACAATAGTGCGCACATCCAGTCCTGTATCTACTTTTAACACCAATAACTTTTTGGCTTTTGGCATTTTTTCTGCTTCAATAATAGTTCCAACCCGCATATCTAATTTTGTAAAATCCTCAAAAGTGCAGGTGTCTTTTTGCGGCGTTGTTACTTTGTTAGCAATCTCATTTGCTAATTTACTAGCAGCTAGCTTATCCATTTGTGCTTGTATTTGTGATTCCTCTATTTTGCTAAAAAGAAGTTCGTTCGTATTTATGGTATGTCCAGTGGCTATAAGTGTTTGCTTAGTAGCTACATCACTCCATTGCAATCCATTTTGAGTTTCTCTGGAATTAATATGGAGCATTTTTTTTAATTTTTTGGAGGTATGAGGTAAAAAAGGCTCACTTAAAATGGCTAGCGCACTGGCTATTTGAAGGGCAACAAACATAACTGTTTTGGTACGCTGCTCATCTGTTTTTATAGTTTTCCAAGGCTCCTGATCTGCCAAGTATTTATTACCCAAACGAGCAACATTCATTAGCTCCTGTTGCGCCTCTCTAAAGCGATACCTTTCTATAGAACTTTCAATAACCGCAGGATATGCCCTTACTGTTTCCAGGGTTTTTATATCTATTTGCGAGAGCGTTCCCTCACTAGGAGTAACCCCATCATAGTATTTATGAGTTAAGACCGTTACACGGTTTATAAAGTTTCCGAAGATTGCCACAAGTTCATTGTTGTTTCTTGCTTGAAAATCTGCCCAGGTAAAGTCATTGTCTTTTGTCTCTGGCGCATTTGATGTTAGTACATAACGCAACACATCTTGCTGGTCTGGAAAATCTTCTAGATATTCATGCAGCCAAACGGCCCAATTCTTTGAGGTTGAAATTTTATTACCTTCAAGGTTTAAAAACTCATTTGCAGGCACATTATTAGGCAGGATATAACTTCCCTCTGCCTTAAGCATGCTAGGGAAAATAATACAATGAAAAACAATATTATCTTTTCCTATGAAATGTAATAGTTTGGTGTCTTTATCTTTCCAATATGGCTCCCAATCTTTGTTCTCTCTGGCGGCCCACTGCTTGGTTGCAGAGATATACCCAATAGGAGCATCAAACCACACATAGAGCACCTTACCCTCTGCATCTGGAGCAGGAACGGGGATTCCCCAATCTAGATCACGGGTAACCGCCCTGGGGCGAAGACCATCATCAATCCAAGATTTACACTGTCCGTACACATTTGTTTTCCAATCTTTTTTGTGCTCCTCTAAAATCCAATCTTTTAAAAATGGCTCGTACTTATCTAGGGGTAAAAACCAATGTTTGGTTTCCTTTAAACTAGGTACCGCGCCAGTAATAGCACTTTTTGGATTTATAAGATCTGTTGCGTTGTGGGAGGTGCCGCAGCTTTCACATTGGTCTCCATAACTCTCCTTATTACCGCATTTTGGGCAGGTACCCACCACAAACCTATCTGCCAGAAATTGATTTGCATCTGCATCATATAATTGCTGTGTTACCTGTTCTATAAACTTTCCTTCACTGTGTAGTTTTTTAAAAAACTCACTAGCTGTGTCATGATGTATTTTTGAAGTTGTACGTGAATAGTTATCAAAGGATATTCCGAAATCTTCAAAAGATTGTTTGATAATACCATTGTATTTATCAACCACTTGCTGGGGAGTAATCCCTTCTTTTTTTGCCTTTAGGGTAATGGGCACTCCATGCTCATCACTACCACAGACAAAGACAACATCTTTTGATTGCATGCGCTGAAAACGAGCATAAATATCTGCGGGGATATACACACCAGCTAAATGCCCAATATGCACAGGGCCATTAGTGTAAGGTAATGCGGCAGTAATGGTATATCTTTTTGGATCTTGACTCATGTTTTTTGGCAAAAGGTTATGCTGCAAAAATAACATTTTAATAAGCAGATGCCACGTAATTTAAAAATTGATATTACTTGATTAAAATACTCTTACTGTAAAATTGCCCTAGGGTATTAATCCTGTAAATATACTGTCCATAAGCAAGTCTTATATTTGCCCTTGTTTTTACATCAATTATGTGATTACCCGGAGTTAAAACTTCATTACAGAGACTTGCCATCTCTTGTCCTAAGATGTTAAATAGTTTAACCTCTACATGGGCTGTGTTTTGCATATTTATTTCAATAAAAGTGCGGTTGTCTCTGTAGGTAGCAACATGGCTAAAGTGGCTTACATTTGAGAAATCAGGAATACTCAACCCCTGGCAATTTAGGCCAAGATTAAGGGTTTGGTAATTATCATTTAATAAAATTGTGTTTACAACACTTGGGTCTATACAAAACCAGTCTGTTAAGACACTGGCATATACATCTCTAAAATCTGTGGTGGGGACAAGGTTATTGTTGTTGTCCCAGGCGCTTGCATTTATATCTGGATGGGCTCCTACAAACCCACTTCCGTTGAGCCCTGCTCCAAAAAGAAATGTTGGAGATGCCGTTCCGTGATCTGTACCATTAGATCCATTTTCATAAGGACGCCTCCCAAACTCTGAAATTGTCATGCCCAACACTTTGTCATCATACCCTTCACTTGCAAGGTCTTCATAAAAGTTTTTAATACCACTGGCCAAATTTTCATGAAGCCCTCTTTGTTTGTTTACCTGGTTTGCATGGGTATCAAAACCACCTAGTGATACCATATAAACCTTTGTGCCAAGCCCTCCTTTAATCATCCTAGCTATAATTGCCAATTGTTCAGACAAGTCGTCTTGCAGGTATGTTGCCTGGTTACTGGAGGCCATATAGGCATCATTAATTACTTCTGCATAGGTAAGTGTTGTATTGGTTTGCGCTCTTAGGAACAAAAGTTTGTCTCCATAGACACACTCTGGAAGATTTACTACATCATGCAGGCCCCCTGTTTGTGCAATATTTGCTAATTGGTTTGGGTCTGCTACAGAAAATGCATAATTAGAATTTGTGCCCTCAAAAATAAGGTTGCCAATACTTCCAATTTGTATTGCTGGTGGTATCTCTGGTGGATTGATTAAATAATCTGGATACAAATCTTCAAAGTAGCGTCCCCACCATCCTGTTTGCTCATCGTTAATGGCATCTGCAGAGGCCCATATATCACTAGACCTAAAGTGAGATAAGCTTTGGTCTGGATATCCAACGCCGTGGATTATTTTCATGTTTCCTTCTCCCCAGACAGACTCTAGGGCATTCATGTAACTAGGGATTGCAAAATCTGGACTTAGTGAAAGTAGTTCATTTTCTTGGTGGCGTATCGTTGGGCGTAAATTTGCATAGGTGTCATAATCATAGAGAGGCACAACGGTATTAAGCCCGTCGTTACCACCTTTAAGACGTATAATTACTAAAATATTATCATTCTCTGACTGAGATAGTGCTACAGATAGTGGAGATGGTGCACTAGCACTTACATTGGTTCCTCCCAGCATTATACTTCCGGCACCTGCAAGACCCAGAGCTTGAATAAAAGAACGACGATTCCAAGTGGCATGTTCTTGGTCATGGGAGTCTTTAATATTTTTCTTTTTTTTGCCAGAAGAAGAGTTATTAAAAAGCATAGGCGTGTTATTTAAGTTGAAATTCGGGCAATTTTGTTAAGTGGTTAAGCAATAAGTATACCTGGTAAGGGGCAGTTGGATAATTAAGACTCCAGATGCCATCATCATAATAATTTTGAGGGACCTCCCACTTTAGCACGCTAGTAGCTACTTGATAATCTGACTTCGGTGAACAACTCTTTTGAGTTAAAGAAATCTACCACGGCTTTTGTTATTACATAAGGGTCATTACTATCACTGGAGAGTTCTCTTGCCAAATCAATAAACTGTGATTGTAATTCTAGATCAAATAGATACCCATTAAAAAGCTCTATTATTTGCCACCTTGCTAGTAAGCTGGCAGTATTTATCCAGTTTTGATCCCCCTGCCAACCAGAAACATCAGGCGGGCTGTATATCTCTTGCCCAATAATGCCTGTATAATAAACAAAGTATTCCAATACAGTATCATTATAAAAGAAATTACCTTCATTGATGTAATTAAAGACAACATCATAAGGACTTTTAATTACGACCCCCAGTGCACGGTCATCAAAAAAATGCTGACTTTTAAAAAGCTGCCTTAGCATTGGAACCATTTCAAAATTAGCATCGATAAGGGTTTGTGCTAATGGATTTATAATATCTTCTTGTGTAATGGCATCATACTCATGACTTACAAAGTATTTATAAAGTTTGGTGCAAATAAATTGGGCAATCTCTGTTTCTCTGAGTTCAAACAAGGTGTCTATAAGTTCATCATAGGTGTAGAACTGCTCAGATCCAAAAACTGTTTTAGGCCCCTCATCCCAGGTGCTTTGGTCAAAATTTATTTGTGCGCCAGGTTCATCCCAGTGATTGTAGCCTGTTAATGCTCTGGCGGCTTGCAAAATATCTTGCTGGGTATAATTGTTATTTTCTCCTAGGGTAAATAATTCAAAAAGTTCTCTAGCATAATTTTCGTTTGGGTTATTACTAGTGTTTTCAAACCCATTGAGGTAAATAAGCATTGTAGAATTAATCCCAACAGCTCTAACAAACTCCTTGAAATTACCCAAGGCATGTGTTTGCATTAAGTTGTAATATTGAAACATATATGGAGCATAGGATCCGTAGCTGTCTAACTCAGTAACAAAATGATTCATCCAAAATAGGGTAAGCCTAGCCCTTAAACCCCCTTCAACAGTATCATTGGCTGTTTGCAAATACCATTGGTTTATATAATTAGGATTATCTGTATCAAAATCAGCTAAAATCACTAATACTAAAATATCCCCAGGGTGGAGGGGGTGTTGGATCTAAACTAACCGCGGTATCTACAATGGCATCTACAACAGTAGCTGGGTGTAAGTGGCAGCGCAGCGTCTATCCCAGCCAAGTTAACACCATAGGCCAGGCGCCTGTAGAGGTGTTTTATTTTTTGTGATGTCCAAGGGTTTTCCCCTGAGGGTATGTACTACATCAAGTAGCGCGGTGTTACAAGGAGGGTTGGTGGTGACTTCCATAAAAATAGTTTGTTATTGCTCCAATGTGATTAAATACTTTGTACTTTTATAATAGGATTTAATTTTAGATATAAATATAACTCAAAAGTTTAATATATAACAATTTAGCCTTGAATATAACACATCAAAAACACCCTAAAAAACTAAAAAAAGGCGATACCATAGCAATAGTTTCTACGGCTAGAAAAGTTTCAAACAAAGAATTAGCTCCTGCTATATTATTTGCAAAAAAAATGGGCTTAGAAGTGCACCTTGGCAAAACCATTGAGGCCAAGGACAACCAATATGCTGGTGATGACTCCCTACGTGCACAAGATTTCCAAGACGCTCTAGACAATCCAAACATAAAAGCTATTTGGTGCGCCAGAGGAGGTTATGGGACCATTCGTATGGTTGATTTGTTAAACTTTACTCAGTTTATACAACAGCCAAAATGGATTATTGGTTACAGTGATGTTACGGTTTTGCATAGCCACATCAATAGCCTTAACATCCCAACCATTCATGGGCAGATGTGTCTAGAGATAGAAAAGAGATCAAAAGCCTCTAAAGAAACATTACAACAAGCGCTATTTGCAGACAATCTTGATATTTCCTATAGCCTTGACACGTCGCTACCTTGCAGATTTGGAACGGCAACGGGCACCTTAGTTGGTGGTAATTTGTCTGTGCTGTATAGTATTTTAGACAGCCCCTCACACATAGATTGGAAAGGCAAAGTTTTGTTTATTGAAGATCTTGATGAAATGTTATATCATATAGACAGAATGATGCAAAATTTAAAACGAAGTGGGCGTCTTAAAAATCTTGCAGGTCTTATCGTGGGGGGTATGAGTGAGATGCGAGATAATACCATTGGTTTTGGAAAAACAGCCCCTGAGATTATATTTGAGGCAGTCCAAGAGTATCAATATCCAGTGAGTTTTAATTTTCCTGCAGGGCATGTTCTAGATAATAGAGCGCTAGTTTTTGGTAAAGCAGTAACCTTAGAGGTGATTCAAAAACAGGTACACTTACGCTATAATTAGAGTTGTTTTTAAAATATAATTACCTAATTTTATAGTTACAACACTCCCCTTTTTATAGCCGCCCTTTTTAGCAGTATAAAATAATGGCAACTCATAACGATTTAGGCCGCTTGGGAGAATCTCTTGCAGTAGGCTATTTGCTAGAAAACCACTATGTTATTTTAGAGAGAAACTGGAGGTTTCACAAGGCAGAAATAGACATCATTGCAAAAAAAGATGCTCAAATTATTATTGTTGAGGTCAAAACAAGAAACAGTAATTTTTTTGGTGACCCACAGTCTTTTGTGAGCCCAGAGAAAATAAAACTGCTTCTCAAGGCGGCAAACCACTACTTGGTTTCAAACAACATAGCCTTAGAGGCAAGGTTTGATATTTTGGCCATCATTAAGAATAAATCAACCCAAGAGATTACGCACTTTAAAGATGCATTTTATCACTTTTAAACACAAATAAAAAGCGTTTTATAAGCCAGTCTTTTCAAGCATATCTAGCACTTTTGAAATAGAAGATACGTTTTCTATGGTAAGTAATAAACGCAGCCCACCTCGGGTGTTTTTTTCTTTTATTTTTACATTTGAGGCATTGTTTTGTGCAAAGTCTAGCACTTTAGAAAAGCCTTGTGTTTGATAAAAATCACTTTGTTGATCACTGATAAAGTACCCAATAAAGCGGCCTTGTTTAATAATCACGCGCTCTATTCCCATTTTTATAGCAATCCATTTAATACGCACACTATCAAATAAGGAAAGCACCTGTGGGGGAAGCTCCCCGAAGCGGTCCTCCAGGGTTTTTTGAAATGCCTCCAACCCAGCTTGATCTTTAATTTCGTTAAGCTTGGTGTAAAGGTTTAACCTCTCGGTAATGTTGTTGACATAATCATCGGGAAATAATATTTCAAAATCTGTGTCGATGGTAACTTCTTTTACAAAGGCTCTGTTTTTGAAATCTGTATCGGTGGTTTCATACAAATCTTTAAACTCCTTTTCTTTCAGCTCCTCTATAGCTTCTGCTAATATCTTTTGATAGGTTTCAAAACCAATTTCATTTATAAATCCACTTTGCTCACCACCCAATAAATCTCCTGCTCCGCGAATTTCAAGATCTTTCATGGCAATGTTAATTCCACTACCTAGATCACTAAATTGTTCAAGGGCAGTAATTCTTTTTCTGGCATCATCTGTCATGGCAGAATAAGGAGGTGTAATAAAATAACAGAATGCCTTTTTGTTACTTCTACCCACACGACCCCGCATTTGGTGGAGATCACTCAGGCCAAAGTTATTTGCATTGTTTATAAATATGGTGTTTGCATTTGATACATCCAGCCCGCTTTCAATAATGGTTGTAGCCACCAGTACATCAAATTCATTATTCATAAATTTGAGCATAAGCCCTTCTAGTTTTTTACCTTCCAATTGCCCGTGCCCAATGCCTATTTTAGCATCTGGAACCAAACGCTGTATCATACCCGCAACTTCTTTTATGTTTTCTATTCGGTTGTGTACAAAGAAGGTTTGTCCTCCTCTAGATATTTCATATCTAATGGCATCTCTGATGATTTCTTCTCCAAAACGAATTACGTTTGTCTCAACAGGATGCCTGTTGGGAGGTGGGGTGTTAATTACACTCAAATCTCTGGCGGCCATAAGTGAAAACTGAAGCGTTCTTGGTATTGGGGTAGCCGTTAGGGTGAGGGTGTCTACATTTTCTTTAATGGTTTTAAGCTTGTCTTTTACGGCAACTCCAAATTTTTGCTCTTCATCAATAATTAATAGGCCAAGGTCCTTAAACTCGATAGCTTTACTTACCAGCTGATGGGTACCAATAACAATATCTAATCTCCCATTTTTTAAATTCTCTAAAACACCTTTACGCTCTTTGGCCGTCCTGAAGCGATTTAGGTAATCTACCTTTACAGGCATAGTATCTAGTCTTTCGCTAAAGGTTTTAAAGTGCTGAAATGCTAATATTGTGGTAGGTACTAAAATAGCAACCTGCTTGCCATTGTCAACGGCTTTAAAAGCTGCACGAACGGCAACTTCTGTTTTGCCAAATCCAACATCACCACAAATTAAACGATCCATGGGGCGCTCACTCTCCATATCTGCTTTTACATCTGCAGTTGCTGTAGATTGATCTGGGGTGTCCTCAAATATAAAGCTGGATTCTAGCTCATGTTGCAAATAGCTATCTGGATCATATTGAAATCCTTTTTGAAGCCTTCTTTTTGCGTATAATTCTATTAAATTAAAAGCAATGTGTTTTACTCTTGCTTTTGTTTTTTGTTTTAGTTTTTTCCAGGCAGCACTCCCTAATTTGTAAATTTTTGGAACGGTGCCATCCTTGCCGTTGTATTTCGAAATTTTATGTAATGAGTGAATGCTTAGATATAAAATATCACGCTCCCCATATATTAATTTAATGGCTTCCTGTTGTTTGCCTTCTACTTCAATTTTTTGAAGCCCTCCAAATTTTCCTATTCCGTGATCAATATGAGTTACATAATCACCAACCACAAGGTTGGTTAATTCCTTTAGGGTAATGGCTTGTTTTTTAGCGTACCCGTTTTTAAGGCTAAATTTGTGGTAGCGTTCAAATACTTGATGATCTGTGTAGCAAACATGTTTGCACTGGTGGTCAATAAACCCTTGGTAAAGAGGAAAAACAACCGTCTCAAATTGTGTTACAGCTACCTTGGCGTCTGCAAAAATATCTTGAAAGCGTTTGGCTTGTTGGTCGCTGCTACAAAATATGTAATTGGTATATCCCTTATCGGTGTTTTGATTTAGGTTTTCAATCAGTAAATCAAACTGCTTGTTAAAAGAGGGCTGT
This sequence comes from Aequorivita sp. HC6-5, assembly GCA_905182755.1. Taxonomy (GTDB): domain Bacteria; phylum Bacteroidota; class Bacteroidia; order Flavobacteriales; family Flavobacteriaceae; genus Patiriisocius. The sequence goes on from CAJJCS010000004.1 coordinate 288,427, forward strand.
GGCTTGGTGTTAAAGCCAATGAGCTTTGAGGTATTCTCTGGCAGTGTATCACCAGCTTTTTCTCTTAGCCCATGGGGATTACTGCTAGCTAAGGTTATTGTTTTAAAACCTTCAAATTGTTTTTTTAACAGCCTAGAGGTGCAAAATAACATATCAGGAGAAATTCTTTTAACCTCCCCTTGCAGCGTATCATATGCCTGGGTTGCTTTGGTGAAAAAGAGCGTCAATAGCATTGTTTACTATTTCTTGATCTTTAAGACAAATAATAGTTTTTCCAGAGATGTATTTAAGAAAACTTTCTCTGTTTTCTTCCATCAGCTTGTTTTCTACATTAGGGATGACAAACACTTTTTTTAACTGCTCAAGAGAGAGTTGTGTTTCTACATCAAAGGTCCTTATGGAGTCAATCTCATCTCCAAAAAATTCGATCCTGTAGGGCTCATCGTTACTAAAAGAAAACACATCTAAAATACCACCACGAACAGAAAACTCTCCGGGCTCTGTTACAAAATCTACCCTTTTAAAATTGTATTCAAACAATACTTCGTTTACAAAATCTATAGATAGGTTTTCTCCAACCGAAATTTTTAGGGTGTTTTTTTCTAGCTCTTTTTTTGTGACTACTTTCTCAAATAACGCTTCGGGGTAGGTAACAATAAGAGCTGGTTTTTTTCTGGAATTGATACGGTTTAACACCTCACTTCGAAGTAAAACATTTGCGTTGTCTGTCTGTTCTATTTGATAAGGCCTTCTGTAGCTTCCAGGATAGAATAACACACTTTCATCTCCCAGTATGTTTTCTAAATCATTGAGATGATATGCAGCTTGTTCTTTGTCATTTAATATTAGTAGAAAAGGGAGCGCTGTTTCCTTAAATAATTCAGCAATAGTAATAGATAGCGCGCTTCCAACAAGTCCTGATACCACGCAGTTATCCCTGGTTTGCTCGGTAAGCTGGGTTTTTAATGCTGCCTGTGCAGAAGACTCTCTAAAGAGAGAGCGAACAAGTGTTTTGCTCATAGTATGCAAAAATAGACCAAAGTTAAACCCTTACAAAGGGCCTTAAGATATATTTAAACAATTAATTTTTTTTTAAAAGTTTACCAAGTGGGTTGGTGGTAGTGTTTTTTAGGGCGTGAATACTACTGCTCAAAAGTAACACCCCTGCACATAGATAGGCCATTTGCTTTATAGCCTCATAATTACCTGTGTTTGCCACTCCAATGGCTAAAAGGCCCCAAGCGCCAACTAAGGCAAATGCGGGCATATTTCGTCTCCAGGTAACAACAAGATTTATAAAAGTGGCAATGCCAATCATTGTAAAAGTCCAGGCCTCTGGGGAAATGCCCCAGCCATCCCAGCCAATTTTTGTAAGATAGATCGTTACATTAGCAATACAAGCCACGGTAAGCCATCCACTATAAATAACAAAGGGCCACCACAAAAAAGCAATTGTTGAAAGTGGCGCATTCCAAAGCGCTATCTTGTTTCTCATTACAATTTGTAGCAAACAAAATAGAATAAAGAAAATAACAAAGGTAGATAGCAGTATGTGATCACAAACAAATAAGTAGCACCAGAGGCTATTTGCTATACAACTGAGTATAAACCACCATCCTGTTTTTTCTACAAATGCATCATTAGACACTTTAACAAAAAGGCTTCTAGACTTGGTATATAACAAACCCTAAAAGTAAAAGATAAATAACCCCCCATATAGAAAACCCATAGCTTGCTGGAGTAAAAAGAGTTTGATATTTACCGCTTATGGCAGCCTGTGTGGAGTTGTTAAACATCCCCGTGCTGGAGCCGTAATTAACGTAAATGGTCCCAATAAAAAATACAATGTTAAGAATCTGGAGTAGTTTTTTCAAGAGTTGTGGTGTTTGTTAATGCTAATTTATAGCTTTAAAGTTACGGGACTTATTTTAATAAAAAATAGTAGCATTTAAAAAAATAAGTATCTTTCTGTTTCTAAAACACCCTTACATGCAAAACCATTATAATATTGACTCTTTAGAGGCATATAATCAGGCCTGCCAAGATGCAACAAACACCCCTGAAGATTTTTGGGATACTATTGCTCGTGAAAATTTTGACTGGATAGCCCCCTGGGAAAGTGTGTTAGAGCATGATTTATCGATTCCGTCGGTAAGCTGGTTTAAAGGTGCTAAGTTAAATATTACCTTAAATTGTATTGATAGGCATTTGGCCACTCGAGGGTCAAAAACAGCCTTGCTTTTTGAACCCAATGATCCTGGCCAACCTGCTGTTGCCATTAGTTATACAGAGCTTCATGAGCGCGTTTGTAAAATGGCAAATGTGCTAAAGAGTAAAGGCATACAAAAAGCAGATCGGGTGTGTTTGTATCTGCCTATGATTCCAGAGTTGGCAATAGCCGTTTTAGCCTGTGCTAGAATTGGTGCTGTTCATTCTGTGGTGTTTGCTGGGTTTTCTGCTGCGGCCTTGGCTACACGTATAAACGATTGCGATTGTAAAATGGTTATAACTAGTGATGGGTCTTACAGGGGCGCTAAAACCATAGATTTAAAATCTATTGTTGATACCGCACTTTTAAGCTGTGAGGCAGTACATAGTGTTTTGGTAGTGAAAAGAATAGGAACCGAAATTACCCTTCACAAGAACCGTGATTATTGGATACAACCACTACTTGATGCAGCTTCTGGTGTTTGCCAGGCTGAGGTTATGGACGCAGAAGATCCTTTATTTATTTTATACACCTCTGGATCTACCGGTAAACCCAAAGGAATGGTACATACAACTGCTGGATATATGGTGTATAGCGCCTATTCATTTAAAAATGTATTTCAGTATCAAGAGAAAGATGTGTATTGGTGTACCGCAGATATTGGCTGGGTAACGGGCCATAGTTACATTGTATATGGCCCTTTGGCCAACGGAGCCACTTCTTTGATGTTTGAGGGAGTACCTACCTATCCAGATGCAGGACGCTTTTGGGAGGTAGTTGCAAAACACAAGGTCACTCAGTTTTATACCGCTCCCACAGCTATTAGAGCCCTGGCTAAAGAATCATTATCTCTAGTAGAGAATCATGATCTATCTTCTTTAAAGGTACTTGGCACAGTTGGAGAACCTATAAACGAAGAAGCATGGCATTGGTATGATGACCATATAGGTAAAAATAAAGCCCCTATTGTAGATACCTGGTGGCAAACAGAAACGGGAGGTATTATGATTACTTCTTTGCCAGGAATTACAAAAACAATTCCTACCTACGCAACCCTACCTTTGCCTGGTATTAAACTAGCCCTGATGGATGACACAGGACAACAAATTACAACGCCTCAGGGGCAAGGAAAATTATGTATCACCTTTCCGTGGCCTTCTATGGCGCGCACTATTTACGGAAATCATCAGCGGTATAAACAAACGTATTTCTCTGCCTTTAAAAACGTTTATTTCACGGGTGATGGAGCACTTCGGGATGCTGAAGGGAATTACAGAATTACAGGAAGAGTAGATGATGTTATTATAGTCTCTGGCCATAATTTAGGCACAGCTCCTATCGAGGACGCTATAAATCAACACCCTTTGGTTGCAGAAAGCGCTGTTGTAGGATTTGCTCATGATATAAAAGGGACCGCTCTTTACGGGTATGTAACCCTAAAAACCACCGATGTTACAAATCAAGACCAACTGGGTAAAGAAATAAATGCAAAGATTGCCCTAGAGATTGGAGCTATTGCAAAACTTGATAAAATTCAATTCACGCAGGGCTTGCCTAAAACTAGAAGCGGAAAGATAATGCGCAGAATACTGCGTAAAATTGCCGAGAAACAAACCGATAATTTAGGAGATATTTCTACTCTATTAAATCCAGAGGTAGTGAAAGATATTAAAGAAAATGCGCTTTAAATTTTAAGATTGTTACTTCATAAAGCTTTCTGCCTTGGTTACCATATTTTTGCTTCCGCAGAAAAAAGGCACTCGTTGGTGTAGCTCTGTGGGTTTGATATCTAGTATTCTTGTATACCCATCACTGGCTTTACCTCCAGATTGTTCTGCAATATAGGCCATTGGGTTGCACTCATATAATAAACGTAATTTTCCGTTTGGATCCTTAGAGGTGTTTGGGTACATGTATATGCCTCCTTTAATCATATTTCTATGAAAATCTGAGACCAAAGACCCAATATACCTTGAGGTGTAAGGTCTATCCTCTTCTTCTTTTTGGCAATACTTTATATAGTCTTTTACACCCTGTGGGAAATGCACATAATTACCTTCGTTTACAGAGTAAATGGTTCCGTTTTCTGGAAATTGCATGTTAGGATGCGATAAATAATAGGTTCCAATAGCCGGGTTTAACGTAAAGCCATTTACTCCATGTCCTGTAGAGTATACAATCATTGTTGAGGTACCATATACAATATACCCTGCCGCTACTTGTTTGTTTCCAGGCTGTAAAAAATCATCAATTGTTACAGGTGTCCCCTCTGGGGTGATTCTTCGGTAGATAGAAAAAATAGTACCTACAGAAACATTAACATCTATATTAGAGGATCCATCTAAGGGGTCTATTAAAACAATATATTTGTTATCATTTTTTTCATTCCTACCCCCAATGGTTATAAAGTCATCTTCTTCTTCGCTGGCAATACCACATACAATTTCTCTATTGATCAATGTTTTGATGAACACATCATTTGCGTATACATCCAATTTTTGCTGATCCTCTCCTTGCACATTTGTTTCTCCAGCTGTACCCAAAATATCAACCAAACCCGCTTTGTTCACTTCATGGTTTACCACCTTTGCTGCTAAACGGATAGAATTAATTAGTCTTGAAAGCTCGCCAGAGGAGTATTTAAATTCTGTTTGGTTTTCTATAATAAATTCTCCTAATGTTTTATTTTTATTTGACATATTGAGTTGTTCAAGGAATTTAGTGCAAATATCGCATTTTTTAAGAAAATGAACCGATATTTGTGTATCAAAACTAGATCTAATGAGTGTTGTTGTAAGAAAAGCCACGAAAGAAGATATGCCTGAAGTACTCGAGCTTATCAAAGAGCTTGCGGTGTTTGAGAAGTACCCAAATGCTGTGCAGATTGATGTAGATATTCTAGTTGCTGAAGGTTTTGGTAGCCAGCCTCTTTTTACTTGTTTTGTTTCTTTGCTAGAGGGCCAAATTGTAGGCATGGCATTATGTTATTTTAGATTTTCTACCTGGAAGGGACGCAGTGTTCATCTAGAAGATTTAATTGTGAAAGAGTCTAAACGAGGTCAGGGTGTTGGTATGGCCCTGTATAAAAGCGTTATGGAGTATGCAGCATCCTTTAATGTAAAAAGAGTAGAGTGGGTGGTCCTTGGTTGGAATGCCCAGGCCATAAAATTCTATGAAAAAACAGGAGCTACAATATTAAAAGATTGGTATTTAGCTCAATTTGACCAGGAGGGATTGTCTAATTTTATTACCACTAGTAGTTAACTTTAAATTATAGCTTTGTGAGCAACACTATGAATGTATTTAAATTTGGAGGCGCTTCTGTAAAAGATGCTCAGGGGGTAAAAAATGTAGCTACTGTTTTACAGCAAACAGGCCATACCAATCTTGTAATTGTAGTCTCGGCAATGGGTAAAATGACCAATGCTTTAGAGGGTGTTGTAAACTGTTATTTCCAAGAACCTGCAAAAGTAAAACAAGCACTAGAAGATATTAAGGCATATCACTGGTCTATCTCCAAGGAAATATTTACAGATCTTAACGCTCCAGTTTTCAGGCAAATACAAACATTAATTACAACATTATCTTCTTTTTTACAGACCAATAAATCTACCAACCAGGCTTATGTTTATGATCAGGTGGTGGGCTATGGAGAGCTTCTTTCTACCACGATTGTATCTGCATATTTAACCCAAAAGGCCATAAAAAACAACTGGGTAGACATACGCACTTGTATTGTTACAGACGCTAGTTTTAGAGATGCCTCTGTAGATTGGCAAACCACAAAGCAGCAGATTGTCAAAAATATAGCACCTACAGGCATTACAATAACACAAGGTTTTTTGGCAGCAGAGGCTACCAATAACTTCACAACAACACTGGGTAGAGAGGGTAGTGATTACACCGCCGCAATTACTTGCCTACTGTTTAAACGCAGCAAGTGTTACCATCTGGAAAGATGTTCCTGGGGTTTTAAATGCAGATCCTAGGTATTTTAAAACCACGACCTTATTACACCACATTTCTTATAGAGAAGCCATAGAGTTGGCTTTTTATGGCGCTTCTGTGATACATCCTAAAACCTTACAGCCCCTCCAGAAAAAAGAAATACCTTTATTTGTAAAGTCTTTCTATGACCCACTAAGCCCAGGCACTTGTGTTGGCAAAGGCGTTACCTTAGATCCAAAAACTGCTTGTTTTATTTTAAAGAAAAGACAAGTATTACTGTCTTTGTCATCACTTGATTTTAGTTTTATAGTAGAGAAAAACATAAGTGATGTATTTACATTACTAGATAAAAATAAAATGAAGGTTTCCTTGATTCAAAACTCTGCCATTAGTTTTTCTGTAGTTATTGATAATACATACAACAACCTAGAGGTGTTGCTTACCTCACTGCGCTCTACCTTTAGGGTAAGTTGGAATGAGGATGTGACTCTTTATACTATCCGTCACGCTTCTTTAAATGATGTGAAGTCTCTAATTAAAAACAAAGAGGTTTTGTTAAAACAGGAAAGTAGAGAGACTATGCAGGTGGTTGTTAAAGATTAAAATGGGTGTTTGAAAAGTCAAGGCAATAGTTTTTTATTTCTTCTCTAGCTTTTATAAAAGCGGCTTGCGTTTGTTGAGCATTGCCTATAAATTTTGACGGGTCATAAAAATTATGATGCAATCTTTCTGCATTTGGAGCCGCAATGTAAGGGCAGTTTTCAAAGGCATGATCACAGACGGTGATAATGTAATGCCAATCTATTTCTTGGTATTCATTTACATTGTTGGAGGTATGACTAGAAATATCAATTCCGTCTTTTTTCATGGCTAAGGCCGCTCCCGGATTAATACCGTGTGTTTCTATTCCTGCGCTGTAGATAGTTGCCCTATCTCCAAGAATTTGATGAAGGTAGCCATGCGCCATTTGGCTTCGGCAGCTATTACCTGTACAAAGTACGAGTATGTTTTTCATAGATGGGTGTGTCTAAAATTTGTTTTCACTGCAATTAGCAGCATCCACTTGATGGATCACAAGAGCTTTGATTTTGTTTTGATTGCTCAGGTTCTGGCATACCGCATATATCTTCGGCTTTACAGGCAGTTTTTTGAGTAGCTAGATGCACCATTAAGCTGTCTTTGGTTACCTCAACTGCCGATACAAATAATTGGGCGGTATGAAACAGCGCATTACTATATTCAAAACGCACAGTACTTGTATTGGTATAAGGCCTTATTTTTCCTACGGTGTTTAAAATAGCTAAGGCTTTATGACAACTCATAAAATCTGTCTTTCCTATCTCCGAGGGGCTTTCCCATAGTTGTATGATCGTTTCTTTCCAGGAGTCTTCTCTAGCGCCGCAATCTACAGAGTCTACGGTAATATGTTTTACTTCTGTAATGTGATAATTAGCTCCTACGAGTTGCCCTGGAGTGTATTGAAACAGCAACGATTTACCTGGATGCTCTTTTAGGGTATTAAAAAATTCTTGTGTAGTCATGGCTTAATATTTGGGTGTTTTCTCTTTATCTCAACTATAAGGGTTATAGCTTAGGGTCTGGTTTATATATTGTCACTATTTTATTTACAATAACTTGCGCTAATTTTTCTTTACTCTCAATGGTCCAGCCTGCAACATGGGGGCTTAAAATTACATTGTCCATAGCCAAAAGTTCCTCCAGCTCCAGGGGCATTTTATCTGTAAATAATGTTTCAAAAGACAGTTTTTCATACTCTAAAACATCCAGACCAGCACCTAGTATTTTTCCAGTTTTTAATGCGTAAACTACATCTTTGGTCACCACGCTTTTTCCTCGTGCGGTATTGATAAGCCAAAATGGTTTTTTAAACTTGGCTATAAAAGCTGCATCCACCATTTTGTTGGTTTGTGGAGTCCAAGGAGTATGAAGGCTTAGCTACATCTGCCTGTTCTTGCAGTGTTTGCAAAGATACTTGTGTTGCATTTTTATTGCCTAGGTCTTTTTGTATATCATAGCAAAGGGTGGTACAATTAAAACCTTTTAATTTTTTTGCAAAGCTGCGGCCCATGTTTCCGTATCCAATAAGGCCAATGGTTTTTCCTTGGATTTCTACTCCTCTGTTGTGCTCTCTTTTCCAGCGTCCAGATTTTACTTGCCTATCTGCAGGGTTTAGCTTATTAAACAGTGACAATAACATGCCAAGGGCATGTTCGCCAACTGCATTTTTGTTTCCCTGGGGGGCTGCAAATAGGGATATGTTTTTACTTGCTGCATAACAAACATCGATGCTTTCTAGACCAGCTCCCACGCGAGCTATAAATTTTAAATGGGTAGCTGCGTCTAAAAACTGTTTGTCTATCTTAAACCTGCTTCTAATAACAATACCATCATAAGAGGCTATACGGTTCTCTATGTCCTTTTTTGAAGAGGTGTAATCTTCCTGGCAATCAAACCCAGCTTGGGTAAGCTGCTCGATAAGCAAAGGGTGGTTTTGGTCTAGATGCAGTATCTTCATTTTACACGATAAGGAAACAAAGATACTAGGTCTTTGTTTAGATATAGATTGTCTTAGATTATATAAAGGTTAAATTTTTGGATAGGAGTTTTGTGTTTTCTCGTGCACCACATTGCCGGTATGTTTGGTGTCTAGTTTTTCAAAAAGTAAGAGGTGCACCTCTTGATCTGTCTGGCTTTTTGGACAATGCTCTACCCCCTTAGGGACTACAATAATCTCACCCTCTTTGACAATCTCTATTTTATCTCTAAAATGCATTTCTAGCACTCCTTTTTGTACAAAAAATAGTTCGTCTTGCTCCTGGTGTTTATGCCACACAAACTCTCCTTTAATTTTGGCTAGTAGTATTTGCATGTCATCCACAACAGCGATCTGGTGTGGGTGCCATTTTTTATCAAATTTGCTAAATTTTTCTTTGATGTTAATTGGGTGCATTGGGTTTTATTTTATACCAAAAACATGGTGATACTATTTAAAAAACGGGAGATTCTGGCCCAAAATTTGCGGAGTAGTACTTTGGGATTTGTATCAGAAATTTCAGTAATTATTTAAATGCCCAGAATAAGCTTGGCGATCATAAAGTAAATTAAGATGCCAAAGATATCATTGCTGGTTGTAATAAACGGCCCGGTTGCAATTGCAGGATCTATTCCTCTTTTATACTAGGGCAGCAACTATAATTACCAAAAGCATAGAAATGGCGATGGTAAATGCCACTTGTTGGTCCATCTGTGTTAGAGCGCCAAATAAAATAACCAATACCCCAAGGGCGAGACCATTTATAAGGGCAAGGCCTACTTCTTTAAGCAGTCTTTTAAGTAAACTTCCCTTTACATTGTCATTGGCCAAACCCTGTACAATAATAGCACTAGATTGTACTCCAACATTTCCAGCCATTGCGGCAATAAGAGGGGTGAAGAAAAACAGCTCAACATGGGTTGCAAGGGCCTCGTCAAAACCTCTCATAATATACACACTCCCAAGACCTCCTAAGAGTCCAAGCACTAGCCAAGGCAAGCGCGCTTTGGTGAGGTCTATAATGCTATCATCTGCCTCTACATCTTGAGAGATACCTGCAGCCATTTGGTAATCCTTTTCTGCCTCGTCTTTTATAAAATCTACAATATCATCAATGGTAATTCTTCCCATTAAAATGCCATGATCATCAACAACAGGGATCGCCTCTAAATCATACTTTTGCATAATACGCGCCACCTCTTCGTTTTCTGTATGCACTGTAACGTAATCTACCTTTGGTATGAATACATCACTAATTTTTGTTTTTGCTTCTGCGGTCAGTAAATCTTTTAAAGAAAGTCTTCCTGTTAGTTTTCCTTCTTTGTTGGTAACATAAATGGAGTGTACTCTAGTTACGTTTTCTGCCTGGCGGCGCATTTCACGAACACAGCCTGCTACAGTCCAGGTTTCTTTTACCTGCACCAATTCTTTAGCCATTAAAGCCCCAGCGGTATCCTCATCATATTTAAGCAGTTCAACAATATCTGCGGCATGCTCCTGATCTTCAATTTTATCAATTACTTTTTGCTGAATTTTTTCATCTAGCTCAGCAATAATATCTGCGGCATCATCTGTGTCAAGCTCTTCTAGCTCTGCAGCAATTTCTTTAGGAGATAGACGCTCAAGAATTTTTTCTCGCACATCATCATCAAGCTCCATTAGAGCCTCAGATGTTAAATCACTTTCTAGTTGTTTAATTAAGTAAGTTGCCTGACCGCTTTTAAGTTCTTCAAGGAGTTCTGCGATGTCTGCAAAGTGAAAATCTTGCAATACTTCACGCAGCGCATTACCATCTTTTTTGGCAATAAGCTGTGCTATGTTTTCTATAAAATCACTGGTGAGTTGAAATTGCATCGGCTTCCAATTTTTGTGTTAGTGCAATAAATTGCGCTACAGATAGCTGCTCGGGTCTTTGCCCAAAGATAGCATCTTCTTTTATTTTATCTGAAAGATTAAAAGATTTTAAACTATTTCTTAGGGTTTTACGTCTTTGTTGGAAGGCAGTTTTAACAACTTTATACAGCATGAGCTCACTACAATCAATATCTAAGGAGGCTTTTCTGCGCAACCTCAGCACGCCACTCTCTACTTTGGGTGGCGGGTTAAATACCGTGGGTGGAACCGTGAAAAGATACTCGGCATCATAAAATGCTTGCGTTAGCACAGAGAGTATACCATAGGTTTTACTACCTTCTTTAGCACAAATACGCATAGCCACCTCTTTTTGAAACATCCCACTAAATTCTGGCACCTGCTGTTTTATCTCAAGCATTTTAAATACAATTTGGGTAGATATATTGTAAGGAAAGTTGCCTGTAATACCAAACTGCTCTGTTCCAAAATAATCTTGTAGGTCTTCTTTTAAGAAATCTGCCTCTAAAATCTGCAGGTTTTTGTTGGGGTAATTATTGATTAGATACTCCACAGATTCGCTATCGAGTTCCATGGCTACTAGATTGATGTCTTTCTCTAGTAAATACTTGGTCATTACACCCGTTCCAGGCCCAATTTCCAGTACGTTTTTATAGCCTTCAAGCTGCAGGGTTTGAGAGATGTCGTTGGCAATAGTCTCGTCTACTAAAAAATGCTGTCCAAGGTATTTTTTTGCGCGTACAGAATCGTTTTGCGGATTAAATTCTCTCTTAGGAACCGCGCTATGCTTGTTGTATTTTTTCTTTTTTGCCATGATGTGTGTTGTAGAGGTATCTTGCGAGTTATTGCTCACAAATTACCTCAAGTTCTGTTCTAAAGGCTATATAGTTCCCCTCAAATGCTTTGCCTTGCGCCCTGAGTGTTGGGGCATCTTGTGTGTAATACTTCTCTAGGGTTTGTTTGCTATCTGTGGTGTATTGCACAGAGTAGGTGATGCCGCCCATCTCTTCTTCTACCATTACTTTGGTCATAAGGGCTTTACTGAATTTATTGGTAGCCAGCATTGCAGGTATGTGGCTGTTTTTCATCCAATCTAACCACTGTAGGTGTATGGCATTTTCTACGTTAATAGTGACGTTATATATATACATAGGGTTATTTCAAGGTTATAGTTTTGTTGGCTTTAAAAGCTGTGTTAGATGTTATCTTCCTCGCAGCATCCGATATTTCTTTCTAGCCTGGGTAAAGTAAATACTGTCTGCAAAGTCAAAAATAATTTGCTCGTAATACTGTTTTGCTTTTTGAGGATCTTGTAATTGATGCTCATATAAATTTGCGAGATTGAAATACGCATCATCTGCTAGGATTTCATCTTTATAGACAGCAATTATTTTGAGGTAATTGGCCTCGGCTTTTTTGTATTGCCCTGTTTTTTGAAAGAGCTCTGCTTGTTTTAAAAGGGCTTCGTCTTCTATTTTTTCTCCTTTATGGGTGGTCAAAATTTCTGACAAAACCTCGATGGCCTGAGCATCTTTATTTTGTAGTGCTAAGAAATCTGCCCGGGCATATTTTTTCAAGGCAGTTTGCAAAGAGTCTTCCAGGGTGTTGTCATGAATCATGAGTGTCATTTTCAGGGCATCATTGGCAATAAGCTGCGTGGTAGATTTACGCAAAACATCTGTCTGGGCTTTTGCCCAAACAAAATCACCTTTAAAATAACTTGTTCTTGCTACCTTAAATCTAGGCTTCTTGCGCCAAGACGTCACTTTTAACTTTGTTTTGGATTTGAGAATAATAAATAAGCGCTCTATTAAATTTCTCGTCAAAGACCAAGATATCTGCCAATTCCATCTTAACTAAAGATTCTTGATATGGGTTTAGCTGTTTTTTTATGAGTTTTTTTAGATTGGCAGTGGCCAGGGGGACCTCCTTGGCAGTAAAAGCCAAAAAGTGATTGTAGTCTATTTGAAGTAAATAGGTCTGGCCCGCCATGCCCGTATTGATCTAGCAGGGTTTCAAACTGCTGGGCTATTTTTTTATAGTCTTTTTCTTGGGCGGTGGCTAAGCTAATTTTCATAAGGTATTGATGCCCTTGTAGCTTTGCGCTTGGTGTTGCAGATTTTTCAATTAAAAAATTAATAATCTGCTCTGCATTGAGATAGTCTTTTTCTTCCAAGGTAATTATGGCAAGATCAACAATGGCGGTTAGGTCTTGATCTCCCATTCTTTTATAAATGGCTTTTTCTTGGGTAAATGCTTTGTTAAATTCTTTTTGCTGAATAAACAACCAGCTTAAAAGCTCATTGTAAAGAACATCTGGTCCTTGTTGTAATTTTTTCAGCAGTGTTTTTCTCAGTAAAACATTGGCATTGTTTTGCGGGTCTTGTGTGATATACAAACTAAAATTGCGTTGGGCTAAGGGCTTATAACGCTGTTGTAGTTTTACCGCATTGATGTATTTTAAAAACATCTTCTCAAGGGCTCCTTGTTCTCCGTATATACGGGCAACTTGAATGTTGTAATTTACTGCTGGATTAAGCTCCATGGCTTTTTCATAGGCCATAATTGCCTTGTCTAGTAAACTAAACTGTTCAAACTTTTTGGCAACAAGCGAGCTGTAATTAGGTTTTTGGGCAACTAATTCAAGGGCTTGGGCGTAGTACTTATTGGCGAGAGAATCTTTTTTTTGTAGCGAATAATTGTGTCCTAAATCAACCAAATATTGATTTTGACCATTGCGCGTATTTACTTGTTTTTCTAGTAATGCCTGCGCCGCCTGGAAGTTTTCTAGTTGCTGATGCGCCTCCACAAGCCTGAGCATATACTGGCTTTTGTAGGGTGTTTTTGCGTATAGTTTTTCGTAAATAGAAATAGCCTTTTGATACTCTCCACGATCAAAGTAGTTTTCGGCTAAAATTTCGCTTTGCGAAAAAACCGAACTACTGGCAAGAAAAAATAAAAGGATATACAATAACCGCATAGGGTAAAGATAGTGTTTTTAGCCTCTTCTATAAAGAGAAAAACCACTGCTTAAAAGTAAAACAATGGTTTATGGGTATAAGCTTTTTTTTGTGACAGTTGTGTTAGTCTATCATGTCAAAACCACAATAGGGTATAAGTACCTCTGGAATTTTAATACCCTGCGGGGTTTGGTAGTTCTCTAGTATACCAGCCAGTACTCTAGGTAAGGCCATAGAGCTCCCGTTTAGGGTGTGCACTAGTTTATTTTTACCATCTGTGTCTTTAAAACGAAGTTTTAATCTATTTGCCTGAAAGGTTTCAAAATTAGAAACAGAACTTACCTCAAGCCATCTGTCTTGGGCTGTTGAGAACACTTCAAAATCATAGGTGATTGCTGCTGCAAAACCAAGATCTCCACCACAAAGGCGTAAAATTCTAAAGGGGAGTTGCAGCGCTCTTAAAATATCGGCTACATGAGTTACCATATCCTCTAGTGCTTTTGCGCTATTGTCTGGATGCTCGATACGTACTATTTCTACCTTGTCAAACTGGTGCAATCTGTTTAGGCCGCGAACATGTGCGCCATAACTTCCAGCTTCTCTTCTAAAGCAAGGCGTGTAACTTGTGCAAGATATTGGCAAATCTGCCCCTTGGACTAGGTCACCTCTAAACATGTTTGTTACGGGTACCTCTGCCGTTGGTATTAAATAAAGATCATCAACACCTACGTGATACATCTGGCCTTCTTTGTCTGGCAATTGTCCTGTCCCAAACCCAGAAGCTTCATTTACAAGATGAGGTACTTGGTACTCTGTATAACCTGCAGCTGTGTTTTTATCAAGAAAATAAGAAATAAGGGCACGTTGCAGGCGGGCTCCTTTTCCTTTATAGACAGGAAATCCTGCGCCGGTAATTTTAACACCCAATTCAAAGTCTATGATATCGTATTTTTTTGCTAATTCCCAGTGAGCCATAGCACCTTCTGCCAATACAGGAATAGCACCTTCTCTAAGGGTTTGCTCATTGTCATTCTCATCTTGGCCAGAGGGAACTAACTCTTGAGGTATGTTGGGGATGGTGTACAGCAGGTCTTGTAGTGTTTTTGAAATACTCTTTAACTGGTCGTCTAAGGCTTTTGAAGCCTCTTTTAAAGTGCTTGTTTTTTCTTTAAGAGCGTTTGCCCCAGCGGCATTTCCAGATTTGAAAAGAATACCAATTTCTTTAGAAAGGGAGTTTGATTCTGCTAGGATATCATCTAGTTTTGCCTGGGTAGCACGACGGTTGTCGTCTGCCTCTAGAGCTTGATTAATAACAGGTGTTGCATCCATACCTCTTTTTTTTAAGGCTTTGATGAAGGCTTCTTTATGATCTCTAATGCGCTGAACTTGTAACATGTTTCCCTTAATTTTTATAAGGCAAAGTTATGGAATTTGTAATAATGAAGGCTTTATTGTACTAGAAATTAGCAAGTAGATTTGTTTGACAACAAAAGTAAAGCCCAAAGCACGTTATTGCTAGGGATGTATTGCATTGTACTACTTTTTTAAGGGAGAGATCGCTAAAAACGTTTTAATAAAAACCCCATAATCACAAGAATAAAAATAACCAGTAGCACTACAGATTGCATGTTGCGGGCTTTGTCTTTTTTAGAGTTTTTGTTGAGCATGATATGGTTTTAAAACTAAAGTAAATATAGCTATTAATATTTTTCTGCGGGGGTATGCTGCATTTTTGGGGAAGGCAAGATCCAAAAGTGGTGTTTTAAAGGGGTCCATTTTTGTGACCCTAGATCTATGGTGTCATTTATTAAACGAGCATAAGGCCCGCCATTCACACTCACTTTTGTGTCTGCAAACACAGCAACATCAATGCCTTTGGCGGCTTGTATTTGCTTTATTCTTTGGGCCAATTGCCAGATAACATCTGGTTTTGTACCTACCGTTCTTTGTTGTTTTTTGGTAAGTATCTCCTTGATGTTGTACTTGCTTTTTTCTTGTGTTTTTTTATCTAGCGTGTACATGGTGGTGTATCCTGTTTTACTTCTTAGCATCATACGCCAACTAAGGCGGTGCCCTTCTTCTGTCCATAAAACATCATCTTTGATACCTAGGTGCCTAAGAGGCAGCGCTATTTGTATTATGAAATATAAGCACAGGATACCGCTAATTATCTTGCTGTAGGGCGGCACTTTAACCTCTCCCAAATCATAGTGCTCTTTTTTTGGGAAAAAGCGCTGTTGCAAATTTTTGGAAGAGAAAAAGAAAAAGGCAAATGCCAAAGACATGAACGGGAAAATCCCTATTTGAAATACCACAGCATTAAAAAGGTGAAATACAATAGAGCCGCAAAATGCTATAAAACGGGTTCGTTTGTATAAAAGAAGTGGTACAACGAGCGCGTCAAACAAGATACCAACATAAGCAATACCATAATGCACCCATTGTTGCTGTAAAAAAGAGCCAATGAGCCAATAGTCTTTTTTGCCTGTCATAAATAAGCCAGTGACCGTTCCATCCAGCCAGGCTGGGTATATTTTTGCAATAGCCGCATAGGTGTAAACAATCCAGACTTGCCCAATAAGCACCAAGATTACCCATCTAGGCATAGATCTAGAGGCTATGCTTGGTTTTTGTCTTGCATCTATAGAAAACCATTTGTTGGCAGGTAAAAAAACCATGATCCAAGAAAGCAGCAGCATTAAATAATAATGGTTGTTGTAACTGCTTTTTTGCATTAAATATACCCCGCTCCACATCACAGCAAAACAAAACATACTGAGCCTGTATTTATACCCTAGCATTACTCCAACTCCTAGTATACCCAAACACATAAAGTAGAAATACATTCCGTTACCCTCCAGGGGTTGTAGCAACTCAAAACCAATAAAGTTGAATGTAAACTGCGGGTCTATAAGGGTTTTTTTTACCCAGCCTGTTGCAATGGCTCCAAAGCCCTCGAGGGCAATAAGAAAACCAAATACTACTCTAAAGAGTACTAGCCCAGAATTGTCAATATGTTTAAAAAGGAGCTTATGCAAGGGGTTGTATATAGTCTCGTGCAAAGGCTTCGTCTTTTTGGATGGCTTGTTTTAAGCTTTCTAAGTCTTTAAAAGTTGCCTCCTCCCGTATGTGCTGCAAAAACTGTAGTTGTAGCTCTTTGCCGTAGAGATCTGTGCTTGTGTCTAGAAAAAATGTTTCTATACTCTTTGCCGTTCCTCCTACGGTAGGGTTGGTTCCTATGCTTGTGATGCCGTAGGTTAGGGTGTTGTTTACTAGGGCCTTTACCACATATACTCCATTTTTGGGTATAAGCTTATAGGTTTGTGGCACATGCAAATTGGCGGTAGGGTAGCCAATGGTTCTTCCCAGGGCTTTTCCTTTAGTAACGACGCCTTCTATGGTAAAGGCATAGCCTAGGTATGTATTTGCGGTATGGATATCTCCCTGGGCCAGGGCTTTTCTAATTTTGGTAGAACTTACAGAAACCTCATCTAGTTGTTGGGCGCTTATTTCTTCTACCTCAAAGCCAAATTGTTCTCCGTATTTTTTAAGGTCTTGGATATCTGCATTTCTGTTTCTGCCAAAGCGGTGGTCATAGCCAATAATAATTTTTTTTGCCTTGAGTTGTGTCACCAAAATATCCCTTACATATTCAAGGGCAGAGAGTCTTGAAAACTCATAGGTAAAGGGCTCTACCACAAAATAATCTAGGCCAATATCTTCTAGAAGTTGTTTTTTTTCTGAAAGGGTATTTATAAGCTTGATGTCGCTGTTTTTTTGCAAAACCATCCTTGGGTGAGGGAAAAAAGTAAGCACCGCAGATACGAGCCCCTGCTCTTTTGCTGCGGCAACCAGGCGCTGCATAATTGCGCGATGGCCAACATGAACACCATCAAAGGTGCCAATAGTGATCACACTTTGGGTATTGCTTTTAAATTCAGCGGTTGTTGTGAGTTGCTCCATCGAGTATTATCCGTTAAAGGTATTCATGGTATTGTCTAGCCCAGCTAGGGCAAAAGATTCTATAGCTTCAATGCTCTTTGGGATTTGGGTGATAAGGTGAGACTCCTCTTGCGGGGTCCACTCACCTAAAACGTAATCTACTTGTTTGCCCTTAGAGAAGGCATCACTTATACCAAATCTAAAACGAGGATATTTTCCGGTACTAAGCATCTCTTGGATATCTTTAAGACCATTATGGCCTCCGCTACTTCCTTTGCCTTTTATTCTAAAGGTTCCAAAGGGTAAGTTGAGGTCATCGGTTACTACCAGCAGGTTTTCTATGGGTATATTTTCTTTCTCCATCCAGTATTTTACTGCCTTGCCACTTAGATTCATGAAAGTGCTTGGTTTGAGTAATATGAGGGTGCGGCCCTTTTTTTTATGGGTTGTGATGTCTCCAAGTTTTAGGGTTTCCCAAGGAAGATCTGCTTGTTTTGCCAGGGCATCAAGTACTCTAAAGCCAATGTTATGGCGTGTATTTTTGTAGGTAGGGCCAATATTGCCCAGGCCAGCGATTAAAAATTTTTTCATATCCAAGCTCCTATTCTTTGTAGCAGGTGTTTGTGTTTGTAAGGCTGTTTGTTTCTCTATCTCTAAAGATACGTTGTTTGCTGCTGGGTTTTGAAGACCCAACAATTTTCTAACAAATGAAAGCATTGTTTTGTGTTGGTTTTGTAAAAATAAAAAAAGCATCCCGAATTAACGGAATGCTTTGTATATAATTAACTTTGTTATGCTTACTGAGCAGCAGCGGCCTCTGGAGCAGCAGTACCTTCTGCACCTTCTGCACCTTCTGCACCTTCTTCGCCTTCTTCATCTTCTGTTTCTTCATCTTCAACAGCAACTCTAGATGTTCTAATCTGGCAAATTACAGTGTTGTCTGTGTGAAGTATTGAGAACGTATCCTCTTTAACAGCAGTGATATACATTTTTGCACCAATCTTCATCTCTGTAATATCTGCGTTGATAAAGTCTGGAAGGTTTTTTGGTATTGCCTTAATACGTAACTTACGAGTAACAATACGAAGTACACCACCATTTTTAACACCACGAGAACTTCCTGAAACACGAACTGGAATTTCCATCATTACTTCTTTGTCATCAAATATTTGATAGAAGTCAATGTGCAGGATTCTGTCTGTTACTGGGTGGAATTGAATGTCTTGTAAAATTGCATTTACCTTAACACCGTCTAGCTCAATTACTACAGTATGCACATCTGGTGTGTATACTAGTTTATTGAAGGAAAGCTCTGGTGATTGAAAGTGAATTGGCTCGTCTCCTCCGTATACTACGCAAGGAACCATACCAGCATTACGTAAGGCTGCAGTTGCTTTTTTGCCTACGACTTCTCTTTTTGATCCGTTGATTGTAATTGATTTCATTTTGAAATTTTAATTTATAATATGTTGTTTTCCCGAATTTTCGGGCTGCAAAGATAAAATTTTATATTGTAAAGTAGTTGCTCTTGGGCACAATTTTGACACAAAGACTTAAAATTGGTGTGCTTTGCTGGGTTTAAGGTTTCAATACCCTAAATATTGGTTCTCTAGTTACATCAAGAACTTAGAACTTATAGACTCATTTTCATGCACGCTTTTCATGACATCTGCAAATAAAGTGGCGCAGGTAAGTACTTTAAGTTTCGGACTTTCTTGACCAATAGGAATAGAGTCTGTAACAATAAGCTCCTGTAGTTTTGAGTTTTCAAGACGCTCAAATGCGCTTCCAGACATAATAGGGTGGGTACAAATAGCACGAACGCTAAGTGCGCCACGTTCTATCATTAAATCTGCAGCTTTGGTAAGGGTTCCTGCGGTATCTACCATGTCATCTACCAAGACTACGTTTTTACCTTTCACGTCTCCAATGAGCTCCATGTGGCTAATAACGTTTGCTTTTTCGCGTTGTTTGTAGCAAATTACTACATCACTGCTAAGGGCCTTTGAGTACGCGTAGGCTCTTTTACTACCACCCATATCTGGTGATGCAATGGTTAAATTATCAAGCTGTAAGCTTTTTAAATAAGGTAAGAAAATAGTAGATGCGTATAGATGATCTACTGGTTTTTCGAAAAAACCTTGTATTTGGTCTGCGTGCAAATCCATGGTGATGATACGGGTAGCTCCTGCAGTTTCTAACATTTTTGCAATGAGCTTTGCTGCTATGGGTACACGAGGCTTGTCTTTTCTGTCTTGTCTTGCCCAACCAAAATAAGGTATTACAGCTGTAATGTGTCTGGCACTTGCGCGTTTTGCAGCATCACACATTAGCAGTAGTTCCATAAGGTTGTCACTACTTGGGTGTGTAGAGCCAATTAAAAACAAACGACACCCTCTTACAGATTCTTCAAAACTTGGCTGAAACTCTCCATCACTGTAGGTTGAGGTGATGATATTTCCTAGGGGTAGGCCATAGGCATTTGCAATATCTTTGGCTAGTGATTGGCTTTGTTTACAGGCAAATATCTTTGGTGTTGGCATGGCTCATGTTTTTGTTACAACAAATGTAAAAGAAAACATTGCAAGACATAAAATAAGTTGTGCGGAGTTATTAAGAAAATGTTAAGATTTTTTTTGGGAGTAGAACCCATAACTCTAAATAGGTACAATCGCCAAAGAATTGCTTTATGAACAAAAACCTCCACCTTTTTTACAAGGTGGAGGTTTTTGTGGATTTGGTCGTAGTTGGTTATTATTGTAGCAGCACCTTTTTTGAAAACATAGCATTACCTGCTTTTAATTGTACTACATACACGCCCTCTTGCAAGCCCTTGTGTAGAGATGCTTTGAGTTTGTGTCGCGGTTATGTAGTGTTTTTGTATCGCACGCTTTTACCCAGCATGTTGTATAGTGATGCGGTTGTTGTATCTAACGAAGCAGCAATTCCTGTAATGGTTATAAAATTTTGGTTGTTTGCTTTGTATATAGTTACTGTATCTGTATTAAATACATTATTTGTATTTAATACATCTCCTAAAATTTCTGTCGTAAAATGGATTTGAAATCTACCTTCTTCATTTAAATCACTTTCCGTAGTTAGCTCAAAATCTTTTCCTATTATTGGAGTAAATGTATTTTCTAATATATCTTCAATGTAAACATTCACGTTCTCTGGTAAGGTGTTTTGCGAAATATCAATTCTAAAAGTTTGCCCCATAGATTGGTTAATTATTAATGGTACCGATTGATTATACGCTGATACTAATCCCATTGCATTAATTGCAAAGTTGGTTCCTTGGTTGTCTTCAACTAATCTTGAGCTCAAGGCGGTGTCTTGATCAAAAGCTCCGGCATCATACCCTGGGTCTAAACCTAGTGTAAGACCATCTTGAAAGTAAAATTTAGTTTCTGCGGCCTCTATGTTGCCGTTATATAGTTTTATAAATAACGTATATGTTGTTAAAATTGGCGCACTTGTTAAAGATTCATTTTCAGAAATTATGTCTGGTGTGGAGCCAAAATTTATGGCGTTTGTGATGATGTTTTCCTCATAATTTTTTGAGTAACAAGTAAAGGAAAAAGTTAAAGCTAATAAGGAGAGTAAAATAAGGTTTTTCATGTCATTTTTTTTAGTGTGATTATTTATAGTACAAACATAATCATTTTTCCTACAAACACACACTTAATCGTATAATAACTACACTTTAACAGATAAAAAGGCTTTTTTATTGTAGGAAGGAAGTAATTTCTTACAATTTAAACCCCGTTAACACGAAGTTTATCGTTTAAATGCATTTTTTAAAATTTCCTCATTTTTTCTCATTTTTCTTCCGGTTTTAGATGTTTTTATCGATTTTATTAACTCTTTATCGTATTTTTTAGCATAAAAAATGTAATAAAACGTCAATTGTTACATCTAGAAGTTATATACCTTATACAGTGAACTGTTAATTTATAATACGTTATTATTGTGTAGCATATTTTATTAAACCAGTAAATGTTACACTTTATGAAAAAACTACTGATTCTTTTAGTTTTGATTTTATCAAGCTGTTCAGCAAAACTTATCGAACAGGTGCGTCAAAAGCCTAATGTTTTGTTGTTATACATTGACGACCTACGGCCGGAATTGGCAAGTTTTGGAGCCTTACAAATACAATCTCCAAATATTGACGCCTTGGCAGAAAAAGGGGTAAGATTTTCAAATGCCTATTGCAATGTGCCTGTTTGTGGAGCTTCTCGGGCAAGTATGCTTACAGGGATATTGCCAACAAAAAACAAATTTCTTGATTATAAAACATTTGTTGAAAAAGACACACCAGAGGCCGTTACTATACCTGAACTGTTCAAAAAAAATGGATACACTGCCATTTCCAACGGGAAGATATATCATCATTTGGATGATCGACAAGGCGATTGGAATGAAGTTTGGCGACCCTACGCATTCGACAAAAACAATACAGGCTTAACGCCAACCGATTATTGGCAATCTCTCTGGAAAGATTACAAAGATCCCTATAATGCCTCACAGTATAGAATAACGGATATGGGTCCCGCTTATGAAAGTGAGGATGTTTCAGACTCTATCTATATCGATGGTTTGTTGACCGAGAAGGTTATCCGAGACATTAAAAAGCTAAAAAAAACAAAGAAGCCTTTCTTTTTAACTGCTGGTTTTATCAGTCCGCATTTACCTTTTAATGCGCCAAAAAAATACTGGGATTTGTACGACAGAAATACAATCAAACAGCCCGAAAATTATAATTATATTCCCAAAGATGCACCAGAGATTAGTATTAGTTCCTGGCCTGAAATGAGAAGCTATACCAATATTCCTGGGCAAGGGCCAGTGTCTGATAGTATAGCAATTGATTTAATACATGGATATTATGCAACTATATCCTACACAGACGCCTTGGTTGGTAAAATCTTAAACGCCCTGAAAGAGGAAGGTTTAGAAAATAACACGATTGTTATTTTAGTTTCTGACCATGGCTATAATTTACAGGAACATACACAATGGACTAAGTTTACAAATTACAATACCTCTACCCAGGTACCTTTAATAATCTACAATCCTTTTTCCAAGACCAAAGGCACAACAAATGCCTTAACATCTTTAGTGGATATTTACCCTACATTGGTAGAAATATGTGAATTAGAAGCTCCTAAAAAACAATTAGACGGAGTGAGTTTGGTTCCTGTTTTAAACAACCTAAACTCTGAAGGTAAAAAATATGTTTTTATCAAAAAGAATAATGGATTTACACTAAAAACAAGGGATTTTAGTTATACTGAATTTATAAAACCAAAAGACAATTCAACGGTTGCTAGAATGTTGTATGATCACAGAGAAAACAAATCTGAAAACATAAATGTTGTACATCAAAAAGAGTTTAAGAGCATTGTTTCAGAACTAAGTTTAACCCTACATTCAGTGTATCAAAAAAACATTAATGGCAAATAGAAAAAGGAACAAATCTCAATACTAAGATATCTCCCCTTTTCCAAAGCGTCGCTTTGAAAATCAAAAACCCACAAAAACAAAAAAGCAAGCTTTATGTTTTAGCTTGCTTTTTATTTATTTGTACACACCCCACTCCAAGTATCGAACTTTTTCTTGCAAGAATTGTTTAAAACTTACAAAATGAAGAAATTACTATACTTATTAATTTTTCCAGTAATTGGTTTTATATCTTTCGAAATCTGACAAAGCCTTTGAAGAAACACTCATAAATTTAGGGTATGACACAGTTTTGGATGGAAAAGTATTAACAGCGAATATTATTGGAGTTAAGAGATTGGAGTTTAATGCATTACAAAACCAGAGTCACCTTTCTATTTCTGACTTTACTGGTATTCATAACTTTAAAGCTTTAGAAGAATTATCTATAAAGTTTCTTAATTTAGAGAGTATAGATTTAAGTAATAACAAAGAATTAATTTATTTAAACATTGAAGGTTGTAAACTGACAAGCTTAGATTTAAGTAATCATCCCTCATTAACTTATTTAGATTGTGAAAGTAATCAACTCACGAATTTAGATTTAAGTAGTAATAAGGCATTAACTCAGTTGAGTTGTAGTGGAAATGAGCTCACAAACCTTGATTTAAGTAATAATAAGGCACTAACTCATTTAAATTATACAAAACTCATAAATGAACTTAAATTTAAGTAATAATAAAGTTTAATGGTTTTTTGATTATTTAGTAATGATCTTAATTCATTAGATTTAAGTAATAATATATCACTAGCCCAACTATATTGCGATAGAGCCCAACTGAATAGCCTTAATTTAGGTAATAATTTTGTTGAAATTAATAATTTAACGGAAGAGAACAGGTTAAAAAAAGAAAAGGAAAAAAGAAATGAAATACTATTTTATATTTTAGTGTTTTTAATAGTTTTTGTTTTTCTAGCCGCTGTTTGGTATTTGATGAAACCTAAATGTCCTGAATGTAAGAAAAAAGTCTTTAAAAAATCTGAAGTATTATCATCTTTATATACCGATACAACACCCCAAAAAAAAGGTGGCGGTCGCGACAAAAGATATAATCAAAGAGGCTATTGGAGTAAACTTAAAAAATGGACATGTAACTGTGGATATAGTTGGCAAAAATGGGTTTAGCATGTTATACTGAAGCCATAAAGATGAAATAAAATCCAGGAAAAGAGGTTAAAAATCTAAAGACCTCCACTTGATTTATAAATGATGCAGACCAATTATCGAACTTTCACTTTTAAGCTTAATAAAAGTAAACGATGTTTTCATTCTAAGTTAAAAATCAATTTTTTTATCATATAAAATTACATCAATTCTTAAATTCCTTAACAATTAAAGGATTAATCTCCTGTTGAGTTTTGATTTTCATGCCCGTTAAAAGCATATCTTTTTTTAAACTTAACTTATAACCATGGTTACAGCTTTTCATTCTGTAAAAATAAGCTCGTATTCCTTCGATCAATCCATTATTCTCGAACTCATTGTATACATACCTTGAACAAGTAATTCGATAAATGCAAATTTTACGTTGATTTTCAGGACGAGTGTTCCAGTAATATTCAATAGATTTTTTGGCTAACCAAACTAACATTATTTTTTAAATATCAAAAGTTGGATTGAAGTTTTTACTGCGGGAGCATTCGATTTACCGCATCCAGTCGCCTTAACACTAGTTGACATTGTGGTTATTGTGACAAACTCCCAGCCTTCGCTAATTGTTGTATTTATTAAGTCTTGTAATTGAGTTGCAGCTGCAGCTGCAGGATTAACATCTGTTACTGAGGCAACGAATGGGATTACTTTAGTTTCCATATTTTTGATTTTAGATATGATTAATTTAATAATAAATATAATTTTAAGGATAATTCGTACACACCCCACTCCAAGTATCGAACTTTTTCTTGCAAGATTTGGATAGGTTAAGAGATTTCACTCTACGCTTAAATACGGTTTAAATTTCACTCTTGTAGTTATATTTAAAAAGCAATGTTCTATTTTTGAGACAGCTTTAATTAATTATTTATTCACAGACCAATGAAAAACATATGTACTCTTTTAGCAGTATTACTTATAACTGCAACAACCTATGCTCAAATAGGTATTAATAATGAAAACCCAGATGCCTCTGCGGCTTTAGATATTACTTCTACTACGGGGGGGTTACTTGTACCTCGTATGACAGCAGCCCAGCGAGATGCTATTAGCTAGCCACTCCAGGGTTAATATATCTTTTTGTACATGACTGTGCATCTGGTGAGGGCGAACTTCAGATTAAACTTACATCAGTATGGAAAAACCTAGGTGGCGATGTAAATGACCCACTCTACCACAGCTAATAGGAGATACTTATCAAGGCGGCGTTGTTTTTTACTTGGATGGAAATGGCGGAGGCTTAATTGCCGCTCCTTCAGACCAATCTTCTGGTGCGATGGTTATAATCGGAGATTCTAAGGCGGTACAAGTTCAGCTATAGGAACTGGAGCTGCTAATACAACAGCAATCTATGGATGTTCTGAAACAGCAATAGCTGCAAAAATTTGTGCAGATTTAACATTGGGAGGATATACCGATTGGTTCCTTCCTTCAAAAGATGAATTAAATTTAATGTATTCAAACATTGGTCAAGGTTCTCTTTTAGGAAATATTGGCAATTTTGCTGACGATTACTACTGGAGTTCTACGGAGAACGATAACAATAACGCGTGGAAACAGAATTTCAACAATGGTAATCAGAACAACAACAATAAGGACAACACAAACAATGTGCGTGCTGTTCGGGCTTTTCAAACTTTCTTAAAATTAGTGCCGCGTAAGCGGCCGAGTAAAAAAAATATATCCCCAAGAATAAATCAGTTATTCTTGGGGATAATTTGTGCTCAAGATGGGAATAACGCCCTTGGGTTGTTTTTGCTCAAAGCGTCGCTTTGAAAATCAAAAACCCACAAAAACAAAAAAGCATGCTTTTGATTTATTTTGTACACACCGTACTCCAATTATCGAACTTTTTCTTACAAGATTTGGATAGGTTAAGAGATTTCACAGCCCGCTTAAAAGCGATATAAAAAGCGCCTTATTAAATTTCACTCTTGTAGTTGTATTTAAAAAGTAATGTTCTATTTTTGAGACATTTAATTAACCAATTAACCAATGAAACAATTATTCACACTTTTAGCAGCGGTATTACTAACTGCAACAACCTATGCTCAAATAGGTATTAATAATGAAACACCAGATCCATCTGCAGCTTTGGATATTACTTCTACTACAGCAGGGTTATTAATACCAAGAATGACCAATGCACAGCGCCAAGCTATTTCTAATCCAGCTGCAGGGTTACAGGTCTTTGTTACAGATTTTGATGGAGGTATTTATAATTACAATGGTGGTAGTTGGGCAAAAATAAATCAATCAACAGATGAACGCGTAAAAATTCCTATTTATACTCAGTCTCAAGCCGATGCGTTAACTCCACAACTAGGGGATATTGTATATAATTATTCCTCTCAAACAATTAATTTTTATGCCAATACCTCAGGTTCAGCTACTACAACCAGTAGGCTTCAATCAGATAATGGTTATTACTCATGTAGATATTGTGGTGACACTTATGACTATCGTTATAATGGAACTACCACTGAAGATATATGGATAATGGATTTGGGAGTTAATTCATATGATATGTCTGGTAATGAATTTACTTGGATAATCTATAAAGATGATGACTTAGATATAAATAATGGTCTGGGTGATGTAGTTTCATATGGCGAATTAATTCCTAGTGGATCTAAAATACACATTGGAGTAAAAGGAGGTACAAATAACCAATGGAAGTACTTATACGATTCATCAAATAAACCTTCCTTGAGTTTTATTAATCTTGAAGATAATTCTGCATATCACAATATTGTCATATCATTGAAAACTGCAAGTTTAGGTTGGAAAACCATAATAACTTTTTAGAATAGTATTAAATACCAATAGGCATTGTTAAGGTTAACAATAGCCTCTCAGGTATGTTAGGAGCTGGCTTTTAAGAATTAAAAAAAAACCAATGAAAAATATAGTTACACTTTTAGCAACTTAGTACTCAGTTACTTGCAGGCACTTTTGCCCAAGGAAACTTAACTGTTACATTCTGGCGAGTTCGCTTACCATGTGAAGCGCCACTTGTTCTTTAACTGCAGTTTCTGGAGACCTTACCAACACAGGGACTGTTACCCTAAACTCTACCGAGGATGATTTTTCTTCTCTTAATTGTTGACGGGACAGCTACTGGAGACATATAGTTTACAACAGGTTTGTAAACGCTGATGATACTGACGCCCTTGATGGTGGTGGTTGGGATTTAGTAGGGGCACCTGCTGGGATGACCATTGCAGCTTTTATAGCCGCAAACGGAGCCAACATACGAGGTACTTGGTGATAATTACGCCTTTGCCCAGTTTAACAATGCTTCTGGACAGTGGGAAAGATATGCTACAGACAACACAGACACAGGAAGTTTTACACCTGGACAAGGGTATGCAATGGCAACTAACGCTGGAGATGGTGCTACCGTAGCCTTTACTGGTGATATAAAAACTACAACCCAAAATATTGATATTATAAATAATAATGATGCTAATGAAGGAGTTGGTAGAAGATGGAATTTGGTGTCAAACCCTTTCCCGTCATACATTAATGGTAATACTGCTGCAGGAGCTGCCAACTTTATGGATGTAAATAGTGCTGTTATTGACGCTAGTCTTACACGGGTGTTTATGGCTGGAATGGGTCTAGTCTATGACTATTTATAACCTGCTTGATGCTGCCTTTTCAATAGCTCCTGGCCAAGGATTTTGGGTAGCTGCATTGCAAGCACATCAGATGCTGCGCTGCTTGATTTCACAGCTGCTATGCGTACTACTGCAGGGACTGGAGATTTTGTTCTAAGCCCCGCAGCCTACTTACCTACAATGTAGCATTAAAACTTTATAGTGGTGAGATAGAACAGGCAAAGACTAATTTATATTTTAGAGATGGTCTTACCCTAGGTCTTGATCCTGGGTATGATGCAGGCGCTTACAACCAGTCAACAAAACTAAGTACAAGACTAGCCGGAGGAAGCCAAGAAACAGCTTTTGCTAAAAACGCTATGGGTATGGATGCTATGCAAAATACTAGAGTACCTCTAGAGATACGCCAAAATGCAGGACAGGCCTTTAGGGTAAGTATTGCAGATATGGAGCTTGCCTCAAGATATCTACGTATATCTAGAAGACACCTTAAACGGCACTTTTACCTCTTTAAAAGACCAGGACTTTGAGCTAGTAGCGCAAAGTGATCTTAGCGGGGCAGAAAGGTTCTTTATTGTTTTTAAAGACAACAGCGTACTCTCTAGTGGGGATACTTTAGGGATAAGCGCACTCAATGTATACAAGGTAAACAAAGACAACTTTGTTACTATAGCGGGCATAAGCCCAGATTTAGGGCAAATAGATGTTACCCTTTATAACATTCTTGGTATGAGCGTACGAGAAAAAGCATTAAACCCAGCAACTGCGAACCCAGACTATCTCTACAGATGGCCTAGCAAGCGGTTTATATGTTGTGCAGCTAAGGTCAGCAAATCAAGTATTCAATAAAAAAATAATTATAAAATAATTATAAATTTAATTAACCAATGAAAAAATATTTACATTTTAGCAGCAGTATTACTAACTGCAACAACCTATGCCCAAGTAGGTATAGTACATACAACCCAGACGCCTCTGCGGCTTTGGATATTACTTCTACTACGGGGGGTTTACTTGTACCTCGTATGACAGAGACCCAGCGTGATGCGATTAGTTCCAGCTGCCACTGGATTAATGATATATCAAACAGATGGTACAGTAGGTTTTTACTATTACAATGGTAGTAGTTGGGTTACATAGGTAGCTGCTACTTCGCCAACTTATCTAAAACTTGGTGATGCGAATTAGGCGGCGTTAGTTGTTATATTTGAGGTAGATACTGTAATCGGTCACACGGTTTGGTTGCGGCATTTTCAGATGTAGCAACTTCTGTAGAATGGGGTTGTTATGGTACAGATTTACCAAACGTACCAATGTCCCTTAAATGGAGGTAATCCTTGGTCTAGGTGCTGAAATTGGAGATGGTTTTAATAACACTAATGATATACTCAAGATTGCCCTATGCTCCCGCTGCTTTAGCGGCAAGGTCTTTAGGTCCAGATTGGTTTTTACCAAGTGCAAAGGAGTTAAACCAAATGTATATTAATAAAACAACTTTAGAGGCTGTCTCTGGGTTTACTGCATTTAGTGATTACTACTGGAGTTCTACGGAGTACGATAGCAATAACGCGTGGCTTCAGTATTTCAGCAATGGTGGTCAGTGCTAGCACGAGTAAGTACTACACATTCTATGTGCGTGCTGTTCGGGCTTTTTAGTTATTTAATTATTTACAATTTA
>CAJJCS010000005.1 GCA_905182755.1 Aequorivita sp. HC6-5
GATATAGTTTTATACCACCACTATTAATTACATTGTCATACCTTCCTAGCCATTCAAAACTTTTTGCATCATGCAGGGTAACAACATCATTTGTAACAACCTTTGAGCTGCCTTGAATTGGGGCATCAATCACCAAACAACCTCTAGAATCTAGATCAAAACTAACATTAGGCAAGGCAGAATACACATTGGTTTTGTCTTCACCATTTACGCGCCTAACGGCTACATGGGTAATGGTTTCTGTCATGCCATAAGTAGCATAGACCTGTGTAGATTTTGTTTGTAATTTGGCTTCTAAATCTGGATCTATAACACCTCCTCCAATAATAAGTTTTTTAATTTTGTCTAGGGCATTTAAGGTATGATATACCTGATATGGAACCATAGCAGCAAAGTCATAGGTATTATCATATTGTGTGATAGCATCCTTATCTGGAGCCACTACATGCAAATCCCAGCCCATGGTCAAGGCGCGTACCAACATCATTTTACCAGCAATATATTTTGCAGACAGGCAAAGTAGCGCTGTGTTATTTGTTCCTAGATTAAAATATACTCCAGTAGCAAAAGCGCTATGAACCATATTTGTTTTCAGTAATTTGATTTTCTTAGGAGTACCTGTAGAGCCTGATGTCTTAACTTTTATATACGGTTTTTCGTTAAACCACTTTACAATAAATTTTGCAATTGCAATTTCATGTGAGGCTCCATTTTCTTTTAGCTGTTTAGCAAACAGAACAATTTCTTCGGAGGTTTCAAACTCAAGGCCGTTAAATTTAAATGAAGGATGTAGCTTTATTGATGGTTCCAAAAGTGATGTATTTATAACAGGTGTATCTCTAGATTGGTTACATTAAAAATTTAACTATTCTTATTACTGGATACAGCTACTTTTCCAAAGAGTTTTTGACTCCAGTTATTCCAGTTGTATTTTTTTGATAATATTAATAAAATTATAGGATATAAAACCAATACAGGTAAAATAACATCAATTAAGGTACTTGTGCCAGCTTGGGTTGCTGTAAATTTAAAAGCAGCATCTGTTTGCAACGCAGACCAATCTGAGGTTACTAAGGTGGCTGCCAATAGGTTGTTTCCTAAATGAAAACCTAAAGCAAGCTCTAGACCATCATCCATTAAGGTCATGATACCTAACAACAATCCAGTGCCAATATAAAATATCATGATCATGTAACCCATCTCTCCTACTTCTGGATTGGCGCTATGAAAAACACCAAATAAAATGGAAGTAATAAATAATGGCATCCACCTATTTTTAAGTAAAACTCCTAGGTGTTGCATCATGTATCCTCTAAATAAATATTCTTCAAGACCAATTTGAAATGGAAATAACAAAAGGCTAATAACTACTAATATCCCGAATTTTACAGGGATCAAGCTGCAGCACCACTTCTGAGGGATCGTTATAGTAGGAAATACCAAAAGACACCAAGGTTATAAGTACAATAAGCGAAAAAGAGAAAAACACACGAGACCAATCTACTTTTTTTCTTGATGTGGTGAGAGAAAGTATGCTTCTTTGGTGGAGTTTTTTTACCAGTAGAAATAACAATCCTAATAAAAAGGCAAAGGGTAGTAAGTTAAATGCCAACCAGAAATTTTTACTAGGCACTAACTCAAAAAGCATTTGTTGTTGCTTTGCGAGGTCTATGCCATCACTAAAGAATAAAAAAATGACCAGGCTATAAATAAATAGGCCTGCAGTTAACAAAAAGGTAAGCAAGAACATCCAAGGTTCGTTTTTTCCTTTATTTGCTTGTTGTATATAATTCATAAATTAAAATTCCATTTTTTAGTAGGGTTGTAACACAGTGTCCCTTTTGTTATCTGTAAAGCAGATGCAATATTATTTGTGTATAAACTTCCCGTACCTAAACCTTGAGGCAATGTACTATTTTTTGTAAACGTATACTGCGAAATTGCGTTTAATCCTACATTACTCTCTAGGGCAGATGTGATCCACCACTGTACATTATTTGCCTGAGATAACTCAATCCAAGAATCGCTCCCTTTAAAACCGCCTATAAAACTTGGTTTTAAAATTATGTATTGGGGCTTAATATGTTGTAGCAGCGCCTGTTTATCTTGATTAGAAAACACACCTATTAACTCCTCGTCTAAAGCTATATCTAGCGGGCTTTTTTCACACAGATAGGCCATTTGGTCCCATTGTTTTACAGCTATAGGCTGCTCTATTGAATGCAAGTCTAGATCAGACAATTGTTTTAACTTCTCTAAGGCATTTTTAGGATCAAAAGCCCCATTGGCATCTACTCTTATTTCTATTTCAGAGGCAGAAAATTCTTGTCTAATACTCTTTAAAAGCGCCAACTCTGTATCAAAATTAATAGCGCCAATTTTCATTTTAATACAACTAAAACCTTCTTTGAGTTTGCTGGCAATTTGCTTACTCATAAAGGCCTTATCGCCCATCCATATCAAACCATTGATTGCAATTGAGGCTTCTCCCTTTGTAAAGGCAGAAGGATAAATTTGAAATGGATCATGAGCCGCCAAAGACTTAAAAGCAATTTCTAGCCCCATTTGGATGGATGGAAACTCGGTTAATGCGGTCATACAACTGTTGCCTCTCCAAGGTGGATGTTTGCACAAACCCATTGTAATGTTTGTTCAAAATCTGGACGGTCATCAATACTAAGCCCCCGTAACATACCACACTCACCAACGCCAAATGGCATGCCCTTATTTTCAAGAACAATAAACCATGCCTGTTTGGTTTTTAAAATACCGCGAGAGGTGCCGCTTGGAGTTTTAAATTCTAGAATATGTTTTTTATAATGTGCTTTCAAGATGGGTATGTATTAATATAAAACTATGTGCATGATCTTTAAAAACAAGAATTTAAAAATACAATATATTGATTAGTTTTCATGTAAAATAAGGGTACACAACTGTGTTTTAAAAAAAGCTTGTTACAAAAAGCAATAGTGCAAACACAAAAGTACTTAACGCTATTTTTTTAAGCTCAGGATCCAGCAGAGCTGGATCTTCATTTTTAAATACTTTAAACATGTTTATAAGTAAAGGAATAAAAGCAATAAGCGCAAAATAATAAAGTGGTTTTGCTTGGCTAGCAAATAAATAAATCAGGGCAGAAATAAGTGCTGTGATTATTAAAATGCTATGATACGTCTTTACATTTTTAGCACCTAAAACCACTGCCAATGTGTTTTTTTGAACCTTAGCATCTTGGATTCTGTCTCTCATGTTATTTAAATTCAAGACCGCAGTACTCATACACCCGATTGCTATGGCAAGAAAAAAAACATGATTTCCTAAAGATTTTGAAAATAAAAAATAGCAACCAACAACGCCAATAATTCCGAAGAATAAAAAAACAAACAAGTCTCCCATGGCCTTGTATCCATATGCATTAGCGCCAACAGTGTATTTAACAGCGGCAATAATGGCGGCAATTCCTAAATTAAAAAAGATAAAAGAAAGCACCATATGCTCCCCTCCAAAAGCGGTGAAGATTAATACCGAGGCTAAAAACAAGGTGACAACTGCCGTTAGTATCATTCCATTTTTTAATTCTTTTGCGGTTAATAGTCCGCTTTGTAGCGCGCGTTTTGGCCCTACTCTATCTTGGTTGTCTGTGCCTTTAATACCATCTCCATAATCATTAGCGAAATTTGATAAGACCTGAAACCCAAGAGTAGTTCCTAGGGCAAGCACAAGAATTGGCAAAGAAAAAACTGAGGTCTTAACCGCTACGGCGCTACCTGCCAATATCCCGGCTATAGAAAGTGGTAAGGTTCTTAGCCTTGCTGCAGAAATCCATGCACTTGCTTTATTCATTCGTAATATACTTTTTTTGTAAAAATACAGCTTAAAAATAAAATCATACCCAGTATTACAATTCAAATTTGTGGCTATAAAAAACTTAAATACCAAAAACTTTTCTATTTTTAAACAAAAATAGCAACACCATTATTATGACATCTACCTATCACATTGGCTTATTTCTATTACGCTTTACTTTTAGTGCAATGATGCTGTCTCACGGCATACCTAAACTTTTAAATCTCATACAAGGAACTTTGATGAAATCGGATCCAATTGGTATTGGAGTTTTAGCTACAACAATTTTAGTTGTAATAGCGGAGGCTATTTGCCCACTGCTAATTATTATTGGATACAAAACACGTTTAGCGAGTATCCCTGTTATTATCACTATGGGAGTTGCTGCATTTATTGTTCATGGCGGTGACCCTATAGGTGTAAAAGAAAAAGCGTTGTTATTTTTATTTGGGTTTTTAGCTATCGCACTTTTGGGCGCCGGCAAACACAGTGTTGATAGAAAATAAGCTTAAAAACAGCCAACCAAAATAGTATAGGCTAACGCATTACAATTATAGTTTGGCACATCTATTGACATTGTTATTTTATAACCAACACCCATACCCGATGAAAAAGCTACTTTACATATTTAGTTTGGCGTTGTTGCTAGCAGGTTGTAACAGTGTTAAAAAAAATCAAAGACTACTCGCTCAAGGAAATTACGAGAAAGCCATAGAGCTAGCTGTAAAAAAACTTCAGAAGAATACCTCCTCTAAAAAGAAAGATGGACATATTACAGTTCTTGAAAAGGCATTTCAAAAAAATGTAGACAAAGCCACTAGGCGTATCTCATTTCTAGAAAAACAAGGCAATGCATCTGGCGCTAAGGAGATTTACTACACCTATCAAAACTTAGCGTATATACAGGATAAAATACGGCCATTACTACCTATCTACAGTAACACCCTAAAGAGAGATGCTGAATTTACACTGAAAGATTACAGCAGTAAAATCCTTGATGCAAAGAAGGGCTACATAGCTTACTTGTATGATGAGGCTGGTTTATATATGCAATATCAAACACGTAAAGACTATAGAACTGCCTATAATATTTATTGTGAGCTTGAGGATGTGCAGCCTAACTATAAAGATGTGAGCCTTAAAAAAGAGAATGCTCGTTTTTATGGGACAGATTTTGTTTTGATTGATTTAAAAAACAGCACAAATCAAATAATCCCTACCTCGCTAGAGCAAGAGTTGTTAAGTATAAACACCTATGGTCTAGATAAGTTCTGGACACAGTATCATACCCAACAAGACAGCGCTATTGATTATATGTATGGTGTAACGCTAAACTTTAAAGAGATTACTATAGCTCCAGAAAAATTAAATGAAATACAGCAAAGACGATCCAAGCGTATTAAGGACGGTTGGGAATATGTGTATGATAGCAACGGAAATGTAGCTAAAGATAGTTTGGGTAATGATATTAAAAAAGACAAGTATCTTACTATATCTGCAAGGGTTATGATGATCACACAATCAAAATCTGCTGCTGTTGGAGCAGAGGTGGTTTACACAAACATGAAAAACAAATAGAGAAGTAAACCGTTTGCCTATTGCTAGTGTCTTTGTATTTGAAAATGTATTTGCTAGATACACTGGAGATAAAAGAGCCCTTACTACTCAAGACAAGAGATTTTTACAATATAATTTTATTGATTTCCCATCAAACGAGCAAATGGTGTATGATACTGGTGAGGATTTAAAATCAAGATTAAAAGAAATCATAAAAAACAATGACTTGTAATAAGAGTATAAAAATATCTTTTAGAAATATTTGACAAAAAAATGCCTTTCTAAGAAAGGCGTTTTTTTATTCATAAAATTATATTGTTTTGAGAGGCTGCTATATAATATCTTTTATAGCATCTGCCTTTATTTCATTGTGAGAGGCATGGTAAATAGCCTCACCATTTTTTATAACGATAAGTTGCGGGCTTTGATGAAACACTTGGAATATTTCACCAACCTGGTTTGAGATTTCTCTGTAAGATAATAGGTCTAAAAAATATAAGGCAACACTTTTTCCATCTTTATCAAAACTACTCTCAAATTCTCGCAATACCATGCGGCTAATCACACACCTAGTAGAGTGCTTAAAAATAACGACTGGTATTATTTTAGATTGTTCTTTAATCTCTAGTAATTGGTCTAGTGAAGTTAAATCAATCCAAGGAAACTTTTGATTCTCTTTTACTTGTTTACTAGAATCTTCTTTTTTAAATGCACTAAATAAACCCATTTGTGTTGTTTGTGTGTTTGTTTAAGTTTTCAAATATCGCAATATTTCAATTGTAATTTGAGTAATAGAATTAAAATTTAAAAACGAATGACAAAGTGATAAAAAAAGGAGGTAAACTATGAGAATTTTAATAAAAATACAGTATTCAATCACACTTAAAAGGTAGAAGTAGGTCTTTCATCTAAAAATATAAAAATGATTACATACTTGCTTACTTTAAAAGTTTCTATATTAGTTGTCTTAATAAACAACTTTTTATTCTTAACTTAATAAATAACTTTATCTATGAAAAAAATTACTAACTTTACTTATGTTAGCACTAATGACCACCCTTGGTTGGCAAGCTAACGCGCAAAAGGTGGCGGAACCTGTGCAGATGCTGTTGAGCAGCTCCAGGAATTTCATGATGCTGCTATTGTACAGGTACTGGAGGTGCAGCACAAGCTGACGCAGCAGATGCACTGTGGTATAGTTATACTCCTGCTGAAGATGGATTAATGAGCATTAATTCTTGTGCTTCTGACCCAGCTGGAATAGACACAAGATTATATGTTTACACAGATGGTATGTGATACATTAACTCCGGTTGCTAACGATGATGATGGTTGTGATGCTCCAAACGGATTTGGATCTTCTTACAGATTAGATGTTGTTGGTGGTCAAGAATACCTAATTGAATGGGATGACAGATGGGGTGCAGATGCCTTTGACTGGGAATTAACTGGACCAACTTACGCCTCCAACAGGTGGAAACTTGTGCGTTGCAATAGTCGGTAACACCTGGATTTACAGTGATGCTGCTATTACTCCAGGTACTGGAGGTGCTGCACAATGCTGGCGCAGCAGATGCTCTTATGGTATAGCTACACAGCTGAAGGAGATGGTACAATAGGTATCAACTCTTGTGCTTCTGATCCAGCTGGAATAGACACTAGATTATATGTATATACAGATGGTGTGATACATTAACTCCAGTTAGCTAATGATGATGATGGTTGTGAGCTCCTACTAGGTTCTGGTGTGTCTAGTTTAGTTTCTTCTGGAGTAACATACACAATAGAGTGGGATGATAGATGGAGTAGTAATGCCTTTACATGGGAGCTAGCATTTACCCCAGCTCCGTTAGACCCTAACGTATTACCAATAACTTTAGAAAACCAATTACCTGGTTTTGGAGATTTTAACGGATCATTTACTCAAGTAATTGCAAATCCAGATGCAACAGGAGAAAACACTTCTGCTACTGTAGCTGAAAACACTGTTCCAGCTAACGCAGCTTTTGCAGGTGTAAACTTTGCGGTTAGACACTCCTATTGATATTTCTGCTCAAAAAGGATTTACAATGACAGTATGGTCACCAGTTGCAAATACTCCAGTACTTTTAAAGCTAGAGAATGCAACTACAGGCGTTAATGCAGAAAGAGCTGCCACAACCACTACAACTGGTGCTTGGGAAACAGTATCTTTTGACTTTAGCACAGAGGGTGATTTAACTTTCGAGTCTGTAACAATTTTTATGAACTTTAATGTTTTAGATCCAGCAACACAAACTTACTACTGGGATAACCTAGAGCAAGTTGATGTTCTTATTACTGGAGATGCTCAAATAGTTGAGATTGATGCAGATCAAACTGGTACAGATGACCAAGAGTTTGTTGAAATCAAAACAGAATTTGCAAACCAGTCATTAAATGGTATGATTGCTGTTTTCTATAACGGTTCAAGTGATACAAGTTACAGAACTGTAGATCTTACTGGATTTGCTTCAGATGATAACGGTTATTTCCTACTAGGAAGTGATGCAGTTGCAGGAGCAGACATTACAATGGGTGCAGATAACACTATCCAAAACGGAGCAGATGCTGTAGCATTATATACTGCAGATGCAGCAAACTTCCCTGACGGGACGCCAGTTACAACTGACGGTCTTGTTGATGCTGTTGTTTACGGAACTAGTGATGATGATGATACTGGATTATTAACAGGTTTAGGTCAAACCACTCAGTGGGATGAGAACGAAAATGGAGCAAAAGACATTGAGTCTCTTCAATTTGATGCTTCAACAAATGGTTTCTTCTTCGTTCACACCAAGAGCAGCAAACATTTCATCAGTTCCAATTCCTAGCAATACCTATAACTTTAGAAAATCAATTACCAACATTTGGAGATTTTAACGGATCATTCACTCAAGCAATAGCAAATCCAGATGCAACTGGAGAAAACACTTCTGCTACAGTAGCAGAAAATACGGTACCAGCTAACGCAGGTTTCGCAGGAGTTAACTTTCCGCTAGACACAAACATCGATATTTCTGTTGAAAGAGGGTTTACATTAGACGTATGGTCACCTGTTGCAAATACACCTGTATTATTGAAGTTAGAAAATGCTTCTGGAGCAAATGCAGAAGTAGCAGTAAACACAACCACAACAGGTGCGTGGGAAACTATTACTTTTGATTTTAGTGAAGTAGGACAATTAACATATGAGTCTGTAACATTATTCATGAACTTTGCTTTAACTGATCCAGCAACTCAAGTTTACTACTGGGATAATTTAGCCAAACAGGTGAGCCAGTTGGAGATGATGGAATTATTGTGCTGTAGCAATACCGTTACTCCAGGAGTTTACAATGATGCTGCTATTACTGTAGGTTCTGGTGGTGCTTCTCAAGCAAATACAGCAGATGCACTTTGGTATGTTTATACTGCTGAGGCTGATGGAACAATTAACATCAACTCTTGTTTTTCTGTTCCAGAAGGAATTGATACTAGATTATTTGTTTACACAGATGGTTGTGATACACTAACCGCAGTAGCTGATGATGATGATGGTTGTGATGCTCCTACTACTTTTGGATCTATCTTAACTGACATAGATGTTGTTGGTGGTCAAGATTATCTTATTGAGTGGGATGACAGATGGGGTGCAGATGCCTTTGACTGGGAATTAACATTCACACCAGCTCCTGCTCCAGTGGTAGAGTTACTAGTAACTCCAGGAGTTTACAATGATGTTGCAATTGTTGTAGGTTCTGCAGGTGCTTCTCAAGGGGATGCAGCAGATGCCTTGTGGTATAGCTATACAGCAGAAGCTGATGGATCAATTAACATCAACTCTTGTTTTTCTGTTCCAGAAGGAATTGATACTAGATTATTTGTTTACACAGATGGTTGTGATACATTAACTCCAGTAGCTAATGATGATGATGGTTGTGATGCTCCTACTACTTTTGGATCTATCTGTAACTGATGTAGCTGTTGTAGGTGGTCAAGAATACCTAATAGAATGGGATGACAGATGGGGTGCAGATGCCTTTGACTGGGAATTAACATTCACACCAGCTCCTGCTCCAGTGGTAGAGCTACCTATCACTTTTGAGGATGGTCAATTACCAGTACTTCAACGATTTCAACGGATCTGCTACGCAAGTAATTGCAAATCCAGATGCATCAGGTGCTAACGATTCTGCAACAGTTGCAGAAAACGTAGTTCCAGCTAACGCAGGCTTTGCAGGTGTTAACTTTGCAGTTGAAAACTCTAGACATCACTACTTTAAAAGGATTTACAATGACTGTTTGGTCTCAAGTACCAGATATGCCAGTTCTTTTAAAGTTAGAAAATGCTACAACAGGAGTAAATGCTGAAAGAGCTGCTACCACCACCACTACTGGTGCTTGGGAAACTATCTCTTTTGACTTTAGTGAAGAAGGTGATTTAACCTTTGAGTCTGTAACAGTGTTTATGAACTTTAATGTTCTTGGTGATACAGATCAAACATACTACTGGGATAACCTAGTTCAAGGTGAGCCTTTAGATGTTACACAAAATGATCTTGTTGATATTGCAATGTATCCTAACCCAGCAACATCTGTTGTTACTTTAGAAGCATCGCAAGAAATAGCAACGATTCAGATCATGAACCTTTTAGGTCAAACTGTTTCTATTATTGAAGTTAATAATACATCAAGTACAGTAAATGTATCTCAGTTAAGAACTGGAGTATATATTGCTAATGTATTATTCTCTAATGGAAGTGTTCAAACTATGAAGTTTATTAAAGAGTAATTAATAGTTAATTATTTAAAAAGGGGAGGCTTATTTAAGTCTCCCCTTTTTTTGTGTTTTAAGTATAGTTTAATGTCTTTAAATACGCTCTTAAGCGTATTTAACAGCTTAGATAAAAACCCTAGATTTGTAAAAAAATTATAAACTAAATTTTATTATGAGAAAAATCTTAAATTTATTAATGCTCTTTTTAGCTACTTCTTTTGGTTGGCAAACTAACGCACAAAACGGTGGTGACACTTGCGCAGATGCAGTGGCAGTAACACCTGGTATTTACAGTGATGCTGCAATTACAATAGGTTCTGGTAGTGCAACACAAGCTGGCGGAACAGACGCTATGTGGTATAGTTACGTTGCAGAAGGAGATGGTACAATAGGTATCAACTCTTGTGCTTCTGATCCAGCTGGACTAGACACAAGATTATTTGTTTACACTGATGGTTGTGATACATTAACTGCGGTTGCTAATGATGACTGATGGTTGTGATGCTCCTACTACTTTTGGATCTGTTAGCCGAGGCTGATGTAAATTCTGGTGCAAGAATATTTAATACAATGGGATGACAGATGGAATGAAGATCCTTTTGACTGGACAATTACATTTACACCTCCACCAACTGGGGGAGAAATTTGTAGTGATGCACTAGCAATTGTACTCCAGGAGTCTATATGTTGATGTTACATTTATTGACGGCTCTACTGGGCGCATCTCAAGCAGATGCAACAGGCGGTTTATGGTATAGCTACACTCCTGTAGAGAGTGGTACAATTAACATTAATTCTTGTGGCTCTGACCCTAGATCCTGTTGACACAAGGCTGTTTGTCTACACAGATGGTTGTGACACTTCTAACACCTGTTGCCAATGATGATGATGGTTGTGACGCTCCAAATGGTTTTGGATCTATCGTTAGAGGATATATCTGTTAGTTGGAGGTCATGGATACCTCATAGAATGGGATGATAGATGGAATGAGGTTCCTTTTGACTGGGAATTAATATTCACTCCCCTACCTGCTTGTAACATTACCTATTACTTATGAGGATGGTCAACTTCCAGTTTTTGGAGATTTTAACGGATCATTTACTCAAGTTATTGAAAATCCAGATGCATCTGGAGAAAACACTTCTAGTACAGTAGCAGAAAACACTGTTCCAGCAAATGCAGGCTTTGCAGGTGTAAACTTTGGTTTAGACACTCCTATTGATATAATAACAAATAAAGGCTTTACCATGAGTGTATGGTCTCCAATTCCAAACACACCAATTCTTTTAAAATTAGAGAATGCTACCACAGGTGTAAACGCAGAGAGAGCAGCCACAACAACTACAACTAGTGCTTGGGAAACAGTATCTTTTGATTTTAGCACAGAGGGTGCTTTAACCTTTGAGTCTGTAACAGTATTTATGAACTTTAATGTAACAGACCCTGCTACTCAAGTATACTACTGGGATAATCTAAATCAATTAAACCTTAACGTTGGCGGTACAACATGTGCAAATGCACTTGAGGTAACTCCTGGAGTTTACAATGATGTATTTATTGTTTCAGACTCTGGAGGGTCAGCAAATGTAACAGATGCACTTGGTCTTGATGCACTATGGTATAGTTACACACCAATAGAGAGTGGTACAATTAACATTAATTCTTGTATTTCAGACCCTAGTCCTGTAGACACAAGGCTGTTTGTATACACAGATGGATGTGACATACTAACACTTGTAGATAATGATGATGATGGCTGTGACACTCCAAATGTTTTTGGATCTGTAATAGAAGAAATCAATGTTATTGGAGGTCAAGAATACTTAATTGAGTGGGATGACAGATGGCAGGATACAACACCTTTTGACTGGGAATTAATATTCACTCCCCTACCTGCTTGTCCAGAACCTTTGGATGTTGCAATTGCACCAAATGCTTTTGATGCAGTGATTACATGGAGCGCCGTGGTAGAAGCTACCACTGGTTATATAGTTAATGTATTTGTTGCAGGTGATGATCCAACTATTGATACTCCTGTATATACAGAAAATGTACCAACAGGTACTCTAACGGCAACAGCAACAGGACTTACACCAGAAACAAGTTATCAGGCATATGTAATTGCAGATTGTGATAC
Source organism: Aequorivita sp. HC6-5 (assembly GCA_905182755.1). GTDB lineage: Bacteria > Bacteroidota > Bacteroidia > Flavobacteriales > Flavobacteriaceae > Patiriisocius. The sequence goes on from CAJJCS010000005.1 coordinate 12,318, forward strand.
AGAAGGGATATCTCTTGCAGACCCTAACTTCTTTACCACTTTAGTAGCATGTCCTGCTCCAAGTAATTTTACAGTTACAACAACCGTAGACACAGAAGCAACTTTTACTTGGGATGTTGTTGCAGAGGCTGTAAACGGATACACTTTAAGTGTATTTGATGCTGGCGCAGACCCAACTGTTGACACTGCTGTTTATACAGAAACTGTAGCAGCAGGTATTGTAACTGCAACTGCAACTGGATTAGCAATAGATTCAGGATATGATGCGTATTTAGTATCTGATTGTGATACCAATGGTTTCTCACAAGAGAATTTACTATCATTCACAACTCCATTTCCCAGCACCTGAGTGTGGTGGTATCTATGTAGATTCTGGTGGATCTGCAGGAAATTACCAACCAAATGAACTTACAGTTACTACCATTACTCCAGATGTACCTGGTGAAGCGGTTACTGTAACCTTTACTTACGTTGATATGGAAACAGGTGGACCAAATGGAGGATGTTGGGATTACCTAACAGTTTATGATGGACCAGATACTACCTTCCCAGTACTTGCACAAACACTTTGTGGTGAAGAAAGTGGAGACGGTGGTGTGCCAAGTGAACCAGGAAGTATACTATCTATTGGAGATTCATTTACATCTTCTGATGAAAGTGGAGCATTAACCTTTGTGTTTAGCTCTGATGGAAGTGTACAAGAAACAGGATGGTCTGCAGATGTAACATGCGGGGTACCGCCTGTTGGTTGTGGAGACACCTATTATGATGAAGGTGGCGTAGATGGAGATTACTTAGCTAGTGAAACTACTGTAACAACAGTTTCTCCAGAAGTTGCTGGAGATGTTGTAACAGTTACTTTTACCTATGTAGATATTGAATCTGCAACGGGAGCTGGAACACAAGATGGATGTTGGGATTACCTAACAGTTTATGATGGACCAGATACTACCTACCCAGTACTTGCACAAACACTTTGTGGTGAAGAAAGCGGAGACGGTGGTGTACCAAGTGATCCTAATAGTTTACTATCTATTGGTGATACATTTACATCAACAGATGTAAGTGGATCTTTAACGTTTGTATTCACTTCAGACACAAGTGTACAAGAAACAGGATGGGCTGCAGATGTTACCTGCGCGCCTATTGTAATACCATGTCCAGAGGTAGAAAACTTTGTTGTAGAAAATGTAACAGAAACCACTGCAGATCTATCTTGGGATGCAGCACTTGGAGCAATTTCTTATGATTGGGCTGTATTTATTGCAGGAGCAGACATAGAAGTTGATTTACCTGTAGCTTTTGAAAATACAACAGCTACAACAGCAACAGCACAAGGATTAATACCAGGTGTTAGTTATGATGCATATATCCAAACAGATTGTGGAGGTAATAACAATATCAGTGATGTTGTTGGACCTGTTACTTTTACAACCACAACTCTTGGAGTAAATGATATAGATGTAACTACATTTGTATTTGCTCCAAATCCAGCAGATGGAGATGTAAGTATTGTATCAACAACTGAAATTACTACATTACAAATAGTAAACATGCTAGGTCAAAATGTACTTTCTATTACACCAAATAGTAAAGAATTTACAATAGACGTATCTGGTTTATCTAGTGGAGCATATTTTATAAATGCTATCACAAATGGAGTAACTACTACAAAAAAGCTTATTAGAAAATAATAATCTTTTTAATATTTTTAGAAGAGCCGCTTAGCAATAAGCGGTTTTTTTTATGCACTGCTTTTAAATTAGATTTTTTACATTTACACAAAACAAATGTATGGGCATCTTGAGAAATATTAAAACAATAGTGCTACTGCTAGCAGTGTTAACGCTAGTAGCAGCATGTAAAGAATCTGGTAAAATAAACGTTGCTGAAAAAGAGAATACGAGCGTGTATTATTTTATTAGACATGCAGAAAAAGACAGAAGCGACTCCACAAACAAAAACCCTTCTCTAACTATACAAGGGCTGGAGAGAGCAAACAAATGGGCTGCTTTTTTTTAAAGATAAAAACATAGCTGCAGTGTATAGCACAAATTACAAAAGAACACAGCAAACTGCCCTACCCATTGCCAAGGAGCAAAACTTAGAGATTATTAGCTACACTACTAAAGAGCTTATTTCAGAAAAATTTATAGCAAACAATAAAGGAAAAAATATTGTTATTGTTGGGCATAGCAATACCACACCAGAGCTGGTAAATATACTACTTGGAGAGAAAAAATATAAAGACATTGCAGATAGTGAGAACAACAATGTTTTTATAGTAACTCTTAATAAAAACAAAACAACTGCAAAAACACAGAAGGTTAATTAAATTTCATTGAACAATCCCCTTTATAAGTCCTATTTTTACAACATGGCCATTCAAAAAAACATACAAATAAAAAACCGAAAAGCTAGATTTGAGTATGAAATCTTAGACAAGTATACAGCCGGTATTGTACTTGTAGGCACAGAGATAAAAGCAATAAGAGAAGGTCAAGCCTCTATTGCAGAGAGTTTTTGTGAATTTAATGAGCGGGGAGAATTATTTGTTATTAATATGACTGTGCAAGAATATAGCCATGCAACTCATTTTAATCACAACCCAAAGAGTGAACGTAAACTGCTATTAAATAAAACTGAATTAAAAAAGCTTTTTAAAAATGTAAAAACATCTGGACTCACTATAATACCTCTAGTGCTATTTACCAATGACAAAGGACTTGCCAAGATTACTATTGCTCTTTGCCGTGGAAAACGTGAGTTTGATAAAAGAGATGACATTAAAGACCGTGACAATAAAAGAGACTCTCAGCAGGCTTAAAAAAAGTTTCAACAACTAGGGCTTTAGCGGCACCTCAATTAATGTGAATTTCAACAAAAAGTGTAACAGTACTAAGAGTATTTCGTCTGTAGAATATAAGCCTATGAAACAGTTAGTAACCCTACTTTTATTACACATTATTACTTTTGGACAAGCTCAAATTGTTGGAAAAATCACAGACACCAATTCTCAAAAAATACCCTATGTAAATATCTATCTAGAAAACTCTTACACAGGAACCACATCAAATGATGATGGTAATTATAAGCTTGCTCTAAATTATACAGGTAATCATACTATTGTCTACCAATTTTTGGGCTATAAAACAGTTACTAAAAAAATAACGATTGAAAGCTTCCCGTATATCCTTAACATTACTTTAGAGCCAGAGACCACCACTCTGCAAGAAGTTGTGATAAATAACAATGAAGATCCCGCAGACAGAATCATAAGGGCCACTATAGCAAAGCGAAAAGAAAATTTAGCTAGTATAAGCAAATACACTGCAGATTTTTATTCTAGAGGAGTATGGAAGATAAAAAATGCACCTGAAGAAAATACTAGGCCAAAGCATAAGAGGAATTGAAGGATCTTTAGATTCTACAAGAAGTGGTATTATATATCTTTCTGAAACTATTTCAAAGATATCATTTCAGCAACCTGCTAATTTTAACGAGCGTATTATAGCAAGTAAAGTAAGTGGTAATGACAACGGCTTTAGCTTTAACAATGCGCAAGATGCAACATTTTCTTTTTATGAAAATACTATTGAATTAAACACGGCAATAGTATCTCCTATTGCCAGTAATGCGTTTAATTATTATACGTATAAACTTGATGGTATATTCTATGAAGCAGACAAGCTCATAAATAAAATTAAAGTAATTCCAAAAAGACCCAATGACAGGGTTTTTAAAGGAGTTATTTACATTGTAGAAGACCATTGGCAATTATATGGTATAGATCTAGCTACAACTGGAGCTGCCTTGCAAACTCCTTTTATTAAACAGTTGGTCTTTAAACAAAATTTTAAATATGATACCACTCAAAAGTTTTGGGTGAAATTATCTCAAACCCTTGATTTTGGCTTTGGTTTTATGGGGCTAAATGGCGATGGCCGCTATACATGTGTGTATAGTAATTATGATTTTGAACCTAATTTCAGAAAACGCTCTTTTAGCAACGAGGTGCTGGCTTTTGAACCAAAAGCAAATAAAAAAGACAGTCTTTTTTGGAGCACAATACGCCCAGTTCCACTCACAAATGAAGAACTTAATGATTACATAAAAAAGGACAGTCTTCAAGAATTAAAAAAATCAAAACCATACCTTGACTCGTTAGATCGCAAATCAAATAAGTTTAATATTACAGATCCCTTATTAGGGTATACCTATAGAAATACCTCTAATAAATGGAGGCTAAATTATAAAGGGCCTGGCGCAGGGGTTTCTTTTAACACCATACAGGGGTATACTAGTAAAATAGGCGTGACTTTTTTTAAATGGTATACAGAAAATAGAACAAAGTGGTTATCTATGAACCTAAATGCTACCTATGGCCTAGCCGAGGATAGACTTCGATTTACAGCAGGTGTTACCAAAAAATTTAATAGCAAAAATAATTTAAGAATTACACTCTCTGGAGGAACTAAGCTAACCCAGTTTAATGACAGCGAGCCTATTTCACCCCTAATAAATAGTATCTCTACTTTGTTTTTTGAGAGCAATTACCTTAAAGGATATAACCTTGATTTTGCGCAAATAAAATACCGTCAAGAACTTTTTAATGGCCTAGAGGTATTTGCAAAAATTGGCTATGAAAAAAGAAGCACCCTTTTTAACAACTCTGCCTATTACTATATCAATAATAAAGGGAAGCAGTACAGCTCAAACAACCCACTAGCCCCGGAAGATTTTACCACATTATCTGTGGAGCAGCACCAAGTATTTAAATCACAAATTACAGCGCGTGTTGTTTTTGGACAAAAGTATGTCTCAATTCCAGACAGGAAAATTAATATTGGTAATGGGCGGTATCCAAGAATTGATGTTACCCTTGAAAATGGACTTGGAGCCTCTAAAAGAGGCTATAACTACACACAACTAAGAACAGAAATTTATCAAAGCTTTAGTGTTGCAAATAAAGGTGATTTTTATTACAGGGTTAAGGCTGGAACATTTTTCAGTGCAGATGACATCTCATTTATAGACTACCAACATTTTAATGGTAACCAAACACAAGTAGGCACAAGGGCAAACTACACCAATGTTTTTAACACCCTACCCTACTATGATTTTAGCACCAATAAAAGCTATATGGAAGGACACCTAGAACATGATTTTAAAGGTTGGATTTTAGGTAAAATTCCGGGAGTCAATACATTAAACTTCAACCTAGTGCTTGGTGCACACCTACTTGCAACACAAGAGAGAAAACCCTATTCAGAATTCTCTATAGGAATAGACAATCTTGGCTTTGGCAGCTATCGGCTGTTACGTGTAGATTATGTACTATCCAACTTTAATGGCATACAAAATGGAAATTTAGTCTTTGGATTGAAGTTTTTAGATTTTTTAGGCCTGTAAAAAATAAGACCAAATAGCCTTTAATTTTTATTTTCAAGCAAGGGTACAAATCTAAACTCCCCAAATGTTTCTTTGTTAAAGGCTGTTTGTGAAGTTCTTGTAAAAACTGTCATTATCTGAGATTCATCACCAACGGGTATCACTAACTTCCCTCCTATTTTCAGTTGAGCTAATAATGGTTTTGGCACAAAAGGTGCACCTGCAGTTACAACAATACCATCAAAAGGGGCTTCTGTCTCAAGACCAATATACCCGTCCCCAAATATGAGTTTCTTGGGAGTGTATTTTTGCTTTTTAAAAAAATTTTCTGCTTTTTTAAAGAGTTTGTTTTGACGCTCTATACTGTACACAACAGCGCCAATCTCAAGTAATACTGCCGTTTGGTAACCGCTTCCAGTTCCTATCTCTAAAATTTTAGCGCCTTTTACTACCCCAAGTAGTTCTGTTTGTCTTGCAACGGTATAGGGCTGAGATATGGTTTGATCTGCAGCAATAGGGAATGCTTTATCTACATAGGCATGATCTATAAAACCACTATCCATAAACAAATGCCTAGGGATGGTATTTATAGCCTGCAAAACAGCTGGGTTAGTAATCCCTTTTTTCTCAAGGGTTTCCACCAGTTTTTTCCGCATGCCTTTATGAGTAAATGTATCTTTCAAAAGAGAGGTTTTAACACCTGCAAAATACTAAAAAGTGGCTGATATTTTTAAAATTTCGGTAGTTATCATCTATAAAAAATACAGTAATTTTTCTAGAAGTATACCTATCTTTGCCCCATGGGAAATCATCCAGATTCTATAAGACTCAATAAAGCCATTAGTGATAGTGGGTACTGCTCCAGACGTAAAGCAGATGTTTTTATAGAACAGGGGCGTGTTACACTTAATGGCAGCGCTGTTAGTCTTGGAGACAGGGCCATGCCTGGTGATCTAATACATGTTGATGGGCATTTAATTACGAAAAATACAAACTTAGTATACATTGCGTTAAACAAACCCGTTGATATCACCTGCACTACAGATCAAAGAGTTGAAGGAAACGTGGTAGATTTTATTGGACATAAAGAGCGTATTTTTCATGTAGGACGTCTAGACAAACCTAGTGAAGGTTTACTTCTAATGACCAACGATGGAGATATTGTAAATAAAATATTAAGAGCAGGAAATAAGCACGAAAAAGAATACATTGTCACCACAGATAGACCCGTTACCGATGATTTTATTAGAAGAATGAGTAGCGGTATACCCATAGCAGAACTAGAAACTACCACCAAAAATTGTCATGTAGAACGCCTTAGCAGGTTTGCCTTTAAAATCATACTTATTCAAGGGCTCAACCGCCAAATACGAAGAATGTGTGAATATCTTGAGTACGAAGTCCTTACTTTAAAGCGCATTAGAATCATGAATATCAATCTAGGAAATCTTGAGCTTGGTACATGGCGTGATTTAACACCAGAAGAGGTTAAAGAACTGCAAGAAGCTGTCTCTGATTCAAACAACAACTCATATGCTGGACAGGCGCCCTCTCAAGCCCCTGAGCTTGAAAAAAGAACTCCTGTAGTAAGAGCGCCAAGAAATACAGAAAGACCCTCACAAGACGGCCCAAGAAGACGAAGAGGAAGAAATACTTAAAATAAAAAAGCCCTGGATAGATCCAAGGCTTTTAATAAAATTATAAAATAGTATTATCCTAAAACAGCTTGTACTTTATCTGCGGCTTCTTGAAACTCAATTGCACTTTGCACATCCAGGCCACTATTATCAATTAATTCTTTAGCTATATCTGCATTGGTTCCTTGCAAACGAACAATAATTGGTACGTTAATGGTACCCATGTTTCTGTATGCATCTACAATACCTTGTGCAACACGGTCACACCTAACGATACCTCCAAATATATTTACTAAAATTGCTTTTACAGCTGGATCTTTTAAAATTAGGTTAAAGGCAGCCTCAACACGCTCTGCATCTGCAGTACCTCCTACATCTAAGAAATTTGCTGGCTCACCACCTGCTTGTTTAATTAAATCCATGGTAGCCATTGCAAGTCCTGCACCATTTACCATACAACCAACGTTTCCGTCAAGATCAACATAGTTTAAACCTACCGCTCTTGCTTCTACCTCAACTGGATTCTCTTCGCGTAAATCACGCATTGCCTCATAATCTTTATGACGATACAAAGCATTATCATCAATACTTACTTTAGCATCAACAGCGATAATTTTATCATCACTAGTTTTTAAAACTGGATTAATTTCAAACATTGATGAATCACTAGACTCATAGGCTTTTACAAGAGCAGTGACAAACTTGGTCATTTGCTTGAAAGCCATACCGCTTAATCCAAGATTGAAAGCAACCTTTCTAGCTTGAAAAGGAAGTAATCCTGTTGCAGGATCAATTTCTTCGTGAAAAATTAAATGTGGTGTTTCTTCGGCAACAGTTTCTATATCCATTCCACCTTCAGTAGAATACATAACCATATTTTTACCTGTTACACGATTTAACAGCACACTAATATAATATTCTTCTGGCTCGCTATCACCAGGGTAATACACATCTTCGGCAACAAGTACTTGGTGTACTTTTTTACCTTCTGCACTGGTTTGAGGTGTGATAAGGTTCATACCAATAATATCATTGGCAATACTTCTTACCTGATCAAGATTTTTGGCCAGTTTTACTCCACCACCTTTACCACGTCCACCTGCGTGAACCTGAGCTTTGATGACATGCCAACCCGTTCCTGTTTCTTGGGTTAATTTTTTGGCTGCCGCCACTGCTTCTTCAGGTGTGTGTGCTACAATTCCACGCTGGATAGTAACACCAAAACTATTTAATACTTCTTTTCCTTGATATTCGTGTAAATTCATATTTATGCCCGTGAAGAGGGTACCTATTTAATTACTAAAAATTTTGGCAATGATACATTACCTCAAAAGTGATGCAAAAATAATAAATGTTATCAGATTGCACTAATTTTTTAAAATGTGCTTGACTTATAAATAAGCATCTAGTTTTGTGGTTTAGGACTCACTGTTTTCTTAGGCATAGGCCCTCGAAATGTATAATTAGTCCGTTTAAAAAATTACGTAGGATCTGGTCACCACATTCAACATATTTTGGGTGGTTTTCGTTTCTAAACAAAGCCCCTAACTCACTCTTGGTAACATTAAAATCAACCAACTCCAATATCTTTACAATATCGTCATCGCGTAGTTTATGAGCTACACGTAATTTTTTAAAAATATCATTATTATTTAATGGCATCTGTTCTGTTTTTTTTCAAAGATACTAGTATCCTATGAGTTTTATTAATCTGAAAGATCTTTTACTAACAGGTTTTATATAACGACCCTCAAGGCGTTTAACGTATTAAATTCTTCTATAATTTCACTAACAATTTCAGCAGCAGGCTTAATTTGATGTATGAGCCCAGCTACTTGACCTATTTCTAGCTCACCGTCTTGCAAATCACCCTCAAACATACCACGCTTTGCTCTTGCTCTGCCCAAAAGCTCGGTGAGTTGTTCTTTGCTTGGATTTGTTTTATATAGCTCCATTACTTGATCAAAAAACTTGTTTTTAAGAAGGCGTACAGGCGCAAGTTCTTTTAAAGTTAAAAGGGTATCCCCTTCTTTTGCTTTAACAACTTCTTGTTTAAAGGCTTGATGCGCGCTACTCTCTTGACTTGCCACAAACCTACTTCCTATTTGCACCCCATCTGCCCCTAAAATCATTGCAGCCAACATACCCCTACCGTTGGCAATACCACCGGCTGCTATTAGTGGCACACGTATCTGTTCTTTGACCATTGGCAACAAGGTAAAGGTAGTGGTCTCATCACGGCCATTGTGGCCTCCTGCCTCAAAACCTTCTGCAACTACAGCATCTACTCCTGCATCTTGTGCTTTTAAAGCAAACTTCACACTACTAACAACATGCACCACTGTAATACCGTGCTGTTTTAAACGCGCAGTATGGGTTTTAGGATTTCCAGCTGATGTAAAAACGATAGGAATCTTTTCCTTAATAATGATTTCAATAATTTCTTCAATGTTAGGATACAACATAGGCACATTCACCCCAAATGGTTTTAAGGTAGCCGCCTTACATTTTGTAATATGTTCTTGTAATACATCTGGATACATGGATCCTGCGCCAATAATACCAAGGCCGCCCGCATTACTCACGGCGCTTGCTAGTTTCCAGCCGCTATTCCAAATCATACCTGCTTGTATGAGTGGGTATTGTATTTTAAAAAGTTTTGTAATTCTATTTTTCACTATTTTTTTATCAGTTTAAAAGAATTTTTAGTTTCACCAGATATCACCTTTGTGATGTAAATCCCTGGCGCTACACCGGAGATATCTAAGGTGTTTTGTTGTGGTGTGACTTCTGAAGAAAATACCTGTTGCCCAGCAGTTGTAAAGACACTAACCACTGCGCTATCTATACCAGAGGGTATGTTAAAAGAAACAACATCTCGGGCAGGGTTTGGATACATGGCAAACTGAATGTCTAAAAACTGAGCTTGAGCTCCAAGAATTTGAAGGGCATTATACGCTATTTCAAAATTTGGTATTCCGTACCCCATAAGATCTGTTGGGTTGTCAAACAAATGAGCCGAGGCTCTTACTATTTGCATTATCTGTACATTGGTAGCCTCTGGTCTTGATTGCCATAAACTAGCAATAGCTCCTGCCATAATTGGGGAACTAAAAGAAGTACCGCTATTAAAATCTACAGCGCCATTTTGATCTACGACAGCTGCAGAAACACCTTGCGCCATTACATCTGGTTTTCTAAGTCCTGAGCCGTTAGGGACCAAAAGAGCTAAAACCAGCATACACTCCCTCTTGGTCTACAGCGCCTATACTAAAACATCCTGGAGCATCTGCAGGAGTTGCAATAAAACCAAAAGATTGGCCATCATTTCCGGCAGAGGTTAATAACAACATTCCTTTATCAAAGGCATGATTGGCACCCCTTGCAGCAATGGTTGTAAAGCCGTCTAAATCTTCATAGGTGTGGGTGTAGGCCGGGTTGTCATAGTCTTGGTACCCTAAGGAAGTATTAACAATTCTAACTCCAAGGCTATCTGCACGTTCTAGGGCTTCTACCCACCAAGCCTCCTCGACTGGGTTTTCTTGAGTTACATCTTCTGTAACATAGAGATAAAAAGAGGCGCCTGGTGCGGTGCCAACAAATTCGTTTTCTAAATAGCCTCCAATATCACTAAAGGTTTTTGACCCGTGAGAACTTGAAGTATCTGCAGACTCCTCTCTTGTTATAAAATTATAGGTGCCTAATAGCCTTCCCTGATCTCTCAACGTTTCAAAGGCTGGATTTGTTAATACCCCAGGAAAGCCACTGTCCAAAACAGCAACATCAATACCAGTTCCCGTAAAATCTTGCAGGTGCAAAAAATTTGCTGCAATCATCTCTACTTGATTGGTAGCCGCGCCATAATCATACACAATACTTTTGGTTTGATTTTCTATGAAAAATTTATCCTCAAAACTGCTGCCAATAATTGGGCCTAGATTTAAGCTCTTATCTGCAAACTCTACATGACTTACAAAGTCTAACCCTTCAAGGGTCTCAAGGTTTTCCAAATCTCCCCTAACATACACACAGTTCATCCATTTAGATTTTGCAAAAACGGTAATACCAAAGATGTTTTTAATAGCTGTTATATAGGCCTCATTAACGGGAACATCTCTTGCGTCTATAGGTGTGTTATGCAATAGTTTTCTATCTATTGCTTTTTGAGTTAAAATAGAAATAGGGTTTGCTAGGGCCGCCTCTACGTTTTCTTTGTCTTCAAAAAAAACCAAGGCATCCTCTTGCGAGTATGCAGTAATAACCTGAAAAAACAAAAAAGAAAGAAGTAATACTGTTTTTTTCATAGCATGTTTTTATTGTTTGATCATAACCCTTTTAAACCAGAAATAAGTCTTTTAAAGATACTATATATTTGACTTAAGAAATAACACCACTACCCAAACATTCGTCTGCATCATACCAGGCAACAAACTGCCCTGAGTGATGGCAGACTGCAGAGTGTCAAAAATAACATACATACCCAATGCTGTTTTATAAAGCGTTGCCTTTTCTAGCTTTTGCCTGTACCTAATTCTGGCCATAACACAGAGTGTATCCCCATTGTTGAGAGTGAGATCTTCCCGTATCCAATGAATTTCATCTTGTTTTACAAACAAGCCCCTACGGTATAACCCAGGATGATCTTTACCCTGCCCAGTATATATAACATTTTCATCCACATCTGTGGCTATGACAAACAATGGTTCTTTGGTGCCTCCAACGGCAAGCCCCTTACGCTGCCCATTTGTGAAATAATGCGCTCCTTGATGGGTTCCAACTTTTTTACCATCTTCAATGCTGTAAGCTATTTTAGTTGACAAGTGTTGTAGCCTTTGTGTCTCAGATGTGAAGCTGGTAGGTGCATTTTTATATTTGTGGTTTTCTAAGGGCACCTCAATTATAGCTCCTTTTTTTGGAGCTAATTGTTGTTGCAGAAATTCTGGCAAGCGAACTTTACCAATAAAACAAAGACCTTGAGAATCTCTTTTATCTGCGGTTATTAAATCTTGCTGGGCTGCAATTTTACGAACATCTGGCTTTAGTATTTCGCCAATAGGAAACAATGTTTTTGCCAATTGACCTTGAGATAGCTGACATAAAAAATAACTCTGATCTTTATTAGCATCTTTACCAGATAACAAACTATAAACATCTTTGCCATCAATACTTTGAGTGGCTTTTCTACAATAATGGCCAGTTGCTACATAATCTGCGCCCAAATCAAGGGCTATTTTCATAAACACGTCAAACTTTATTTCACGATTACAAAGTACATCTGGATTTGGTGTTCTACCCATTTTATACTCTCTAAACATATAGTCAACGATACGCTCTTGGTATTGCACACTTAAGTCTACTGTTTGAAAAGGGATGTTTAATTTTTGAGCCACTAACATAGCATCGTTGCTATCTTCTAACCAAGGGCACTCTTCACTAATAGTTACAGAATCATCGTGCCAGTTTTTCATAAAAAGGCCAATAACCTCATAGCCTTGCTGTTTCAAAAGATACGCAGCAACACTAGAGTCTACTCCCCCACTAAGACCAACAACAACACGTTTCATTTTCTGTTTTTAAAGATAAAGGCATGTTTTACCTAATAATCTATTACTAGTTTTTATTTTCTGGCTTTGGAAAAGTTTCACTTAATAGAAGCCTTCCATCCTTATAATAATTCCACACGCCATGATGTATCCCATTTTTATAATCTCCCTTCATGGTAAGTTTACCAGTGTGAGAATAATACGCCGCAGGACCGTCTAACAAATCATTTTTGTAAGAAAGCTCTTTTAATTTAACACCATCTGGAGCGTAATAAGAACTCTTTCCTTGTTTAAGACCATTGAGATATGTAGTAGTTTCAATTATTTCTCCGGAAAGATAATAGGTTGTAATTTCTCCGTGGAGTTTACCAGATACATAAAACTCTCTAGTGATTACTTTTTGTGAGCTTTCATGAAAAATAAGCCACAAACCAATACGCTGCTTACCCCTCATAGCACCTTTACTTACTACATCTCCATTTTTAGTGTAATACCGAACTTGAGTAGGAACATTGGGAGAAAACTCTTTGACACAAAAGGGTTGTTTACCGCAGGTTTCACAATAAAAAGAAAAGGTGCCCACTTCCTTATCATCTACAAAGCTACCTTGGTAGCGCAGCTGCTGAGAGTTAGGGTACTGCTTTTTCCAGAGCCCTTGGCGCAGACCATTGGCATCTTTTTGGTTGATTTGTTGGGCGAAAAGAGCACCTACAGAAAAACAAAATATAAAAACAAATACAACAATCCTTCTCATAGATATAAGTGTTTTGTGTTATACATTATACTCTATTACTTATAATAACAACTAATGTTGTAAACCACTAGTGGTTATTTTTTCTTCTTTTTTTGTATTTTTTTCTGCTCCTCAGCCTGCTCCATCATCGTTGCCATTTTCTTTTGAAACTTGTTTTGTTTTTTTGGCTTGGCTTTATTTACGATAATTTGCGCCTTGATTTTTTCTTCATCAATAATCATGTTTTTAATCACTAACATAATACCAATAGTAATTAAATTGGACACAAAGTAGTACAGTGATAATCCACTGGCATAATTATTAAAGAACACCAACATAAATAGTGGAGACAAGTACATTAGTATCTTCATGTTTGGCATACCAGGCTGCTGTTGAGCTTGCATGTTTTGCCCCATGGTCATGGTCATGTACCAGAAAATAGCCAGTGATGCTAGGATAGGAAATAAACTTACATGGTCTCCATAAAACGGAATAGAGAATCCTGCAGGGAATTGATAAATGGTATCATAACTAGATAAATCATCTGCCCATAAGAAACTTTTTTGACGAAGATCAAAGGCTGTCGGGAAAAAAGTAAACAAGGCATAAAACACAGGAATTTGCAATATGGCGGGCAAACAGCCCTTGAGAGGACTTGCACCTGCAATGTTTTGCAGCTTCATTGTTTCTTGTTGTATTTTCATTTTATTATCGCCCAAACGCTCTTTAATAGCATCAATCTCTGGCTTAAGAACCTTCATTTTTGCTTGGGCTAGATACTGCTTGTATTGAACTGGAGACAAGGCCAACTTTAACAAAATAGTTAACATAATAATAGCAATTCCAGCAGGCAAGAAACCACTCAAAAAGCCAAACAGAGGGATAATGACAAACTTATTGATCATACCAAAAATACCCCAACCCAGAGGCATTGCCTGATCTAAATTACGGTCATACTTTTTAAATATTTTATAATCTGTAGGGCCGTAATACATATTCATGTTTTGAGCAACCCCACCAGCCTTTGGCTCAATTAATATTTTAGCTCCGTATTGTTTGGTGTAAACAGTATCTACAGTTTCATCCTCAACAAGATCTCTAGAGCTGAAGGCTACCTCTTTAAAAGAGGTGTCTGTAAGTAGCATAGAACTAAAGAAATGCTGACGGAAATTTAACCAATTAACAGCTACCTCAACATCTTGATCCTCTCCAGTTGGAGACAGCTTAGAATGTTTGTCATTTTCATACTCATAGGTTAATCTAGAGTATCTGTTTTCATAACTAATACTTTTTGCATGTCTGTACCCTTTTAGTTTCCAATCCAAATACATAGGTTGGCTAGTGTTTAAAACATCTTCTAAGCCCTTAGACTGTATAGAAAAATTGGTCATGTATTCTCCCGGGATAAGCTCATAACGGTACTCTAGGTAGGCATTATCTGAAGATTTAAGACGCATGGTTAACACCTGGTTGTTTCCATTTAGAGAAAGGCTTGGCTCGAAATATAAATCCTGTGTGTTTAACAATCTATTTTCTGCGGAAAACTGAAAATTTAAACTTGCATTGCCGTCTTTTATAAGGTATACCGGTATAGAATCATAGGTTGTATGCTTCTTTAAACGTGCCTGTGTTACATACCCTCCTTTGTTGCTTATAGTTAGAGACAACACATCGTTTTCTATGACAGTTGTAGCATCACTTGCAGATGGAAGAGTCGCAGAATAGGCAAAAGACCCTAACCTGTTTTGAAGCTTTTGCATTCCTACAGAATCTGTGGCAGTAACAGATGACATCTGCTGAGTTGCCTCATTTAGTGTTATATCCTCTTGAGAAGCGCTAGAGGTAGCCAAATCTGCTGCTGCCTTTGCTTGGGCAGCAATTTCTGCTTCTTGGGCAGCAATTTCTTCCTCGGTAGGTTGTTGCAGATACAACATCCAAATAAAGATGGCTCCAATTAACACAAAACCTATAATCGAATTTAAATCAAATTTCTTTTCTTCCATAATGATGCTCCGCCTTTAAATTTCTACGGAAATAGTAAAACCAATGTTACTGGTTTTGATTGTTTAACATTTCAGAGTACGCTCTAAAATTCTTATTATTCAATAATCTAGCCCAACTACTATTTGCGCCATATTGTCTTACTTAGTATTGCTATAATTAAGCGCAGCAGCCACCAAACTAACAAACAATGGATGTGGGTTGGCAACAGTACTCTTGTATTCTGGATGGTATTGTACTCCTACAAACCAAGGATGGTCTTCAATCTCAACAATCTCAACCAAATTGGTCTGAGGATTAATTCCTGTTGTTTTTAAACCTGCAGCCTCTAACTGAGTTCTGTAGCCGTTGTTGTATTCAAAACGGTGGCGGTGTCTTTCTTGTATGTCTGAAGCACCATAAACATCTTTTACGATACTATCATCCATAAGCTCACAAGCCCAGGCTCCAAGACGCATGGTTCCACCTTTTTCTGTTATGTTTTTTTGAGCCTCCATTAAATCAATAACAGGAAAAGGTGTGTTTTCATTCATTTCGGTTGAGTTCGCGTCTTTTAAACCTAGGACATTTCGGCTATATTCTATAACGGCCATTTGCATTCCTAAACAAATACCCAAAAAAGGTAGTTTATTTTCTCTAGCATACCTCACGGCCTCAATTTTACCCTCTATACCTCGTTCTCCAAAACCTGGAGCCACTAAAACAGCATCTAGCCCTTTCATTTGGTCGGCTACATTGGAGGCGTCCAAAAATTCTGAATGTATAGACTGCACCTTCACTTTCACCTCATTGGCAGCACCTGCATGAATAAAAGACTCAAGGATAGACTTATAACTATCCTGAAGCTCTACATACTTTCCAATGAGACCAATAGTTACATGTGCCTTTGGGTTTTTATATCTTTTTACAAATTCATTCCAAGCGGTAAGAGGTGGTCTTCCTCTATCTTTTAAACCTAATTTTTGTAGGGTTACTTTATCTAAGCCCTCTTCTAGCATTAAATTTGGTACATCATAAATAGTAGATGCATCTATAGACTCTATAACTGCATCCTTATGTACGTTACAAAACAAGGCTAGTTTATGACGTAACTCTTCACTTAAGTGGTGTTCTGTTCTGCAAACCAATATATCTGCCTGTATACCACTCTCCATTAAAGTTTTCACAGAATGCTGCGTGGGTTTTGTTTTTAACTCACCTGCTGCAGAAAGGTAAGGGATGAGGGTTAAATGAATGACCAAGCAATTTTGATTGCCTAACTCCCATTTTAATTGACGTACAGATTCTATGTATGGTAATGATTCTATATCTCCTACCGTACCACCTATTTCTGTAATAACAATATCAAAGTCTCCGCTTTTCCCTAAAATCTGGATGCGCTCTTTTATTTCGTTTGTAATATGAGGAACCACCTGAACCGTTTTCCCTAAAAACTCACCGCGACGTTCTTTTTGGATAACACTTTGGTAAATTCTGCCAGTAGTAACATTATTAGCCTGTGAGGTAGGAACATTTAAAAAACGCTCATAATGCCCTAGGTCTAAATCTGTCTCGGCGCCATCATCTGTAACATAACACTCACCGTGTTCATAGGGATTTAATGTTCCAGGATCTACGTTAATGTAGGGGTCTAATTTTTGGATGGTAACTCGATATCCCCTCGCCTGTAGTAGTTTAGCAAGAGATGCTGCAATGATTCCTTTCCCTAAAGAGGAAGAAACCCCGCCCGTAACGAAGATGTATTTTGTAGTACTCATGAATGGCCTTAACTTAGTTTGTATACGGGATGTAAAGTTAGGTATTTTAACCCATATCTACATACTATTTTTTAAAGAAAGGGAAGGAAACTTTTAAGGGTAAAGCACAAGCTATTAAAAAACAAATCTTACAAAGTTATTAATCATTACCAATGGGCAAACGCTCATTGATTGTGTTATTGTTTTTTCTGAGCAAAATAAGTGCAAAATAAGCGGTGCCGCCAAAATAAAGCACTCCAAAACAAAGCATCAATAAACCCCTAGGAAAGAAAAAGTCTAGATTCACTATATCTGAAAAGATAGCCAGCATCATGTACAAACTAAGCAGCATAAAAATAAAAGACAAGGCAATACCAAAGGTTTTATTTTTAAACCGAAGTTGCGCTACCAATAGCACTACTAGTGAAATAGCAACAGGATTAACAAGGATTGCCGATAGTGCCCAATAGATAATCACAGAAACAATTAGAAAGAGTTCTGGATACCACTTTGATACAGATTTGGCTATTAAATACATGAATTTTTTTACGGTGTACCTCTTAAAGATGTAAGATTAATAAAATGGTTGCTTGTAAAATGATAAAAAAATAAAATTATTTTCTAATCAAGGGACGTATTAAATCTTCAAGGCCGTTGAGTTTTATTTCATACATTTCTTGTAAGAGGTTTCCAAGAGTACCTGCAGGGAATCCTTTTTGCTTAAACCACACGTAATAGGGCTCTGGAATATTTACCAAGTAACGGTTTTTATATTTTCCAAAGGGCATTTTGTAGTTTGCCAATCGCACCAAATGTTCTGGAGCAGAAAGCGGTTTTTTAAATCCAGAGGCCATAGAAAACAATTATTTGTTTGATTGAAACATTAAAGTAATATAGGGTAGAATATTAAAGATACACTACCATTTGCTTAAAAACGATGTTCTGAAATTTATAAATCACCCCAGTGGTAGGTAATCACTTTTTCAATATCTGGATGCAGGCTATAATGAACAGGACAAGTATTAGCTGTGTTTTCTAGTATTTTTTGCGTCTTAGCTTCCAGTTTTTTTGGAAAGTTAAATACTACTTCAATTTTAGAAATACGCCTTGGATTACTAGCCATTGTTTTTGTAACTAGTGCAGTAGCACCATCTATAAAAGCCCCTTCCAGAGTAGCCGCTTTTATACCCATGACCGTTAGCATACAGCTGGCTAGTCCAGTAGCAATTGTGTCTGTGGGAGAAAAAGCCTCCCCTTTTCCGTTGTTGTCTGTGGGAGCATCTGTAATAAATGTAGTACTAGATTTTAGGTGCTCGCAGGATGTTCTTAGGTTTGATTGGTATGTAACTTTGGCTGTGCTCATTATTCTAAAACTTGAAATTGAAGATTGTCTTGGTATTTTATGATATAAAAGGCATTGTTTTGATACCCAGACAACAGACTTTTTGAGTACCTAAATTTATTTTCAATATACTGCGTTTCAAATTCTTGCTTGGATGCAGTAAATATATCTTCGGAGCTTGCAAGTCTTAAAATAACATCATACGTTAAATCAAAACCACGAACAGCAAACCTATTAGGCAGCACTCCGTATTTGTTTTTATAACTAATTAAAAAGGCGTTTTTATCCTTATAATTATAACTTTTATTCACAGATGGGAATGTAAAATTTAATTCGGCTAGATGTACATTAGAAACGTCATGGTAATCAAAGGCAGCATTTTTATCTAAACTAAACAAACGTATTTCATAATCTACAGGCTCCTCGTCCTCCTCTAAATCTGGGTCTATAACTGGCAGACCATTTAAAACTCCTACCACATTACTTATTAAAATGGGATCTATAGATTCAAGAATAACCCAGTTTTCTTTGGTCTCATCTATTTGAATTTCAATATCCTCAAGGCGTAAAAAACCCTCTTCGCGCAAAGACACTATTTTGGCATCTGGGATAGCAGCCATTATTTTTGCTAGCTGGATTGTTTTTGCACTATCTGTAATAACTATTACATTTTTATCACTCATGCCAGAGACAATGTACTCAAGCATTCCATCCTCAAGCATTGCATCACTTGGCAAACTCTGAAACACATTTTTAGAGATCTTGATTTGTTTATTGCTCAAAGGAGAAAAAATAGGCACATTAGTATCCTGTAGCATAGCAGCTGCATTTTCTATATTTTTTTGACCAAGTGGGCCTATAACAGCATCAAAAGTATCAAATGCATTATCCTTAATAATATCGCTAACAATAGCTGTACTGTATTGGGTGTCAAACACATCAAGCTGCAATGAGATTCCTTTGTCTTTGGCAAATTCTGTGGCCATTAAAAGCCCACTGTAAAAATCTAGAGACAAAGACATCAATCTGTTTCTCTTTATTTCCTGTTGCTTTAGGGTTAAAGAATCTGAGGTTATTTTATTTAAACGAAATGGCAATAATACCGCGATACGTTTTTGTGAGGTATCAATAATTGTTTGCTGTAAATCTCTTATGTTAATTTGGCCAGTTAATAAAGTAGTAACATTTGTAGGGATTTTAAGGATCATGCCATCTTGTAACCCGTCTTTAGCATATGGATTTAAAGCAATAATTTGTTCTTTTGTTAGGTTGGTTTTTACTTTTAATCTGTAAAACCCTTCTTTTGGTTGCACCTGATAAAACGTATAGCCTTTCTCAGCAATAGCAGTTTGTAAAATAGCTTTAGACGGAACATTAATAACCGCATATTGAGCAAGCCCATCTCCTAATTGAGGATTCATTTGTTCCAGCTCATATACTGTAATGCCATACATTCTAGCAATACCGTATCGTGTTTCTTTGGCCTTAACTGTATGTTTTGAAAGCTTAGATGAGTCTATAGTTGTTGCTCCAGAGGTTATGGAGTCATTATCAATTGCCACTGGGGCATCTACAATTTTTAAATGCAGCGGAATCTGTAATCTCTCGCCTTTTTTTATTTGACGAGCGTATAGCTGTTTATTGAAGCGTTTTATTGCATCAATAGAGACATTGTATTTTTTGGAGATACTAAATAGGGTTTCTTTTCGTCTTACTTTGTGTTTTTTGAATTTGGGAGGATTTTGAGTAGCTACAGATTTGCTAACGACAGGGATTATCAGCAAAGAATTAGGTATTAGCCCATTTTCAATCTCTGGATTTCTCTTTTTTATCGCGGCCTGAGAAACCCCATATAATGTAGCAATTTGAGATAGGGTTTGGTTTTTTTGAACTGTATGAGTTTCATACTCTTCTTGCGCAGTAGCCAAGCTACTAACTAAGAAAATACACACCATACAAAGAGACACTAAATACTTCATGTTTGTGTTTTTATGAATGCTTCTGAGATTTAAAATAAAAAATCGCAACATACAGCCAATGTAAGTACTATTAAAATAACCTAAAAACGTTTTGTAGATATTATTACAAAACTAGTGCCAAGAAAACAATAGCTATCAAAAAAAGTAAACGAACACCTTTACAGGGGCTACTCCCACTCTATAGTAGCTGGTGGCTTGCTGCTAATATCGTACACAACTCTATTAACTCCCTTAACTCTATTTATAATATTATTGCTGGTCTCTTGCAGAAATTTATAGGGCAAATCTACCCAGTCTGCGGTCATACCATCGGTGCTCTCTACAGCACGAAGGGCTACTACTTTTTCATAGGTTCTCTCATCACCCATCACCCCTACACTATTAACTGGCAACAACATAGCTCCAGCTTGCCATACTTTATCATACAAATCCCACTTTCTTAGGCCTTGAATAAAGATATGATCTACCTCTTGTAAAATTCGTACTTTCTCTGGAGTGACATCTCCTAAAATACGGATAGCTAAACCAGGACCTGGAAATGGATGGCGCCCTAATAATTTTCGGTCAATACCCATTTGTGCACCAACACGACGTACCTCATCTTTAAATAACATACGCAGAGGTTCTACAATTTTTAATTTCATGTAATCTGGCAATCCG
This sequence comes from Aequorivita sp. HC6-5, assembly GCA_905182755.1. Lineage (GTDB taxonomy): Bacteria > Bacteroidota > Bacteroidia > Flavobacteriales > Flavobacteriaceae > Patiriisocius. The sequence goes on from CAJJCS010000005.1 coordinate 33,340, forward strand.
CCAACATTATGGTGCGATTTAATAGTTACAGAAGGACCATTAACAGAAACGCTCTCTATTACATCAGGATATATTGTTCCTTGAGCTAGGTATACTACATCTTTAATTGCTGTTGCCTGCTCATCAAATACATCAATAAAAGCTCCTCCAATTGCTTTACGTTTTTCTTCAGGGTCAGACTTATCTTTTAGGGCGCTCATAAACAGATCTGAGGCGTCAACCCCCTTTACATTAAGACCCATTCCTTTGTATTGTTCTAATACGCTAGAAAACTCATCTTTTCGCAGAAGTCCATTATTCACAAAAATACAATAGAGGTTTTGTCCAATTGCTTTGTGTAATAAAATAGCCGCAACTGTAGAGTCTACACCACCACTTAGGCCTAATACAACTTTATCATCACCAATTTTTTCTTTTAACTCTGCTACTGTAGTATCTACAAAAGCAGCAGGTGTCCAGCTAGGATCTACCCCTGCAATTTCAATTAAGAAATTATCTAAGAGTTGTTTACCATCCTGGGTGTGATATACCTCTGGATGGAATTGTATGGCATAGGTGTCTTCGCCTTCAATTCTATAGGCTGCATTGGCAACATCATTGGTGCTGGCTAAACGCACACCTTTATCTGGTAACTCGCTAATGGTATCACTGTGGCTCATCCAAACTTGTGTGTCTTCTGAAATACCTGCAAACAATCCAGCATGATCATGTATGGTCGTTAAGTTAGCACGTCCATACTCTCTAATGTTTGAAGGGGATACTTTTCCTCCAAAGAAATGCGCCAAATATTGAGCACCATAACAAACACCCAATAAAGGTAAAATACCTTTTATATTTGAAAGATCTGGAACTGGAGCTTCATCTGAACGTACCGAGGAAGGGCTCCCAGATAAAATAACGGCTTTGAAAGTTGATAAATCTTGTGGAACTTTATTGTAAGGATGTATTTCGCAATAGATGTTTAATTCTCTAACACGTCTAGCTATGAGCTGCGTGTATTGAGATCCAAAATCAAGAATGAGGACGTTATTTTGCATAAGCAAAAATACTTCAAAAAAGTAATTTTGCTAGGGCTTGTCAAAAGAATTTATTGCAAATTTTAACAAAGATGTAAACAAGGCTGTTTATTAAAAATAAATTATAGTAAACTTTCCGTCAAGAGGTTTTAAATTCTCCTTAATTGTAGGTATTAAGCCAGTTCCATATTCTAGATAAAATTCAGAAAAATTTGTTGTTCTTTCTTGCAGATTCCCATCAGGAAACAACTCGCCGCGTAGGGCAATCAATCTTTCTATCTGAGCTGCATGTTTTCTTTTTTGAGCTTTTAAAAGACGTTTCTCTAGATGCTTTAAACCATTGGTTTGCTTTTTTTGTTGAGCCGCAACAGCCCCTAAAAAGGATGCGTCGGTTTGGGAAGCTAAAGTGTAAAGGTGCTCAAACTGTTTTTCAAGATGCGCCCGCTGTGCCGAGAAATCTATAGTAATCTGTGAAACTTTATGGACAAACCAAGTGGTAAGAGCGGTATCTTTTTTAAAAATATCTTGGACAGAAACATCAAGTTGTTTTAAGGTATGTTCTAGTTTTCTATTAGCCAAAACGGCGCTATTACGCATCAATAAAACAGGAAACGGAACCCCAACAGATTCAAAATAATCTTTTAACTGAAACCAGTACGCTAGTTCACCTCCACCGCCAACATAGCAAAGGTTTGGCAAAATAACTTCCTGATACAAAGGACGCAGTAAAGCATTTGGAGAAAACCGCTGGGGATACTCAGTTACTTGTTCTTGCATCTGGGCTTTAGAAAAGACCAAAGATGTATTGTTGATTAAAAACATTCCGTCTTTCTCTACAATACGCTCTCTTAATCCATCTTGTATGTAAAACAAATTAATTTCTCGCGGATGTACCTGCTGGCCATATCCAGCAGAGACTAGTCTTTGGCTAGTTTTGGTGATTTCTTTAAAGCCTTTTTTAGCAAATAGCTCCTTTTCTATATAAGAAGTAAACTGTTTTTTTAACCCTTGATCATCACCGTCCAAAACAACAATACCATAGCTACCAAACAGCTCGTTGGTAATAAAACGAGTAGCCTGGGTTAAAGTGTCGTTGCCAGAGTAAGCCCTCTCAAAAAGAGCTAGCAAATACTCACCATTGACCCCTTGACCAAATTCTGTTTTTAAAACAGTTACTAATTCTTGTAAGACCTTAGTAGAAAACCTACCTACAGGACCGCTTTGATTAGCTTCCCATTTTATTTTTTTTCCTTTGAAATTAAAGCCGCTAATTTCTTCAAAATCATGATCTTCTGTAGCCATCCAAAATACAGGCACAAAACTATTTTCTGGATATTTTGTAGTGAGTTGTTCTGTGAGGTTAATGACAGAGAGTATTTTATATATATAATACATTGGCCCAGAAAACAAATTTAGCTGATGGCCAGTAGTAATGGTAAATGCTGTGTCTTTTGACAAAGCACTAATATTATCCTGTGTAGCTTGAGTTATAGCAACACCTGATATTGTTCTTGTAATTGAGACACTAAAACACTTCTTCCCTTTTGGGTAACACTCTTTTGCTTTTCTTCTAATTGCTCTTTAATACCTTCTATAGTTGGAAATTTTCCGTAGAAAGACCTTAGAGATATATCTTGCTCAAGATAATCACTCATGGTCTTTGAAAATAACCTGTCTTTGAATAAGAAATAGAGGTTGATGGCATAAAACAAAAATACCCTTTAATTAATAACTATCATTTCTGAAAGGAAATTTTTAAAATAATTAACAAAGAAACAGCCCTCATTTATGGACTAAATATTTTGATAAGCACCTGTTTTATTAAATTTCAAAGTATATTAGCATTTGAAATTATTACACCAAAAAAGACTATGAAAAACGTAATCATTGCCCTTGTACTTTTTGTGAATGCTATTGGATATGGCCAACTTCAATCTCCAAGGAATTTTTAGGCTATACCATAGGAACACAATTCACGCGTCATGCAGATGTGGTAGACTATTTTGAGCATGTAGCTTTACATAGTGATATGGTGCGTTATAAGGCATATGGTAAAACCAATGAAAGACGCAGCTTAACATACGCAGTAGTCTCTAGTGCCCAGAACATTGAAAACGCAGAACAAATACGCCTAGACAATCTTAAAAATGCTGGTATTATAAAAGGAGCGTCAGCACCTTCAAAAGCAATTGTTTGGCTTGAGTTATAATGTACATGGTAATGAGGCCTCTAGTACAGAAGCCGCTATGAAAACCCTCTATGAGTTAATCACACAAAAACAAGCTTGGCTTAGAAAACACGATTGTTATCATAGACCCATGCGTAAATCCAGATGGGCGAGACAGATATGCAAATTGGTATAATCAAGTAAAATCTACGCCTTATAATGCGAATCAAGATGCTGATGAGCACAATGAGCCTTGGCCAGGAGGAAGGCCTAACCACTATCTATTTGACCTTAATAGAGATTGGGCTTGGGCAACACAAATAGAAACTCAGGAGCGTTTAAAAATCTACAATAAATGGATGCCACACATTCATGTTGATTTCCATGAACAGGGATCAATGAACCTTATTATTTTGCTCCAGCCGCAGAACCATTTCATGAAATTATTAGCGATTTGCAACGAGATTTCCAGACAAAAATTGGTAAAAACCACGCTACGGTATTTTGACCAAGAAGGATGGTTGTATTTTACCAGAGAGCGTTTTGATTTACTCTACCCAAGTTATGGAGACACCTACCCAACCTTTATGGGCGCCATAGGCATGACCTATGAACAGGCTGGTCATGGCCGCGCAGGTTTAGGGATTAACACAGATCGAAGGATATGAGTTAACCCTTGTAGACCGCGTGGCACACCATACCACTACTGGGCTATCTACAGTTGAAATGGGTAGTAAAAATGCCTCAGAGTTAAACTCAGAGTTTAAAAAATTCTTCACCAACGATGCTCTTGTATACAAAAGTTATGTGCTGCAGGGTCATCCAGACAAAATAGCACTACTCACTCAACTTCTTGACAAACATGAGATTACCTACGGATATGCAGGTCAAGGTAGTGTTTCTGGGTATCACTACACTACCGCCAGTAATGGCTCCATGGACACCAATGGCGCATTGGTTGTGAGCACCAATCAAGCAAAAGGAAAAATGATTAAAGTTTTGTTTGAACCAGATGCAAGCCTAGAGGAGCCCCTAACCTATGACATCACAGCATGGAGTATCCCGTATGCCTATGGACTGGAGGCTGTTGCTTCTAAAAATTTGGTGGCTGCAACACAGGCCAAGACAGCTAGTAACACAGAAAATACAAACACAACAGCTGCAGGTTTTATAGCCTCTTGGAACACCATGAAAGATGCTCATTTTTTAGCAGCGCTTTTACAGCAAAATATTAACGTGCGTTTTACGGAGAAAAAACTACGCTTTGGTGGAGAAAATTTTGAAAGAGGTAGCTTAGTTATCACAAAAAGTGACAATAAAAACAACCCTAACTTTTATCAAAAATTAAATGAAATTGCAAACAATCATGGCCGCACATTATTTGCGTCAAATACTACTTTTGGTGACACCAGGACAGACATGGGATCTCCAGATATAAAAATGATCAACGCTCCAAAAATTGCCCTTTTAAAAGGTGATGGAGTATCTTCTTTAAGCTATGGAGCTGCTTGGCATTTCTTTGAGAAACAATTACAGTACCCTGTAACACACATAGATACCCAAAGCATGTCTTTCTCTAAACTAGCAAGATATAATGTCTTGGTATTACCAGAGGGAAGGTATAGCAAATTACTTGGCGAAGAGCAAATCAAGGAATTAAAAAAATGGATACGTAGTGGCGGAAAAGTAATTGCCATTGGTAGTGCAACTAGAAGCTTTTTGGATAAAAAAGGATTTGATCTAAAAAACAATGAACAAGATGATCTAGATGATCTAGATGATAAACAAAGTAAAGAAAACTTAACTCCATATGATAAGCGAGAGCGTGAGAGTGTGACTAATTTTATAACCGGAAGTATTTACAAAATCACATTAGATGCTTCTCATCCATTAGCCTATGGATATGGAGATACTTATTTTTCACTAAAACAAGGGAGCACCTCTTACCAGTTTATGGAAGAAGGATACAATGTGGGGTATATTGATGGAGATGCGAAAAGTGTTTCTGGTTTTTCTGGAGAAAAAGCCAAAGCAAAACTAAAAAACTCAATGGTTTTTGGAGAAGCTAGAATGGGCTCTGGAAGTGTTGTATACCTTGTAGATGATGTGCTGTTTAGGTCTTTCTGGGAGCAAGGAAAACTATTTTTTGCCAACGCACTATTTTTTGTAAACAACAATAAATTTACTCTTTAATACACTAGAAAATTAAGTGTTTTACTGCGCGAAAATTATACTTTGTTTTTTTCTTCAATCCATTTACTGAGGTATTTTGACGCTTGTAAACTTTGGTGTTGAAGAATTTGCCCTATAAAATGTGCCTGCCTGTGTAGTTTTAAATTTATCTTCAAAGCATCTAAGCGGGTCATGAAATCCTTAGCAATAGCCTTGCCATTGTAACGCGCTTTAATAATCTCAACACCTCTTTGAGCGTTTTGTTGCCACTTTATTTTATCGCTATATATTGCTACAGAAAGCTCAGCAAAACTCTCTGGAGTATCTGCAATAACTCCTGGCATTGGTAAATCTCCATACATCCCTTCAGCACCTATTGAGGTAGTTACCCCTGGGGTTCCATACAACATGGCATCAAGCAACTTCCCTTTTAAGCCAGCCCCAAAACGCAAGGGTGCTAAGCAAACTCTTGCCTTTTGCATTACATGCGCTACAGAGTCTGCCCAACCCATTATGTAAAAGCCTTGCTTTTGGTTGTGCAGTTCTAAAATATGCTGGGGCGCATAATTTCCATAAATATATAACTGGGCCTGGGGCAACTGTTTTTTTATCAGTGGCCAAATCTCTTTTTTCAAATACAACACGCTATCTACATTAGGTCCATGAAGTAAATTACCGATAGTCATAAAATTGGCTCTTTGCTCAAACCCAGGAAAATTACCTGAATCAGGCAACTTGGTAACCATAAAAGGAAGGTAGTATAGTATCTCTTTGGAAACAGCGAAGGTGTCGGTGAGAAGCTTCATTTCAAATTCTGAAATTATCAAAGAAAGATCACACCTTAAAATACTCGCAATTTCTCTTTTTGCAGTCTCTGTAAAGAGGTTTGCATCTTTAACATCTGTTGCGTCTTTAAGGGACTGCTGCCTTGCTTTTCTTAAAAAATGAAGGTCTTCTGTGTCTAAAATCTTTAAGGCTTTTGGGCAACTCTGGGTCACTCGCCAAGCAAACTGTTCTTCTGTAACGAACCGATCAAATAAAACTAGTGTTGGATTTAATTGCCTTACAAAGTCGTCAAAAGAGGAGTCGTTTATCGCGATTTGTTGGGTAGTAACTCCAATTGAATTTAGATTAAAGCTTTTTTCTGAGCTACTTGCGCTACTTGCAAAAGTAATGCCATACCCATGACTTGTAAACATCTCTATAAGCTGCAACATCCTGCCGCCCGCTGCTGTTGTAGTGGGCTCTGGAAATGTTTGACCAATTATAAGTAAGCTATTCAAGGCTTGTATTTGTTTTTATTGCGCGGGTAAGCGGCAGATTACTTAAAGATCTTCTACACTAACGCGCATCGTTTTGATGCTCGGTGTATTAGTTTCATCCAAAAGTGTCATAGCGGCATATATGCTGCCGTTTAACAGTTCAATTTGAGGAAAACCACTAGCTCGCCCCGCATTTGTTTTAGTAAGAGTTATGGTTGGGCCTTTTTCTCCAGAGTTTGTTATTTTAGCTATTTGCACATAGGCAACATCATTGGTGTCACGCTCCATCCAAGAAACCACAGCCTCTGTATTGTTAAGTGCAATGACATCTACTCTTCCTAATGTTTCTTGGGTATTAATGTGTATTGGTTTGCCAAATGTTTCTCCGTTATCACTGGAAAAAACTACTTGTACTTTGGGGATTTCATTGGCAGCTGTAAACCAGGCAACAGCTAGATTTTTTTCAAAAGCAGCTACAGCGGGACCATTAACTGGACAACCGGCTATCTGCCAATTATCTGTATGAATTGTTTTGGGGGCAGACCACGTATTATCAGCTTGCCACCTGACTATAGATATATCTCTAATTTCCTGATGGGTTCTGTCTCTATAGACTACAACAGGACCGTTAAGAGTCATGGCAGCGCTTGTTTGGCAGCAATCACAAATACGATGGTCCAGCTCTTTTGAGTTAATTACATTGCCCTGAATATCCACCATAGCACCTCGAAGGGTCATAGCACCACGGCTAGAATGACCGCCATTTTCATGATCTGTAGGGTTGCTTTCTATAGTATTTCGGCCATCAAGCCAGGTTACAAAAAACTCATCTTGGTTATTGGCAGGAATCATAGACACAAAACCATGCTCTGTTTTAGTGCCGTCTGTATGTAAAATGAAATTCTTTTTCCAAGAAGTGCTATCTCTATTTTTATAGTTCAGCTTTACATCATAGCTATAAGCGGCTTTGTCAGACTTTTGCAGATAACTTGTTAGCAAGCTTCCATTGTTTTGGGCAATAGCAGGAAAGTCTGCCCAGTTTGTAAACCAAGTATCACCCCAGGCAATAACCTCTGGTGTAGACCAAGTATTACCTGTGTAACTCGAGTAATGCAGGTAATCTATATCATCTTTAAAAGTAACCCATGACATGTATAAGGTAGTTGTATTACTAAAGAGTCTTGGGGTTTGGCTATCTGTTTTTGTTGGATTAGACAAAGAGACAACTACAGCATTTTGAGAATCTAACTTTTGGCTATTACTGCTGGCAGCATCTTTGCATTGAATAAAAACAAAAGAAAATAAGCCAATAAATAGTACCAGTTTTTTCATAAACCGAAAGTACAAAATAGATTTGAAATGCTTTAGAAAAAACACTTAAACCATGCTATTTTGCAACCTCAGCATATAAGTCGAAATCTTCAGCGCCCGTAATTTTTACAGTAAAAAATTCTCCGGTTCTCAGGTAGCCTTCTTCTGCGTTAATCAACACTTCATTGTCAACATCTGGACTATCAAACTCGGTTCTTCCTACATAGTACCCACCTTCTTTGCGGTCTATAATAACAGAAAACTCTTGTCCTATTTTTTGTTGGTTCAACTCCCAAGAAATGTGAGATTGAATTTCCATAATAGCATTGGCGCGCTCCATCTTAACATCTTGTGGAACATCATCTTCTAGATTATAGGCGTGCGTGTTTTCTTCATGAGAATAGGTAAAACAACCAAGTCTCTCAAAACGCATTTCTTGAACCCAATCTCTTAGGGTTTCAAAATCTTCTTGAGTTTCTCCTGGATAACCAACAATGAGAGTGGTTCTAATAGCCATGTTAGGAACTGCAGCTCTAAAATCTTTCAGTAATTTTGTAGTCTTAGCCTTGGTAGTTCCTCGGCGCATTGATTTTAATATTGGATCTGCAATGTGCTGCAAGGGTATATCAATGTAATTGCAAATTTTAGGCTCTTTGTTCATCAAATCAAGAACATCCATAGGAAACCCTGTTGGAAAAGCATAATGCAAACGTATCCACTCTATCCCAGATACGGCTACCAATTTTTCTAGTAGCTCTGCTAAGTTTCTTTTTTTATAAAGATCTAAACCATAGTAGGTTAAATCCTGAGCGATTAATATAAGTTCCTTTACACCGGTTGCTGCTAATTTTTCTGCCTCTGTTACCAAATCCTCCATAGGAGTAGATTTGTGTTTTCCGCGCATAATAGGTATGGCACAAAAAGAGCAAGGTCTATCACACCCTTCAGCAATTTTAAGATAGGCGTAGTTTTTTGGGGTTGTCGTTAAACGCTCCCCTATTAGTTCATGCTTGTAATCTGCGCCTAATGCTTTTAAAAGGCCAGGCAATTCTGTAGTACCAAAGTATTGGTCTACATCTGGAATTTCTTTTTGAAGATCTGGCTTGTAACGCTCACTTAAACAACCCGTAACAAAAACCTTGTCTACAAGGCCCTCTTTCTTTTTTTGAACAAACTCAAGGATTGTATTTACACTCTCCTCTTTTGCATTGGCAATAAACCCACAGGTATTAATTACCACTACATTTCCTTCCTGCTCATGAACAACCTCTTTGTTGTTTGCACGAAGTTGGCCCATGAGCACTTCACTATCGTACACATTTTTGGAGCAACCCAAGGTCACTACATTAATTTTATTTTTCTTAAGTGTTTTTGTACGCATGATTGTGTGATACTATATACGATTTTTGAATATCGAATTATTAGTTTGCAAAGATAGTTGTTTTTCTTAGGGGAAATAAACCTTTCAAACTGCTATTTAGCAGATATAAAACGCTACAAAAAGTATTGTTTATAGAAAATGTGTTTGTTATTGGGATGGCTCAGTAGCTCTAATTGAAAAATGAATCTACAAACTCTAATTTATTAAATACTTGCAGATCATCAATACCCTCTCCTACTCCAATGTATTTTACTGGAATTTGAAATTGATCACTAATTCCTATCACTACTCCACCTTTTGCAGTACCATCAAGTTTAGTAACTGCAAGAGAAGTAACCTCAGTTGCTGCAGTAAATTGTTTGGCCTGCTCAAAAGCGTTTTGACCTGTAGAACCATCTAAGACCAAAAGCACATCATGTGGGGCATCTGTAATTACTTTTTGCATTACGCGCTTTATTTTAGTAAGCTCGTTCATCAGGTTTACTTTATTGTGCAAACGTCCTGCAGTATCAATTATAATGACATCTGCTTTTTGCTGAACTCCGCTTTGCAAAGTATCAAAAGCGACACTTGCAGGATCACTCCCCATATCTTGCCTTATCAGAGGAACATCTGTGCGATCTGCCCAGACCTGTAATTGGTCAATGGCTGCAGCTCTAAAAGTATCTGCGGCACCTAAAACTACATGTAAGCCTTGATTTTTGAATTGATTTGCTAACTTACCTATGGTGGTGGTTTTACCAACACCATTAACCCCTACTACCATAATTACATGAGGACCACTTTCATGCTTAGGAACCTCAAAATCTGTAGCATCTCCCCCATCAATTTCGCTTAAAAGCCCTGCAATTTCTTCACGAAGTATCGCATTAAGCTCACCTGTACCTACATATTTATCCTTGGCCACACGAGCCTCTATACGCGTTATTACTTTAAGGGTTGTAGTTACTCCAACATCACTAGATACAAGAACCTCTTCTAGCATATCAAGCACATCATCATCTACGCTGCTTTTACCTGCAACGGCTTTGTTTAATTTATCAAAAAAAGAAGACTTAGATTTCTCAAGACCTTTGTCTAGGGTTTCCTTTTTTTCTTTGCTGAATATTTTTTTAAAAAAGCTCATGATCTGTTATCGTGTTGGCACCTATAAGTATATATCAAAAATAGCGCTACTTTAGCTTATATACAAGATGTTTGTACTGCAAACATAGTGATATACAAAAAGCCACTTTAAAAGTGGCTTCTTATTAATTTTGAAAAAGGTATTATTTATTTCTTACTCAACCAACCACTAACCTGGTCTGGAGACATAATAGCCTCTGTAAAGATATAAGCACCTGTTTTTTCAGATTTAACCATCTTGATAGCTTTGGTTAAACGCTTTGATCCTGTTTGTAACGATGCAACTGATTTCTTTGCCATAACGTATAGTTTTTATCTTTTTAAAATATAAAAAGAATAATTATTTAATTTCTTTATGAACAGTCATTTTCTTTAGTACAGAATTGAATTTCTTCAACTCCATTCTATCTGGTGTGTTCTTTTTGTTTTTTGTAGTAATGTAACGAGAAGTTCCAGGTTGTCCTGATTCTTTGTGCTCTGTACATTCTAATATAACCTGTACTCTATTTCCTTTTCTAGCCATTGTAATTGACGTTAAGCGTTATGCAATTATTTGTTTAAAAAACCTTTTTCGCGAGCTTCTTTAACAACTGCAGAGATTCCTCTCTTGTTAATATTTTTTAAAGCCGATGTAGATACCTTAAGGGTAATCCACTGGTCTTCTTCTGGTATGTAAAAACGCTTTTTCTTTAAGTTTACATTAAACTTGCGCTTTGTTTTATTCATCGCGTGAGAAACGTTGTTTCCAACCATTGCTCTCTTTCCGGTAAGCTCACAAACTCTAGACATTTGTATAATATTTAGTTATTTTTAATCAGGGTGCAAATTTAATTAATATTATTGGTTTGCACAACAAAAGGATTTCAGTTTTTTGATATTTCTTTCAAAAGCATCTCAAAAGCTTTATTTGTTGCCTTTTTAATGACGCGTTCTCTAGAGTTTCCGAAATTAAACTCTTCAGAGAAAACACCTCTAGGACTAGCAATAGCAATACATACCGTACCCACGCTTGCCGATGAATCTGTCGCTTTAGGGCCTGCTACACCCGTAGTTGCAATTGCGTACTGACTATCAAAAACAATGGTGCTTTGTAGAGCCATAGCTTCTGCTACTGGAAGGCTAACCACCGAATGCTTTTCAATAAGCGCAGCATCAACCCCCAGAACGTCAGTCTTTATTTGGGTTGCATAGGCAATCATGCCTCCTTTGTAATAGGATGAGGCGCCCTGCAAAATTGTAATTTCTCCAGCTATAGCGCCACCGGTACAACTTTCTACAACACTTAAAAAACAGTGCTGCTTTTGAAGTTTTGTACTTATTTGATCTTGAATGCTAGTTTGGTCTTCATATCCTACCGAAATATCACTCAATAAATCATTAAGAACACTCATCTGGGCATCTACATCATTTTTCAAAATCTGTTCATTGTCACTGGAAGAAGACAAACGAAGTCTAACTCTTCCCAAAGAGGGCAAATAAGCTAATTTAATATGTATGGGTAACTGGTCTTCCCAAGGGGCTATAATTTCTTGTATTTCACTCTCACCTTTACCATAAGTAAGCAAGGTTTTATGGTAAATAAAAGGCCTGTCAAACTGTGTTTTTATTCTAGGCAATACATGATCTGTGATGAGTTTTCTCATCTCAATTGGCACACCTGGCATAGACACGAAAACGGTATTGTCTTTTTCAAGCCACATCCCTGGCGCAGTACCTATAGGGTTTTGAAGCACTACGGCTTTTGAGGGAACCATGGCCTGTTCTAGATTAGAGGGCAAGGGAGCTTTTTGTAAATATTTGGAAAATATGTCTTTTATATTTTGTAGCACTACTGGATTTTCTACCAGTGTGTCCTGAAAATATTCTAAAAAAGTTTTTTTGGTTATATCATCTTTTGTTGGACCCAATCCTCCCGTTAAAAGAACAATATCTACTCTATTTTTAGCATCTTCAAGGGCATTTAAAATATGTTGGCCCTGATCTTGCACAGAGGTTATTTGGTACACCTGTACTCCAATTTTGTTTAACTCCTTGGCTATAAATACAGAATTAGTGTCTGTGATTTGACCAATTAGTATTTCATCACCAATGGTAATTATTTCTGCTAGCATCTAGGTAGGGAAGTCTGTTTTTAATTCTTCAAAAACATGGGAAAGTATACGGTTTAACGTATCAATATTTTCTTGTACTGTAGTCTCACTTCTTGATGATTTGGTCCAAGACTCTATGGTCTTGACATCTTTTTGCACCTCTATACCAAACATTTCAAAATTTGGTTTCATTTTGTGTGCAAACTGATAGGCTAACTCTTTATTATTAGTCTTTATAGCCTCAGTAAGACCCTCAAGATCTGGAGGAATTTCCTCCAAAAAAGTTTGCGCCACTATAGACATAAAGTCCTGATCACCATCAGCAATTACATTTAAACTAGCTTTAGAATAATGTGTATCCATGAAATTAGTTATTTGATTCTTATTTTAAAAAATTCTTCATCCGCTATAAATCCTGCTAACACATCATCTGGATTTACTTTAGCAACTCCTGCGGGTGTACCGGTAAATATAACATCTCCTATCTTTAAAGTGAAATATTTTGATACATATTCTATTAATTCATCAAATTGCCATAGCATATGAGAAGAGTTTCCCTTTTGTACTACTTGCTCATTTTTTTTCAGTGAAAAAGAAATGTTATCTAGGGCTTCAAACCTACTCTTAGACACAAATTTACCAATCACAGCAGCTCCATCAAAGGCTTTTGCTTTTTCCCAAGGAAGGCCTTTTTGTTTTAATTGTTGCTGTAAATCACGTGCAGTAAAATCTATTCCTAAGCCTATTTCATCATAGTATTTATGTGCAAATTTTTTATCTATATGCTTGCCAACCTTTGTTATTTTAACCAATAGCTCTACCTCGTGCTGAACTTCATTGCTGAATTCTGGTATAAAAAAAGGTTGTTTTTTTAGCAGTATTGAGGTGTCAGGTTTTAAAAAAACGATAGGTTCTGTTGGCTTTTCATTTTTAAGCTCTGTGATGTGATCTGCGTAATTTCTACCAATACAAATAATCTTCATAATTGCTAAAATTGGATATTAAGACTTGGTATTTAATTTACTTAGCTTGATTTTAGTTAACACCTTTTTGGTATATAAAGGAAAATCTGCGTTTAACAACCACCCAAAATAACCTGGCTCTTTCTCTAAGATATCCAGTACTTGTGCGCCCTTGTGTTTTCCGAAGCTAAATACTTCTCTACCTTCTTTATCATACCCTATGTATCCAGCAAAATCTGCAAATTTCCTATGCACACTAAACTCAGCCAAGCTAGAGACATTATTATCTAAATCTTCATATTTTGATAACTGAGCCTTTAAAACCTCATAAGTTGCATTGGTGTCTGCAGCTGCGCTGTGAGCATCTACAAGTGTTTTTCCACAATAAAATTGGTAGGCTGCCTCTAGGGTTCTTTTTTCTTTTTTATGAAAAATAGTCTGCACATCTACGGCAAGGTTTTTCTTCATGTCAAAATCTACACCGGCTCTTAATAATTCTTCTGCCAGTAATGGAATATCAAAACGGTTGCTATTAAAGCCCCCAAGATCACTATCTTTAATTAAATCATAGACTTGCTTGGAGAGGTCTTTAAAAACAGGTTCATTGGCCACCATCTGGTCTGTAATGCCATGCACTGCTGTGGTTTCTGGCGGTATAGGAACCGTAGGGTTTACCCTCCAGGTATGACTCTGTTTATTTCCGTTTGGAAATACTTTTAAAATAGAGATTTCTACAATTCTGTCTGTCGCTATATTGACACCTGTAGTCTCTAAATCAAAAAAGCAAATAGGTTTGGTAAGTTGTAATTCCATAGTATAAGTTATACCGCAAAGGTAAAAGAAATTCAATCAATAAAATAAAAACAGTAAAACAGAAATTCACCCTACAATCACAATCGGTTTTTTAATATTATATTCTAAACTAAAAACTAGGTGTATCTTTGTTCAAAAATTTTTATAAATGTCATTACAAAAAGAAATAGATAGAAGGAAAACATTTGGCATTATATCTCACCCAGATGCAGGTAAAACAACTCTTAACCGAAAAACTTTTACTCTTTGGAGGTGCTATTCAAGAGGCGGGTGCGGTAAAAAGCAATAAAATAAAAAAAGGGGCCACCAGTGACTTTATGGAAATTGAGAGACAGCGTGGTATCTCTGTGGCTACCTCTGTGTTAGCTTTTGAATATGAAGGCATTAAAATAAATATCCTTGACACCCCTGGTCACAAAGATTTTGCAGAAGACACCTTTAGAACACTAACGGCAGTAGATAGTGTCAATTGTTGTAATAGATGTAGCAAAAGGGGTTGAAGAGCAAACAGAAAAACTTGTAGAGGTTTGCCGCATGCGCAACATCCCGATGATTGTGTTTATAAACAAACTAGATAGAGAAGGTAAAGATGCCTTTGAGCTGTTGGACGAGGTTGAGCAAAAATTAAAACTAAGAGTAACTCCACTCTCCTTCCCTATTGGTATGGGGTATGACTTTAAGGGTATCTATAATCTTTGGGAGAAAAACATCAACTTGTTTAGTGGCGATAGCCGTAAAAACATAGAAGAAACCATTGAAATTGAAGACATTTCTTCCACTGATCTGGATGATCTTATAGGCCAAAAGCCGGCTGAGACTATAAGAGAAGAGTTAGAACTTATAGACGAAGTATACCCAAAGTTTAATAGAGAGCAGTACCTTCAAGGAGCCTTACAACCAGTATTTTTTGGGTCTGCTTTAAATAATTTTGGTGTGCGTGAGCTGTTAGACTGTTTTGTGGAAATTGCACCAAAACCACAACCAAAATCAAGTGACACAAGACTTGTAAGACCCGAGGAAAATGAATTTTCTGGCTTTGTATTTAAAATACATGCAAACATGGATCCCAAACACAGAGACCGTTTGGCTTTTATAAAAATTGTTTCTGGTGTTTTTCAAAGAAATACAAATTATGTACATGTTCGTAATGGAAAGAAAATGAAATTTTCAAGTCCAAACGCATTCTTTGCAGAAAAAAAACAAATTGTAGACACTTCCTACCCTGGAGATATTGTTGGACTGCATGATACGGGGAGTTTTAAAATTGGAGACACACTCACACAGGGAGAGCAAATGCACTACAAAGGAATTCCAAGTTTCTCTCCAGAATTCTTTAAATACATCAATAACGCAGATCCCTTAAAAAGCAAACAACTTGAGAAAGGAATTGATCAATTAATGGACGAGGGTGTTGCACAATTATTCACCCTAGAGCTAAACGGTCGTAAAGTAATTGGAACGGTTGGAGCCCTTCAATTTGAAGTAATTCAGTACAGGTTAGAGCATGAATATGGCGCTATATGTAGGTATGAAAACCTAAATGTACACAAGGCCTGTTGGGTAGATCCACAAGATGAAAAAAGTGATGAGTTTAAAGATTTTAAACGTGTAAAATCTAAGTTTTTAGCCAAAGATAAACGCGGGCAATTGGTCTTTTTTGCAGACTCTGCCTTTACCCTGCAGATGACACAAAGTAAATATCCAAATATAAAACTACATCTAGTAAGCGAGTTTGAAAGCCAGAAAGAATAATTTTCTTTGGCTGTGTCTTAATTATAAAGTGTTTGTTTCTATGAGTGTCTCAAATACAGCGTTGTATTCGCAACCAGATTGTCTTTTTATCACTCCATAATTAGGGTTTATCCAATAAGTAACAGCACAATAAGGATCTCCAAACGAAACCCTAGACCTCTGACATTCAAAATCTCCAAGGGTTGTATTAACGATCACAGGGACACCATCAGTAGAAAAATAGGAACCCCAATCATCACCTATAAAAACATCAGAATCAATTCGTGAATCAAAAATTAACTGTAGATTATTAGAATTATTTTTTTGAAATAACTCATAATCTGTTTGCACCCATTTAAGTATATTACTTTGATTACCATATTGGATAAATAAAGTATCTAACACCTTTTGTGTTACTGTATAGGTAATTGTATCAAATGAAGATACTCCAGTGTAATAATCAAGATTTTCTCTTTCATAGGTCCAGTAATCACCAATTTCGCCAAAATTAAATATTGAATTACTTTCTATTTTCATTTGTTTTAGTAATTGTTTTGTAAGAAATCACACACAAACAAAGTAAAGAACTAAGTATTAAAATTAAATTTTTCATTGTATTAATTATTAAAAACTCCTACAATACTTATGCCTCACCAGTAGGGCCAAAACTAATAGGGATTTGTGGCTGGTTATTGTCTTGAATCGTTCCGTTTTGTTTTTCAAATCTAGAAACATTCTCGTTTAATGCTTTTAAAAAACGCTTGGCATGCTGCGGTGTTAGTACAATTCTAGATTTCACCTTACTCTTAGGCACACCAGGCATTATACTTACAAAATCTACCACAAACTCAGATTGAGAATGGTTAATAATAGCCAAATTACTATAGATTCCTTGCGCTACATCTGCATCTAGCTCTATATTTAAACTTGGTTTTTTTGGATTGTTATTTTTTTGATCTGCCATTTTTTAAGTCTTTAAAATTCTAGAGTACTACTTTGCTAGCACTACCCCATAAAATTACCATTATATATTCATTAAAAAAACAAAATCCCGAAACTACTGTCACGGGATTTTGCAAACTATTAAAAGATAAAAGATTAGTTGTAATTAACCTCTTGCTTTTCTTGAGTTCTTTGCGCTAACTCTTCCTTAGAGCCTACAATTATAGTGTCATAGTTACGCATACCGGTTCCGGCAGGTATTTTATGTCCTACAATTACATTCTCTTTAAGACCCTCTAGCGTATCTACCTTACCAGCTACTGCTGCTTCGTTTAATACTTTAGTTGTTTCTTGGAAAGATGCTGCAGATATAAAAGATTTAGTCTGTAAAGACGCTCTTGTAATACCTTGCAATATTGGCGTTGCTGTTGCATTAACTGCATCACGGCCTTCTGCCAATGTTTTATCAGCTCTTCTTAAAATAGAATTTTCATCTCTCAGCTTACGTGCCGAAATAATTTGACCTTCTTTTAAGTTTTCAGAATCACCTGCGTTTTCAATTACCTTCATTCCAAAGATCTTATCGTTTTCTTCGATAAAGTCATCCTTATGAGCCAATTGGTTCTCCAAGAAGCTAGTGTCTCCACTATCTACGATTCTTACTTTACGCATCATCTGGCGTACTACAACCTCAAAATGCTTATCATTAATCTTCACACCTTGCAGACGGTATACTTCCTGAACTTCGTTCACAAGGTATTGTTGTACTGCAGATGGGCCTTTAATTCTAAGAATATCTTCTGGTGTGGTAGAACCATCACTAAGTGGCATACCTGCTCTTACGTAATCGTTTTCTTGCACTAGAATCTGGTTACTTAATTTCACCAAATATTTCATTACTTCACCTAGTTTAGACTCCACAATGATTTCACGATTACCACGCTTAATTTTTCCAAAAGAGACAACACCATCAATCTCACTTACTACAGCAGGATTTGAAGGGTTACGTGCCTCAAAGAGTTCGGTTACTCTTGGAAGTCCTCCAGTAATATCACCTGCTTTTGCAGATTTACGTGGAATCTTCACCAAAATTTTACCAATCTTGATTTTTTCGTTGTCATCAACTTGAATCAATGCTCCTAGTGGTAGGTTATAGCTACGAATTACTTCGTCACCTTTTCCTATAATTTGAAGCGTTGGTATCTTCTTCTTATCTCTAGACTCTGTAATTACCTTTTCTTGGAAACCGGTTTGCTCATCAATCTCTACAGTATATGTAACACCCTGTTCGATATTCTCGTACCTGATTTTACCTGCAAATTCTGAAATAATCACACCGTTGTATGGATCCCAAGTAGAAACAACATCATCCTTCTTTAAGGCGTCACCATCTTTAACAAAAATGGTAGATCCGTATTGGATGTTATTTGTAGATAAGGTAATACCCGTCTTTTTGTCTGTTAATTTCAATTCAGAAGTACGAGAGATAACAATATTAATATCATTACCATCAGCATCTTGACCTTTTACAGTCTTCAAATCCTCAATCTCGGCAATACCATCAAATTTAACTTTGAGTTTATTTTCCTCTGAAATGTTACCTGCAATACCACCCACATGGAAGGTACGCAATGTAAGCTGTGTTCCAGGTTCACCAATAGACTGCGCAGCAACAACACCAACAGCTTCACCTCTTTGTACCATTTTATTGGTAGCAAGGTTTCTTCCGTAGCACTGTGCACAAATACCTCTTTTAGCCTCACATGTTAATGCAGATCTAACTTCAACAGTATCTATAGGAGAGTCCTGGATTGCCTGAGCAATAACTTCATCTATATGTTCTCCGTTTGAGACAAGCACTTCTTTTGTTAATGGATGTATCACATCATTGAGTGAGGTACGTCCAACAATTCTTGCTTTTAAGTCTTCAACAACTTCTTCATTTTTCTTTAATGCCTTCACCTCAATACCTCTTAGTGTACCACAATCTACGGTGTTTACAATAACATCTTGAGAAACATCTACTAGTCTACGTGTAAGGTATCCTGCATCTGCCGTTTTAAGGGCTGTATCTGCAAGTCCTTTACGTGCACCGTGCGTAGAGATAAAGTATTCTAAAATCGAAAGACCTTCCTTAAAGTTAGAAAGAATTGGATTTTCAATAATTTCTCCTCCTCCACTGTTAGATTTTTTAGGCTTAGCCATCAAACCACGCATACCAGTTAACTGGCGAATCTGTTCTTTAGATCCACGTGCTCCAGAATCAAGCATCATATACACAGAGTTAAATCCTTGTTGATCTTCGCGTATACGCTTCATAGATAACTCGGTTAATCCTGCATTGGTAGCTGTCCAGATATCAATAACTTGATTGTAACGTTCGTTTTGAGTAATAAGACCCATGTTGTAGTTTGCTCTAATAGCATCTACTTTTTCATTGGCCTGATCAATCATTGTGTACTTTTCTGCTGGAATAATAATATCTCCAAGTGAGAATGATAATCCACCTTCAAATGCAAACTTATACCCTAAGGTTTTAATTTCATCCAAGAAATCTGCAGTTACTGGCACACTAGTTTTAGCCAAAATACCACCAATAATATCTCTAAGAGATTTTTTGGTTAATACCTCATTAATATAACCAGCTGCTTCAGGTACGTTTTGATTAAAGATTACTCTACCAAGTGTAGTTTCAATAATTTGGAAAACAAGTTCGCCAGCTTCATTGAAATCTTTAGTTCTAATTTTGATTTGAGCATTCAAATCAACCATCTTCTCATTGTAAGCAATCACTGCTTCTTCTGCTGAGTAGAAAGTTAATCCTTCTCCTTTTACCTTAACCTCTTTTGTTGATAGGCGTAATTTGGTCATGTAATAAAGACCCAATACCATATCTTGAGAAGGTACTGCAACTGGAGCACCGTTTGCAGGATTCAGTATATTGTGTGAAGCCAACATCAATAGTTGTGCTTCCAATATCGCCTCTGGGCCAAGTGGAAGGTGAACTGCCATTTGATCTCCATCAAAATCGGCGTTAAAGGCCGTACATACTAATGGGTGCAACTGGATTGCTTTTCCTTCAATTAACTTTGGCTGAAACGCTTGAATACCTAGACGGTGAAGCGTAGGGGCACGGTTTAGCAGTACTGGATGTCCTTTCAAGACATTCTCCAAGATATCCCAAACAACAGGCTCCTTTTTCTCTATAATTTTCTTTGCAGATTTTACAGTCTTAACAATACCTCTTTCAATCAACTTACGTATCACGAAAGGCTTGTATAATTCTGCAGCCATACCTTTTGGCAATCCACATTCAAATAATCTTAATTCTGGTCCAACAACAATTACAGAACGTGCAGAATAATCAACACGCTTCCCTAACAGGTTTTGACGGAAACGCCCTTGCTTTCCTTTCAATGAATCTGAAAGAGATTTTAATGGACGGTTACTATCTGTTTTTACTGCAGATGATTTACGTGTGTTGTCAAACAATGAATCTACAGATTCTTGCAACATACGTTTTTCATTACGCAGAATTACCTCTGGTGCTTTAATCTCCATCAAACGCTTTAAACGGTTGTTTCTGATAATTACACGACGGTATAAATCATTTAAATCTGAGGTTGCAAAACGACCTCCATCTAGTGGCACTAGTGGACGCAATTCTGGCGGTATAATTGGAATAACCTTCATGATCATCCAAGCCGCTTTATTCTCACGAGTTTTGTTTGCATCACGCAGAGCCTCTACAACTTGAAGTCTCTTTAGAGCCTCTGTCTTACGTTGTTTTGAAGTTTCGTTGTTTGCTTTATGACGCAGCTCGAAAGACAATGCATGAAGATCAATTAGATTTAATAAATCAATCAAACATTCTGCACCCATCTTAGCGATGAATTTGTTTGGATCTGTATCATCTAAGTATTGATTCTCCTGAGGAATTGTCTCTAAAATTGTTAGATACTCTTCTTCTGTTAAGAAATCTAATTTCTGAACAGATTCTCCCTCTTCGTTTTTGGCAATACCTGGTTGGATAACTACGTAACGCTCATAGTATATAATCATATCCAACTTCTTTGATGGTAATCCAAGAAGATATCCTATTTTGTTTGGTAAACTACGGAAATACCAGATATGAGCAACAGGCACCACCAAATTGATGTGTCCTACTCTATCACGACGTACTTTCTTTTCTGTTACCTCTACACCACAACGATCACAAACGATCCCTTTGTAGCGAATTCTTTTATATTTTCCACAAGCACATTCATAGTCCTTTACAGGTCCAAAAATACGCTCACAAAACAAACCGTCACGCTCTGGTTTGTGCGTACGGTAGTTAATTGTTTCTGGTTTCAACACCTCACCTCTAGACTCTCCAAGGATTGCCTCTGGTGAAGCTAGTCCAATAGAAATCTTATTGAATTTTGGTGGTGCTTGTTCTTTATTATTTCTTGCCATAATGCTGTAAAATAAAATTTAAAACTATTGATTTGGAAACGACTGTTTCCGGAGAAAAACTAATTATTTCCCGCGCCGTGGCGCGGGAATATAATTTATTCTTCTAGCCTGATGTCTAATCCAAGACCTTTTAGCTCGTGCATTAACACGTTAAAAGATTCTGGAAGACCCGGTTCTGGCATTGGCTCACCCTTAACGATACTCTCGTAAGTTTTAGCTCTACCAATCACATCATCAGACTTCACTGTCAATATTTCACGTAAAGTACTTGATGCTCCATATGCTTCAAGTGCCCATACTTCCATCTCTCCAAAACGCTGACCCCCAAATTGAGCTTTACCACCCAATGGTTGTTGTGTAATTAGTGAGTATGGTCCTATAGAACGTGCATGCATCTTGTCATCAACCATATGTCCTAGTTTCAACATATAAATCACACCAACAGTTGCTGGTTGATCAAAACGTTGTCCAGTTCCACCATCATAAAGGTAGGTATGTCCAAATCTTGGAATTCCAGCCTCATCGGTTAACTCGTTGATTTGATCTAGTGTTGCACCATCAAAAATTGGAGTTGCATACTTGCGACCTAATTTTTGACCAGCCCATCCTAAAACGGTTTCATATATTTGACCAATGTTCATACGAGACGGTACACCAAGTGGATTCAATACGATATCCACCGGAGATCCATCTTCTAAAAATGGCATATCCTCATCTCTTACAATACGAGCTACAATACCTTTGTTACCGTGACGTCCTGCCATCTTATCACCCACTTTTAATTTACGTTTTTTAGCAACATAAATTTTAGCAAGTTTTAAAATTCCTGCAGGAAGTTCATCTCCAACAGAGATCGTGAACTTCTCACGACGCAAGTTACCTTGCAGATCGTTTTCTTTGATACGGTAGTTGTGCATTAGGTCTGCAACCATTTCATTGGTTTCATCATCTGTTGCCCAAACTCCTCCAACCAAATGCGTATAGTCATCTACAGCATTTAACATCTTGAGTGTATACTTTTTACCTTTTGGAAAGACAACTTCACCAAGATCGTTTGTAACGCCTTGGGCAGTTTTACCACCAACAATTGTAAATAGTTTTTCTACCAATACCTCTTTAAGAGAATCAAATTTTCCGTCATACTTCACCTCAAGTGCAGCAATGTCTTCTTTATCTTTAGCTCTTTTACGCTTATCTTTTACCGCACGGGCAAATAATTTTTTATTGATAACAACACCATGTAATGATGGAGATGCTTTTAAAGAAGCATCTTTTACATCACCTGCTTTATCACCAAAGATGGCACGTAATAATTTTTCTTCAGGGGTAGGATCGCTTTCTCCTTTTGGAGTAATCTTACCAATAAGAATATCACCAGGTTTTACTTCTGCACCAATTCTAATCATTCCGTTTTCATCAAGGTCTTTAGTGGCCTCTTCTGAAACGTTAGGAATATCATTTGTTAGTTCTTCGTTTCCTAGTTTTGTATCTCTAACTTCTAATGAATACTCATCGATATGAATAGAGGTAAAGATATCTTCACGCACTACTCTTTCTGAAATTACAATGGCATCCTCAAAGTTATAACCTTTCCAAGGCATAAAGGCAACCTTCATATTACGTCCTAGTGCAAGCTCACCTTTTTCTGTAGCGTACCCTTGACATAATACTTGACCTTTTAATACTCTATCACCTTGTCTAACAATAGGCTTTAGGTTAATAGATGTACCTTGATTTGTTTTTCTAAACTTAATTAATTGGTATGTTTTGCTATCACTATCGAAGCTTACCATTCCATCTTTTTGAGAACGGTCATACTTAATAGTAACTTCATTTGCATCTACATACTCAACAGTTCCATCACCCTCTGCATTGATAAGCACACGAGAATCTGAAGCAACTTGACGTTCTAGTCCAGTTCCTACAATTGGCGAATCTGCAATTAATAAAGGTACTGCTTGACGCATCATGTTAGATCCCATCAAAGCACGGTTGGCATCATCATGTTCCAAAAATGGAATCAATGATGCAGAAATTGATGCAATTTGGTTTGGCGCAACATCAGCATAATTAATCTGTGTTGGATCTACCACAGGGAAATCACCTTCTTCACGGGCAATTACTCTATCTGTATCAATTTTTCCACTAGCTTTTAAAGGAATGTTTGCTTGTGCAATCATTTGTCCTTCTTCTTCTTCAGCAGAAAGGTATTGTGGGGTTGTCTTAAGATCAATAACACCATCAGTTACCTTACGATACGGTGTTTCAATAAATCCAAGATTGTTCACTTTTGCATATACAGCCAAAGATGAAATAAGTCCAATGTTTGGTCCTTCAGGAGTTTCAATAGGACATAATCTTCCGTAGTGAGTGTAATGTACATCACGTACTTCAAATCCTGCTCTTTCTCTAGACAAACCACCTGGCCCAAGTGCAGATAACCTACGTTTGTGGGTAATCTCTGCTAGTGGGTTTGTTTGATCCATAAACTGTGATAATTGATTCGTTCCGAAGAAAGAATTAATCACAGAAGACAAGGTCTTGGCGTTAATTAAATCAATAGGTGTAAATACCTCATTGTCACGTACATTCATTCTTTCACGAATGGTACGAGCCATACGGGCTAAACCAACACCAAACTGAGAAGATAATTGCTCACCTACGGTACGTACACGACGGTTAGATAAGTGATCAATATCATCAATCTCTGCTTTAGAATTAATAAGCTCGATTAAGTACTTTACAATGGTTATGATATCTTCTTTGGTAAGCACTTGCTTATCCATTGCAATATCAAGACCCAGTTTTTTATTCATACGGTAACGTCCTACCTCACCAAGGTTATATCTCTGGTCAGAGAAAAACAACTTGTTGATGATACCACGAGCGGTCTCCTCATCTGGCGGTTCAGCGTTACGCAGTTGTCTGTAGATATGCTCTACGGCTTCTTTTTCAGAATTCGTAGGATCTTTTTGTAGCGTGTTGTGGATAATTGCATAATCTGCAAGATGGTTATCCTCTTTGTGCAATAAAATGGTTTTAGAACCAGAATCTATAATCTCTTCGATGTGCTCTTTTTCAAGAACAGTATCGCGATCTAAGATAATTTCATTACGCTCAATAGATACAACTTCACCTGTATCTTCATCTACAAAATCTTCATGCCAAGTTTTCAGCACACGTGCTGCTAACTTACGGCCTAAGTATTTTTTTAATCCAGTTTTAGATGCCTTAATCTCTTCAGCAAGATCAAATATCTCAAGGATATCTTTATCTCTCTCAAAACCAATAGCTCTAAAGAGGGTTGTAACTGGTAATTTTTTCTTTCTATCGATATATGCGTACATAACGCTATTGATATCGGTAGCAAATTCGATCCAAGAACCTTTAAAAGGAATTACTCTGGCCGAATATAGTTTCGTTCCATTGGCATGGAATGATTGTCCAAAGAATACCCCTGGAGAACGGTGCAGTTGAGAAACTACAATACGCTCTGCTCCATTGATACAAAAAGTACCTGAAGGAGTCATGTAAGGAATAGTACCTAGGTATACATCCTGCACAATTGTTTCAAAATCTTCGTGTTCTGGATCTGTACAATACAGTTTTAAACGCGCTTTTAAGGGCACACTGTAAGTAAGACCACGCTCAATACACTCTTGAATTGAATATCTTGGTGGATCTACAAAATAATCTAAAAACTCTAACACGAACTGGTTACGAGTATCTGTAATTGGGAAATTCTCTAAGAAGGTTTTGTATAATCCTTCTTGGCCTCTTTCTTCTGATTTGGTTTCCAACTGGAAAAAATCCTGGAAGGATTTGATCTGGATGTCCAAAAAGTCCGGGTAATCGGGCTTATTTTGAACAGAAGAAAAATTCAATCTTTCAGTTAACATTGCTGACATCTATGGACGGAATTTAGTTAAACAAGTTATGTTGTGTATACTCAAAAATATAGGAACCTTTATATACACAAAATGGTTTAGGTCTTTCCGCGATAAACGGAAGACCTAAACCTTAAGGTTTGGAGTTAGAAAAGCTTACTTAAGCTCAACCTCTGCTCCAGCTTCTTCTAATTGAGCTTTAAGCGCTTCAGCTTCGTCTTTAGACACACCCTCTTTAATTGGAGATGGTGCATTATCAACTAATCCTTTTGCGTCTTTAAGACCAGCACCAGTTAATTCTTTAACTAGTTTTACTACCGCTAATTTTGCTCCACCGGCTGCCGTAAGAATTACGTCAAACTCAGTTTGCTCATCAGCAGCTTCTGCGCCACCAGCTCCACCAGCAGCAACAGCTACAGCTGCAGCAGCAGGCTCGATACCGTACTCATCTTTTAATATAGTAGCTAATTCATTAACCTCTTTTACGGTTAAGTTAACTAATTGTTCTGCGAAATCTTTTAAATCTGCCATTTTCTATCGTTTTTAAAAATTGTAATTTATTGTTTGTAATTTAATTAGTGCATTGTATTGATTATCCTTCTCTTTCAGAAAGTGTTTTAACAATACCTGAAAGTGTATTTCCGCCACTCTTAAGAGCAGAAATAACATTTTTAGCAGGTGATTGTAGTAAGGTGATAATATCTCCAATAACCTCTTCTTTAGATTTGATGTTTACTAGATTGTCTAGTTGATCATCTCCAATGTAGATAGCCTCTTCAATATATGCTCCTTTAAGTAAAGGCTTTTCAGATTTTTTTCTGAATTCCTTTATGATCTTAGCAGGTGCATTTCCTGTTTCTGAAAATAATAAAGATGTGTTCCCTTTTAAAATTGTTGGCAAATCGCCAAAATCTTTATCAGAACTCTCCATTGCTTTTGCAAGCAATGTGTTTTTAACTACAGCCAACTTCACACCTGCTTTATAGCAAGCACGACGTAAGTTTGATGTTTTACCAGCGTCCAACCCAGAAATATCTGCTAAATAAATAGTAGTGTTTTCTGTAAGCTGTGCAGTTAACGTTTCAATCACTTGTGATTTTTCTTGTCTTGTCATAAGTCTGTGTTTTACTGCTCAATGAATCCTTTTGTATCAATCTCGATACTTGGGCTCATTGTGCTGGACATGAATATACTTTTAATATAAACACCCTTAGCCGCTTGAGGCTTCAGTTTTACCAACGTAGTTAATAATTCTCTTGCGTTTCCTGCAATATTCTCTGCATCAAAAGATGCTTTTCCTATTGCTGCATGAATAATACCAGTCTTCTCAACTTTAAAGTCAATCTTACCACCTTTCACGTCTTTAACCGCTTTAGCAACGTCCATGGTCACTGTACCAGTCTTTGGGTTTGGCATAAGACCACGAGGCCCTAATACACGTCCTAAAGGACCTAATTTACCCATTACACTTGGCATAGTTACAATTACGTCAACATCTGTCCAACCTCCTTTAATCTTATCGAGGTACTCATCTAATCCAACAAAGTCTGCTCCGGCAGCTGTAGCTTCAGCTTCCTTATCTGGAGTAACTAAGGCTAACACCTTCACATCTTTACCTGTACCGTGAGGTAAGGTAACAACGCCTCTAACCATTTGGTTTGCTTTACGTGGGTCTACATTAAGACGCACAGCAAGGTCCACAGATGGATCAAAGTTTGTGTTGGAGATTTCTTTTATTAAAGCTGAAGCTTCTGAGACAGTGTAGGTTTTAGCCTCCACTTTCGCAGTATTCACTTTTTGCTTTTTAGTTAATCTTGCCATTTTATAGATTCTTTTTTATTATAAAGGTGCAGTACCTTTTGTTTTAATTCCCATTGAACGCGCAGTACCGGCTACCATTTTCATGGCAGACTCAATACTAAAAGCATTTAAATCGGGCATTTTGTCTTCTGCAATGACTCTAATTTGATCCCAAGAAATAGTCCCTACCTTCTTAACGTGTGGCTCACTAGATCCTTTTTTGACCTTGATTGCCTCAAGAATTTGTACAGCAGCTGGAGGAGTTTTAATAACAAAGTCAAAAGACTTGTCTTTATATACTGTAATCGCAACTGGCAATACTTTTCCTTGCTTATCTTGTGTTCTAGCGTTAAACTGCTTACAGAACTCCATGATATTCACACCGGCAGCACCTAAAGCGGGTCCAACTGGTGGCGAGGGGTTAGCCGCACCTCCACGAACTTGCAATTTTACTACTTTACTGACTTCTTTTGCCATTTTCTGTTTTTAAAAAATTTGTCGATTTAGTTTAAAGTGGAAGCTTTAAATAAAACCTATAATATAGCGTGTAACAATTATTATACTTTCTCTACTTGCATGTAGCTTAGCTCTAATGGTGTTTTTCTTCCGAAAATTTTAACCATTACCTCTAGCTTGCGTTTTTCTTCATTGATCTTCTCAACAGTTCCGTTGAATCCGTTGAAAGGTCCATCAACAACCTTTATCGTTTCACCAATAGTGAATGGAATATTTACATTCTCATCCTTCACAGAAAGCTCATCTACTTTCCCTAATAACCTATTGACTTCACTTTGTCTTAATGGCACTGGCTCTCCTCCTTTAACTTCTCCTAGAAAACCAATTACTCCATTAATAGATCTTATAATGTGAGGTATTTCACCGGCAAGACTTGCTTGCACCATGATATAACCTGGAAAATAAACGCGCTCTTTGTTTGTTTTTTTTCCGTTACGTATCTGTATCACCTTTTCGGTAGGAACCAAAATATTTTCTATATAATCCTGAAGGTTCAACCGTGTGATTTCAGACTCAATATAGGATTTGATTTTGTTTTCCTGTCCACTAACTGAACGGACAACATACCACTTTTTTGTACTTTTTGTGTCGGTCATGCTTATTATTTAATTAACTCAAAGTAATAAGATATAACGCCGCTAAAAACAGTATCAACACCCCAAACTACTAATGCCAATACTACAGAAAATGCAGCAACAATAACAGTAAGACGTTGCGCTTCAGACCAAGGCGTCCACGTTACGTGATTTTTTAATTCGTTATAAGACTCTTTAATATAGTTTACCATCTTTGTAGGTATTTATTTTTTCTACTACTGAAATAATAAAACTTCAGTAAATATGCACGGGATGGGAGACTCGAACTCACGACACCTGGTTTTGGAGACCAGTGCTCTACCAACTGAGCTAATCCCGTATGGATTGCTCAAAAAGAGCTAAACCCGTTATAAAAGTCAAGGCGTCCCGAAAAAACGGAACACCTTTACTCTATATACTATAGACTAATTTTTAGTCTAAAATTTCAGTTACCTGACCTGCTCCTACAGTTCTACCACCTTCACGGATAGCAAAACGTAAACCAATGCTCATTGCAATTGCAGAAATTAACTCAACATTAATTGTTAAGTTATCTCCAGGCATTACCATTTCAACTCCATCAGGAAGAGAAATGTTACCCGTTACATCAGTTGTACGAACGTAAAACTGTGGTCTGTAGTTATTATGGAATGGAGTGTGACGTCCACCTTCTTCTTTTTTAAGTACGTAAACCTCAGCCTTAAACTTAGCATGTGGTGTTACAGATCCTGGCTGAACGATTACCATTCCTCTTGAGATCATTGATTTCTCAATACCTCTTAAAAGAATACCAGCGTTATCTCCAGCTTCTCCTCTATCAAGGATTTGACGGAACATTTCAATACCAGTAATTGTAGAAGTTAATTTCTCAGCTCCCATACCAATGATCTCAACAGGATCTCCAGTGTTTGCAATACCAGTTTCGATACGACCTGTAGCTACAGTTCCACGACCAGTAATTGAGAATACATCTTCAATAGGCATCAAGAAAGGCTTATCTACCTCTCTTAACGGCTCTTCGATCCAAGTATCAACAGCTTCCATTAGTTCAATAACAGTATCAACCCATTTTTGCTCACCGTTTAATGCACCAAGTGCAGAACCAGCGATTACAGGTCCATTATCACCATCATACTCGTAGAAAGATAAAAGATCTCTGATCTCCATCTCTACTAGCTCAAGTAATTCCTCATCATCAACCATATCTACTTTGTTCATAAATACAACGATACGTGGAATACCTACCTGACGTCCTAAAAGGATATGCTCACGTGTTTGTGGCATTGGTCCATCAGTTGCAGCAACAACTAGTATTGCTCCATCCATTTGTGCAGCACCCGTAACCATGTTCTTTACATAATCGGCGTGACCTGGACAGTCAACGTGTGCGTAGTGACGGTTAGCCGTCGCATACTCAACGTGCGAAGAGTTAATTGTTATACCACGCTCTTTTTCTTCTGGAGCGTTGTCAATTTGATCAAAAGCCGATGCTTCTGAAAAACCAGCGTCTGCTAATACCTTAGTAATTGCAGCTGTTAATGTTGTTTTACCGTGATCTACGTGTCCAATAGTACCTACATTAAGGTGTGGTTTCGAACGATCATATGTTGCCTTTGCCATTTTGTATTTAATTTAACTTAGTTATATATTAGTGTTCAATTGTATTTATACTTATCTATTTTGAGCCAATGACGAGAATTGAACTCGTGACCTCTTCCTTACCAAGGAAACGCTCTACCCCTGAGCTACACCGGCTTTTGCTTGCTGGTCTCACGTCTGATTCAATAAAAAATCAAATCAAAACTCAAAAGAGCTGCTTGTTATTTGCAGATGAAACGCCTGTAAACAACAATATCCTCACAAAACTGCAAGGATGGAAATTGAGCGGGAGACCAGGTTCGAACTGGCGACATTCAGCTTGGAAGGCTGACGCTCTACCAACTGAGCTACTCCCGCTTTTAAAGAGAAACACGATGGTTTCTCAAGCTTTCAATTTCAAAAAACCACAATCGCAATATGGTAATAGTAGCGATTGTAGACATTTAAGAGTAAAAAAGTTTGTGGGGAGAGCAGGATTCGAACCTGCGAAGACGTAGTCAGCAGATTTACAGTCTGCCCTCGTTGGCCGCTTGAGTATCTCCCCTATTTTTTACTTTGAATGTATTATTCAAATTTGAATCAATATTTTAAAGAACTAACATTTAAAAAGACCTCTATATATAAGTGTTTCTAACTACAAAAAAGAAACCAAACTTTTCAAAATCTAAAGAGCCGATGGAGGGACTCGAACCCACGACCTGCTGATTACAAATCAGCTGCTCTAGCCAGCTGAGCTACATCGGCTTTTTATGTTTTTTTATGCTGAATAAATCTACATAAAGAACCCCGCTATTTCTAACGGATTGCAAATGTAAAGATTTAATTTTTTCTACAAAACAAATTGTTGGAAAATTTATTTAAAGCTTCACAATAATTCCGGCGGCAAAAATATTCAAATCATATAGATACGCAAAGCTTTTTTTGAATTAATTTTAGAAGAAACACAAGCCCCCATTAACTCCCTCATTTTGAATTTCTTGGGTGGGCATTTTTATACACCTGTTTTAGGGTGTCTATACTATTGTGAGTATACACCTGGGTGGAGGCTAAAGAGGCATGCCCCAACAACTCCTTCACGGCATTAAGCTCAGCTCCCTGATTTAATAAATGAGTAGCAAAAGAATGTCTTAAAATGTGAGGACTCTTTTTTACTTTTAATGAAGTTTCAGAAAAATAACGGGTAATCACACGATACACCAAGGTCTCGTATATAGGATTCCCTTTTGAGGTTAGCAGCAATGTATTTGAAGCGCCCAGGCCAGGCAAGGCTTCTCTAAAGATTTTATATTTGGCTATAGTAGTTAGCACTGAGGGCAACAAAGGGATGATTCGCTCTTTGTTTCTTTTACCTAACACCTTAATGGTTTTTTGAATTTCAGAAACATCAGAAAGCCTAAGCCCTATAAGCTCTGCTCTTCTCATACCAGTGCTATAAAAAAGCTCAACGATTAATTTATCTCGAAGGGTTTCAAAATCATTGGCCTGATCAAACAACTCCAGGACATCTTCTACCTCTGTCTGTGAAAATGGAATTTGTACTTTTTTGGCAACCTTTAAAGCCCTGTGTTTTGCAAGAGGGGTTTCAGATATCTGACTGGTTTTTAAAAGAAACTTATAATAGGTTTTTAAAGAAGATATCTTGCGATTAATACTACTGTTTGAGATGCCTGTATCTACAAGATATACAATCCAACTGCGCACCATACTATAATTTACCGAAAGCAATGAACCCAGTTCATACTGGTTTGTTATAAAATCAAAAAACCGCTCTAAATCTTTAGTATATGCCGCCACGGTATGAGGAGAATATTTTTTCTCTAACAGCAAATAATCTGTAAAGGGTTTGAAGGGCATTTTTTTAATTAAAAAATAAATGTAGGCAATAAAAAAACCGCTCACAAATGTGTAGCGGTTTTTGATATGTATAAGGAGCAGAATACTAAATTTCTTCTGCGTCTCTTAGTCCTTGAATATACTGTGCTTTCTGTACTTCTTTTCTTCTCACAACCGATGGCTTTGAGAATGCTTGACGTGCACGTAGTTGACGCATTGTACCTGTACGGTCAAACTTACGTTTGAAACGCTTTAGTGCTCTGTCGATATTTTCTCCGTCTTTAATTGGTATAATTAACATAGTTCCATAACCTCCTCTCTATTGGACGGCAAAAGTAGAAACAAATTATGAATTATGAATTATGAATTTTATTTTTTTTAATAAAATCTATGATAATAATCTATACAGTACCCCAAAGCAAGGTTATTGTTTAAACAAACCTGCTCTTATGGTTAGATCCTTTATGAGTTTTTCTTCTTCTTTACTCTCTAACAAAACATTATAGTTCTCCCAAAACTCTGGACGATACGGCTGGGGAGAGAAAATATCTTCGGTCCAGGTTTTTGACCGCTCCAGCTTTATAAGCTCTGGATCCCTAATGATTTCAGTAAAAACAATTTCTTGTACTGTGTTGTAATAAAAATCTGCTTTGTCTTGGGTAGCATTTCCGTCTTTATCTAATTGATCAGAGGAACGATCTCCAGCATTTACTAGCTTAGGCGTTTCATAATAAATATACTTAGGGTACATCTTTCCTTGATACTCCATGTAGGTCATCACTAGTTTGTGGTTTAAAAGAGTGCCAAACAAACTCTTACTGCGTTTAACTTGATTCTCTGAGCTAGCCACCAGCTCATACATTACTTTTTTAATAGCCCATGAGTCCCAATCTATGTAGATCCACCCTTTGGCCTGAAAACCTTCATTATAAATATCTGGGGTGTTTAAACCCACAAAATCTACTCCTTTTAATATCTCAATTTTATATAATTTTTTCTCATTTTCTACCAGCACGGTATCTAACCTAAACTCATGACGAGCCAATATATCTTCACCAAAAAGCGCGCTGGTGGCATTGGCATTTCTAACAATATTTATTTTACCTCTAAAGAGCTTATCTAGCCCATTTACCCGCTGGTCATTCCAGCGAATTGCCTCAACTAGTGATGCCGTAGAAATAGTATCTCGTCGCAGGTTTTTTTTACGAAGGGTTTTGTTTTTTGTTCTTGTTTTCAGATAAGAAGTGTAGGCAAAAAGACTGTCAACATCTCTTAAATCATAACTCTTGCGTGTTTGGTCTACGTTGAGACGTAGCGTGTTTTTTGATCCAGCATCATAACTAGAGTCATACAAAGTAATAGCACTCTCTACAAGCCATTTATACTCACTTGAATTACGCTCCTTATGTCTTAAAAACCCTTTTTGTATATACGCACTATCTGGGAGGGTTTGGGGTAACTCCTCAATAGCGCGAAGCACAATATCATTTCCAGTTTTGGGTCTTGTTTCTGCTATTAATAGAATTTCATCTAAAGATGCAATATCCTCCTCTAGAAAGATATCCATCGTGCTATCAAAACTGCTGACCAAAGACTTAAAACTCTTGTAACCAATAGAGGAAATAACCAAGGTGTCATTGGCATACCTTTTTGGAATACTCAACAAAAACCTACCATCTGTATTTGTAATGGTACCAATGGTTGTGTTTTTAACATACACACTAGCACTCTTTAGGGGAGCAAAGCTCGCAAAATCTACAATCTTGTTTTTAATTTCTATTTGAGAAGTCACGCTTATAGAAACTAAGCACAGCAAGACAAGCATGTAACATCTCTGCAGGTTGTT
The DNA here is from genome assembly GCA_905182755.1 of Aequorivita sp. HC6-5. GTDB lineage: Bacteria > Bacteroidota > Bacteroidia > Flavobacteriales > Flavobacteriaceae > Patiriisocius. The sequence goes on from CAJJCS010000005.1 coordinate 66,826, forward strand.
ATTTTTGGGCATGGGCTATTAATTTTAAAAACAACAAAACGCTGCAAAACACAACACTTTGAGGGTACTGTTTATAACACCTAGATTTGGTTTATATTGTATCTAATTTATGTAGCTGGCTTATAATTAACGCCATCAATTACCATCTTAGAGATAATCTCTCTTAGTATTTCTGAAGTACCTCCTCCAATTGGCCCTAACCTACTATCTCTTAGGTTTCTTGCTAGTGGATACTCCTCCATGTAGCCATATCCTCCAAGGAGCTGCACACAATCATAGGCAACTTGATCTGCAATTTTTGTTGATAATAGTTTAGACATGGTTGCCTCCTTAACTACATACTCACCATCATCTAGGCGTTTTGCCGTAACATAGTTAAAGGTTTTAGCCATTTCTACCTCACTTGCTAAATCTGCAACTTTATGACGCAGAGCTTGAAACTTTGAAATAGGCTTTCCAAAAGCAGTACGCTCTTTCATGTACCCTATAGTATATTCTAGGGCCCACTCACTTCTTGCATGTGCATTTACTCCCATGATTAATCTCTCAAGAGCGAAGTGTTGCATGATGTAAGGGAAACCAAGATTCTCTTCTCCCATTAAATTTTCTGCAGGAATTACAACATTGTCAAAAGCTATCTCTGCAGTATCACTTGCCCTCCAACCTAATTTATCAAGTTTGGTGGCACTAATACCAGGAAGATCTCTATCGATCACAAAAATGCTGATTCCTTTATTTCCTAGTTCTGGTGAGGTCTTTGCAGCTACTATTAAATAATCGCTGTACACCCCATTTGTAATAAAAGTTTTGGATCCGTTAATTACATAAGTATCGCCTTTTTTTACAGCTGTAGTTCTCATGCCTCCAACATCACTTCCACCAAAAGGCTCTGTAATACACAAACAACCTATTTTTTCTCCAGTAACACTAGGTACTAAATATTTTTGTTTTTGAGCCTCGTTAGCCTCCTTATTGAGGTGAGTCATAGCCAAATACTCATGAGCCCAAATAGCAGCAGCAAAACCACCACTGTTTATTTTTTGCAGTTCTTCAATAAAAATAATAGTATAAAAAATATCTAAGTCCATCCCACCATAAGCCTCAGGAGTTGCAAGGCCAAAATAACCCATCTCTCCAAATTTTTCCCAAATGAAACGATCTATAGTACCTGTTTGCTCCCAGGTGTCAATGTGAGGAACCACCTCTTTTTTCAAGAAGTCTTGAAAACTCTTTCTAAAAAACTCATGCTCTTCTGTAAAATATAAACTCATACTGTAAGGCTAACTATTTAATATTGATATTTATTATACGATGTATAAAACAACTGTAAAAGAAAGCTCTTTTTGTTAGTTATTCTACATGCAAATATAACTCAATTAAGGCATATTTACTTGTGGTCATTCCCTCTATTTTTTGAAGCTCAGATAGAGATACTATTTTTTCGCGCAAGACCCGGAATTCCCAAATCTGCTATAGCGAGGTCATAGGATATTCCAGAAATCGTGGCAATATCTGAGGCAGATGCTGTATTTACAGCAATCTGAATTATTTCTTTTGGCGTCTTGACCGTAAAGCTACCTAAGACATTGGCAACTACCCCCTCACTCAAACCCCAGACACTCAGCAATTGTTTATCTACAGAGAAACCACCTAGCTTTAATCTGTATGAAATAATTCTTGCACTCAAGGCAGGGCCTATACCTCGCACTTCTTGAAGTTGCGTTTGGGTGGCAATGTTTAAATCTATTTTATCTTTGTAAGACAATACAAGACTTGAGTTTTTTTGAGCTTTAGAAGGTTTTGATTTTACGACCCAATCTGGGAATTTAAACAAAGGCCCTAGTAGTGCCATAAGGCTGTCTGAGGCCTTAGTCACCCTCTTAAAATCTTCAATGCTGTTAATCCACATGTTTTTACTTCTATAGCGGGAAAGCCTATCAAACTGCTCGGCAGAGAGACCCAGAGTATATGCTTTATAATCTGAGATAAAATTAGGATTAAAAGCATAGCGTTTGGGCTTTTTCTTCTCCAAGGCTTCTTGGCGTAAAGAATCTAGGTATGCTTGTTGTTTTAATATCTGTGGTGAAGAAGTATCAAGCAATAAAACGGGTGAGGGTTTATAAAAATACAAAACACAAAACAACCCAACGATGAGAAAGCACAATAGCAAAATCCCACTTCGTTGTTGGTTGTCAAACTCGAAATGGGATTTAAAATTTGGCATAATACTCCTTAGATTTCTAACTGGGGAGTTATGCGTGTATATGTGTTATAGATTAGCTTTTACTAGCCTTGATTGCATCTCTATATTTTACTAATTCTTCTTTTACTTTAGGTAATAATAATGACACACCAATTAAATTAGGGATAGCCATTGCAAAGATCATGGCATCAGAAAAATCTGTTACCGCCCCCAGGCTTATTGAAGCTCCTAATACTGTGAATAAACAAAATACAATTTTGTAGGTCATCACATTTCTCTCTGATCTTCCAAAAAGGAACAACCAAGACTGAAGCCCGTAATAAGACCAAGAAATCATGGTAGAGAATGCAAATAAGATTACAGCACCAGTAAGTACGTATGGAAACCATGGTATTGCAGAAGCAAATGCATCACTTGTTAATTGTACTCCACTTGCAGCGCCAGCGTCTAAATAATTTCCGGTAATCACAATTACCAAAGCCGTAATAGTACATACCACTACAGTATCAATAAAAGGCTCTAATAGAGAAACAATACCTTCACTAGCAGGATATTTTGTTTTAACTGCAGAATGTGCAATTGCTGCAGAACCTACACCCGCTTCATTAGAGAATGCAGCACGTCTAAATCCTTGTACAAGCACTCCAACAAATCCACCAGCAACTCCCATAGGAGCAAAAGCACCATTCCAAATTTTACCAAAAGCAGGAATTATTTCTGTGAAATTCATACCAATTACTACCAAGGCAGCCAATAGGTAAATCCCTACCATAAATGGAACCACTTTTTCTGTTACAGCGGCAATTCTTTTAAGACCTCCAATGATAACAAAACCGACACAAACAGCCATTACAATACCAAATATAAGTCCAGAAGCGCCTCCTGTAAATCCAGCAGTATCATTAAAAATAATAGCAGCTTGGTTAGACTGGAACATGTTTCCTCCTCCAAATGAGCCGCCAATACAAAAGATAGCAAACAAAACAGCAAGTACCTTACCAAGGCCTGCAGCGCCTCTCTCGCTCAATCCCTTTTTAAGGTAATACATAGGGCCCCCAAAAACAGTTCCGTGCTCATCTACATCTCTGTATTTTACACCCAGAGTACATTCAGCAAACTTTGATGTCATACCAAGTAATCCAGCAATAATCATCCAAAGTGTTGCTCCAGGACCACCAATGGTGATCGCTATGGCAACTCCTGCTATATTACCCAAACCAACGGTTCCAGAAAGTGCAGCTGTTAGTGCTTGAAAATGAGAAACCTCACCTTCTTCACCTTCTACTCTAATGGTTTCTGGAATATCTGCCCCAGGAGTTAAATCTCCTTTTAAGACTCCCGCCTGTGGGTGATCTAGTTCATCGTATTTCCCTCGCACAACATTCAGTGCAGTAGAGAAACCACTTATATTGATAAACTTAAAGTAAATGGTGAAAAAAGTCGCAAAACCAAGGAGCATAATTACTACCCATGGAATTCCAACCTCGTCTGTTACTGGAATTTGCGCAAAAATTAATTCCACAAACCAGCCTGTAGCGTTACCAAATTTTTCGTTGATTACTTCATCAATACTCTTTTGTTGAGCTTCTTGTGCAAACAAAAAAACGGGTGCTAGTATTGTAAATAGAGAAAGAAGAAATTTCTTCATAATAAGAGTTAGGTTTAGTTTAGAATTTAAGCAAAGCAAGATGCTAAAAAATTAACCCAAATTCAAGTAAATAGTCATTAAATTCTAAAGTAAATATCAAACATTATACAACCGCTTGAGACTTTCTATTTGAACGGGACGTCCAATAAGAATTAATAAAGAATCTTTTTCTAAAATCATGGACGGCTCTGGGTTTACGATATATTCTCCAGTTGGAGACTTATATCCTATTACAGAACATCCTGTTTTTTTTCTGATATCTAAATCTTTAATGGCTTGCTTTTGTCCCAAAAGACACATCTTCTCAAAAGGAATTTGCTCAACATTAATGCTGTCTTTCTCTCCAGATACAGACAAGTTATCTAAAAACTCTACTAAATCTGGAACCACCACCAGAGATGCCATATGGTCTCCCCCTATTTTCTCTGGAAGTATTACATTGTCTGCCCCAGCAAGTTTTAATTTCTTGTAACTAGTCTCTTCCGTGGCGCGGCTTATAATTCTTAGGTTAGGATTCATTTGTCTAGCCGTTAGTACAATAAACAAATTATCTGCATCACTGGGCAAAGCACAAATTAAGGTGCTAGCACGGTTCACGCCAGCCTCTTTAAGGACCTCATCATCACTAGCATTTCCCTCCACAAAAAGGGCTGCTGATCCAAATTTATCGACCACTTCATGGTCTTTCTCAATAATAACAAAAGGCTTTTTGTAGGCTATTAATTTTTCAACAGCCTGTTTTCCGTTTCTACCATAGCCGCAAACAATAACGTGATCTTTCATACTATCAATTATTTTATGAATTCTTTTTTCTCTTAGATTACCAATATTATTTTTACTTAACATGTATTCTGTAATTACAGAAATGGCATAGGCTAGAATAAAAATACTAGAAAGTATTAAAACAGATGTAAATAACTTATCTACCTCATCTAGAGGTACTACTTCTCCAAACCCAACTGTAGTAATGGTGATTACTGTCATGTAAAAAGCATCAATCCAAGAGTACTCTGATATAAATTTATAGCCAAACACACCAGCTACAAAAACAGCCAACAATAATAAAACAGCAACATATATCTTAGAGTGAAAAATCTTTTTCATAAATCAAATACAGATGTTCTTTTGGTATATATTAAATCCTTTAAACGCAAACAAAAACCCAATGTAAGGTATATAGCAAACCATACCCCTAAGGTTGCAAAAGACAAATAAATAAAAAATAGCCGTACACTTTTGGCCCGCATACCAAGGCGGTCTGCTAGGCGAGAACAAACATAATATCCATGACGCTCAAAGTAATGCCTTGCGCTGTAAAGCCATTGTAACATCTATGCAAGTTACTTATTTTTTTACTGAAATCTTAGACACATTTCACAAAAATAAGAGTATGGTAGCATACCCTAAAAGAGGGTGCTACTACTAAAATCTCTATTCTACGTAGCCCATCTGTTGCATCCACTGGTCATTGTACATTTTACCAACATACCTACTACCATGATCATGAAACAAAACTACAATCACATCATCCTGGGAAAAATGCTGTTTTAATTGATGCAAGCCTTTCATGGCTGCACCTGCAGAATTACCCAGAAACATTCCTTCGGTTTTTGATAATTTTTGCGTCCAGATGGCAGCATCTTTATCTGTTACTTTGGTAAAGCCGTCGATAACTTCAAAACGAACATTGAGAGGTAAAATATCTTCTCCAATACCCTCCGTAACGTAAGGGTAAATTTCGTTTTCATCAAAAATACCCGTTTCATGGTATTTTTTAAATACACTTCCGTAGGTGTCAATACCCCATATTTTAATAGTAGGGTTTTTCATTTTCAGGTAACTACCAACACCACTTATAGTGCCGCCAGTTCCAACACCAACTACAAAATGTGTAACCTTACCATCGGTTTGTTTCCAGATTTCTGGACCCGTACTCATAAAATGGGCCTTACAGTTTGATGGATTATCATATTGATTTACATACCAACTATTTGGAGTTTCTTCCGCCAAACGCTTTGATGTAGAATAGTAAGATCTGGGATCATCTGGAGCTACATCTGTAGGGCACACAACAACCTCACTCCCAACAGCGCGCAAAATATCCACTTTTTCTTTGCTTTGTTTGTCACTAATAACACACACCATTTTATACCCTTTTACAATAGCTGCAAGGGCTAAGCCCATACCTGTATTACCAGAGGTACCCTCTATAATGGTAGCTCCCGGCTTTAGGCGTCCATCTGCCTCTGCATCATCAATCATTTGCAAGGCCATACGGTCTTTCACAGAATTTCCTGGATTAAATGTTTCATACTTAGCCAGTACAAGTCCCGGAATATCTTCAGCCAACTTGTTGATCTTTACCAATGGCGTGTTTCCAATAGTACCTAATATATTTTCTGCGTAGTCCATAGTTTGAAATAAAATGTGTGGTATTTTAGAGTGCAAAGGTACAGCCTTAGTGTGGATTTGAGAAGCTATATTTTAGCTTCCTTATTCAAACCTAATTGCCTTGACTGGAGAAATTTTCGAAATAATATAACTTGGAATTAATAATATCAAAAAACATAGTATCAAGGTACCGAAGTTGAGCGCCACTATATAGCTCCAATGTAAATATACAGGCACCTGGCTAACATAGTAAGTGTTTGGATCAAGGGCAAACAAATTAAAGTGCTGCTGCAGTAAAAGAAGCCCTATACCAATTATATTTCCCCAAATCAAACCAACCCCAACCAGGTACATGGAGTTGTAAATAAATATTTTACGCACACTCCAGTTATCACTTCCCATCGCCTTGAGGATACCAATCATTTTAGTGCGTTCTAAAATAAGAACTAAAAGGGCAGTTATCATGTTAAATCCTGCCACAATAATCATCATAACAATAATGAGTACTACATTAAAATCAAATAGCTCCAGCCACTCAAAAATAGCGTAAAACCGATTTCGAATGGTTTGGGTATCCAACATACTCCCTATAGCATCATATACCTCATTGTTGGTTTGCTCAATAAGATCAAAATCTTTTACAAAAAGTTCAAAAGCGCCAATTTGGTCTGGCTCCCATTTATTGAGACGTTGTATGTGCCGTATATCTCCAATTATAAACTGGGCATCAAATTGCTGGAAACCACTATTGTATAGCCCAGATATTGTAAAGGCTCTAGTGCGTGGTGGCGTACTACTGTTTTTATTAAAAAAATACGCAAGGGCTTTATCTCCAACTTTTAGGCCAAGTCTATTGGCTAGGTATTCTGAGATAAGCACCTGATTACTCATCTGGGGTGCCGTGTAAGTAGGCAACACTCCCTGAGTTAAGAAATCTTCAAAATAAGACCAGTTATAATCTGGGCCAACACCTTTTACAATGACACCCTCAAAATCTGTTTCAGTTCTTATAACAGCGCACCTTTTGAGGCGGTTATTTGAATATGACTGACATTATCTGAAATAGTAACATTAGGATAGAAATCCTGTTGCATTGAAATAGGAACCTGAGAATCATCAGAATTGTTGGTGTCAAAATTGGTGATGATTAAATCTCCGTTAAAAGCAGACACCTTTTCTTTGATCTTTTTTTGAAGCCCCACACTAGTTGCTACAGAAATCAACATGGTTATCATACCCAAAGAAATTGCTAGAATAGCAATTTTTATTATTGGCGCTGAAATACTACTTTTATAGTCTTTATGAGCTGCAATTCGGCGGGCGATAAAATATTCGAAATTCATTAGATTTTATGAGAGTATCTTTTTTCAAAAATATAGTATTTATACCGATTTTAGGATTGATTTCTTGTGGAAGTACCAGCGAGCAAAAAAATGATGGTTTTGCAAATAGCCTTATTTTAAATGACACCTTAAATATCAGTGTCATAAATAAAGTAAAGAGAGATACACTTTTAGTGGGCCGAAATATTTCTGAGAAAAGTAGCACACATATTTTTACGGGTGCAAACCAATGGCAAGCCTACATGAAACTTCTTAAAGGCAAAAACATTGGTATTGTTGCCAACCAAACCTCTGTGGTTAATGACACCTTAGTCTCTCAAAATTCTTTGCAGGTGGTAGATTTTCATTTGGTAGATTTTATTTATGAGTTTGACAATACAATAAGCAAAGTATTTGCTCCAGAACATGGTTTTAGGGGTACAGCAGATGCGGGAGAGGTTATTAAAGACGGAGTGGATTCTAAAACAGGAATCCCTATTATATCATTGTATGGGAAAAACAAAAAACCATCTAAAGAGCAATTAAAAGACATTGATATTATGATCTTTGACATCCAAGATGTTGGAGCTCGTTTTTATACCTACATCTCTACGCTTCACTATGTCATGGAAGCCTGCGCAGAAAACAATATTCAGCTTGTGGTTCTTGACAGACCAAATCCAAATGGCCACTACATAGACGGTCCTATTTTAGAGCCACAGCACACAAGTTTTGTTGGGATGCATCCTGTACCGGTTGTTCATGGCATGACCATTGGGGAATATGCTCAAATGATAAATGGCCAAGGCTGGTTAAAAAACAAAGTAACGTGTGACCTAAGGGTTATAAAAATGAAAAATTACACACATCAAACCGCGTATTCTCTTGCCATAAAACCCTCACCAAACTTGCCTAATGATGTTGCTATTAACTTGTACCCGAGTCTTTGTTTTTTTGAAGGAACTCCTATAAGCGCAGGCAGAGGCACCAATAAGCAATTTCAACTATTTGGAGCCCCTACACTGCCCCAAGAAGATATACACCTATGGTTTTACACCCCAAGCGAATCAGGGGGCCACATACCCTAAATTTAAAGCACAAGAATGCTTTGGCCTTGATTTAAGTACACAAAAAAACTTAATGAAATAAACCTCAACTGGCTTATAGACACCTACAACGTTTCACAAAACAAAGAAGAATTCTTTAATCCCTTTTTTAGTAAACTATCTGGAACATCCCTTTTGCAAGAACAAATACAACAAGGACTAAACCAGCAACAAATTAAAGCTACTTGGCAACAAGGCTTAAAGAACTACAATGCAATGAGACAAAACTATTTATTGTATAACTAACAACTTAGTCTCTACCGTTAAACTTATACTTTTTACCCTTAGGGTTTACACCAACATCTATAGCTTTTTGCATCGCCTCTACAATATTAAAAGCTGCAGGACAAATGGCGGTATTTACAAGTGTAATCTCACTTATTTTATGAAAGTTTCTGCGATTGGTATGAGGGTATTCTTGGCATGCTTTTGGTCTTACATCATAGATGCTGCAGCTGTTGTCTTGCTCGTCTAAAAAACTACAAGGAGCGGTTTTAAGGACATGAAAATTATCTTCGTCTACCTCTAAATAGGTTTCTATAAAGCGCTGCTGTTTCATCCTAAAATGCTTAGAAATTCTATGGATATCTTTTTCTGTGAAGATAGGGCTGGTGGTTTTACAACAATTGGCGCAGGTAAGACAGTCTGTTTTTTTAAACTCTGCATCATGCAACTCAGACATTATATTGTCTAGGTGTTTTGGTGTTTTCTTCTTTATTTTGGCGAAGAATTTTTTATGCTCGTTGTACTTGTCTTTGGCTTTTTTAGGGAGCTCTTTTAAGATTTGTTCCATAACAGCAAAAGTACGTAATAAAGGATGTTTGACTTAAATATTTAATGGTTAAAAAATAAAATCGTTTTAAAAATCTAATTAAAAACTTAAGTTTGCAGAACACAAATTTGATATATGGTCTGCTTGATTAAAAAATTCGCTTTTATTATTTTATTGACTTTAATTACATTTTCATGTAAAGAAGATCAAGACAATCAAATACCACAGGGCAGGGCAGAAAACCGCAAAGCCCTTGGGAGCTCTGCAGAAGATTTATTGAGTGATGACAGCTACAGGAGCATGACTGTTGAGATGGTATACTCTCCAGCATACAGACCTACCCAACAAACCCTGGACGCTATTCATGACCTTTATTAACGCTAGGGTAAACAAGCCCGATGGTGTTCGTTTTATTGAAACTGTTATTTCAGACCAAAATGGCCCTTTTTCTATTTCACAAATTAGAAATATAGAAAACGAGCAAAGAACAGTTTACACCCAGGCAGATGATATAGCAGTGTATGTTTACTTTGCAAGCGGGAACGCAAACTCAGACACAAGCACTACGGTAACCCTGGGTCTGCCTATCAAAACACGTCTATAGTTATATATGAAAAAACCTTGCAAGAGGTAACCAATAACGTGCTGGATGATTTAACACGTTTGGAGGCTACTACATTACATCATGAGTTTGGACATATTTTTGGACTAGTTAACATTCAAAATGATGATATTCATCCCGGTGATAAACATGAAGATCCAGACCACCTAAAACATTGTATTATTGAAGACTGTTTGATGTATTTTGAAGCCCAAAGTATCACAAAAAACAAGATAAAAGCGCATATACAACGCCTTAAGGCTTTACAAAACATACCGAGTTTTGATCCAGATTTCTGTATCCAAGATTTGCAGGCAAAAGGAGGGAATTAATAATTTATGGTGCTTTAGTTTGGCTTTTTAAATCATACACCTTAACACCATCTATAAAGGTTGCCAAGGTTTTTACCCCTGGGATACTATCTTGAGGAATTTTCATGATATCTTTTTCTAGGACTGTAAAATCAGCAAACTTACCAACCTCTATACTCCCTTTTATAGTATCTTCAAAATTTGCATATGCAGCCCAAATAGTCATTCCTTTGAGAGCCTGCTCTCTAGTTAAGGCTTCTTTTATTCTAAAACCGTTATCTGGGTATTGATTTAAGTCTTTTCGGGCAACCGCTGCATAGAAGGTATGCATAGGATTTACACCCTCTACTGGAAAATCTGTACCTAAGGCCACCATCCCTGCATTTTTTAGTAGCGTACTATAACTGTAAGCGCCTTTAATTCTGTCTGGCCCTAGTCTTTCTTGTGCCCAGTACATATCACTGGTAGCATGAGTAGGCTGTATGGAGGGTATAATGTTTTTAGAAAAATTCGAAAAATCTGTTGGGGTAACAACCTGCGCATGTTCAATTCTCCAACGAGCATCTTTAGTGCCAGCTAAGGCTTTTTTATAGGCTCTGATAACCGCAATATTGGCAGAGTCTCCAATGGCATGCGTATTCATCTGGTAGCCTGCCTTTAAGATTCTAGAAGCCACACGCTCTAAAGAGGCAGGGTCTGTAATCATAGCACCGTAATGATTATGGCTATCACTGTAGGGTTTGCGCAGGGCTGCTCCTCTACTTCCAAGAGCACCATCTGCATATACTTTTACAGATCTAACATGAAGTTTACCTGTATTTATAATTCCTTTTGGTAAAAAATAATCTAAATCTCTAGGGGTATTACTTACCATAGCATATACCCTTATTGACAATTCATTCGCTTTGTGTAATTGCTCAATAGCTTCTATAACCTCTATAGACAAGCCAGCATCGTCAATGGTAGTAAGCCCGTAAGACAAACACACCTCTTGCGCTTGTTTTAAGTTGTTTTTAATAGTAGCTGGGGTTGGTTTTGGAAGGGTTTGATACACTAAATCCATCGGGGTATCTATAAGCAAGCCTGTTAAAATTCCGTCTTTTACAACCACCTGGCCACCTGCCACTTTAGTTGCCGGTGTGATACCAGCCAAGGCAAGCGCTTTAGAATTGGCTAGCATGGCATGCCCATCTACTCTAGTGAGCGCTACTGGTATCTCTGGGAATAATTCATCCAGCATTTTATTGTCTGGAAACACTTGCTGCGCCCAATCATTTTGATCCCACCCGCGTCCTACTATAAAATCCAGCTGCTTTTCTTTTTGAAACGCCACTGTTTTTTCTAGCACTTGTTTAAAACTAGTGGTGCCAACCAAATCAAGAAGTTGCATAGAAACACCCAAATTGTATAGATGCCCATGTGCATCTATAAGACCAGGAACAATTGTTTTCCCTGCGGCATCATAAGTGTTGGTAGCAGTATACTTTAATGCTAAAGCTGTGTCTTTACCTATCTCTAAGATAAGGCCGTCTTTTACTACAAAGGAGGCTGCGGTGTCAAAGTTTTCGTTAACCGTATAAATGTTGGCATTGGTAATTAACAAATCTGCGGGTAACTTTATGTCAACGCAGTTTGTAAAAAATAAAACAATGACAATAGAGCTGAAATATTTCATAGACAAATAAATTTCATTAAAAGTAAAGAATGTTTTGAGCAATCGCTAGATTAAGTTGCAAACAAAAAAACCAAAACTTTATAGGGATAAAGTTTTGGTTTTTTAAAAGTAACTAAGTAGGTTACTGAATTATTAGTTTTTTGGTTAGTGTATCATTTAGGGTCACAAAATACACTCCACGAGAAAACGACGACACATCTAAAGTCATTAAAGCGCTTGTTTGCTCTGTTTGAAAAAGCTTCTTTCCGGCAATATCAAAAATTGACACTTTAAACACATCTTGATTTGGAACCTCGATGGTTAAAGTTTCACTAGCGGGATTTGGATACATAGAAACTTCAATAGTATTTATATCTGAACTTGCAAGATTACTATCTCTAATAAGCAACATACCAGGGACAAAATTTTCGTCAGAATATCTTAGGGTGGTTACCAAAAGGGTACCGCTCTCAAAATAAGGGTATACATTCCAGGCGCCATTATATCCTGCATTATTACCATTGGGATACACATCAAAAAATCCTGTTTCTTGAAAATCTTGATTGTCTATACCGCTTATATCAATCATTCTAACTCCAGCTGTATAGTTTGCTAAGTAATAAATACCATCCTTCACATATCCATTATGATCTGTGGCAGCTGTTGGGCCTTCATACTCAAAATGTAATTCTGGGTTATCTAAATCTTGAAAATCAAAGACAATACTTCTTGTATTAAAACCAAGATTAATTTCATCAATTTCATCGCCTAAAATAAAATAACGATGGTCCTCGGTAAACCAACCTTGATGGGTATATACTGTGTTTGAATAGGTAACAGTTGCAATAGACTGAGGATTAGATTTATCTGTAATATCAACAATAGAAATAAATGAAGTATTACTACCAATATAAATTTCTCTGGAGGTATAATCTGAGTCTGGACCGTTATAAGTTACTACCTGGCCATCATGAGAGTAAGAATCTGTAGCAAATCCACCAGCAGCCGTAGGATTTAATGGGTTTGAGATATCCACAAAATGGGGCCCTCCGTTATATGTTGAGGTACCTACACCGTAGGCGTATCCAGAATCCTCATTAATCACAACATTATGGGCACTTCCAAAACCACTGTAATGGGCATCTTCTGTAAAACTTACAGGTGGGTTAGAAATATCTCGCAACCTAGTTAAATCAAAAACTTGCATTCCATGTCCAGAAGCCTCACTTACTATAAAGGCGTAATTACCATAGGTTTTTATATCTCTCCAAAGACTTGGATCTGTATGTGTATCTAATTTTCCCAGATATACAGGGTTTACTGGATCGTCAATATTTACAAATGCAGTACCATTATACAAACCAATTAAGGCATATTCAGAACCCGTATCTGGATCTGTCCAACCCCATGAGTCATTGGCATTGGTAGCATCAAATTCTGAAACTGTCATTTCAGAAAGAAGATCATACCCATTACATGGATAAACTCCTGCCATTCCATTCTCGCAAGGAGTTTGACCATATGTGATGGTTACAAAACACAATAAAAGTAGGGACGTAAATTTTTTCATGCTATTATTTTTTTTAGCAATATGACTCTATTTTCAATAAAATCCTAGATTTTATACTCACATTAATATCATAAACCAAAGATTTGGCAATCACTCAAGAAGAACTAAAAAAACTATTTATCTATTTTAGAATGCACAACATCTTTAAGATATGCGTTTAAATACTCACTACACTTTTTAGCTCCTTGATTGGTGAGATGATCTGCATCTCTTAGGTCTTGTTTTTCAAACAAAGAGTTTGTGCTTAAATCCAAATAAAAAACAGTATCATTTACCCCAGATAGATTAGTAAGAACAGATTTAATTTTTTCTTTTTTCTCTGTATCAAGCAAATTATAATAGGTAGGATATACTGGCATTTCAAGCAAAACAACAGCCACATCATGCTTTTTACACAAGGCAATGATTCTTTGCAATCTAGCCGTGTTGCGTTTAAAATCTAGACTGTTATCCTCATGTTTATTAGCAATAACAACAGAGATTGCATCTTTATCTTTTACAATATTAGATGCGTCCTGCTTGCCGTACCCAAGAGATGTGGCATTTACTATGGTATGGTTTTTATGATATGCTTGGACCAAAGCCATTGACTTATCAAAACGTTGTATAAGCGCCATACTATAGCGTTGTGGATTCCAAAAAGAAATACTTGGCGCCGTAATTCCCATACCGTGGTAATAAAAATACTTACGCCAATTACTCTCCAAGGCATTGTCTTTGGCAGAAAGCGTAAAATAACTAATGTTTATAAACACAGTCTTAAGTGCTGGTAAATTTGCTATGTGTTTTTCTAGGAGTAATTCATCAGTAAGTAAAGACTGGCTAATATTTGAGAGATTAAACGTAGGGTCTTTAAAATACTCAGGATTTACTCCATAAAAAGCGTGCGAATCTCCCATAACAAGCGTTTGGATATCTGCGGCTACTTTTTGTAATTGTTGGTCTTTGTAACTATAGTTATTAGGTACCTGCCGGTAAAAAACTTCAAGGGCAAGCCACACCAAAAAAAGTGGGGCTAAAAACAAGGCTATTTTTAAATATAGTGTACGCATTAAAATTGAAAATAAATAAAGGGTTGCAAATCACCGGCAAAGTAAAATATAGCAAAGCATACCAAATAGTATATGCAATACCTAATGGGTCTTGATACATGAGACACATCAAGCACATGTGCCCTATGGCGTTGAAACCACTCGCAAATCATGTACAGAAAAATAAATACAAGTGCACTTCTAGATACCATTGGCATGGTGAAAAAACTTGATGAAAATATAATATCTATGTAGCCAAAAGCATCTAATATGGTTGGAGCTCTAAAAAACACCCATGCCAAAACTACCATTGTAAAAGTAGCACCTATATTTAATAATTGACGCCAAATAGCAACTGGTGCACTTGTTGTATGGGTTTTATATTTCTTATGTAGTACTATCACAGGAATTACAAAAAGAGCATGAATACCACCCCAAAAAACAAAGGTTAAATTAGCGCCATGCCAAAGGCCACTTACCAAAAAAACAATCACAATATTTAATACCAATCTACCATTAGACACCCTACTTCCTCCAAGTGGTATATAGACATAATCTCTAAACCAGCTAGAGAGTGAAATATGCCAACGTTTCCAAAATTCTGACATGTTTTGAGACAAATAAGGAAAATTAAAGTTTTTCATCAAATCAAAACCCAGCAAGCGAGAACTCCCAATAGCAATGTCACTGTAACCAGAAAAATCACCATAAATTTGAAAAGCAAAAAATACAGCGCCAGCAAATAAGGTACTTCCAGATTGTGTTGGATAAGAATCAAATATTTGATTTGCTAGTAGGGCGCAATTATCTGCAATTACCATTTTTTTAAATAAACCCCCTAGTATAAGCCTTAAACCATCCACCTGTTTTGAGTACTCAAATTTTCTTTTCTTAGTAAACTGAGGCAACAACCTAGAAGCGCGCTCTATAGGCCCCGCCACTAGTTGAGGAAAAAAGGACACGAATGCAAAAAATGCAACAATATTTTTGGAAGGTGTTATTTTTCCTTTGTACAAATCTATGGTGTAACTAAGTGTCTGGAAGGTGTAAAAACTGATTCCTACAGGCAGTATAATTGAAATGCTAGTAGGTTGCATCTGTGTTCCAAAAAATGAAAACACGCTGGTAAATGTGTCTATAAAGAAATTAAAATACTTGAAAGTAAATAAAAGACCCAAGTTAAATAGAACAGAGAAACCTAGTAGGTATTTTTTATATTTTTGTGATAACGGCTTATTAAACTGCAGCCCAATGGTATAATCTACCAAAGAACTTAAAAATATAAGTCCTAAAAAACGCCAATCCCAACAGGCATAAAAAAAATAGCTTACAAGAACAATAAAGATATTTTGAAGTCTAAGGGAGTTTTTAAAAACACTCCAGTACAATAGCAGCACTATTGGTAAAAAAACAGCAAAGTCAACGGTGTTAAATAGCACAGCAAATGTTTAAAAACGATACTATCAAATATATTATATATTAGCCTAACAAAAACACCTTATCAGTAAAGAAAAAATGCTGTACTTTTAAACAAATAAAATACCAACATCATGAAAACGTCAACCTTTGGCCTGTTGCTACTATTAGTTAGTCTCTCTTGTGGAGCGCAAAATAACCTCTCCTCTATTACACAGAAAAATGGAATGATTGGCATAGGCACCAACGCTCCAGACCAAAAACTTACGGTTAAAGGAAAAATTCACACCCAAGAAGTATTGGTTGATCTCAACGGAGCAGTTGCCCCAGATTATGTGTTTGAAAGGTATTACAAGGGATACTCTGCCCTAAAGGGTGACTACCGTATGCTTGATTTAAAAAGCCTTGAGGCGTTTTTAAAAGAGAACCATCACTTGCCAGAGATCCCAAGTGCCCAAAAATTAAAAGAAGATGGTCTTGAACTAAAAAAAATGAATTTGCTATTACTTCAAAAAATTGAGGAACTTACCCTCTACACCCTGCAGCAGCAAAAACAGCTTGATGCATTGCAAGGTCAAGTCCAACTTTTAACCAAACAAGAGTAATGAAACCCATTGCAATCATCTTATTGCTTTCATGCTTTTGGCTGGGCTGGTCTCAACAAAACTCAGAAGATACTGAGCGCCTGTATTTTCATGTAAATATCTCTAATGCGCAGACCCTAATAATCACTGAAAAAAAAGACAATACCATTGCTGTATTAAGCATGGCTAGTGATAGGGAAACCCAAATTTATGCAAGCCACAAGGTATTTCGGTTTAAAAAAGCATACCCAAATACCAAACGCGATCTGTTAAAAACAGTGTATACCATAAGTACAGACAATCCAGAATTACTAGGATCACTTCAATATAATTTTCCAGACAAATACACCCGTGTTGGTCAATTCTTTACCACAGAAAATGCCTACTATCCTAATGATTATGGTACCACAAGCCCCGTTGAAAACCTTGGAGCTCCCTACCCTGCCTATGATCTTGACATGATTATGGCACCAGAGGCTTGGGGTATAACCCGCGGAAACAGCCAAGTAATTGTGGGTATTTCAGACGCTAAAATAGATTCTTTAGATCCAGATTTTAAAGGCCGCATACGCAATTACCTAAAATACTCCAATGCAACTAAAGGCCTTAAATGCGCGCATGGATCTAGTGTTGCTGCCATTGCTGTTGCCACCATGGATAATGGCTATGGTAGGGCTGGTATTTGCTCCAATTGTGATGTTATAGCCAATGGCTATGGAAATTTTAACGACATCGAGCAGCTTGTTGCTGCTGGCGCCAAAGTGATTAATGCCAGTTGGGCAAAATGCACTATGGGTGGGAAATACAAAGAAAACATTCAAGAACGCATTAAAGAAATGTATGATGATGGCATTATAATCGTGGCTGGTGCTGGAAACGGAACAGACTGCAATAAAGATGGCAAAAAACTGGGAGACTCGCTCTATCCTGCATCCTTTGAAAGAGTAATTTCTGTATCTGGGGTGTACACCATAAACAGAGAAACAACAGATCAAGTATTTGAACATGAAGGAAGAAACTTAACCAAACAAGTAAAAGACAGAAGAGCTGGTTATTTTTATGTTTCAGACCAAGGCACCCTTACCCCTACAGAAATTGAAAAAGGAGTACAAATGAACAAGGCTGTAGATTTGGTAGCCCCAAGGGAGGGCTATTTATTAGGCCATGATATTTGCGGAGAGAAAACCCTCTACGGCGGCGCTTCTTCAAGTGCTGCTCCTGTTGTAACTGGTATAATTGGCCTAATGTGGTCTGTAAATTACTGTTTGAGTTCTTATGAGGTAGAAAGTATTTTAAAGCTATCTTCAAAAGGGGTTGAAAACCTCACAGGTAATGAGCCTTACAAAGGCCTAATGGGCGCTGGAAGAGTGAACGCCTACCGCGCTGTTAAGATGTCTGAGCAGATGAAAGACCCTTTGGCTATTGTTGGTATAAGTAACCGAGATTTTTACAGATTTGATTTCACCCTCTCTAGTGCACAAAATAGTATAGAAATTAAAAACCAAACCTTTAGAGAAGATGCCACGGTAGATTTTAAAGCAAAAAATCAAATAATTTTAAAGCCAGGAACCCATTTAAAACCAAATACAAATGGTTTTATAAAACTAGCTATTGATCCAAACATTAGCCCGAAGCAGTGCAGCCCATCTCCCATTAAAAAGTATGCATCTTATAAAGAAGATAACTAACACTTTCTATTATATTTGTTAAAAAATACTAGTACATGTCTCAAGCAGTTTTAGAACTTATAAATGCCTCCATTTTTCAAAAAGAAAATTTAATTCTTGATAATGTGTCTATACGCATAGAAAAAGGGGAGTTTGTATACCTTATTGGTAAAACTGGAACCGGTAAAAGTAGTTTTATGAAAACCCTCTACGGTGATTTACCTTTAAGCAAAGGAGATGGTACTATTGTAGGGTATGATTTGGGCACTTTAAAAGAAAATGACATTCCGTTTTTAAGAAGAAAACTCGGGGTGGTATTTCAAGATTTTAAATTACTAAATGACCGCACCGTTAAAGACAACTTACTTTTTGTGTTAACAGCCACAGGTTGGAAAGACAAGAAAGAAATGGATCTTAAAATTGATCAGGTGTTGGATAAAGTTGGTATGAAATCCAAAAACTTAAAATATCCCTATGAGTTATCTGGCGGAGAGCAGCAGCGCATTGCCATTGCAAGAGCCTTGTTAAACGACCCAGAACTTATACTAGCAGATGAGCCTACAGGTAATCTAGATCCGCAAACTAGTGTTGAAGTTATGGAGGTGTTGCAAGAGATTAATAATAATGGCAATACCATTTTAATGGCTACACATGATTATGCCCTGCTATTAAAATACCCATCAAAGACCTTAAAGTGTGACCAAGGACAATTATTTGAAGTAGTACAAAAAACGGTGTAGCACAAAACTACCTTTTTACTCCTTGCTTGTTAATCCAGTTAACATACTGTTTTTTATTTCGGTTATGGGCAGATAGTGTTTTAGCAAATTTGTGATATCCAAAATTCTCAACATCTGCAACCATAAAATAAAACCCGTGTTTTTTATAGTTTAACACCCCATCTATTGCAGAAACATCTGGCATGGTAATAGGCCCGGGTGGTACTCCAGAATATCTATAGGTATTGTAAGGTGAAGCAATTTTAAGATCTTTAAACAAGACACGTTTTATTACTTGCTTAAAATTATTTTCAGTCTTCTTTTTGGCAAAAATCACCGTAGGATCTGCCTGTAACAACATACCCTTTTTTAATCTATTGAGATACAAGCCAGCTACCATAGGCCTCTCCTGTATCATAGCCGTTTCTTTTTGTACAATAGCCGCCAATGCCATTACTTGATCTTTTGAGAGAGAGATTGCTTTGGCTTTGGCTACTCTAGAGGTATTCCAAAAGGCATTGTACTCTTTAAGCATCTTCTGGCAAAATGATTTAGGGCTTGTATTCCAATATACCTCATAGCTATTGGCAATGTACATGCCAAGAGCAGTATCTTGAGTAAAGCCAGATGCTTTTAAAAAATCTACATCCAACATGGCATTTAGTAAAGAGGCACTATCTAACTCTATTTGTTTGGCTAGATGTCCAGCAAGATTCTCTAGTCTTTCTTGGTTGTTAAATTTTATAGTAACAGGAATATTTCCAGATCTAATACTATTTATTATTTCGTTGTTGTTACTCCCTTTTTTAATGATGAAATGCCCTGCTTTGATGTTTGAACTATATCCTTTTCTTTGGGCAACAGTAACAAAAGTGTTCATGTCTTTTAGCAGCGGGCTCAATTCTTCTTGTACCATTTTAAATGTGGCACCTGTAGGTATAAAAACATGTGCCTGCGGGTTATTAAACCCTGTATTGGGAGTAAATATATTTTGGTATACATAGTAAGAAAAACCTGCCATCCCAACTAGGCCTAGTAAAACTACTGTCAATAAAATTTTCTTTAAATACATGGGGCTTACTATTTTTAATCTAATTATCTGCTACTATATATTGATACAAGAATTGATCTTGATAGGTTCCTTGGTGATAAGTCCAGTCTTTTTTAACACCTGTTTTTAAAAATCCTGCCTTTTCAAACAAGGAGATACTCTCTTTGTTTTGCTCAGATATGTTTGCGAAAATTTGATGTACTTGCAAATGCTCTTTAGCATACTGGCAAATTAAATTCAAACTTTCTGTGGCAAAGCCTTTTGCTCGATGGGCAGCATCAAAAATAACAAGCCCCACACCTACCCTGTGATGCTGAGGGTTAAAATCAAACAGGTCTATACAACCCAAAGGCTGTTTTGTTTGTGAGTGTTCTATCATTAAACGCAACTGCTTTACATCAAAAATATCACGGTGGCTATTTTCTAGATAACGGGTTAGCACATATTTAGAAAATGGAGTAATGGTTTCGCTAACCTTCCAAAGATTGGTGTCATTCTCTAAGGCATACAAAAAATCTAAATCTGTAGGCTCTAAGGCGCGAAGGTGTATGTTTTTTTCTTGTAAGATCATAATTCCCAAATACCTTTATATACCTGTGTGGCTGGTCCACTTAAAACAATGTTAGCATAGGTGTTCTCTTTTTTAACAAAAGAAACAGACAAATCTCCTCCCGGTGTGTTTAAATATACTTTTGAGCTGGTAGTTTGTTTCGTGTTAAACATCGCCAGAGCAACAGCTGTTACACCAGTGCCACAAGAGAGGGTTTCATCTTCTACACCACGCTCATAGGTTCTTACACAGAAGGTGTCTTCAGAAATTTTAGAAACAAAATTTATATTGGCCCCAGTAGCGCCGTAGCGGTTATTTCTTATAGCACGTCCTTTGTCAACAACGTTTATATCCTCTAGGTTAGTGACCATTTCTACATGATGGGGAGAACCTGTATTTAAAAAGCTATGCTCTTTATGAATTTCAATGTGAGTTACATCTATCATATGTAGTGCTACATTGTCATCTTTTATAGCTGCACGGTGCACTCCGTCAATGGCCATAAACGCTGTTTGGGTATCTATCACTCCCAAAAAAGCAGCAAAATGTACTATACACCTACCACCATTGCCACACATTGAGCTTTGATTTCCATCTGCATTATAATAAATCATAGAAAAATCTTGAGAAGGATGCTGCTCTAAAACAATGAGTCCATCTGCCCCTACTCCAAACTTTCTGTCACAAAACTGGGCTACTAAAGTAGTATCGTTTATAGGGAACTTTTGTTGCCGGTTATCAATCAATACAAAATCGTTACCTGTCCCTTGATATTTATAAAATGGAATTTGCATACTCACAAAGGTATGAAATACTGATATGTTAAGGAATATTAATTTTTGAAATACACTATAAAATTATTTTCGATGGCTCTTATTGCAGGAGCAGTATCTGTTTGAGGATACAAAATACTTGAATCAAAAACAGACGCAATACCTCACAACCCATAAAGATGACCTTCAATAATAAAAAAGCAGAGACATTGTAGTTATATTTTTAGATAAAAAACAACAATCGCGTTTTTAGATCATACCATATAATAAGCAACTACTTAGTAACTATATTTTTACATTGTTTTATACTCAAAACCCAAGAAAATAATTACTTTTGCGCAAGATTTAAACAACCGTTTTTGTTTTACAAAAACACCTAAAACCACCACCTATGAGTTTTGATGACGTTTATGAAAAAGAACTGTCTTTTCAAACAGATCGCCGCAAGGCAGCCGTTTCATTTATTAATATCATTAGTGATTTATGGTATGACAAGTCAATAGAACTGATCATATTTCGCAATCAATTAATTGATAGAAATGTTAGTGAGATTTTAAATCTTCATGAGTATGCGGGAGCGTTTGTAGAAAAACCTATCTCTATTTTTGACTCAGTAGAAATTGCTCAGGCTATTCAAACGCTTAATCTTCCTCCTGCAAAACTAGACATTGGTAAACTAACCTATGAGTTTCACTTAGAGAAAAAACAAACCAATGCGCTTGCTTTTGTTTCAGAAAAATTAAAAAACGCAAAAGACAAACAAGACATTACTCCAAAAGATGTAGTGCTCTATGGTTTTGGTAGAATTGGTCGTTTGCTTGCTCGCGAGCTGATGACACGAACAGGACAAGGAAGCCTAATGCGCCTTAGAGCAATAGTAACTCGTGGTGCTATAGACCAAACTGTATTAGAAAAAAGAGCTTCTTTATTAAAGTATGATTCTGTACACGGAGATTTTCCAGGAACCGTAATTGTAGACGCAAAAAATAGTGCCTTAATTATTAACGGTACAACGGTACATATCATTTCTGCCAAAGGCCCAGAAGATATAGACTACACATCTTATGGTATTCAAGATGCTTTAATTATAGATAACACCGGTGCCTTTAGAAATAAAGAAGAACTAAGCCGTCATTTAATTCCTAATGGAGCTAGCAAAGTATTACTTACAGCTCCAGGAGCAGGTATTCCAAATATAGTACACGGTGTGAATCACACCCAGAACAACCCTGATGATACAGATATATTCTCTGCAGCCTCTTGTACAACAAATGCTATTACTCCAATTTTAAAAGCTATTGAAGATAGTTTTGGTGTGGTGCAAGGACACCTAGAGACCATACACGCCTACACCAATGATCAAAACCTGGTAGACAACATGCACAAAAAACACCGTCGTGGTCGTGCAGCTGCCTTAAATATGGTTATTACAGAAACAGGTGCTGGAAAAGCAGTAACAAAAGCACTACCCTCTTTTGAAGGAAAACTAACCTCTAATGCAATTAGAGTTCCTGTACCAAACGGATCATTGGCTATTTTAAAATTAGAATTAAAAAAACAAACCTCTATTGAGGAGTTGAATGCAACCATAAAAAAATACGCACTAGAGGGAAACCTTGTAGAACAAATTAAATACTCATTAAACAATGAGTTAGTTTCTAGTGATATTGTTGGATCTTCAGCGCCTTCTATATTTGACAGCAATGCTACTATTGTTGCTAAAGATGGAAAAAACATAGTAATCTATGTTTGGTATGACAATGAGTATGGGTATAGCCACCAAGTAATTAGACTTGCAAAACATATCGCCAAGGTAAGAAGATACACCTATTACTAATTGTTAGCCCTGGTGCAACACACCTTTGTAATGATACAATAACTCAAAAAATAAAGCCATAAACCTTGTGTTGGTGGCTTTTTTTAATTGGCTATACTGCATTAAAAAACAATCAAGTATTACATTATACTTTGGAAACACCTAAATTATAAATTGTAGCTTTGCCCAAAATACCACTTATGGATTCTTTTCACGATTTTAAAATTAACAAACAATTACATTTTGCAATTGAAGATCTGGGGTATGATACACCCACAGAAATTCAAACAAAATCGTTTGCTCCAATTGGGTCTGGGAAAGATGTGGTAGGTATTGCCCAAACCGGTACAGGAAAAACGTTTGCCTATATGCTCCCTCTTATAAGCGGCTTAAAGTTCTCTAAGCAAATAGACCCACGCATTTTGGTTTTAGTACCCACAAGAGAGCTTGTATTGCAAGTAGTTGATGAAATTAAAAAGTTTGGTAAATACTCTTCTATAAGAGTGGTTGGTGTATATGGAGGAGTAAACATTAACACCCACAAAGAAGCTGTGTGGGAGGGTGCAGATATTATCGTTGCAACTCCAGGAAGACTCTATGACCTTATTTTAAGCCGCGCTCTTAAAACAAAGCACATAAAAAAACTAGTTATTGATGAGGTGGATGTGATGCTAGATTTGGGCTTCAGGTTTCAGCTCACCAATATCTTTGAACTGCTTCAAGAACAACGTCAAAACATCATGTACTCCGCAACTATGACAGATGATGTTGCTGTATTTATTAATGATTTTTTCAAAAACCCAACTACGATATCTGTTGCGGTAAGTGGTACCCCTTTAGATAATATCAAACAAACCACCTATGATGTGCCAAACTTCTACACCAAGGCAAATGTGGTTTGTCACTTATTAAAAGACAAAGAGGTTTTTACAAAAACACTAGTGTTTGTTCCTAATAAAAAAAGGGCAGATTTACTGTATGAACTATTACAAGAAACCTTTAAAGATGATGTTGCTGTTATACACTCCAACAAAACACAAAACTATCGTATTCGGTCCATAGAAAACTTTAATGCCAACACAACCCGCATTTTAGTTACTACAGATATCATGGCACGTGGTTTAGATTTAGATCTTGTAAGTCATGTTATAAATGTAGACACCCCAAGGTTCCCAGAAAATTACATGCACCGTATTGGAAGAACTGGGCGTGCTCAGGCTCAAGGAACCTCAATACTGCTTACCACAGAAAAAGAACAACCCTTTAGAGAGGATATAGAAACCCTCATGGGCATGACTATTGAAAAAATAGCCATTGCAAAAGAGGTTGAAATTTCGACAAAACTAACTCTAGAGGAACAACCAGACACACTAGAGAGAGAAAACCCTCACAAGCAACAATTTGAAGAAGGTGGCACAAGTTTTCATGAAAAGAGCGAGAAAAACAGCCAAACCAACCAAGGTGGTTCTTACAAAAGAATCATAAAATTAAAGTACAAAAAGGCAAGAACAAAAGGAGATAAAAACTTCAATCAAAGAAACAAACAAAAAGGAAAAAAGCCTTTTTAAACTTTCTTTGCGCTATATCAAGTGATCAATAAACAAGTTAAAACACCATGGCTATGCGTATCGATATTATTACCGTATTACCAGAATTACTAAAAAGTCCTTTTGAGGCCTCTATCTTAAAGCGCGCCATAGAAAAAGGATTGGTAGAGGTGCATTTGCACAACCTAAGAGACTTTGCAACCAATAGCTATAACCAAATTGATGACTATCAATTTGGAGGAGGCGCTGGCATGGTGATGATGATAGAACCCATAGACAAATGCATAAGCGGCTTAAAAGCAGAGAGAACTTATGATGAGGTAATTTACATGACACCAGAGGGCCAAACACTGGATCAAGGTATCTCAAACCAATTATCTCTCAAAGGGAATATCATTATTTTATGTGGTCATTACAAAGGAGTTGACCAACGGGTTCGTGATCAATTTATCACCAGAGAAATCTCTGTTGGTGATTATGTACTAAGTGGCGGTGAGTTAGCGGCGGCGATTGTTTGTGACTCTGTAATAAGATTAATACCTGGAGTTTTAGGCAATGAAACAAGCGCACTTACAGACAGCTTTCAAGACGGTTTATTAGCGCCACCCACCTATACTAGACCCGCAGAGTATAAAGGCTGGAAGGTGCCAGATGTGCTTTTAAGTGGTCACGGTGCTAACATTGAAAAATGGAGAGAAGATCAGGCTTATAAAAATACTCAAAAGAGAAGACCAGATTTATTAGAGTAAAACAAAAAGGAAGGCAACCAGCCTCCCTTTTTTAAACAACCTAACCAATAAAATAGTAATTAAAATTACTATCCATTATAATTAAGTACAAGATATACATATTGTTTAACTTTTAAGTAAAAAAATTAAACAATTTTACTTTTTTAAGGTTTTGTAATTATTTACAAGCACTTTGGCCCCTAAATCATTCATTAAATTATACAAGCCAAAGAAGGTTCTATTAATGTATAGAAAATGTTTGGAGCCTCTATTACCGTTCATTTTACGTAACTGAGTGTCTTTTGAGTATTTTTCACTTAGATCTGCCACTTTACTGAAAAAGGTTTCATCACTAAAATCAAAAGTTTCATTGTGCATAGGCTGGGTAAATAGGCTTAGCATTTCATGAAACAGGGTAGAGAAAAAAGCAATTTCTTCAGGAGTATCTGTAGGAGTTAGAATTTCTAATTCATATAATTTTTTAGTAAACATCTCTGGATTATTGATGTTTTCTGGAATCGCTAACTCGAAATAAGGAATATAAAACGAATCAGGAATTACCTTTATACAGCCAAAATCTATGGCTACTAACTCCCCCTTTGGAGTTACCAAAAAGTTTCCTGGGTGAGGATCTGCATGCACTCTTTTTAATTCATGCATCTGGTACATGTAAAAATCCCAAAGGGCCTGCCCTAGTTTGTCTGCTAATACTTTATTTGTATTTACTTTAGTGAATTCACTTAAATGTTCACCATCAATCCAATCCATGGTAATAATACGGTGGTTTGAGAGATCTGGGTAGTAGTCTGGAAATATTAGATGCTCAATATGCTTACAATCTGCAACCATTTGCTGGCTTTGTTTGACCTCTAGGATATAATCTGTTTCTTCAAGAAGTTTTTGCTCAACTTCTTGAAAGTACTTATCACTGTCTTTGCCTTTTATGTTAAACATCTTTATAGCAACTGGTTTTACCATGGCCAAATCACTGCTAATACTATCTGCAACTCCTGGGTATTGAATTTTAATGGCTAACTCTTTGCCATCCTTTGTTGCCTGGTGCACTTGTCCAATACTAGCGGCAGCGATAGATTTTGAATTAAAGGTGTCAAAGAGATCTTCTGGATGTTTGCCAAAGTATTTAAAAAATGTTTTTCTTACCAAAGGAGCCGAAAGCGGTGGTACAGAAAATTGTGCTAATGAAAATTGTTCTACATATGCCTTTGGCAAAATGTTTTTTTCCATGCTTAGCATCTGGGCAACTTTTAAGGCAGAGCCCTTCAAGTTTTTTAACCCATCATAGATATCGCTGGCATTGTTTTGATTGAGTTTCTCTTTGGCATTTTGAGGATCAACTAGCGTGTCTCCGTAGTATTTAAGTTGATTGATACCAACTTTAACACCAGTTCTCACTAGCCTTGTGGCTCGTGATATTTTACCCGTAGGTATACTATCTATTGTTTTCATGGGGGCGTAGGTTTATTTGAGGCTATTTGGAACCCAAATATTTAATGTGGTTTACTCTGAAATTTTAGAAAATAAAAACACGCGTTTAATTCATTTTTTCTTTCCACAAAAACTTTCCAAAATCTAGGATACTCTCTAAAGGAGTCGTTTCAAAAACATCAAAAATGGCACGTACAGATTTCTCTATCACAACATCAGTTTTCTCGAAAGAGGCAGAGTTGTCTTCCATCCAGTATTTCATAATAAACAGCGTCTGTAACCAGGCACCTTCACTAAATACAGAAACAGGCTGTTTTAAAATCTTAAAAGATTTTTCCTCGTTTTTTTGATCAATTAAGGTGGCTGCAAACTCTTTTATGTGAGATCTCAAGGATTTTAACTGGGATAGATTCTTCATCATATCTCCATGCTGCTGTAGGGCAAACATGACATAACTTCTATTGGCTGTTAAGAGTTCAAAGAAGGTGAAGAAAAAAGTCAGCATTTTTTCTTGATTGCTGAAGGTTGCATACTCAGGATTTTTTTGCCCTAGTTGCATCGCATTGTCAAAAAACGCAGTCCAAATACCTTGCTGCAAGTTTTCAAAGCTCCCAAAAAATTTATAAAACTCTGCTTCTGTCATGGCATGCTCCTTGGCAAACTTATAGACGCTTTTAGGGGTTTTCTCTTCCATAAGCACATATTCCATATACGCAGATACAATTACATCTTTAGTAATTGCCTTGGTTTTACTTGTCGTCTTCTTAGCAGCGGTGGTAGTTGTTTTTTTTGTAGCCATAACAGAATGTATTTTTGTTGTGTAAAAATACAAAACGTTCAATTAATTTAAATATTGGTTAAACACAATGTTGTGTTAAAAATAAAACAAATGACAACCTGTCACAAAATCAAACGTGGTATTTTCTTTGACTAAGTATTTATGGAATGTAATATTTCCGAAGAAATAAAAATCATAATTCAATAAATTATACGAACATGAGTACAGGAACTATTAATGTATCGGTAGAAAATATTTTCCCGCTTATAAAAAAGTTTTTATACAGTGATCACGAAATCTTTTTACGTGAGCTAGTAAGTAATGCTACAGATGCAACATTAAAACTTAAACACCTATCCAATATTGGAGAAGCTAAAATAGAATACGGCAATCCTTTTATTGAAATCAAAATAGATAAGGAAGGTAAAAAATTGCACATCACTGATCAAGGTGTTGGAATGACAAAAGATGAGGTAGAGAAATACATCAATCAAATTGCTTTCTCTGGCGCAGAGGAGTTTATAGAAAAGTACAAAGACAAAAAAGGAGAAGATGCTGGAATTATTGGGCATTTTGGTCTTGGTTTCTATTCTGCCTTTATGGTAGCAGATAATGTAGAGATTATCACAAAGAGTTACACCGATGAACCTGCAGCACACTGGAGTTGTGATGGATCTCCTAACTACACTTTGGTTGAGGGAACAAAAACAGATAGAGGTACTGAGATTATACTGCACATCAGCGAGGAAGAGGTCGCATTTTTAGAAGAAGCTAAAATTACTGAGCTTTTAACTAAGTATAATAAGTTTATGCCTATTCCAATTAAATTTGGAATGAAGACAGAGACCCTTCCAAAGCCAGAAGATGCCAAAGAAGAAGATGCTGCACCTACCAAAGAGGTTGATAACATCATCAACAACCCAAGCCCAGCTTGGACCAAGCAGCCAAGTGAGTTAAAGGATGAAGACTACACTGGTTTTTACAGAGAGTTGTACCCTATGCAATTTGAGGAGCCACTCTTTAATATACACTTAAACGTTGACTATCCTTTTAACCTTACTGGAATTTTATATTTCCCGAAGATGAACAAGGACATGCAGATCCAGAAAGATAAAATACAGTTATACCAAAACCAGGTGTTTGTTACAGATAATGTAGAGGGTATTGTGCCAGAATTTTTGACCATGCTTCGCGGTGTGATAGACTCGCCAGATATTCCTTTAAATGTATCTCGTAGTTATTTGCAGGCAGATGGCGCTGTAAAGAAAATCTCAAGTTACATTACCCGTAAAGTAGGTGATAAATTAAAGAGCTTGTTTAATGACAACCGTGAAGAGTTTAACGCAAAGTGGGATGACATTAAAATAGTGATTGAGTATGGTATGCTAACCGAAGATAAATTCTTTGACAAAGCCCAAGACTTTATGTTGTACCCAACGGTAGATGGAAACTATCATACCTTTGCAGAACTTAAAGAAAAATTAAGCCCATCACAGACAGACAAGGATGACAAACTAGTTTTATTGTATGCCAGTAATAAAGAAGAGCAACACTCTTATATTGCCGCTGCAAAAGATAAGGGCTATGAAGTACTGCTTTTAGACTCTCCTATTATATCGCACCTTATCCAGAAAATGGAAACCTCTCAAGAGAAAATTTCTTTTGCAAGAGTAGATGGAGATCATGTTGACAATCTAATTAAAAAAGATGAAGAGGCTATCTCTAAACTTTCTGACCAGGAGAAAGAAACCCTAAAAACCTTTTTAACTGATACCATACCTGCAGAGAAATTCTCTGTGCAGCTAGAAGCCATGGACAGCAAGTCTAATCCTTTTATTATCACTGAGCCAGAATTTATGCGCCGCATGAAGGAGATGCAACAAAATGGTGGCGGTGGTGGCATGTTTGGTATGGGTAACATGCCAGATATGTATAATTTAATTGTGAACACCAACCACGAGCTGGTAACAGAGATTTTAAATACCAAGACTGCCAAGAAAAAGGAGCGCCTAGTAAATCAAGCCCTAGATTTAGCCAAACTAAGTAAAGGACTCTTAAAAGGTGAAGACATGACGGCTTTCATAAATAGAAGCTATGAAATGATTAAATAAATCTCATTTTTTATTGATTTTTAACCCCATGTATCAAAAATACATGGGGTTTTTTATTAATTTATCATATAAAAAGCAATAAAATGGGTTGAAAAGCATAAAAAAAAGCGCTTATTTATAAAAAAAATAGCCCCGTAAGGCCTTGTTTTACGGCAAAACGTGTAAAAACATCGATTAAAAGCTTGTTTTTTAGAATAAAGTTATTAAATTTGACCCATATTAATTAACCAAACTTTAATATTATGAAAAAAGTATTACTATTTGCTGCATTTGCAGCGTTCGCAATGACAAGTGTAAATGCACAAGACGAAGATTCTAGTGGATTTGCAAAATCTGACATCTTTATGACAGGTACAGTAGCCTTCGGCAGTGCTTCTGCTGGAGATGTTGACACTAGTTCTTTTGAAGTATCTCCAACAGTTGGATATATGATGACTGACAACTTATCTATCAACGCATCTTTATCTTTCGGGAGCATGGATGATGGTTCTGATGTTGACATGTCTACAACTGGATTTGGTGTAGGTGCTACATATTTTATGGCTCCAACAAGCAAGTTTTCTATGAATGTAAGTGCAGGATTAGGTTACAGTACTGCTTCTGTAGGTGATCTTGATGTAAACACATTATCATTTGCTGTATCTCCAGGATTTAACTACTGGATTGCAGATTCTTGGGGATTAGTTGCTAATATCGCTGCTCTTTCATACACTAGCGCAAAAGCTGATGTTGATGGTGCTGAGGCAGCAACTGGATTCGGATTAAACTTAGATTTATCTGATATCAACTTTGGAATGGTGTACAAGTTCTAATTTGTAACTAAACTATATTTTAAAAACCCGAAGCTAGGCTTCGGGTTTTTTTGTGTTTTTTTTTTAAAGAGGTGGAAATACAATTAACTCTCTTTTAGGCAATTATTTAACATATTTCAAGTAACATATCATGTATATTTACTTTTAAACATTCAATGAAAAATGAAAAAATATATTTTAAGCGTTTTTATTTGTTTGCTAACAAGTTCCAGTTTTTCTCAATCATCAAATTGGAAGTTAATAGATGTTGAAAAAACTAACTTTTCAAATACATCCCTTAAACTCAGAAAAACAGTTCCTACTAGTTTTAAAATTTATGAATTAGATACTAAAAAAATCAAAAAAGAGCTCTCCTTTGCAAAAGTAAATGAATTGATTTTAATTGAACTACCAACGCCAGATGGCGTACAGAAGTTTTCAATAAAAAAGGCCTCCTCACTATCAGAAGAACTTACTCTAAAATTTCCTATGATTGCATCGTATGTTGCCAAAGGAGTTGATAATACATCTGCGGTGGCAAGAATTAGTTTTGGAACAGACGGATTTCATGGTGTTATATTTTATGGGGATAAACCTTCTTTTTATATAGACCCATATACAAAAAACAACGATTACTACATTGCCTACAGCAGGTCAAGCCTACCCCAAAGAGATCAAGAATTTAGATGTGGAGTTAATACACAACTAAAACGTAATGAAGTGATTGAAAACACTCAAAAAAATGCAAATGATGGGCTTTTAAGAACATTTCGCTTGGCTCTTGTGTGTTCGGGTAGAGTATGCAGAATTTCATCTCAATGACCAAGGAGTGGCAAATAATGCGTCAGATAACACAAAAAAAGCAGCTGTCTTATCTGCTATGAATACCTCTATGACAAGAATAAATGGTGTTTTTGAGCGTGATCTTGGTGTGAGAATGGAAATTGTTGGTAATAATGATCAGATTATTTTTCTAGATGCCGCCACAGATGGTATCACTGATGGAAATGCTGGAACAATGATTAATCAAGTGCAAACAATTTGTGATAGTACAATTGGAAGTGCAAATTATGATATAGGGCATATCTTTAGTATTGGAGGTTCTGGTCTTGCAGGACTGGGTGTTGTCTGCATTAATGGCTCTAAAGCAAGAGGGGTTACGGGTATTGCTACTCCTACAGGAGACCCATATGACATAGACTATGTGTCTCATGAAATGGGGCATCAGTTTGGGGCAAATCATACCCAAAATAATGGTTGTAATAGAAATAATTCAACAGCAGTAGAGCCAGGTAGCGCATCTACGATTATGGGCTACGCCGGTATTTGTGCCCCCAATGTACAAAACAATAGTGATGATCACTTTCATTCTGTAAGCATCACTGAAATGTGGAATAAAATACAGTCTACAGCAAATTGTGCACAAACAACAGCAACAGGTAATAGTGCTCCAATTATTAGCGAGGGTCAAGATTACTCAATCCCAAAATCAACTCCTTTTGTACTAAAAGGAAACGCCTCAGATATAAATCAAAATGACGTGTTAAGCTATAACTGGGAGCAAATAGATAATCAAGTAGTAACCATGCCGCCCGTCTCGACAAGTACCTCTGGGCCGGCTTTTAGATCTAATCCATCAATAAGCTCTCCTAATAGATATATGCCTGCATTACCAACAGTAATAGCAGGAAGTATCTCTAGTACATGGGAGGTAGTCCCTACGGTTGCAAGGGAGATGAATTTCTCGTTGGTTGTAAGAGATAATGTTGCTGGAGGTGCAAATAGTGCAAGAGATGACATAAAAGTAACAACACAAGATATAACACCATTTACAGTAGATGGACCTTCAACAAATGTTGATTGGCCCGTTGGCTCTTCACAAACAATTAACTGGGTAGTTGGTGCTACAAATCAAGCCCCGGTGAATAGTCAAAGTATAAACATTTTGTTATCAACAGATGGTGGTATTAGTTTTCCAATAACGCTGGCTTCAGGAACAGCTAATGATGGTGCACATACCATTATAGTTCCAAATAATATTACCACTCAAGCAAGAATACTAGTTGAAGCGGCAGATAATATTTTTTATAACGTTAACACTAGCAATTTTACAATTAGCGCCTCTGACCCAACATTTATTGTAACTAATACAACAGGAGTTGTAGAACTGTGCTCAAATAATATTACTTCGGCTACCTATAATATTTCGGTAGATTTTTTAAATAATTTTTCAGAAACTGTAAGCTTTTCAACCACTGGTGAACCCATAGGTTCGTCAGTAAGTTTTAGTCCAACAACTATAAATTCTAGTGGGACCGTAACCATGACTGTTAGTAATTTAAATTCAGTGGTGCCAGACTCATATTTGATAGACATCACTGCCTTTTCTAGTTCAATTACAAGAAATATAAATGTAACATTAAACATTTTAAACGCAACTTTTGAGCCTTTAAATTTAACATCACCAAGCAATAGTGAAACAGGTGTTTCCTTGACTCCTGTTTTTTCATGGGATGCCATTTCAAATGCAAGTTCTTATGATATTGAAATTGCTACAGATGTGAATTCAATTCAATTATAGCAACTCAAAACATAACAACCAATTCATATACTGCAGCCTCTTTAAACCAATCAACTACGTATTATTGGAGAGTTAAGGCTAAAAATAGTTGTGGGGAGGGTGATTTTTCATCAGTAAGCTCCTTCACTACCCAAACATGTTCTAGATGTGCTTCTCAAGGGACTACTCAGTATAATACTAGCACTACAAGAGTGATTTTTAACACCATCGATAATGCTACTGGCAAACCCGCAGGATACAGTGATTACACAAACATAAGCACCGCTATAAATAGAAATACAACCTACGACCTAACAGTTCAAGTAAATACAGACGGCCCATATACAACTGGCACTATGGTTTGGATAGATTGGAACCAAAACTGTGATTTTGATGATACAGGTGAAGAGTATAATCTTGGGGTTACAGATAACCAAAATGATGGCTTAACATCACAAAGCCCTTTATCTATCTTAATACCATCTGATGCCTCTGTTGGGCAAACTACCATGCGGGTATCTACTCAGTTCGGCGCATATCCTTCTTCATGCCTTCAAGGCTTTGATGGGGAAGTAGAAGATTATACCCTAAATATAATCAGTCCTAATTCTATTTCTTGGACAGGAGCAGTTAATACTTCTTGGAATAACACCTTAAACTGGAGCACAGGAGCTGTACCTACCACTCTTGATGCTGTGTTTATAAATGGCACATTCACTAATGAGCCCCTAATATCTAGTAGTACAAATGCTTTAGTTCAATCGGTAACTGTAGCCTCTGGAAACACCCTTACTATAGACGAGACTTCTTCTTTAAGCGTTTCTGGAGATTTCGCAAATTCTGGCACAGTTACCCTAAACTCTACCGCAGATGATTTTTCTTCTCTAATTGTGGAAGGAACTGCTAGCGGAGATATCATTTACAATAGATTTGTAAATGTATATGACGACACCCTTGGCGGTGGTTGGGATTTTGTAGGAGCCCCTGCCGATATGACCATTGAAGATTTTATAACGGCAAATGGAGCCAACATACAAGTACTTGGTGATGATTATGCATTTGCCCAGTATGATAATGCAACTGGACAGTATACTAGATACGCAACAGACTTACAAACAGGAAGCTTTACACCTGCGCAAGGGTATGCAATGGCAATGTCATCAGAGGATCTGCCCCCACCTCCAGCAGGTGGCGTACCTGGAACTACAGTAGCCTTTACTGGTGCTATGCAGACAACAGATCAAACCATTAATATTATCAATAACGATGGTCTAAATAATGTTGGTAGAAGATGGAATTTGGTATCAAACCCTTTCCCTTCATATATATCAGGAAATACTGCTGCAGGAGTTACTAACTTTATAGATGCAAACAGCACTGTTATTGATAATGAGCGTTTGGCTGTATATGGTTGGAATGGCTCTGATTACGATATTTACAATGAGCTTTCAGGTGGTTTTTCAATGGCTCCTGGTCAAGCATTTTGGGTAGCTGCATTGAGCACATCAGATGCCGCTCTTGATTTCACAGCAGATATGCGTACAACCACAGGAACTGGAGATTTTGTTTCAGGCCCTCAGATTCTTACCTATCATGTAGAATTAAAATTATACAATGGAGAGTCGCAGCAGGCTGCAACCAAGCTCTACTTTAGAGATGGACTCTCTCTAGGTCTTGATCCTGGATATGACGCAGGAGCCTATAACCAATTAACAAAGTTAAGCACAAGGTTACTACAAGGGAGTCAGGAAACTGCATTTGCTAGAAACGCAATGGGCATGGATGCTATGCAAAACACCCGAGTGCCACTAGAAATATGGCAAAATGCAGGACAGACCTTTAGGGTGAGTATTGCAGATATGGATTTGCCAGAAGATATCTACGTATATCTAGAAGATACCTTAAACGGGACTCTTACCTCTTTAAAAGACGCAGACTTTGAGCTAACAGCTCAAAGCAATCTTAGCGGAGTGGATAGATTCTTTATTGTCTTTAAAGACAACAGCGAACTCTCTAGCGGAGATACCCTTGGTATAAACGCCTTAAATGTATACAAAGCAAATACAGACAGCTTTGTTACCATAGCTGGCATCACCCAGAGTTAGGACAGTTAAACGCTACCATATTTAACATACTAGGAATGACAGTGCGTGAAAAAGCGTTAAACCCAGCAACTGCAACCCAGACTATCTCTACAGACGGCTTGGCAAGTGGCTTGTATATCATACAATTAAGATCAGGGAATCAAGTATTCATCAAAAAAGTAATTGTAAAATAGCTGTTTTTTGTTTTATTAATTCTTTTAGATTTTTAGTGATGTATAAAAAACCCGAAGCTAAGCTTCGGGTTTTTTGATGTGATACTGAGAAAATTGTGATATTTTTTCAAGAAATATAGCGTTAATTCAAGGTTAAGAAATTGTTATACCGCTCAATTCTAGTTATTTTCGCTATAAATCAAATTGATAACCCTATCTGATTATGAAAATAAAGCAAATTCTTCAAGTCTTAACAATATTATTTTGTGTAACCCTTAGTGCACAAAAGAGTGATGACAAAAAACAACAAGCAACTCTAGTATATCTATAGAGAAAGCTTTTGCAGCAAAAGAGTAATACCATCACAATTACTCACCAACACACAAGTAGTGTTAGTGGCATTAACCATATATACCTAAGACAAGCTATTAATGGTATTGGAGTGTATGGGACAGAGTCTAGTATTCATACAGATGCCTCTGGAAAAACAATTGTAACACACAACAATTTAAAAAACAAGCTTTCTAATACTATAACCTCCAATAGTGCCAGCCTTACTGCCTCTGGGGCGATATATGCTGTAGCAAATACTATGGGGTATTCTATAAATGGTCTTGAAGAAATAGCTTATGAGGGTGGCCCGAGCAAAAAAACACTCTTTAATAAGGGTGCTATTTCAGAAAATGACATTCCTGCAAAGTTATTATACTACTACTCAAAGAAAACTGGAACTAGAATAACCTGGGAGCTTTCAATTAAAGAAACAACAGGAGCAGATTGGTGGAATTTCCAAGTAGATGGTGTTACGGGAGAGATACTTCACAAAGAAAACTGGACCGTATCGTGTAATATTCTGGGAGATCATAACACGCACAATCACTCAAATAACACAGAATTAGAAAATAACAGCACAGCCCCTTTACCTCAAAGTGCCTTAGCAGCACCCTCTGCATTGGTGGGTAACTATAATGTGTACCCAATGCCAGTAGAATCTCCTAATTATGGAACAAGAACATTGGTTGCAGATCCAGATAATGCAATCGCATCACCTTTTGGATGGCATGATACAAATGGATCTGCAGGGCCAGAATATACTATCACAAGGGGAAACAACACCGATGCCTATGAGGATGGAGACAACGCAGGATATAGCCCAAATGGAGGCGCTGGTTTGACATTTAATTTCCCTATTAACGAAACCTACTCTAACGCAGATCAAAGCGAAGATGCTGTCATTACCAATCTATTTTACTGGAATAATATTATCCATGATGTAGTATACCAATATGGATTTGATGAAGCTTCTGGAAATTTTCAAGAAAACAACTACGGAAACGGGGGTGCAGGAAGTGATTATGTAAATGCAGAAGCACAGGACGGTTCTGGAACTTGTAACGCAAACTTTGGAACTCCTGGAGATGGAGGGAATCCAACCATGCAAATGTATGTGTGTGGTTCTAGAGATGGTGATTTAGATAACGGAGTAATTATCCATGAGTATGGACACGGGATTTCAAACAGATTAACAGGAGGAGCTGGCGCAGCTGGTTGTTTAGGTAATGAAGAGCAAATGGGTGAAGGATGGAGTGATTACTACGCCCTTATGATGACTATAGAACCAGCAGATGCTGGCCCTGATGCAAGACCCATAGGGACATGGCTTACAGGGTCTGGACCTGATGGAGCAAGTATTAGAACCTATGACTACAGCACAGACTTTACAGTAAACCCTCACACCTATGATGATATCATGACAGAATCTATTCCACACGGCGTAGGATCTGTTTGGGCTGCAATGCTTTGGGATATGACCTGGAAGCTTATAGACACTGAAGGTTTTGATCCAGACATTTACAATGGTACTTCAGGAAATAACATTGCACTAGTACTTGTTACAGAAGCAATGAAACTACAACCTTGTTCTCCAGGACTTGTAGATGGTCGTGATGCAATTATTGCCGCAGACCAAGCAATTTATGGAGGAGCACACCTGTGTGAAATATGGGAAGCCTTTGCTGCAAGAGGTTTAGGATTTAGTGCAAATCAAGGAAGCTCAAATAGTAGATCTGATGGGACAGAGGCTTTTGACCTCCCTCCTACATTTTCTTCTTTTGAAACTATTGAAGAAGTTTGTCTTGCAGATGGCCTGCAAACTGGACTTGGTGGAGGCGCACCAACAGGAGGTGTATATAGTGGTATTGGTGTTTCCGATGACGGAAATGGAACTACCTACACCTTTGACCCCTCAATAGCTGGAAATGGTTCTGTTACTATAGGATATGCAATTAATGATTTTTGTACAGGCCTTCCAGGAACCCTCACAGATACTATTTTGGTGACAGATTTAGCGCCAGAGATTATTTGTAAAGGTGCTGGAGTATTAGTTTTAAATGGTATCGCACAAGACACACCAGGATTAATTATTGAAGATTTAAACATCGTTAGCACAACAATAAACATTAGCCAAGATGTTGCTATTACAGATTTAAACTTACGTTTAGACATCTCTCATACCTATGTTGAAGACATGATCATTACCCTTACTTCACCGGGAGGAACAGCAGCTTCGGTTGTTTATAATGGTGCTGCAGATGGCTGCTCTGGAGATAACCTAATAACTTTGCTTGATGATGCATCTATTAACGCATTAGCATGTAATATGGGCGGAAATGCGTTTCCAGAAGTAGATTACATGCCAAGTAACCCTCTTAGCATATTTAATGGAGAATTCACACAAGGTGATTGGACATTATCTGTAGAAGATACTTTTAGTTCAGATCAAGGAGTTGTAAACGCTTGGGGACTAGAATACACCTATGAGTTTGACTCTCAACCTCTAGATGTATTTTTAGATATTACACAAAATGCAACTGTTAATGCACAAGATTTCTTGGAAAGTGTAGCACTGGCTTGTGGAGGATATAGTACTTTAGCGGGAACACCTTTAGATACGACAGTTTCATTTACTATAACAGACGTTGGGCTTACCAATGTAGCATTGGAAGTAACTAGTGATACAGGAATTACTACTACCTGTACTGCCATTGCCAATGTTATTGAAAACACTACTGGAGGACAAGTAATTACCTGCCCAGATGACCTTACAATTAACTGTGGAGAAGATACTTCTCCCGCAAGCACAGGCACGGCAACCGCAATTTCAAATTGCAGCTACAGACTCTGTGGTTACTTTTAATGACACTGTAGAGGCAACTTGTGGTGCTACTCAAATAATCACAAGAACCTGGACAGCCCAAGATGCCTGCGAAAACCCAGTTGCAACATGTATCCAAATTATAACTGTAGTAGATCAAACACCGCCGGTGGCTAGCTGTCCCGCAGATATTTCAGTAGATACAGATCTCAACCAATGTAGCGCTTTAGTAGATTATGTTGTTGAAGGTACAGATTCATGCGGTAGTGTCACCATAACACAAATAAGTGGCCTAGTCTCTGGAAGTATGTTCCCTATTGGAGATACCCTAAATTTATTTGAAATACAAGATCAGTGCGGAAATATTTCTGAATGTTCTTTTGTGGTAACTGTTGTAAACAACAATACAGCTCAGGCTATTTGTCAAGACATCACCATTGCATTAGACGCTATGGGCATGGCAACTATAACACCTTCAGATATTAATGGCGGTACTGTAGTTCTTTGTGATACAGCAGACACCACTATAGACATAGACACTTTCACATGTGATAACATAGGGCCAAACAATGTAACACTGAGTGTTGTTGACTCTACTGGAGCAATTACAAGTTGCGTGGCTGTTGTAACCGTAGAGGATATGATTGCCCCTGAGGTAATATGCCAAAACATTACAGTGGCTCTAAACTCCTCAGGTGTTGCAAATATTACCGCAGCTATGATTGATGGAGGAAGTACAGATAACTGCGCAGTAGAAACAGCAAGCATAGACACTACAAGTTTTGATTGTTCTAATGTTGGCCTGAATATAGTAACACTTACGGTTACAGATACTAGCGGCAATACAAACTCTTGTACAGCAGAGGTACTTGTAGAAGACACCTTAGCGCCCTCAGCAATTTGCCAAGACATTACCGTAGAACTTGGCCCAGATGGGACTGCAACCATTTCTAGTGCAGATATAGACAACGGATCCTCAGACAATTGTGGTGAGGTTACCTATGAGTTAACACCTACTACTTTTGATTGTTCAAACATTGGATCAAACATAGTTAACTTACTTGTTTTTGATAGTAATGGCTTGGCCTCAGAATGTTTTGCAACAGTTACTGTATTAGACACTGCTGCACCTGCTGCTATTTGCCAAGATATTACTATTTCTCTTGATTTGGATTATACAGCCACCATAACTCCAGCAGATATAGATGGCGGAAGTTTCGATAACTGTACTTTAAGTAACACCTCAATAGACATAAACACCTTTGATTGCTCTAACTTGGGCCCAAATACAGTTACTTTAACAGTGACAGACCAAAATGGTAACCAATCTAGCTGTGAGGCGGTTGTTACTGTTATAGAAGGGCTCAACACCCCTATTGCGGTTTGTCAAAACATAACTGTCACACTTGGCGAAGATGGAACAGCAACTATACTTGCAAGTGCGATTGATGCAGGTTCATTAGGGGCTCGATGTATTGACGCTTTTAGCATAGATATAGACACCTTCTTATGTACAGATATTGGAACCCTTGTAGAAGTAGAATTTACAGTTACTAATGCTGCTGGTGATACAGATAGCTGTATTGCGTATGTAAACGTAATAGATGGTATTACGCCAGAGATTACATGTCCAGAAGATCAAACAGTAACAAGTGATGGCCCATACCCATTACCAGATTACTTTGCAACTGGGCAAGCAGTAGTTACTGATAACTGTTTAGATTTAATAACAGTGTTTAATCAAAACCCTACTGCAGGAACGTTAATGCCCCAGGGAGTGCATATTATCACGTTATCTACCCAGGATATAAGCGGTTTTACTGCAGAGTGTGAATTCACCCTTACTGTTATCGATAATTTAGGGAGCCAAAACACAACTGCTTTACGCACAATTAAAGTGTATCCAAACCCTGCCAATGATGTTATAACTCTTAGTAACCCTCAAAATATAAATCTTAGGAGTGTATCTATTTATGACATGACTGGAAGGCTTATTATCACTAAAGATTTGCAAGCTGCAAGCCAACAAAGCACTATTGATATTAGCGCATTACAAAGCGGAAATTACCTGCTATTTATAAAAAGTACGTATGGGCAAATTACCAAACAGTTACTAAAAGAGTAAGGCTTATGACCCTTGCCCTTTATATTTATTTTTCTTTAAAATTTTAAACCGTCAACAACCCAGTGTTGTTGACGGTTTTTTAATACTTTTAATATCTAAATCAAAATTCCTTTACTTACTGGCTTTGAATATTCTAGAAACCTACATTGTACCGCCCCTTGAAGCGCCTATAAGGCTTTCTGACCTTAGGGCAGGAACTTTCTCCTTGATAGTATCTAGAAAAGCATTTACCAAACTCATAAAGGCAAATTTGGTGCACGTAAATAATAATTTAAGCACCACGGCAACACCTCTTTTGGGCGGGGAGATCATTACAGTTTTTAGAGATCAAACCCCAATCAAAAAACCTAGTATTAAAATTCCTTTGGAAGTTATCTATGAGGATGAGTATCTAGCAATTATCAACAAACCTCCAGGGGTTGAGGTGAGCGGCAACAAAAGATACACCATCGCTAATGCACTTGACAAGGCCTTAAAAAGAAGCAATCAAGAAGATGCTTTGCAACGTCCAGAGCCAATACACAGGCTAGATTACCCTACTAGTGGATGTCTACTCATAGGTAAAACATCTACATCTGTGATGATGCTTAATAGAGCCTTCCAAGAAAAAAAAATAGACAAAGTATATTATGCCATTACCATAGGGAAACAAAAAACTAACGGAACTATTAAAAGCCCTCTGGAAGGGAAATCATGTATTTCACATTTTGAGGTTATAGACACTGTTGCCTCTATAAAGTATGAAGCGCTAAACTTAGTTAAGCTTATTCCAGAAACGGGAAGAAAACACCAACTAAGAAAACATTTAGCAGCTATCCAAAATCCTATTATGGGAGACAACCAATATGGTACAGATGGAAATAAAGGTATGGGTAATGGCTTATACCTGCACGCCTACTCTATAAATTTTATACATCCTGCAACAGCGCTTACAATTTCAGAACATATTAAATTACCTAAAAAATTTACACGCATATTCAAACAAATAAGGCTCTAAAATTAAAGGCTATTTGTTTATTATAAATTGTATTTTTAAATCTTAAAATATAGATTTATGCTTCCATGGCACCAATACCTTTTAGGGCTTCTTTTTGTTATCGCTGGAGCCAATCACTTTAGGACTCCAAAAATATATGAGCGCATTATGCCTCTATATATTCCATCACCAAGTTTTATGGTGCTCTTATCTGGTATAACTGAAATGATTGCAGGGTTTCTATTATTAAACCCTCAAACACAAAATTTTGGCGTTTGGTGTATCATAGGCCAGCTAGTCATTTTTCTTGCAGTCCATATCCATATGCTACAAAACAAAGAAGCTTCTCTACAACTTCCTAAATGGTTTCTTATGCTAAGAATTCCGTTACAATTTGGTATGATGTACTGGGCATCTCAATATCTAGTGGCATGAATTTATTTGAAGAAAACCCTGGCCTAGAGAAAATTATCTTGCCCATGAAAGATGCACAGGTAAGCTATTATCCAAATTTTTATACCCAGGCAGAAGCCTTAGTACTTCAAGATAAAATACAACAACAAACCCCCTGGCAAGAAGATGATATTAAACTCTTTGGTAAGGTTTTTAAACAGCCTAGACTCACTGCATTGTATGGAGATACCAACAAGCCCTACACCTATTCAAACATTACAATGTTTCCAAACCAGTGGAGCCCTACGCTATTAAAAATCAAACAAGACATTGAGGCTGTAAGCAATCAAAAATTTACATCTGTGCTGCTTAATTTATACCGTGACGGCAAAGACTCTAACGGGTGGCACAGTGATGATGAAAAAGAGCTAGGGAACCCATCCTTTTATTGCCTCTTTATCTTTTGGAGCAAAAAGGATATTTCATTTCAGGCACAAACTAGACACCAGCCTTAAGTTTAAAATAGAATTAGAACCTGGTAGTTTGCTACTTATGGGAGGAGCAACACAAGAATTTTGGAAACATCAAATTCCAAAAACAAAAAGAGTGGTTGAGCCAAGAATAAACCTGACCTTTAGGCGTATTAAAGACAAAACTGATTAAATAGTTATTAATCCTAGCCGTAGATTTCGTTCAAGATACTGGCCAAACGCAGGCCTGCTTTTTGAAGTTGTTTTCTAGACACATTTACATATCTGTACATATACTTGTATCCTAGGTTGTCACCCTGTGTAGTATTTGCGTATACATCTTCACACAGTGTGCGGCTCTCATACATCCAATCTGTAACAGCGCCACTTTGTATGGTTTGAATTTCTTTTTTACTCAGTACATCTACATTACTGGTTAACTCTGTATAGCTCATTTCATAGCCCTCTATAATTTTTGTATCCCAAACACTATGCAAATTGGTTTGCTTGCCAAACCATTTTACTTTAAAGGAGTTTCCTCCTCTATCTTCTTTGAGCCCTACGTGAAGTGGCATATGCAAATCACCAATGAAATGCACCAACATTCTTAGGTAAAATTCCTTGTCTTTTTGGCTTGCGGTTGCATCTTTAAGAACATCTATACAGTTTTGAATCCCAACAATAATATCTCCCTTTTTGTTTTTAGGAGTATTCTCATACTTCGCGCCAAAAGGAAAACTCACATAATGCCATGGAGCGTATTTCCTGTAGGCGTCATCACTGCGTATCTCATCTGCATAGGTAGATACAAAAGCCAAAGACTCTCCCCCCAGTAGCGCCGAAATTTTCTTAGCTGCCTTTTTGGATAAATGCTTGGTAGCAATTTCTCCCATAGTGCGGTGTCCTGTTTTTCCCCAATCTTCAGAGGCTGTAAGGGAGGAGCTAGAAAATAATACAACAAACACTACAATTAGAAGAGATCTCATAAAACAACTATTTTACACAAATATAACAAGAGTATGCACAAGGGGTTTACAAATTGATTTGGAAATTTCAGAAAAACAAATAAACACAACAAGAAGTCTGTAAATATAAAATTATGAGGCTGCATTATCAATTCTGAATTAAAAAAACTATTTTGCGTTAAAACATACTCATGCAAGATACTGCCACTCAAATTATAGAAGACACTACCCCTTTATTTACCAATGACACGATTGTCTTTGGGATACTAATGGTAGCTCTGGGTTTTATTTTTTATACTTCCTCAAAAAAGAAGGGCCCTTGGAAGGCCTTTTATAGTATTGTACCTGCATTATTTATCGCCTATTTTATTCCAGCATTACTTACCACAACAGGGGTTATTGCTCCAGAGTGGACAAGTGTTACACAAACAGGTGAGGTTGTCTCCGGGAAAACAAGCTTGTATTATGTTGCCAGTAGGTATCTACTGCCTGCTGCACTGGTTTTAATGACTTTGAGTATAGATTTAAAAGCAGTTTTTAATTTAGGCCCAAAAGCCTTAATCATGTTTTTAACGGGTACAGCCGGTATTATTATAGGTGGCCCAATTGCGGTACTTTTAGTAGGGAGTTTTTGGCCAGAGGCAGTAGGTGGCCAGGGTGCAGATGCCGTATGGAGAGGTTTGTCTACCCTAGCTGGAAGCTGGATTGGTGGTGGCGCAAATCAAACAGCTATGCTGGAGGTATATGGTTACAACCAGGCGCTGTATGGAGGTATGGTCTTTGTGGATATTGTAATAGCAAACATTTGGATGGCTATTATACTTATTGGTATTGGTAAATCTGAAAAAATAGACAAATGGTTGGGCGCAGATACCTCTGCCATTGAAGCCCTCAAAGAAAAAGTATCCAACTACACACAACAGGTGAGCAGAAACCCGTCACTTACAGATCTAATGA
This sequence comes from Aequorivita sp. HC6-5, assembly GCA_905182755.1. GTDB lineage: Bacteria > Bacteroidota > Bacteroidia > Flavobacteriales > Flavobacteriaceae > Patiriisocius. The sequence goes on from CAJJCS010000005.1 coordinate 111,269, forward strand.
TTCTTGCAGCTATAGCTTTTGGAACTGTTGGCCTTGCTCATTTTGGGGCAGGCTACCTAAGCGCCTTTTTTACAGATTTTGTAGATAGCTTAACGCACGGTTTAACACGTAATTTATTTACCTTTTTAAGCTCTTCGTTTTTCTGGATGATTTCTATTACCACTGTTATCGGGATTGTATTATCCTACACCAAGTTAAGAACCTATGAAGGGGCAGGCGCAAGTAAATTTGGAAGTGTTTTTATCTACATACTTGTTGCTACCATTGGTATGAAGATGGATTTAATGCTCATTTTCGATAATTGGCAACTCATCATTATTGGCGCTGTGTGGATGAGTATTCATGCAGGACTACTTATACTAGTTGCTAAGTTAATTAAAGCGCCGTTTTTCTTTTTAGCGGTAGGATCACAGGCTAATGTTGGCGGTGCTGCCTCTGCTCCTATTGTAGCTTCGGCATTTCACCCTTCTTTGGCAACAGTGGGTGTTTTACTGGCTGTATTTGGGTATGCAATTGGAACTATTGGCGCCGTGGCATGTACTTTTTTAATGCAACTGGCGGCTGCAGGATAAACCCTATAGCGTATATAAATTAAAGAGATGCTCCTTTTTATTTTCTGAAATTTTAACCCATCTTTACCATGTTAATCTACACGCTGCTATGAAAAAAATATTACTGCTGCTTTTAAGCGTTATTACCCTAATAAATTGCGCACCTCCAGAAAATGAAATGCGCCTTACAGGTTTTGTAAAGGGCATGAAAGAGGGTACTTTACTGCTCCAAAAAAGCGAAAACAACACTTTTAAAACCATAGATTCTATGGTGGTTAAGGGAGATGCTCATTTTAATTTTTCTGAGATAATAGAAAGCCCAGAACTATACTTTTTGAGCTTGAAAATACAAAACATAGACAGAGAGGTTGGTGCTATTGCATTTTTTGCAGAACCTGGAGATATCACCATAGATACCAAACTAAATAATTTTCTAGAAAACGCTGTAATCACGGGATCTGAAAACCAAAAAAAATACACCCAGTACAAAAAACTCATAAAACGGTACACAGATAAAAATAAAAATCTCACTCAGCTGCTAATTAGTGCCGCGAAAGTCAAAAACATGAAAGCTATAGACTCTATAGACAAACTTCAAAAAAAAGTCTTAACCAGCAGCTATCTAGCAACCGTAAACTATGCTCTGAACAACAAAGACTATGAAATTGCTCCTTTTCTGGCCCTTAGCGAAATTTACAATGCAAACACAAAATATCTAGACACCATATACAATACCTTAACCCCTAAAATTAAAGCATCAACTTACGGGGTTGCTTTAAAGGAGTTTATTAGCCAAACAAAAAACCAGGACAATTTATAGACATTACACTTTCCCACTCCATGTAGTTTGAAATTACATCTTGGCAAGGTTCTTTTAAAAAACAATACTTTTGTAAAAACATCTTAGTAAAACAATATGTACGATTTTACCATCATAGTACCTGTATACAATGAAGAAGATAATTTAAACCGTGTTGAAAAAGAGTTGTTGGCATACACCAATATTGCTATAAAAAAAACAGCAATTCTTTTTGTAAATGACGGTTCATTGGATACATCTCTTGCTATGATTGAGGCTATTTGTGACAGAAATGAAGCCTTTGGGTATATCTCATTTAAAAACAATAAAGGCCTCAGCGCTGCAATTAAAGCAGGGTTTGATCATGTATCTACAGATCTTGTTGGATACATTGATAGTGATTTACAAACAAGCCCCGAAGACTTCAACAAGCTTCTAGAACATATAGATACCTATGACCTTGTAACAGGTGTGCGCGCAAACAGAAAAGACAGTTTTGTTAAAAACATGTCTTCCACCATTGCAAATAGTATCCGCCGCGGGTTTACCCAAGATGGCATGGATGATACTGGATGCCCCCTAAAAGTACTTAAAACACAATACGCAAAACGCATTCCTATGTTTAAGGGTTTACATCGTTTTTTACCTGCCATGATTTTATTACAAGAAGGCAAGGTTATTCAAATTCCGGTTCGGCATTTCCCTAGAGTAGCGGGCATAGCAAAATTTGGTGTCTGGAACCGGTTACTTGGGCCACTACTAGATTGTTTTGCATATCTGTGGATGAAAAAAAAATACATTAACTACACCATTGCAAGCAAAGGATGAGTGATTGGGTTATATACGCCATAGGTTTTTCTGCCCAACTTCTTTTCTCTGGACGTTTGCTTTTGCAATGGATACTTTCTGAAAAAAACAATAAAGTTGTTACCCCATCCCTATTTTGGAAGTTAAGTTTACTTGCCTCCTTTTTATTATTTGTGTATGGCTATCTAAGAGATGACTTTGCTATTATGCTGGGGCAATCCCTCACCTACTATATCTATATTAGAAACTTGCAATTACAAGGGCAATGGCAAAAATCTCCAAAAGCCTTGCAGTGGCTTTTATTAGTGTTTCCAGTTATCATAGTAATCTACGGCTACAACAATGGCCAGTATGACATGGTTACGCTTTTTGAAAACAAGGCCATACCTTCTTGGTTATTGACCCTAGGCATTATAGCCCAGTTAACCTTTACCCTTAGGTTTGTATACCAATGGATTACTTCTGAGAAAAACAAAAGCTCTCAATTACCCATTGGATTTTGGAGAATGAGTGTTGTAGGTGCTGGATTAATTTTGAGCTATGCAATTATAAGAGAAGACCCTGTATTATTTATAGGTCATTGCGCAGGGTTGGTAATATACATCCGAAATATCTTTATTTGGAAAAAACAACACTATGAGGTATCTTAAAGAGCGTCCTTTACTGCTGCTGACACTCATTTGCATTATTATATTTATGACCCACCTAGATGCCTTGTGGGTAAATGTAATGGAGGCAAGAAATTTTGTTACAGCCCGGGAGATGCTGCAAGATTCTAACTGGTTGCTTACCACTTTAAACGGGGAACCAAGATACCAAAAACCTCCATTGCCAACCTGGCTCTCTGCAGGGTCGGCATTCTTGTTTGGGGTAAAGAGTGTCTTTGCAATGAGAATCCCGGCGGCTATCATTACTATAGTAATAATACGTATAAGTTACACTTTTACAAAAAAGCTCACTGGAAATACTCGCTACGGCTTTATAAGTAGTTTGATTCTTGCCACCTCTTTTTTTATTGTTTTCTCTGGCAGAAATGGGCAGTGGGATATTTTTACCCATGGATTTATGATGGCGGCTATTTATCAATTGTATTTGTTTTTCAGTACTCCAGAAAAAAAATACCAACGAATGCTACTCGCTGCTCTATTTTTTGGTTGCTCATTTATGAGCAAAGGGCCGGTTTCTATGTATGGACTGCTACTCCCCTTTTTAATAGCCTACGGGCTTGTATTTAAGTTTAAAAAACAACAAAAGGTACTACTACCGATTGTTCTATTTTTAATAGTAGCACTTTTATTATCTGGATGGTGGCACCTTTACACCTATGTATTTGATACAAAAACGGTATTGGCCACTACCACAAAAGAAATAGCAAATTGGACAAGCTACAACATTCGCCCGTTTTATTATTATTGGAGCTTTTTTACTCAAAGTGGAATTTGGTGCATTCCAGCATTTATAGCATTACTGTATCCCTATTTAAAAGACAAGGTGTTTTTTAAAAAAGGGTATCAGTTCACACTACTTTGGACCCTTTGCTCTGTGTTTCTTTTATCTATTATCCCAGAAAAAAAATCAAGATACTTACTCCCTGTTCTTATTCCGTTGGCTTTAAATACAGGATTTTACATAGAATACTTATTTAGAAGATTTACAAACATTTCAGACAAAAGAGAAATCATACCTGTGTATTTCAACTTTGGGCTCATTGGGCTCATTGGGCTTGTTTTCCTTTAATTGGGATATTATTTTTTAAAAGATTTCTCTGGAGTAGCATGGCCATGGTTTGTTGTATTATCTGTAGTCTTGTTTTTAATAGGCATCTTTATTTGTTTGCAGTTAATTCAAAAGAAAATAGAACGTGTTTTTTACGCAACTATACTTCTTTATAGTGAGTCTGTATTTGTTTTGGAATGCCCTTGTCAAAAGCGGCATTTCAAAACGATAACTACAAATCATTTACAGAGTTAAAACAATGGGAAGAAAAAAACAACATCCCAGTGTATGAGTTTGCTTATTTCACACCAGAGATTATTTGGGAATATGGCGGGAGCATACCAGTAATTTTCAAACAAAACAAAACCACCACACTTCCAAAAGAAAAAACCTTTGCGGTTCTTGTTGGACTAAATAAACAACAAGAGTTAAAAGAAGCTTTTAAAGAATATACCATAGAGAAAGTCACTAGGTATGATATTAATCCAAACAATATAGCTCACAAGAAATACAATGGTAGGTTATGGCGTGATTTGTTTTTAGTCTCTACAAAATAAAACGCCCCTGCGCCCAAACATTAAGCTTATAAACAGCAAGTCCAATCCAGGCGCCAAAAAACATTCCAGTAATAATATCAAGGGGGTAATGCACACCTAGATAAATCCTAGAATAGGCCACCACACTCGCCCATAGTAGTAATAAAAATGGAAGTGTTTTGTAAAAGGGTTTTAATAACAGCCCTAAAAATACTGCCGCTGCCATACTACTTGCTGCATGAGCAGAAAAATAACCATACCTGCCACAACCATCTGCCACAAAGCGCATGAGTAATTCTAGCTCCTGCTCGCGGCAAGGACGTGGTCTTTTAAATAGTATGTACTTAAATAAATTTGCTAATTGATCTGTTGCTGTTATCATAATAGCAGCACAAAGCATGACAACCAAAGTAGCTTTTATTCCAAATTTTTTAAAGACTAAAAAAAGTAAAAGAGCATACAGAGGTAACGAAGACCATTTCTCTGTAACAATACGCCAAAACTCATCCCAAGAGGGTGTGCCTAGGTTATTTAAAAACAGGAACAATTGTTCATCATACTGTAATAGGGTATCAATCATCTTCGTAGCGATCTATTTCTCTATCATAAAAGGCACTGGCTTCTTTAATAAAATTTTCGGTCTCAGTTTCAAGCTCTTTTTGATCTTGTGAATCAAAATCTTCTAACCATTCTACCTCATCATTTTCAAGATTGATAATAAAACGAGGAAAAGCAGTGTGTATAACAAAAACAGCAGATGGGTAATCGCTATTATCGCCTAGAAGGTATTTTGGGAATTCCATGAATAGTTGGTGTTAATTATAAAGCTATGCTGTTGTTAGGTATTAAAAAATACAGACTACAAAATTACAATAAAAAATCTCGAGTACATTGCTAGTAAAAACCAGCTCAATGACACTGGACAAGTTATAAATTAAGAGGTAGCTATTAGCTCTTTAGACAGTACATGAAACCTCCAAGATAAAAGTACTCCAGAAACTGTTAGACCGGCCAATAAGCCTATCCAAATACCTGCACTACCATAGGCTGTGTGTAAACCCAAGTAATACATGACAGGAAAGCCAACTACCCAGTAGGCAACAAAAGTAATAAGAGTAGGTAATTTTACATCTTGCATACCCCGCAATGCCCCTAGTGTGACCACTTGTATGGTATCACTTATTTGGAAAACAGCTGCTATTAAAAGTAAGGTAGCCGCCGTGGTTGCAACCTCAAGATTATCTAAGGCCTCGATGGGGTTGTCATAATTAAGGTATAAACTAGGCAAAGATTGATGAAAGATAAAAAATAAAATGGCGAAAATTACCGCCAAAATGGTAGACAGTAAAAAGATAGAAAAAGCAATACGGCGCAACTCATCAAAGCGTTTGAGCCCTTTTTGATTTCCTACCCGTACCATCGCAGCGACACCAAAGCCCATAGCAACCATAAAAGTCATGGAAGATAGGTTTAAGGCTATTTGATTTGCAGCCTGCGGGTTTTTACCAAGCACCCCAGAGAGCCAGATAGCTGCTGTAAAAATAGCAACTTCAAAAAACATTTGCAGTGCAGATGGAAACCCGAGATTAAATACTTTACTAAGCATTTTTTTGGAGAGGGTAAAAAGCTTAATATGTGTTACAAAGGCCTTAGATTGTTCTTTGCTATATAACAAAAACCAAAGGTAGATTACCATCACAACTCTAGAGACTAGTGTACCAACAGCTGCACCAACAACCCCCATAGCAGGAGCACCAAATTTCCCAAAAATAAACATATAGTTGAGTACTACATTTATAATATTAGCCAAAATAGTAGCATACATTGGATACCGCGTGAGCGATAAGCCGTCACTAAATTGTTTGAATGCTTGAAATATAATTAAAGGCAAAAGAGATACCGCAACCAATGTAAGGTATGGCATGGCTAGATCCACAACCTCTGTGGGCTGCTTCATGGCATACATTAAGGGTCTTGCCAGAAAAACAGCCGCTACCAATGCGATCCCTAGAACTGTACACAAAAACAGCCCATGTTTGAAAGAAGATTTTCCTTTTTCAAAGTTGTTTTCTCCATCTGCCTCTGCCACCAAGGGGGTAATTGCAGTAGAAAAACCAATCCCTAAAGACATTGCGATAAACATAAAACTATTTCCTAAAGATACTGCCGCCAATTCTGCGGTACCCAATTGCCCTACCATGATATTATCTACAAAAGCAACAAGAGTATGCCCTAGCATACCCAAAATAACCGGAGTAGCAAGTTTTAAATTGTATTTGAATTCTTTTGTATATTGGGCTAACAAGAAATTTTATTTTCATGCAAAGATAAAAACCTACAGGTTTTGAACACTAGGTTTTTAATTATTATAAAAAAAATAGTACATCAATGGATATACGCGCACATTTTAAAAAAGTCCCAGTACTTGACCTATTAGGAACAACGTTTCTATACAAGACTTTTTCTCTGCCAGAACTGGTAAGCTCCAACTTTGAAATTCCAGATGTGATGCTAGGCAGGCAAGCAGAAGCTATTTTTGAAAGCATTATTAAAGAATCTAAGTCCTACAAATTACTGGCTGCAAACATCCAAATACAAAGCCCTACAAAAACCATAGGAGAGTTAGACTATTTACTTGAGCAGAGAAAAACAAAAACTCAAATACATGTTGAGCTATCTTGTAAGTTTTATTTATTTGATCCAAAGAGCCTTGGCACCTTTGAGCAAAAATGGATAGGACCAAACAAAAAGGATTCCTTACAAGATAAAATAACCAAACTGCGTGAAAAACAATTCCCATTGTTGTTTGATAAAAACACAGAAAACCTTTTAGAAAACATAGGTTTTAATGCTTCAAAAGCTACACAACAATGTTACCTAGCAGCGTCATTGTACCTGCCCATTGGACAGAGCAGACTTGCCCTACCCAAAGCATATCAAAAATGTGTTGTAGGGTACTGGATGTATTACCACCAGCTTACCCTCGAAGACACCTGCAGCTATGCTGTTGTAGAGAAAAAACAGTGGTTACTCCCTCCCAAAGCTATTACCCATTGGTGTAATGCTAAAGAAATACAAGCCAAAATTTTAGAATCACTAGAAAACAAAAAAGCACCACAAGTCTATAAAAAAAGTGGTGCAGTTATTGAAAAATTCTTTGTGGTATGGTGGGATTTAAAATAGGCCCTAAACCTATAATTTAAAAAATTACTTTTTAATTTGAGTAAGGCTATTTTTTACGCCATAGGTGTCCATTAAATAGATGAGGCTTGTCATGGTAGCAGCTCCTAGTTCTAACTCTCTTTTGTTTACGGCATCAAAAGTATCGTTCTCTGCATGATGGTAATCAAAATAGCGCTGGCTATCTGGACGTAACCCAGCTAGTACAATACCCTCTTTTTTCAGAGGGCCTATATCTGCGCCACTGCCACCCTTTTCAAAATAATGAATTAAATAGGGCTTAAACAAAGGTTGCCAACTTTGTATTTGCGAAAAATTAGCAGCATCACAATCAAAAGAAAAACCTCTTGGGGTAAACCCTCCAGAATCACTCTCTAAAGCAAAGACATGATTTTCTGCCTTAAGGGTTGCTTGTGTGGCATAGGCATTACCGCCACGCAAGCCGTTTTCCTCATTCATAAACAATACAACACGAATGCTGTGTTTTGGGGTATAGCCCGTCTTTTTTAATAAACGTAGTACATCCATAGATTGAACAACACCAGCGCCATCATCATGAGATCCGTCTCCCAAATCCCAGGAATCAAGGTGCCCTCCAACTATCATGTACTTATTTGGGTAGGTGCTCCCTGTAATTTCACCAATAACGTTGTGGGATTCTACATCTGGATATGTTTTACAGTTTTGCTTAAAATAAAAGTTAAGCTCGGGAATCAGCTTTAAGGTATTGCTTAGTTTATTAGCGTCATTGGTGCTAATTGCGCAGGCAGGAATTCTTTTGCTAGCAGGTAAATCTCCATAGCTCATAGCACCAGTGTGCGGGAAATCATCATTGCGTAAATTCATAGAACGCACTACAATACCGACTGCGCCATATTTTGCTGCTTGTTTTGCTCCAGAGTAACGCTGGTCTACACACCCTCCATAGGCCTCAAAAGTCTGGATTAAATCTGCCCGCATTGGGCGGTTAAAAAAAACTATTTTTCCTTTAATGTTTTTACTACCTAAAGAATCTAACTCCTCTAGAGATGTAACTTCAACAACATTGGCTTTTAAACCTGCGTTTGGAGTGGCCACAGAACCCCCAAGAGCACAAATATTCATGACACTTGTAACACCAGGGCCCGTTTCCATAAAGCTATACTCCTTTAAACCGCGAACCCATTTGGGTACCATAACTGGTTGTAACCAAACCCTGTCAAGACCTAACTTCTCTAGTTCTTCTTTGGTATATTGTACTGCTTTTTGAGCATTGATAGATCCAGAAAGACGTCCCCCAATTTTATTTGACAGATGATCTAGCCAATTATAACTATTTCCGTTGAGAAGAGACTCTTTATAGATAGCCTCTAACATGGCCGCATCTTTCTCACTTGTATTTTGGGCCTCTAAAGCTTGACCCGTAAAAATTAGCAGCAATACAACTAGTAACTTTTTCATAGTATTTGGTGTTTTTTATCAATAAGCAATACAACTGCAAAGGCAATGTATTTTTTACTACTATTTACTGGCAAATAGGGTAACATCTTTTTCTGTAACTTGATCACTACCAAGTATAATTAAGCGTTCAACAACATTGCGTAATTCTCTTATATTTCCTGTCCAATCATATTCTTGAAGCAGTACAATGGCCTTTGGGCTAAATTTCTTTTGAGCTGTACCGTGCTCTGAGGCTATTTTTTCTGCAAAATGGTTTACCAGTAGCGGGATATCTTCTCTTCTATTATTTAAAGCAGGTACATCAATTAATATTACTGCCAAACGGTGGTATAAATCTTCCCTAAAATTTCCTTCTGAAATCTCCTTTTTTAAATCTTTATTGGTAGCCGCTATGACCCTAACATCTACTTTAATATCTCTATCACTACCTACGCGCTGTACTTTATTTTCTTGCAAAGCTCGCAGCACTTTTGCCTGAGCAGATAAACTCATATCTCCAATTTCGTCTAGAAAAATGGTGCCTGCATTGGCAGCCTCAAACTTTCCTGCTCTGTCTTTATTGGCAGAGGTAAAGGCGCCTTTAACATGACCAAACAACTCACTTTCTATAAGCTCGCCCGGTATAGCCGCGCAATTAACCTCTATCATTGGGCCTTTACTGCGGTTACTCTTTTGGTGTATCCAGTGGGCCACTAATTCTTTACCCGTTCCGTTGGGGCCTGTAATAAAAACACGCGCTTCTGTTGGGGCAACTTTTTCGATCATGTCTTTAATCTCAGAGATAGCATTGCTTTGGCCAATCATCTGGTAATTTTTACTGACTTTCTTTTTTAAACGTTTGTTTTCAACAACAAGCTCTTTACTGTTTAAGGCAATACGAACGGTATTGAGTAGTCTATTTAAATCTGGGGGTTTTGAAATGTAATCAAAAGCGCCAAGGCGCATGGTTTGGACTGCCGTATCTAGATCTCCATGACCAGAAATCATAACCATTTGGGTCTCTGGCTTAATTTTTTTGGCTGCTTGTAATACCTCAACACCGTCCATTTTTGGCATTTTGATATCACAGAGTACCAAATCAAAATCCTCATCTCTAATTTTCTCTATCCCTTCTAGGCCGTCTTCGGCCTGAGTTACTTGGTAAGCGCTGTTTTCCTCAGAAAGTATTTTAACCAACACCCTACGTATAGCAGCTTCATCTTCAATAATCAATATTTTTGCCATGAATTTCTTTTCTAATAGTTCAGCGAGATGCAATGACTTGCAAGCCTTTAAATATGGTGTTATATAGACGGGCTTACACCCAAAGATATTACACTGTTTTATTGATAATATGAATATCTCTTTGTGGAAATGGAATAGAAATGTTGTGTTCTCTAAAGAGTTGATCTATTCTAAATCTTATTTCACTTTTAATTTTTGGGACAGAGAAACTATCTGATATAAAAAACAACACACTAAATTGCAATGCAGATTCTCCAAAATCATCGAAAAGCACGAAAGACTTCGGCGTTTTTAAAACCCCACGTTGTTCGCTTACGCTTTGCAACAATAAAGCTTCCACTTTTTTCACGTCACTACCATAGGCAACTCCAATTTTGACAGATTCTCGAGTTGTTTTATGATTTTGAGTATAATTAATAATAATTTCTGAAATAAATTTATGGTTAGGAATCACCACTATTTTATCATCTCTTGTGATGGCTCTTGTGGTTCTTAAAGTAACCTCTAATACTCTTGCCACCTTACCATCTACCTCCACAATATCACCTACAAGTAATGATTTGTCTATGAAAATAAAAACCCCTCCTATTACATCTTGAAAAAGTTCTTGAAGTGCTAGCCCCAGTCCTACCAAAAGTGCAGCAGAAGCTGCTAAAAAAGGCGTCACATTAATACCAGAAGCGCTTAATACAGCAAAGCCAACAATGATATAGGTGATGTATTGTACAAACTTGAAAAAGCTTATAAATTTAAGCTTATCTGGCTCCTGCATGTTTCGGGTGAGTAGCACCCGAATCCATTTTAAAAAAAGCCGTGCGCCAACAAAAGAAAGTATTACTAAAAGCAAGGTCCAAACAGCAATGCGTACTTCTTGATTACCAGAACCTAAGGTGAAACCCAAGTCTAGAAAACTTTTTATAGCTCCCCAAATGGTTTGTGTTACTGTCTCTGTGATATTTTCTTGCACGTCTTGTGGTATTTAATTGCCGGTAAGCTTGTTATCGTAAAATTAAAGAAATCTTAAGGGTATACCCTACAATTAAAGAAAAAATTAATCCTCTTGGCTTTTAAACCTTTTAGTGCTTAGTATTTAAGCCATTTTAAAAGATCTTTATAGGTTGGTTTTTTACCATACATTAAAATACCTACACGATATATCTTTGCAGCAAAAAACACCATACCAATAAAAGTGACAAATAGTATAGTTACAGAAAGTACCTGTTGCCATAGTGGTACTCCAAAAGGAATTCGCATCAACATTACCACTGGGGAAGTAAAAGGTATGTAACTAAATACCTGTGAAACCATGCCATGAGGGTTTTCTATAACCGTGAAAAAACCAACATAGATAGATAAAATCAAAGGCATTATTACCGGTATCATAAACTGCTGGGTGTCTGTCTCATTATCAACGGCAGCTCCAATTGCTGCATATAAAGAGGCATACAACAAATAACCCCCAACAAAAAATAGTAAAAACATGATGACTAGGTTAGCTAAAGGTAAACTTTCATAAGCGCGGTAGGCTTCTAGAAATAAACTACTAGAGCCACCACTAGCCTGGGTTATCATTTCTTGCTGCTGTGATTGTGCAGCCCCAGGATCAATACCAAAGACTAAACTTACAACAGAGGTTAAAATACTGATGAGAATCACCCAAGCTACAAACTGAGTAACACCCGCAAGAGAGGTTCCAATAATTTTTCCTAGCAATAATTTAATGGGTTTCACAGAAGAGATAATGATTTCTATAATTCTGCTGGTTTTTTCTTCAATTACGCTACGCATAATCATATTTCCGTAGATAATAATAAACATAAACAGAAGGTAACCCGCAGCGCCTCCAAAAATTAATTTGGCAATAGCATCTGCCTTAGAAGTTTTTTTACCTTCAAAAGTTTCTTGCTTGGTATCTACCTCAATGCGCAATGCCTTAATTTTATCTGCATCTATATTGGCCTGTTTTAATCTGGCAGTATTAACTTGAGACTCAATGGTATTTTCTATATCTCGCATTATAGTGAGCGAGGGAGACTCTTTAGAGTAAAAAGTAGTAGCGGTTGCTAACCCTTCAAGGCTAGTAGTCTTTGGTATATGTAATACTCCATATACTGTTCCATCAACCCCTAATAATTTGGCATCATCTATGGAAACATTCTTTAAAACAGTATATTTCTCTGTCGGGGTGTCTTTAAAGTTTTTGGCCAAAACACCACTTTCATCAACAATCGAAATATCACGAATAGTAGCGTTATTAATACTTGAGAGGTATCCAACCAAGGCAAAAATACCCACAAAAATTAAAGGGCTTAAAAAAGTCATTATAATAAAAGACTTATTGCGCACCTTATTGATGTATTCTCGCTTAATGATTAATGAAAGATGGTTCATAAGGGCTTAGTTTTTTTGTATTGTTTCAATAAAAATATCATTGGCAGAAGGGATCACCTCAACAAAGTGATTGAGTTCACCTTTAGAGGTTAAATAACTTACCAAGTCATTAGAAGAGGTGTTTTGTGGTAGTTTAATTTTGTATTTTAAGGTATCGTTAATACTTTTAAAATGGGCTGGCTGCAAGTCAAATTTTTCTTTGAGTTGCGAAATAACCTGCGGCTTATTTTCTGTAATAAGGCCAACTTCAAAGGTGTTTGAGCGGTAGCTTTTTTTAATATCTATTAATTTTCCATCCAATATTTTGTTAGACTTATGTATCAGGGCAATATGATCACACATCTGCTCTACAGATTCCATGCGGTGAGTAGAGAATATAACTGTAGCACCATTATCACGAAGTCTTAAAATTTCGTCTTTAATAAGACTTGCATTTATTGGATCAAAACCACTAAAGGGTTCATCAAATATCAGGAGCTTAGGCTCATGAAGAACCGTAACAACAAATTGCACTTTTTGGGCCATCCCTTTACTTAACTCCTGGATTTTTTTATCCCACCAATCTCCAATTTCTAGACGCTCAAACCAGTATTTCAATCGTTTTTTCGCTTCTTTTGCAGACAAGCCTTTTAGCTGGGCTAGGTATACACACTGCTCCCCCACTTTCATTGACTTATACAGGCCCCGCTCCTCTGGCAAATATCCTATGTTTTGAATATGATCTGGACGCAATGGCTCACCGTCCAAAAAAACAGCTACCACTATCTGGCATCGTGATTTGATTGATAATACGTATGAGAGACGTTTTTCCTGCACCATTTGGCCCTAGAAGTCCAAAAACAGCTCCTTTCTCTACAGCTATTGAGACATTGTTTAAAGCGGTAAAATCACCATATTTTTTTGAAACTGAGTTGGCTTGTAATAAATATTCCATATACTAATTAATGAGTTGTAAAGGTATTGATTTTTAATATCTGATTGCTAAGCAGTACCCTACATTAGTTTCCCTTTTAGGGTATTTGTTACACTTTTATAAAACAAAAAACCTCTCACAAAAAAATCATGAGAGGTAAAAAAAAATTGCTATGAAAAAGAAAAAACACTACTAGCATAATAGTGGCTTAAACAAATATACTATAATTAGTATGAATACGCAACTAATTTAAGAAAACATGTCTTTTACTTTTTCAAAGAAAGACTTGTCTTCTTCTTCCGGTTTGGGCTGAAAATGAGGGTCTTCGGTCATTTTTTCAAAAAATTCTTTCTGTTCTTTATTTAGTGTTTTTGGTGTCCAAACGTTTACATGAACCAACAAATCACCGGTTCCATATCCATTAATTGAAGGAATTCCCTTTCGTCTTAAACGTAAAATTTTGCCACTTTGCACACCACTTTCTATAGGTATTCTCACCCTCCCCGTTACTGTATCTATCTCCTTTGAGGTACCCAATGCAGCCTCAGAAAAACTAATATACATATCATGATGTAAGTTATCTCCCTCGCGTTGCAGGCTATCATGGGGTATCTCTTCAATGGCAACTAATAAATCTCCAGAAATACCATTTCCTGGAGCATCATTTCCTTTACCAGATACTTTTAACTGCATACCATCAACAACTCCTGGGGGTATTTTTATAGAAACCGTCTCCTCTGTTGCTAACATACCCTGTGCATCTGCATTGGCAGGTTTTTTTGCAACAGATTGTCCTGCACCACCACAAGTGCTACAAGTAGCAGATGTCTGCATACGACCCAAAATAGTGTTTTGAATCTTCATTACTTGACCACTACCATTACAGGTACTACAGGTATTAAATGTTGTGCCTGCAGCTACTTTTTTGCGTTTAACTTTTATTTTTTTCTCGACACCGTTAGCAATCTCTTCTAGGGTAAGTTTAACACGAATGCGAAGATTGCTTCCTTTTACAGTTCTTCTACCAGCATTACCTCCAAAACCACCACCAAAGCCACCGCCACCAAAAATATCTCCAAATTGGCTAAATATGTCATCCATATTCATGCCGCCACCGCCGCCACCGCCAAAACCACCACCTTCAAATGCTTGATGGCCGTATTGATCATAGCGTGCTTTTTTGTTTGAGTCACTTAAAACCTCATAAGCCTCTGCTGCTTTTTTAAACTTCTCCTCTGCAGAGGGATCATCTGGGTTTTTATCTGGGTGATAGGCTATTGCTTTTTTTCTGTAGGCTTTTTTGATTTCGCTTGCAGATGCGCTTTTATCTATTCCTAATATGTTGTAAAAATCGTCTTTCATGATGTGTCCTTTTTCTGAAATAAAATAAATCAGAAGTATTAGCTACTTATATTATTGTCCTATCACCACCTTTGGGTAGCGTATAATTTTACCTCCCAAGGTATATCCTTTCTCTAAAACATCAATGATTTTTCCTTTCATATCATCTGTAGGAGCAGGTATTTGTGTTACAGCTTCATGATTATCTGCATTGAAAACATCTCCAGGAATAGTTTGAGAAACTTCCAAACCTTTTTGTTTCATATTTTCTTTTAGCTTATTGCTAATTAGCACCATGCCTTGAACATGAACATCTTCTTGGTCTTCACTAAATTCCTTGAGGGCTCTATCAAAATCATCCAAAACAGGTAAGACAGCCATTACCACTTCTTGACCTGCGGTTTTAAAAAGCTCTATACGCTCTCTGCCAGTTCTTTTCTTATAATTTTCAAACTCTGCGAATAGACGCAGGTGTTTGTCTTTTTCGTTTTGCAAGTCTTCACTTAGTTTTTCTTCGGTTGTTCTTTCATCTTCAACAACAACCTCAGCCTCTACAGGTGTTTCTAGTATAGGCTCATTTGCTAGTGTCTCTTCTAGGTCTGCTTCTTTATTTGTATCTTTTTTGCTCATGCGGGCACGTATTTGTTTTTTAACAAGGAGCAAAAGTACTGCCATTTATTTAAAAATGTCAAAATGTCACAACCAAAATTTAGCAGCATTTTAAGAGAAACTAAACTATTGACCTTTACATTTACATTTCTAAAAAAAAATCTATCAAAATGAAAAGAACAAGTTTAAATATTATCATCATAATGCTTATAACCCTTGGGGTAAGCTCATGTAAAGAGGGTGCCAAAGAAAGTGAAACAAGTGATGCGAAACAGACACTTGCTCCAACCCAAGAGGCAACTCCATATACAGTTACCTCTGAAAACTCAACTATTGCTTGGTTAGGAAGTAAGCCAACAGGAAACCATACAGGAACCATTAGTGTAACACAGGGTGCTTTTTATCTTAAAGCAGCCACCATTGAGAGTGGTAAATTTGTGATAGACATGAATAGTATCACAGTTACAGACCTTGACCAAAATAGTGGGAAAGAAAGTTTAGAATCTCACTTAAAAGGTACCGTTGAAGGTAAAGAGGGTGACTTTTTTAATGTTATGCAATATCCAACAGCAACCTTTGAGGTTACAGGTGTAGCAGAGCTAGCAGGAAAAACGATGATGAGTGGAAACCTTACCATGCTTTCTATTTCTCAAAATATTTCATTTCCAGTACAAGTAACTAGTCAAGACAATATGGTTCAAGTAAAGAGTGAAACTTTTACCATAGACAGAACCAAATGGGGAATCAATTATGGTTCAAAATCTATTTTTGACAACCTAGGAGATAAATTTATTGATGATGATATGGAAATTACTATTGATGTAACTGCCGTGATGTAAATCAATAATCTACACGTTAAAAAAAGCCTCAAGTGTTACTTGAGGCTTTTTTTTGCACACAATAGATAGCTTATTTTTTTAATAAATTGTTTAATGCTTTATCTAGGGTTGGATACTTGAATGTAAACCCAGTACTCTCTAGCTTTAATACACTTACTAGCTGCCCCTGTAGCGCTAGCATAGACATTGCTCCTAAAAATAATTTTAAGATAAAACCTGGAATATTTGGAGCCCACATAGGAATTTTATAAAAGCCAGCTACTAACTTTGTGAACTCTGTATTTTTTATTGCCGCGGGTGCTACAGCATTATAGATACCCGTTAGTTTTTGATCAATCGCATGGTTGTAGATGGCTACTATATCATCTGTATGAATCCAAGAGATCCATTGAGAACCATCACCTACAACAGAGGGAACACCCATTTTTATTGGTTGTACCATCTTTGGAAATGCACCTTGAGAGCTGTCAAAAACAACTCCTGTACGTATTTTGGCTACACCAATACCAAGGTCTTTGAATTTGTCTGCGGCAGCTTCCCAGGCTACCACTACCTCTCCTAGAAAATTAGCCGCTACCTCTTTAGAGGTTTCTGTATATACTGCAGTATCTGCACTTGGGTATAAACTAATGCCACTTGCAGATATGAAACTAGTCACGCCATGATTTAATTCTTTTAAAGTTTTGTAAAGTAGATTTGTAGTTTCTACTCTACTGCTCATGACAATTTTTTTATAGGCAGGTGTCCATCTTTTGGCAATAGTAGCTCCTACTAAATTAACAATACACGATACATCTGTAAAGGCTGAAAGATCTATTTCTTGGAGAGTTGGATTCCAGTAATACCCTTTATGGGTTGGCGTGTTAATAATTTTTTGTTTGCGCGTGGTAAGAAAATGAATGGTATGCCCTTGGTCTAACAAACGTTTTGATAAAGCAGTACCAATAAGCCCTGTGGCTCCTGTGATAAGAATTGTCATTTTCTTTTTTTAACGAAGATACTCATACCTTTAAAAAAGCCCAATACCTTAACGCAAGATTATGAACATGCTAATAAAGAAAAAAGACTTTTTCTAGTGGTGTGAAAATAAAAAACCACAATAAAGAGTGATTCTGGCCCGTAGCATGTACTTCGTGAATGCTACGCATATATTTTATTAGTTTGCTGTTTTGGTGGCCCGTAGCATTTCTCTTTTTCCGGGGGGGCCGGGGAGTCTTTCTACTGTAAAACCAACTGCTTGCATGGCCCTTCTTACACTTCCTTTGGCGGCATAGGTAACCAATACTCCATTTTGTTTTAAGGCAGTATACATGGTTTTAAAAACTTCCTGTGTCCATAATTCTGGCTGTACTCTTGCGCCAAAAGCATCAAAATAAATAAGGTGATACGCATCTATGGCAGTGATGTCTTTAAAAAGTTTTTGTTTTTTGTGGAGTGTAAAACTAGGTGTGATTTCCTTGAGGAGTCTCCCAAGAAACACTATGAAGTTTTAAAAAGGAAGTTTCAGTGATGCCTAACATTTCAGGATAATTAAGCCCTTGCACCTGCTGTAAAGAAATTGGATAGGCCTCTACACCATCATATAGAATTGAACGCTTTAAGATTTCTGCCTCTTGGCTTGTTAAAAGTGCATTGAGCCCTGTACCAAAACCTATTTCTAAAATAGCAAGTTCTTCCACATCATGGAGTTCACAAAAATGATGCAAACCAGTTTTAATAAAAACATGCTTGGATTCTTGTATGGCTCCATGTTTAGAGTGGTACTGCTCATCCCAAAGAGGTAAATGGATGGTCAAGGAACCATCTGCTGTTTTTAAGAATTCTGTTTTCACTATTACTTAATTTCTAAAACAGGAACAAGAACTCCCGAGGACTCAAAAGAAAGTGTCTTTTGAGAAGTGGTGATTGCTAAAACTTCTTCTGGTGTCTTTCCTGCATCTTCTGCGTAGTGGCGCTGTTCATCTACAGAGACTTCGGCAACAAAAGCTTTTCCTTGCATGATTACCTCTTGCCCTGCCAAATCTTTAGGCATAAAAAAGCCATAGTCCTTGAATTTCACCATTGCCTGGTCTTGACCAAGAGCAACACGCATCCAACATCCCTTTGATTGACAAACCGAGTTTACCACAGCTTTAAATTTTACTTTTAGAGTATCTCCAGGTGTAAGATTTTGATAGCTTGCAACCATATCATCTTGAGATAACACATTATCTGAGGTAATAACATCTCCAAAAGATGTAAAATCGGTTGGTGTGTCCTTAGAAATTTGTGTCGTGGTATCTGGGGTATTTTGTTTACAAGCCACAACAAGTAAGATGGTTATTGCAACAAATAATAATTTTTTCATGGTTTTAAATTTTAGAATTATGCACTGCTTATAATGTACTGCAATTTTAAGGATTTTTAGGCATTTTAAATAGCCTAAAAAATTGTTATTTTTGCACAGCAACAATTAAACTAATTTATGAACAAAATAACCACCAAAAAACTTGATATTCAAAAAGTAGCTACCTCTAGAATTCATGATGTAGACTTTACTAATTTAGTTTTTGGAAAAACCTTTACAGATCACATGTTTGAGTGTGACTACAAAGACGGTACTTGGCAAACACCAACAATTAAACCTTACGGCCCCATGATGATTTCACCCGGGGCAAAGGTATTTCATTATGGACAAGCTGTTTTTGAGGGCATGAAAGCCTATAAGGATGACAATGATGGTGTGTTTTTATTTCGTCCAGATCAAAACATAAATCGTATCAACCTCTCATCAAAGAGAATGGCAATTCCAGAGTTTCCTAAAGATGTGTTTTTGGATGCACTGCACACCCTAGTGGGTATTGATAAAGATTGGATTCAAAAAGGAGAAGGAAATTCTTTGTACCTGCGCCCTTTTGCAATTGCAACAGAGGTTGGTGTATCTGCATCACCTTCTAATGAATATAAGTTTATGATACTAATGGCTCCTGTACAAGCCTATTACAAAGGAGCTGTAAAGGTATTAATTGCAGAAAAGTACAGCCGCTCTGCAGATGGCGGGGTTGGCGCAGTAAAAGCTGCAGGAAACTACGGCGCACAGTTTTACCCAACAGCTTTGGCACAAGAAAAAGGGTTTCAACAAATTATCTGGACAGACTCTAATGAACATAAATACCTAGAAGAAGCAGGAACAATGAATGTGTTTTTTAGAATTAACGACACCCTTATCACTGCGCCGGTTAGTGATAGAATTTTGGATGGAGTTACTCGTAAAAGCATACTAGAGATTGCCAAACACAACGGCATACAAACACAGGTTAGAAAACTAACTGTGGATGAGTTAATTGAAGCAGAAAAACAAGGTAGTTTAAAAGAAATATTTGGCGCAGGAACAGCAGCTGTAGTGAGCCTTATAAGCCACTTTGGCTATAAAGAGCAGGTCTATGAATTACCACAGGTAGAAGATAGCTACGCTGTTAGCTTTAAAAAACAATTAATGGACCTGCAATACAACAAGACCCAAGATCCTTTTGGGTGGCGCGTTGAAGTTAAATAGTAAATTCCCAATAGCTTAAAAAAAGTGGTTGCTGTCTTTTATCAGTCAACCACTTTTTTTATTTCTCTAAAACGGCTTTAATATTTGGCTTAAAATAATTTGGCCCTTTGAGCACTTTACCGTCTTCTCTGAAAATGGGTTTCCCGTCTTCCCCTAGTTTACTCATATTACTACGCTGTATCTCGTTAAAGACCTCTTCAATCTTATCTTGCATACCGTGCTCTATGATGGTACCGCACAAAATATACAACATATCTCCAAGGGCATCTGCCACTTCTACCAAGTCATTATTATTGGCCGCCTCGAGGTACTCCTCATTTTCTTCTCTCATGAGTTCATGACGTAAGGCGTTTTTCTGTAGCGCCAAGATCTGCCGTGGGCTTGTTTTTAATTCCTAATGTAAAGGCAGTATGAAATTCATGTACAGCCGCAATTTTTTCTTTCATATTTTAAAGGTTTTTGATTTTACTGAAATTTTCTGTTGTATTTTTGTGACTATAAAACTACACAAATATGTTTAGTACAGGACAGTTAGGCTTTGCCATTTTTTTTGTTATTGCATTTATAGCTATTATTATTTATAGCTACAGAAAAGATTTGCCCTTACATAAAAAATACTACAAAGGAAGCTATAGAGTGCTGTTAGGGTTTTTAGTATTTATAGCGCTTTTGGTAGCCGCGAAATTTGCGTTAAAGAGCTAATCAAGTTATTTAATATTTTTCAAACATAAAAAAACCCGATGTACTTAACAGCACATCGGGTTTTTACTATATACTATTTGTGTATTAATTTTGTGTTGGCAAGTTGCTGTAATTTTTTGCGTATGCAAGCATTTGAGCCTCAAAGCTCTCTGGCTGGAAAATATCAAAACCTATAATTGCTCCTACAGGATCTATAGTTGGAGTTATCATTGGGTTTACAAAACCACTATAAGGAGCAGAAGTAAACTGCTTGTTACGGGCTAAAACTTCTGCATGAATTACTTGGTCTACCTTCACTCCGTAGCCTTCTACCAAAGCCTCTACAGCTGCATAGTCACCCTCACTTTTAATGCGCTGGGCTTCTTTTAATAAAGCACCAAAAAGACTGTGTAATTTTTCATAATCATTGATGTTAAAATAAGTTTTACCGTCTTTGGTTACTTTTTCTATTACATTGTCTTTTAATCCTTTTTCATAAACCCAAGCAGAAACCCATTGTCTGTTAACCATGTGGGCCTCTTCTACATCATCCCCTAATTTTAATCTAATGAGTTGCGTCATTAAACCATTTCTAATGTAGCCATCAAAAGCAGCTTTACCAACATTTTCCCAATTATCTACTAGACCCAGCTCTTGAAGCTTTGGGCTGTATAGGTAATATAAACCAACTAAATCTGCGCGGCCTTCTTCTAAGGTAGAAGCATATTTTTTTAAGGTTTCTTTTGTTTCTCCAACACCAGGATTTAACTGCCCAGATGCGTGTCCAATAACTTCATGTAAGGCTGTGTGCAACTTATCTGCTACTTGGCCATATTGCTTCTCTAAGTCATACTCCTTTTGGTCATGCACAAATTCTTGCAGGCGTCCAGAGCCTCCAGCATTATTGTAGGCTCCTATGATATTACCAAGTGATACAGACTTGCTTCCTACAGCCGCGCGTATCCAGTTTGCATTTGGAAGATTTACACCAATGGGTGTACTGGGTGATGCGTCTCCTGCCTCACCGGCAACATCTACAACCTTATAGGTTACCCCTACAACATTGGCTTTTTTATGCTCCTGCATCAGTGGAGAATTATCCTCAAACCATTGTGCATTTTCTGACAAAACAGCCATTTTTTGTGACATTTCAAAGTCTTTTATTTGCACTACCGTTTCATAAGAACCTCTGTATCCTGCTGGATCATTGTATACCTCTATAAAACTGTTGATATAATCAATATTACCATCGGTGGCAGAAGTCCAGGCTACGTTGTAATCATCCCAAGTTTGCAGATCTCCTGTTTTGTAATACTCTATTAAAAGACCTAGCGCCTGACCTTGCGCTTTGTTTTCTGCAACTGCTTTGGCTTTTTCTAACCAACCAATAATTTTATCTATGGCAGCTCCGTAAAGACCTCCAGATTTGTAAACACGCTCTAGGAGTTCACCATCTTGTTTAACCAGTTGAGAATTTAGTCCATAAGATAAAGGTCTTTTTGGATCTGGAGATATTTTTGCTTTGTAGAAATTTTCTACATCTGCAGTAGTTACACCAGGCCCGTAGAAATTAACCGCAGATAAAAGCACGTTGTCTACATCTTTGGTTAGGTTCACTTTTTTAGCATCTTTATCATTAAACAACACTGCAAAGGCGTCATTGTTAAGAGTAGCTCCAGTATCTGTTAGTAAAGATTGCAGATAATCTGCAGAAAAAGCAGGTTTCATTTTAGCGTTAGAATAGTGATGGTGTATACCATTTGCAAACCAAACTCGCTTGATGTAGACTTCAAAATTTGCCCAATCCTGGCTTTGCTTATCTCCCTTGTAGGTGGTGTATATTTGTTCAAGTGCCTTACGTATGGCAAGGTTGTGACGGTAGTTTTGATCCCAAATGATATCACGCCCTTCTAGACCTGCTTGGGTGAGATAGTACACTAATTTTTGTTCTTTAAGTGTCAAGTTATCCCAACTTGGTATCTGATACCGTAGTATTTTAATATCTTCAAACTGTGTGACGTTGTAATCAAATTTTTCTGGAGTTTCGTTTTTAGTTTCATCACAAGAAAAAAATAGCAATGAAGCAAAGGCTGCAACAAGTAAAGTATATTTCATGGCTTTAGGTTTTATTTCCACAAATATATCAAAATAATTAGCAGGGCTAGCACCAATTTTTGAGACCAATTTTTAAGACTATGCAGCAAGTAATAATATTTTAAACTTTCAAACAAACAATTCGAGTAGTCTTGAAATACGTGTTATAAAAAATAATATATCTTTACAGGGTAAACAAGCGTTATAAATGAAAAATATTCTCTTAGTGTTTTTAGGTGGTGGGCTTGGTAGTAGCCTGAGATACCTTATTTCTAAATACCTAAACCAACTAGAAAACAGCATTGCTCTTGGCACATTTACAGTGAACATATTAGGCTCACTACTCATTGGTATTATCATGGGGTTTGCCTTAAAAAATGACACTCCTTCAAGCACATTAACACTACTTGTAGCTACAGGATTTTGTGGAGGTTTTACCACCTTTTCTGCATTTGCCCTAGAAAACTACCAACTTTTAAAAACAGGAGACATTACAAACTTTATTGTCTATACCCTAGGTAGTGTAGCCCTTGGTATTGTTGCCGTTTTTATAGGAATTTGGCTTGTAAAATCATAGCATAAAAACAGTACGCCTTTAATGCTCAAAGGCTTTAACACCTGCCTCTACCCTAACCAAAAGATCATTCTCTTTGGGAGGTATCGGGCAAGAATAAGCACTGTTATACGCGCAGTACGGATTGTAGGATTTGTTAAAATCTAGCACAATAGTATCTCCCTTGGGTATTGTAGTATCCAAAAAACGCCCACCTCCATAACTTCCATCACCACTTGTAAGATCTGTAAAGGGTAAAAATAAATAGTCTATATAGTCTGGGTCCTGTCATTGGTGGAACACTTTGATACACGTTTAATTGTAATCCAACTCCATCAATGGTAAAATAAACTTCACCATATTTTACATACTTTGGGGTTCTATCTGTGGTGGTTGGCATTAAAAAAGGAATTTCATTTGGAGTTGCTGTAAAGCTTGCAGTAACACGGTATCTTTAAATCTACAGGATAAAAATCAAGCCCTGTAAACTCTTTTAAATCTTGGGGAGTAAGAATGCTAGTTTGCGCATCTGCAAAGGTTTTATTTTCATGTTGTTGATAGGCAACAGCCTCTAAAAATTCTGGGGTGTTATCTTGAGAAAACACAACACAGGTAACTAAAAGTAAAATGTAGAAATTATATCTCATCACAGCAGGTTTTAGTAAATATATAAAATAGTAATAAACCTAGGCCCGCCATAAGCCTTTATCTATTTGGCTGTTTTTTGAGCCAAAGACTTAATTGGGTTATGCGCTACCACATGAGACAATACAATTTGTGTTTTTGTTTCTCCATACACAATAAGCTCATCTATAAAGCCCTCAAGCTGTTTTTGATTTTTTAAAACAACCTCCATCACTATATTTTCATTGCCGGTAATACGGTAACAATTAATAACCTGGTCATAGGTTTTTACTTTTGTTAAAAAGGGCTTTAACTTACCCATAAAAGCCCGCAAGGTAATGATGGCTTTGAGCTGGTAATCTGCCTTAAATGGAGAAACAATTGTTTTATAACCAAGTATTAAACCGGCATCTTCCATTTTTTTAATACGTTCACTCACCGCAGGTGAGCTTATACCAACTTTTCTGCCAATAGCAGCATTAGAAATTCTAGCATTTTGCTGTAATAAATTTAATATGTTCCAGTTTAAAGAATCTATATACATTTTAAAGTATTTTTAATATTTACCTTACTATTTAAACCAAATATACGTATTTACTTTAATATCGATACTCAAGTACCGAAACAACTTATTACTTTTGGGTAAAGATTATTAAATGATCTTGTTTGATGAAAACCATACATCTACATACATTTCCTAAATCACCTTTTTACATAAAGGCACTAGAGATATTTACCCTCTCTAGAGGTATCGCCTCGTATCTTATTGATGATATTACAATTAGAGACCCTCACAACTATGAAGATCCAACTTTGTATCTAACTGGAGATATGGTCCAACAATCTATAGCATTGGGTCCAGAGATTTTAAAGGCAGAGCAACAATTATTTCAGGAAGAAAAGCACAAACACATAGCTAGTGTTGAGCGTCTTAGCAAGCTGCTGTATGCTAATTGTAAACGCCTAGAGAAAACACACAGTAACGGGAAAGATTTTTTGCCCATTTTAAGAAAAGAGCTCAAAAAATTTAGAACGCTCCAAAATACTTGGATGTTGACCTTGTAACCAAAACATGTAACTTTTAATAATTACATGTTTCTTCTGTACTGCCCACCAACGTCAAATAATTTTTCTGTGATTTGCCCTAAAGAACATACTTTGGTTGCCTCCATGAGTTGCTCAAACATATTTTGATTGTTTATGGCAGCGTATTGTACTTTCTTGATACTCTCCCCTGCTTTTTCACCAAAAGCGGTGTGCAAATTGGAAAGGGTTTGTATTTGATGTCTTTTTCCTGTTCTGTAGCTCTAATAACTTCTGCAGGCTGCACAGTTGGTGATCCTTTGCTGCTTAAAAAAGTGTTTACACCTATTATTGGAAACTCCCCTGTGTGTTTAAGGGTTTCATAATACAAACTCTCTTCCTGAATTTTACTTCGTTGGTACATTGTCTCCATGGCGCCCAGAACACCGCCTCTTTCTGTAATGCTATCAAACTCTCTAAGTACAGCCTCTTCTACAAGATCTGTAAGCTCTTCTATAATAAAAGATCCTTGTATCGGATTCTCGTTTTTGGCCAGTCCTAATTCTTTATTAATAATTAGTTGGATAGCCATAGCCCTTCTTACGCTTTCTTCTGTTGGGGTTGTAATGGCCTCATCATAAGCGTTTGTATGTAAAGAATTACAGTTGTCATTAATAGCGTATAAGGCTTGTAAGTGGTGCGTATGTCATTAAAATCTATTTCCTGAGCATGCAATGAGCGGCCAGATGTTTGGATATGGTATTTCAGCATCTGTGCTCTTGGATTGGCACCGTATTTATCTTTCATGGCTTTACTCCATATCTTACGGGCAACACGACCAATCACAGAATATTCTGGATCAATACCATTGCTAAAGAAGAATGATAAATTAGGCCCAAACTTATTGATATCCATCCCCGGCTTAAATAGTACTCCACATAGGTAAACCCGTTAGATAATGTAAAAGCTAGTTGAGTGATTGGGTTTGCACCTGCTTCTGCAATATGATACCCACTTATAGAAACAGAGTAAAAATTACGTACTTGATTTTTAATGAAATAATCTTGTACATCACCCATAAGCCTCAGGGCAAATTCTGTAGAAAAAATACAGGTGTTTTGTGCTTGATCTTCTTTTAAGATATCTGCCTGTACGGTTCCACGCACTTGGGTCATGGTGTCTGCCTTTATTGTATCATACACCGTTTTTGGTAACACTAAATCTCCAGTAATACCAAGTAAAAGAAGCCCTAGCCCGTCATTACCCTCTGGCAAAGGCCTTGATAGGTTGGTCTTTGTACACCGCGCTGCTTGTAAATAGTGTTTATTTTTTTTGCTACTTCTTTCTCTAAACCGTGCTCTTTGATATATTTCTCACAGTTTTGATCTATGGCGGCATTCATAAAAAAGCCAAGCAACATGGGTGCAGGCCCGTTTATTGTCATACTTACAGAGGTCATAGGATCACTCAAATCAAAACCACTGTAGAGTTTTTTTGCATCATCCAAACAACATATAGACACACCCGCATTACCAATTTTTCCGTAAATATCTGGTCTTAAATTTGGATCATTACCATAAAGAGTAACACTGTCAAAGGCCGTAGATAAACGTTTTGCTGGCATACCTAGAGAGACATAATGAAAACGGCGATTGGTTCTCTCTGGCCCTCCCTCTCCTGCAAACATACGGGTTGGATCTTCTCCAGTTCTTTTAAAGGGATACAGCCCTGATGTGTATGGAAATTCTCCCGGTACGTTTTCTTGCAAGGTCCATTTTAAGATATCACCCCAAGCCTTATACTTTGGAAGTGCTACTTTTGGAATTTGAGAATGAGACAAACTCTGAGTATGGGTATCTATGTTAATTTCTTTGTCACGTACTTTAAAAGTATATACAGGGTTTTTGTATCTATTTACTTTTTGCTCCCACCCTATAATTACTTCCCAGTTGTAAGGGTTTAGATTTAGCTTTTCGCGATCAAATTCTGCCAAAAGAAGGGTTGTTAACTCCTTTTTTTCTTCAGAGACAGCAGCAATATCAATGGTGATTCCTGTTTTGTCAAACTCAGGAAGCACCTCGGTTATAGATTCTATGGTTTTAAAAATACCATAGAGTTTTTGTGCAACTTCTTCTTGAGCACTTGCTTTTATGTCATAGGCTCTATTACTTTCTGAAATTTCAGATAAATAACGTGTTCTTGCTGGAGGAATCACAAATATTTTTTCAGACATTTCATCTGTGATTTGAAATGTAGATTTTAAATCTGTTTGGGTTTTTTCTTCCAACTCGGCCATAATAGCGCCGTATAATTTATTCATCCCAGGATCATTAAACTGAGATGCAATAGTACCAAATACAGGCAGGTTATCTTGATGGGTATCCCACAATTGGTGGTTACGCATGTACTGTTTTTTTACATCACGAAGCGCATCTAAAGACCCGCGCTTATCAAATTTATTGATGGCTACCAAATCTGCAAAATCTAGCATGTCTATCTTCTCTAATTGGGTTGCCGCTCCAAACTCTGGTGTCATCACATACAAAGAAACATCACTGTGTTCTATAATTTCTGTGTCGCTTTGTCCAATACCAGAGGTCTCTAGAATGATTAAATCATAAGATGCCGCTTTAATTACCTCTATAGTTTGTGCTACATATTTTGACAGGGCAAGATTGGATTGACGCGTTGCTAAACTGCGCATATACACTCTTGGTGAGTTTATAGCATTCATTCTAATTCTATCCCCTAAAAGCGCGCCACCTGTTTTTCTTTTTGAGGGATCTACAGATATAAGACCAATGGTTTTATCTGGAAAATCAATTAAAAATCTTCTTACCAGCTCATCAACCAAAGAGGATTTACCAGCGCCACCAGTTCCTGTAATACCTAGTACGGGTGTTTTTAAAGTCTTGTTATTTTTGTATATTTTTTCTAGAGTTTCACTGGCTACCTCAGGAAAATTCTCTGCCGCTGATATGATTCTTGCAATGGCACCAGGATTTTTGTCACTTAAAAGGGCTAATTCTCCATTGAG
Source organism: Aequorivita sp. HC6-5 (assembly GCA_905182755.1). Taxonomy (GTDB): domain Bacteria; phylum Bacteroidota; class Bacteroidia; order Flavobacteriales; family Flavobacteriaceae; genus Patiriisocius. The sequence continues at coordinate 139,162 of CAJJCS010000005.1, forward strand.
CTTATTTCCAACAGGGAAATCTGATGTTTTCACCAAATCGTTAATCATGCCTTGCAGGCCAAGCGCACGGCCATCATCAGGGGCGTATATCCTAGTGATTCCATAGTCCATTAATGCTTTAATTTCTGTAGGGAGTATTACACCGCCGCCGCCGCCAAATATTTTGATATGACCCGCACCTTTTTCTTGCAAAAGGTCATACATGTATTTAAAATACTCATTATGACCTCCTTGGTAAGAAGTTAAGGCAATAGCATTTGCATCTTCTTGTATGGCCGTATTAACAACTTCCTCAACACTCCTGTCATGCCCTAAATGTATCACCTCAACCCCTGTAGATTGTATAATGCGGCGCATAATATTTATAGCCGCGTCATGGCCATCAAATAAAGAAGCGGCAGTAACGATACGTACTTTGTATTTTGGACAATAAGGTGTTTGTTGTTGCATTATGGTTTTTATAAATTATGGGTGCAAAGTTAACGAAAATTGAGTTTTGAAGCTAAAAAGGGGAACAATACCTCTAAAATTATGAGCTTTAGGGTAAAAGTTATAGTAATATGCTTTTAACAATTCAATAAAATTACATAAATTGTACCCTTAGAATATTTTTAAAAACAATTAAAACAAAAATTATGAAAAAAATTTACATTTTAGCTATCGCAGCTTTCGCATTCACACTTAACATGAATGCACAGTTCACTGATGACGCAGAGAGCTATGACTTAGGAGATATGGGTTCTACAAAACCTTGATGTATGGGGAGTATGGTCTGGATCACCAAACCCAGCGGAAGATATTGATATCGTTAATGATTTTGCATTATCTGGATCACAATCTCTTTATGTTGATGATACTGGCGCAATGGACGTTATGATGTTAACACAAAACTTAGATGCTGGACAATGGACTGTACAATTCCAAGCATACATTCCTGCAGGTAGAGGAGCTTACTTCAATATCCAAGGAGAAACAGAAAACGAAGGTGCTGGAGGTGGCGGAGCTGGAGTATTTAACTCTAGTAACCTATACTTTAACCAAGGAGCAACTAACGCAGGTGTATTTCTTGATGAGCTTCAGGTGAGTCTGAAGAATCCCAGAAGATGCATGGTATCAGTTACAATTGCATTTGACCTTGACGCAGTATACATGGCACATGTTCATTGGTAACACGTTAATGGATCACAAGTATTGCAATGCAGATGCTATCTTAGGAGGTCTTGACCTTTACTCTATTGATGCTAACAACGAATTATACATCGACGATGTAATCTTCGCTGAAGGTTCATTAGGTGCTGATGACTTTAACGCTGCTGTATTTAGTGTATATCCTAACCCAGTTGTAAATACTTTAAACATCAAACTGCTGATGCAGTACAAAATGTTACTGTATATGACGTACTTGGAAAAGTTGTAATGAATCTTAACCCAGGAGTAGTTTCTCCTTCACTTGACATGAGTTCACTAAACGCTGGTGCTTACTTAGTAAATGTTACTATCAACGGTACTTCTAAAAGTGTAAAAGTTATTAAGTAATTCTATTACTAAATAAAACACTTTAAGGCCCTTTACAATTGTAAAGGGCCTTTTTTTTGACTTAAAATTAAACGTGTCTCAAAACCAAATGCCTAAAACAATAAAGCTATTATATAGGTTGCTTGAAGTTAGTGCAGGGTTTTAAAATACCTAAACGCATTTTGCAATCTTGAGCCATACCAAGAAAAATAGGCCCCATCTACCAGCATCACCTGCTTTTGGGTAGCCTTTTCTAAAGCCTTTACATGCGTTTTTGAAAATGGAAAAGGCTCTGATGACAACAAAATAAGATCTGCCTGTTTTAGATCTTCTATATCCATTTCTGGATATCTTGAAGTAGGTGTTTTTACTATGTTTTCAAACTTATTAATGCTCAATAAATCATTAATAAAGGTATTTACTCCGGCTACCATAAACGGCTTTTGCCATATAAGATAGGCTACCTTTTTTGTGTTTTTTTGCGCAATAAATTTAGTAAACAAAGTGTGTTGACTTCTAATGTTTGTGATAATATCAAACGCTTTTTCTTCTTTTTCAAACAAGGTACCTAGCAAAGAGATCATCTCAAGACTATCCTTTATAGTATAAATATCACTCACCCACACAGGGGCTATGGTTGCGCATAAGGCTACTATCTCTTTCGTGTTCTCCTCCTTATTGCAAATAATAATATCTGGCTGTAAGGCTCTTATTTTATCTAAATGAATTGTTTTGGTTCCTCCAACGATGGTTTTCTCATCTTTGAGAGATGTTGGATAAGTGCAAAATTTGGTAATCCCTACTACTTGTTTTTTTAACCCCAAATCAATAAGTAGTTCTGTTTGAGAGGGCACCAAAGACACGATACGTTTTGGGGTTTGTGAAAACTCAAAAACAGTATGTAACTGATCTTTACATTGCATCTAAAATAACCTGCATTTGTTGCTGTAAATTATGGGCCGCTTTTGTTGCAGCTTCTGCAAAATCTGTACCCGATGAAGCGTAAATAATACCGCGAGAAGAGTTAACAAGCAAACCAATATTAGCGTTCATACCATAGGTGCAAACATCTTGCAAGTTTCCTCCCTGCGCGCCCACTCCTGGAACAAGTAAAAAACTATCGGGCACGATTGCGCGTACCTGAGCAAGGTAGGTTGCTTTGGTTGCTCCAATGACATACATTAGATTGTGAGCATTTTGCCAGGTGGTTGATGTTTTAAGCACTTGTTTATATAGTTGTTCTCCCTCTGATATTTTAGTCTGAAAATCAAAAGCACCCTGGTTTGAGGTAAGGGCTAACATAATGGTATGTTTTTGCTCAAAGGCCAAAAAAGGCTCTACAGAATCTTTCCCCATATAAGGGGCAACCGTTACAGCATCAAAGGCTAGGTCCTCAAAAAAGGCTTTAGCATACATACTTGAGGTATTGCCTATATCTCCGCGTTTAGCATCGGCAATTGTGAAGATTTCTGGATACTTTTTATTAAGGTATTGTATTGTTTTCTCTAGGGCTCTCCAGCCTTTTATACCATAAGCTTCATAAAAAGCTGTATTGGGCTTGAAGGCAACCGCAAGGTGGTGTGTTGCATCAATTATTTGTTTATTAAAAGCAAAAATAGGATCTTCTTGTTGTAATAAATGCTCAGGAATCTTGTCCATATCTACATCCAATCCTATGCATAAAAAGGATTTTTTTTGATGTATTTGGTCTACTAATTCTTGAGTAGTCATAGGGTGTGTGTTAGAATGTATCTCCAGATTCTTTGAGACGCTCTGTATTGTCTACCAGCTGTAACTCATCTATTATTTTTTGAATATCGCCATCTATGATATTGCTCAAATCATAGAGCGTTAAATTAATTCTATGATCTGTAACACGCCCTTGAGAGTAATTATAGGTTCGTATTTTTGCACTTCTATCTCCACTGGTTACTTGTGAGCCGCGCTTAAGGGCATCTTCTGCATTTTTTTTGGCCAGCTCCAAATCATACAATCTAGAACGCAACACCTTAAATGCTTTCTCTTTATTTTTATGCTGTGATTTTTGATCTTGACACTGCGCCACCAATCCTGTTGGCGTATGGGTTATTCTTACTGCAGAGTAGGTTGTGTTTACAGATTGCCCTCCAGGTCCAGATGAACAGAAAAAATCAATCCTAACATCCTTCATCTCTATTTGAACATCAAACTCTTCTGCCTCAGGAAATACCATTACGGTAGCTGCGCTTGTGTGCACTCGGCCTTGAGTTTCTGTTTGAGGTACGCGTTGTACACGATGCACACCAGCTTCAAATTTTAGGGTACCATATACATCATCTCCAGTAATCTCTAACTGAATGGCTTTATATCCTCCAGAGGTTCCTTCACTAAAATCAACGACACTTGTTTTCCAACCTTTGTTTTCACAGTATTTAGTGTACATTCTATGCAAATCACCAGCAAAAATACTTGCTTCATCTCCACCTGTTCCTGCCTTAATCTCCATTACTGCATTCTTTGCATCTTCTGGATCTCTAGGAATTAACATGTACTTAATTTCTTCTTCAAGAAGCACAATGTTTGATTTTGCCTCATCCAATTGCATTTTCGCCATCTCTACCATATCTGCATCACTTCCATCTGCTAGAATTTCGTCTGCTTCTGCGATATGATTGGTTGCCATAATGTATAGCTCCCGCTTTTTCATAAGGGCATTTAAATCCTTATACTCCTTATTGAGCTGAACGTATTGCTTTTGATCGCTTATAATATCTGGCTGAATGATCAAATCACTCACCTCATCAAAACGATTTTTTACTATTTGAAGTTTTTCTAGCATAGGAGTTTAATTCTGGTAAATTTACAATAAAAATGGGGAACATAATTAGTACTCAAAGGTTCCGTAAGGGCTCTTTATGGTTAGTTTTTTGTCTTCACAGGCCTCAACCCTTCCAATAATTTGAGCAGGGATATTAAATGATTCTGAAATTTTAATAATCTCAGCGGCGATCTCTTGATTTACATATAATTCCATCCTGTGCCCCATATTAAAGACTTGATACATTTCTTTCCAATGGGTACCACTTTCTTGTTGAATTAATTTAAACAAAGGCGGCGCCTCAAAAAGATTGTCTTTTACAATGTGTAAGTTCTCTACAAAATGTAGGATTTTTGTTTGCGCACCTCCACTGCAATGTACCATACCATGCAAGTGCTGTTTGTTACAATGTTGCAATATTTCTTTAATTACAGGCGCGTATGTTCTTGTTGGAGATAATACGAGTTTTCCAGCATTAATAGGAGAGCCTTCTATAGCATCTGTCAACTTTTTTGACCCAGAGTATACTAAATCTTCTGGCACGGCATGATCATAGCTCTGTGGGTATTTCTGGGCTAGTTCTTTATCAAAAACATCGTGCCTAGCAGATGTGAGACCGTTACTTCCCATACCTCCATTGTACTGAGTTTCATAGGTGGCTTGTCCAAAAGAGGCCAAGCCTACAATTACATCACCAGCTTTAATATTTTTATTATCAATGACATCACTTCGCTTGATTCTCGCAGTAACTGTAGAGTCTACAATAATAGTGCGCACCAAATCTCCAACATCTGCGGTTTCTCCTCCTGTAGAGTGAATGGTAACACCAAATGTAGCAAGGTCTTTAATTAAGGCTTCTGTCCCGTTAATAATTGCAGATATTACCTCTCCAGGAATCAAATTTTTATTGCGCCCAATGGTAGAAGACAACATGATGTTATCTACAGCTCCTACGCAAATAAGATCATCGATATTCATGATCAGTGCATCCTGGGCTATTCCTTTCCAGACAGATAGATCACCGGTTTGCTTCCAGTACATATAGGCCAAAGAAGATTTTGTGCCTGCACCATCTGCATGCATTACCAAGCAATAGTCTTCATCTGAGGTTAAGTAATCTGGCACAATTTTACAAAATGCCTGAGGAAACAACCCTTTATCTACATTTTTGATGGCATTATGGACATCTTCTTTTGATGCAGATACGCCACGCTGGGCATATCTCTTTGAAATATCTTGACTCATGATTGAATTTTCTAGTAGCAAAAATACAGATTAAAAAAAGCCCATCAAAGAGAGGTTTTAATTAAAATTATAGTTTGTGGAACAATAAGCCATAACATCGCTCAACGATCTTAGAGTTACCCACAAAAAAGCCCACAATTTCTTGCAGGCTTTTAGTTTTATGTGTCATCTATCTAATTATCTAGTAAATAACAATTCACGGTATTTTGTTAATGGCCAGATCTCATCATCCACTAATAGCTCTAGCTTATCACAGTGGTAGCGAATTTCTTCAAAATAAGGTCTTATTTTATCACAATAGGCTATTGCACGCTTTTCTGAATCTTCAATTTTATTGGCTTTTTTACGTGCATTAATCATATCTGTAATTCCTCCATTGATATTCTCAATATGACTGCTAATTGCCTCAATTAAGTTCATTTGCTCTTTTGCAAGCTTCTTGAAATCTTTACCATAAATATCTTTAATACCTTGTACGTTTTCTATGAGTATATTTTGATATTTAATAGCTGTTGGTATTACATGGTTTCTTGCAATATCACCCAACACTCTTGCCTCTATCTGAATATGCATTGCATACTCCTCAACTTCAATCTCATGACGGGCTTCAATCTCAATTTTATTCATGATGCCAAGGCCTTCATATAGCGCAATAGTTTTCTTAGAAACTTGCTCTTTTAAAGCTAGCGGAGTTGTTTTGTTATTACTCAAACCACGTTTTCCTGCTTCAATTTCCCAAGCTTCACCATAGCCATCACCCTCAAAACGAATGCGCTTAGAGTCTTTAATGTATTCTCTCAATACATTAAAAATAGCATCGTCTTTCTTCATTTTTTTACCCTTAATAAGGCCATCAACTTGGGTTTTAAACTCCATTAACTGCTTTGCAACAATTGCGTTTAATACCGTCATAGGTTTCGCACAATTTGCAGTAGAACCCACAGCTCTAAACTCAAACTTGTTCCCTGTAAAGGCAAATGGTGAGGTGCGGTTTCTATCTGTATTGTCTAATAAAATTTCAGGAATCTTACCAACCACATTTAGTTTAAGATCTGTTTTATCTTCTGGAGATAATTTACCGTCTTTTACTTTTTCTAAAGCATTCAACACGTTTGTTAACTGCGTACCAATAAAAACAGAAATAATAGCCGGTGGAGCCTCATTAGCCCCTAAACGGTGATCATTACTAGCCCCAGCAATAGCTGCTCTTAACAGCTCCTCATACTCATTTACAGCCTTGATGGTGTTTATAAAGAAGGTTAAAAACTGTAAGTTTTTCATTGGTGTACTCCCAGGACTTAATAGGTTAACCCCTGTATTGGTTGCCAAAGACCAGTTGTTGTGCTTACCACTTCCATTTATACCAGCAAATGGCTTTTCATGAAATAAAACTTTAAAATTATGTCTATCTGCAACCTTAGTCATCACATCCATAAGTAGTGAGTTGTGATCTACAGCAAGGTTTGTTTCTTCAAAAATAGGCGCTAACTCAAATTGGTTTGGCGCAACTTCGTTGTGACGGGTTTTAACCGGGATACCAAGATACATACACTCTGTTTCCAGATCACGCATATAGTCTAAGGCACGTTTTGGTATGGAGCCAAAATAATGATCATCTAATTGTTGTCCTTTTGCAGAACTATGTCCAAGCAGGGTTCTACCCGTAAGGTTAATATCTGGTCTAGATTTGGCCAAAGCTTTATCAATCAAGAAGTATTCTTGTTCCCAACCTAGGGTTGGATTCACCTTTGTTACTGTTTTGTCAAAATATTTTGCGACATCTGTAGCTGCCGAGTCTATGGTTTGTAATGCTCTTAATAAAGGTGTCTTGTTATCTAAGGCTTCTCCTGTGTAAGAGACAAAAACCGTAGGTATACAAAGAGTGGTTCCATATATAAATGCAGGAGAAGTTGGATCCCAGGCTGTGTAACCTCGGGCTTCAAAAGTATTTCTAATTCCTCCATTTGGAAAACTTGAAGCATCTGGTTCTTGTTGCACAAGTTGCCCACCTCCAAATTTCTCTATGGCTCCATCTTCAGTAGTTTCGAAAAAAGCATCATGCTTCTCTGCAGTGGTACCAGTTAATGGTTGAAACCAGTGCGTGTAATGAGTAGCTCCTTTTGCAATAGCCCACTCTTTCATTCCTGTTGAAATATGATCTGCAATAGCTCTATCAATTTTACTGCCATTTACAACAGCGTCTTGAACGCTTTTAAATGAATCTTTGGTCAGAAATTGACGCATGGCCGCATTGTTAAATACGTTTGTTCCAAATATAGCAGAACGTCTCTGAGGTTCTTGAACATCTATAACAGGACGATTGAATGTTTCTTTAATGGCATGAAATCTTAATGTAGACATAATATGTACTCTTTTAAGTGTTTGTTTTTACTGAAATTTCAATTTTAAAGCACAAAAATACATTTTTACAGCATATACCCCCCTATTTTTTATCTAAAAATATCAACAAATAGCAATTTTATCACTTACACCCCCCTTATTTTACTTTTAACCTAAAAAGAATGGTTTTTTTTAAAATAAAAGCTAAAAACACCTATTCACTTGTTTTTATTTTTCAACAGGATCCAAGAAAAACATTAGCGCTAAATAATGTATTTTTGCAATTTCAATTATACTCTCATGGAATTGTTACTTATTACAGTATTACTTTTACTACTGGCTGTTGCTGGTATAGCAATCAAAATTTGGGCTAAAAAAGACGGGGAATTTGCAGGAACTTGTGCAAGTCAAAGCCCTTTTTTAAACAAAGACGCACAGCCATGTGGCTTTTGCGGTAAAACACCAGAGCAGTTTGACACCTGCACGGAAGAAAAAAATTAATTTTTAATTCCTAAAAACTCGAAGTGTTTTTTCACCACACTTAGATGTATTTTTGATTGCAATTCAAATTGTTATCTTTATTTAAAATCGTTTTTCAAAAACTACCCCGTGGAAATAGATAAAACAGATATAGACATCCAAGTGGCTAATGCAAAATTAGGCAAGCAATCTGCATACAATTTTTTATTAGATCGGTATTGGAATCAGGTGTATGGCTTCCAAATCAAACGTGTTGGAAACGAATTTGAGGCTGAAGACATCACCATAGAAACCTTCGCAAAAGCATTTGACAAAATACACTCCTATAAAGAAACCTATGTTTTTAGCACATGGCTTATTGCAATCTCTAAAAACATTCAGATAGACAAGACTAGAAAAAAAAATGCAACACTACACACGCAAGCAAACTCAGCAAGTGATGCGCAGTTAAAAAGTGTGCCAGATGCAAACCCAACTCCAGAAGATGTGTTAATTACAAAGCAAAATTTAACACACATTGCTGCGAGACATTAAGCTATTAAAACCTGCTTACCAAGAGGTTATTCAGTTACGTTATTTTCAAGAAATGAGCTACAGTGAAATAGCACAAGAACTCACCGAACCCCTGAGCAATATTAAAGTAAGGCTATTGCGTGCAAAAAAATTGCTAGCAGAAATTATCACCAAAAACAATAGTCTTTAAACTATATACAGGCCCCTAGCGTCTTCGCTGAATTTATTGTAAACATCGCATACAATCTTTCTGATTTTTTTAACGTATGTAGGTCTTAAAAACACTACACTATTAATTTTGTATCCGTATCTTTGTATTCTATGAGCACAGAAACCTTAGCACCTCAGCAAAGAACTCCAAAACCTAAATGGCTTCGTGTAAAGTTACCTACTGGTAAAAAATACACTGCCCTAAGAGGATTGGTAGACAAATACAACCTGCATACTATTTGCACCTCTGGAAGCTGCCCCAATATGGGAGAATGCTGGACAGAAGGAACTGCAACATTTATGATACTTGGAAATATCTGTACACGTTCATGTGGTTTTTGTGGCGTTAAAACAGGAAGACCAGAAGATGTAGATTGGGATGAACCAGAAAAAGTGGCTCGATCCATAAAAATAATGGGCATAAAACACGCAGTGGTCACATCTGTAGATCGTGATGATTTAAAAGATATGGGATCTATCATTTGGGCAGAAACAGTAAAGGCGATTCGGCGCATGAATCCAGAGACTACTTTAGAGACATTAATTCCAGATTTTCAAGGAAACACGACAAATATAGACCGTATAATTGCTGTAAAACCCGAAGTTGTTTCTCACAATATGGAGACTGTTAAACGATTAACCCGTGAGGTACGTATTCAAGCCAAATACGAAAAAAGCTTAGAGGTTTTAAAGTACCTTAAAGACAATGGCATAAAACGCACCAAGAGCGGAATGATGCTTGGTCTGGGTGAAACGCAAGAAGAAGTAATCCAAACCATGAAAGATTTGCGCGGGGTAGGGCTTGATATACTTACCATTGGGCAGTACTTGCAACCTTCTAAAAAACACTTACCGGTCAAAGAATTTATCACGCCAGAACAATTCAAAAAATACGAGGAAATTGGTCTTGAAATGGGCTTTAGGCATGTAGAGAGTAGTGCACTGGTTCGTTCTTCTTACAAGGCTCAGAAACACCTCACTTAAAACACTATGGCAATAATTAAAGTTGGTATTAACGGCTTTGGGAGAATTGGCAGAAGGGTATTTAGGTTGTTATTGCAGCACCCAGGCATTGAGGTAGTAGCCATTAACGACATTGCGGACGCCAAAACACTTAGCCACCTTGTAAAGTATGACAGCATCCATGGGGTGCTTCAAAGAAAAGTAGAGAGCACCACCCATAGCATCAAGGTGGATGACACATCATATCCTTTTACTTCGCAGGCAGCCATTTCAAAGATACCCTGGCAAGGGGTAGATATTGTTATTGAAGCCACTGGAAAATTTAAAACAAAATTAGCATTAGAGCAGCACATTTCCAGTGGAGCGAAAAAAGTAATTCTTTGTGTTCCTCCCGTAGACGATCAAATTAAAATGATAGTCGCTGGAGTTAACGACCATAAGTTAACACCAGAAGATTGTATTATTTCAAACGCATCCTGCACCACCAACAATGCGGCTCCTATGTTGAAGCTCTTGCACGATGCTTTTCAAATAGAACAAGCCTATATAACAACAGTGCATTCATACACCACAGATCAAAGCCTACATGATCAGCCCCACAAAGATCTTAGAAGAGCTAGAGCTGCAGGGCAATCTATAGTGCCCACTACAACGGGCGCCGCAAAGGCGCTAACCAAACTTTTTCCAGATTTAAATAACGTTATTGGCGGATGTGGTATTCGTGTTCCTGTTGCCAATGGCTCTTTGTGTGATATTACCCTAAATGTTAAAAAAAAGGCCTCAATACAGAAGGTAAATACCTTATTTGAAAAAGCGGCCAACGGCTCCTTAAAAGGTATACTACAATACACCCAGGACCCCATTGTATCCATAGATATTGTAGGAAACACACACTCTTGTGTTCTTGACTCAGAAATGACCTCAGTTATTGGTAAAATGATAAAAATTATTGGCTGGTATGATAATGAAACTGGATATTCTTCAAGAATTATCGATTTGATGTACAAAATGTCGAGGAAATAACTATATTTACCGATAAACTACATTCTTTTAATGAACAAGGTACGTTTCTATTACTTACAAATAGTGGTTGTTTTTACGCTTTGTATCTCACCTTTTGAGGTGTCGGCACAAGAGGAAGATACAAATAATCTGCAACCAATTGTTGTAGAAATTCAAAAAGAGATCTGCCCATTTTAGAGAGCTTTTAGATAAAGAAAAATCTGAAAATTTCAATGTAATCACAAACGGGCTTAGCATTGCCATTATCGCAATACTTTCTTTGCTCACCTTATCACTCTATAAAAACAACAACCTAAGAGCCAAGGCAAATACCCTGCTGCAAGACAAAAATACAGAGTTACAATTAGCTAAAGAAAAAGCAGAGAAAGCATCCTTAGCCAAGGCACAGTTTTTATCTACCATAACACATGAGCTGAGAACACCACTGTATGCCGTGACAGGACTCACCCATTTATTGATGGAAGAGAACCCTAGAGAACATCAAAGAGAGCATCTAGATTCACTTAAATTTTCTGGGGAGTTCCTACTGTCCCTAATTAACAACATCTTAGACCTAAACAAACTTGAAGCCAATAAAGTAGAAATTGAAAAAATATCATTTCATCTTAAAAAAAGAATTAATGATGTACTCATTGCTCTTAAGAAATCTGCGAACGACAAACAAACAACCCTAAGAGTTGATTATGATGACAGCATTCCAGAGAGTCTTTCTGGTGATCCAGTTAAATTATCCCAAGTACTAATTAACCTTATTGGTAACTCCGTTAAATTTACCCAAAATGGAGAAGTGGTAATTCGGGTTAGAAAAATTGACCAATATAACAATAGCATAAAACTAAATTTTGAAATTGAAGATAACGGTGTAGGAATCTCAAAGAAAAAACAAAAAACCATTTTTGAAACCTTCTCACAAGGGTCACTACAAATCAACAGAAAATTTGGGGGTACTGGCCTTGGGCTCTCTATTGTAAAAAACTTGCTTGAACTAATGAACAGTAAAATTCAACTAGAAAGTAAACTAGGAGAAGGATCAAAGTTTTGGTTTAATCTAGATCTGGATATTTCAGATGAAAAAGTATTGCAAAAAGAAAATACAGATAAAAAGAAGGTTATTGATCTTGAATATCTTGTTGGTAAAAACGTATTGGTGGTAGAGGATAACAAAATCAACCAAATGATTACCAAGAAAATTTTAGAGAAAAACAAGATGGTATGTCAAGTGGCAGACAACGGAACAGACGCAGTGCAACTAGTAAAAGAAAATGATTTTGATGTTGTCTTAATGGATATACATATGCCAGGGATTAGCGGTATTGAAGCCACACAAAAAATACGAGGATTTAATAAAGGAATTCCAATTATAGCATTAACGGCTGTTACTATTGATGAAAATCTAGATGAGTTTTTTCCGTGTTGGATTTAATGAAATTATACCCAAACCCTTTAAGCCAGAAGAGTTTTTTGAAAAAATACACGACACCGTCAAACTAAGTAAAAAACAAAATACCCCTACCCTTTCATAAGCGCTATAGCCTCCAAAATGGTTTCTTTAAAAAACGCTTCTTGTTTGTTTAAAATAATGGTTTTTATAGGCAAATAATAAAGCGCATATTTTCCTAAAGGGGCTTGTAAACGCATGTAATCTTTCTCTGTGGTTATTATCAACTCCTCTTTTTGTAGCGTCAGAAATTTCTGACGCAGAAAAGCGATGATGATCTGCATATTTTTTATGAGTAAAAGAAAAACCTTGCTCATTTAAAAACAAAACTAAAGGAGCTGGATTGGCAATTCCTGTTACAAGGGTAAAAGACTTATCTTTTAGATAGGTAATTGGCAAGCTCTCGCTGAGCCCAAAAATAGTATCTGCATATCCTATTTTAGAAAAATATACTTTTTGATGAGTCGCTAGGTTAAGCAAAAACTTAATTTCTTGCAATTTGGCATAAGGCACTTTATCTGGACACTTTGTAACCACTATTACATCTGCCCTGTAGGCTCCTTTTCTAGACTCACGTAAATTTCCTGCAGGCAAAAAATAATCTTCGAAAAACAAATCATCAAAAGCCGTTAACAAAATAGAAAACCCTGGCATTACTTTTCTGTGCTGAAATGCATCATCTAATAAAATAACATCTGCTTTGGGTAGTAATCTTTCAATACCTGTTTTTCTATCCTCACAAACTGCTACCAGAAGCGATGGAAACTTTTGTTTAAACTGCATTGGCTCATCCCCGGTTTGGGAGGCTAACTGATGTGTTTGAACCTCCAAATAGCCTGAGGTTTTACGCCCATACCCTCTGCTTAAAACGGCAAGATCATGTTTGTTTTCTAACAGAGTAACTAAAAACTCAATCATTGGTGATTTACCCGTACCACCAACAGATAGGTTTCCTACACAAATAATTGGTTTTTTATAAGAAACACTTTTAAAACCAAACCATTGTTTGTCATATAAATAATTACGTGCTGTAACTATCCAACCATATATAATAGCCAAGGGAAACAATAATTTTCTAAAGCGGTTCATGCAACGAAAGTAGTAATATGTTTGGGAAATGCTTCTTAAAAATTAAAATTTCAGAAAAAAGAGAGATAAATTACAACTCAGATTCTAGTATATTTACGAAATAGTGTGTGATTGATGACAACCTAAGGCAAAGGATGTGTGATCCTAAAAAAGAAAGTTATGAAAATAAAAGAAGTTATAACATTACTAGATGAGTTTGCTCCACTGGCATATGCAGAAGATTTTGATAACACGGGTTTATTAGTTGGAGACCAAGAAGCTAGTGTAACCGGCATACTTGTAACCCTTGACACCCTAGAGAGTGTTGTAGATGAGGCTATCGAAAAAAAATGCAACCTTATAGTAAGCTTCCACCCCATACTATTTAAGGGATTAAAAAAACTAACTGGAGCGAGTTATGTTGAGCGAGTAGTTCAAAAAGCAATAAAGAATGACATTCATATTTTTGCAATACATACCGCGCTAGACAATAGCTTTGAAGGGGTGAATGCCCAAATATGCAATGTCCTTGAATTAGTAGATAAAAAGATTTTAATTCCTCAAAAACAAACAATCAAAAAACTAACTACATATGCACCCACTGGGGCGGTAGATAGCATTAAAAAAGCACTGTTTAGTATTGGTGGGGGCACCATTGGAAACTACCAAGAGTGCAGCTTTATCTCTCAGGGCACCGCAACTTTTAAAGGCAATGAGCACAGTAATCCCGTAATAGGTAGCAAAGGGGTCACCCAAACTACCTCAGAGGTTATGATTTCCATGACTTTTGCAAAGCATCTTGAAAAAAATATAATTAGCGCCTTGCATGGGGCCCACCCCTATGAGGAAGTTGCCTATGAAATAACCACCCTTGACAACAACAACCAACACATAGGCATGGGCATGATTGCAGAACTTGAAAACCCTATGAGTGAAGATGCCTTTTTATTGTATTTAAAAGAAAAAATGAATGCAAAATGTGTTAGACATTCAAAAAAAACAAATAAACCTATAAAAAAAGTTGCCGTTTTGGGAGGCAGTGGCAGCTTTGCAATTAACGATGCAATTGCCCAAGGAGCAGATGTGTACGTAACCTCTGATCTAAAATACCATGACTTTTACACTGCAGAAAACAAGATTCTATTGGCAGATATAGGACACTATGAAAGCGAACAATACACAAAAGAGCTTTTACATACCTATCTTACAAAAAAAATCACTAATTTTGCAGTCGTTTTATCGCAAATAAACACAAATCCAATTAGCTATTTTTAATGTATGGCAACAAATAAAGAAATTTCTGTTGAAGAAAAGCTACGCGCTTTGTATGATCTACAACTAATTGATTCTCGCATTGACGAAATCAAAAACGTACGAGGGGAACTTCCTCTTGAGGTACAAGATCTTGAAGACGAGGTAGCAGGGATGAATACCCGACTTGAAAAATTAACTACAGACCTTGAGGTTATTGAAGAAAGTATCAAAGCAAAAAAGCTTGGTATCGAAACTTCAAAGGAGCTGATCAAGAAATACACAGCACAACAAGATAAGGTTCGTAACAACCGTGAATACAATGCTTTGAGCAAAGAGGTAGAATTTCAAGAATTAGAAATTCAATTAGCCGAAAAGCACATCAAAGAATTTAAGGTTCAAATCGAGCAGAAAAAAGAAGTAGTTGAGCAAACCAAAGAACGTGTTGGAGCTAGAGAAGAGCACCTAAAGCACAAACAAGGAGAACTTGATGAAATTTTATCTGAGACAGAGAAAGAAGAAACTTCTTTACTCAAAGAATCTGAAAAATTTGAAAAGAAAATCGAAGACCGTCTTGTTATAGCCTACAAACGCATCCGTACCAATGTAAAAAATGGTTTGGCAGTTGTAGCTATAGAAAGAGGTGCCTCTGGTGGATCTTTCTTTACCATTCCTCCACAAGTACAAATGGAGATTGCTGCGCGTAAAAAAATCATTACTGATGAGCACAGTGGACGTATCTTGATTGACCAAGAATTGGCAACTCAGGAAAAAGAAAAAATGCAAAAAGTATTTTCTAAAATGAAATAGAAAATTTTAGCATAACAATAACAAAGCCTTCACACATCGTGAAGGCTTTTTTTGTTACTTTAGGTCTAGTATTACAAAACATTATAACATGAAAAGAACTCTCTTATTTTTTACTGCAGCTATCCTTATGATATCTGGGGCATCTTGTCAATCTAAAGACAATACTACAAACCAGCAAAGGGCATTAAAAGCGCAACAAACCATAACGCCTATAGAAGTAGCACCTATAGACGGCTTGGACCGCGCTTATTTTGCTAGTGGTTGTTTTTGGTGTGTTGAGGCTGTGTATGAGAGTTTAAAGGGAGTAAAAGAATCTATATCTGGATACAGCGGAGGACACACACAAAACCCTACCTACGCCTCCAGCAACACAGGAAGAACTGGTCATGCAGAAGCCGTAGAAATTATCTACAACTCTCAAGAGATTCGTTTTTCAGATTTGGTGGACGTATATTTTGGATCTCAAAACATAGAGCAAGTAAATGGGCAAGGCCCAGATAGAGGCTCACAGTACCGCTCTATTATATTTTATCAAAACCAAGCTCAAAAAGATATTATAGATAGTAAAATTAAAGAAATAGAACAAACTTTAGGAAAGGGCAAAGTAGCCGCCGAGGTACTTCCTTTTGAAAAGTTTTGGGAAGGGGAGTCTTACCATCAAAACTATGAAAGGCTCCACCCAAGCAATCCATATATTCAAAACGTGTCTATTCCTAGGCTGAGAAAATTTCAGAAGAAATTTCCAGATTTATTAAAAACAAAAGGCCATTAATTTTATCCATCAACCATAAAAATAAGTTGACATGTAGGCAATTTAAAACGCAAGGTCTTTATTTTATCTTAAATTTCCCTGCAACGCGGCAGTAATGAAATACTTTCTATATTTTTACTAAAATCAAACAACCTAGCATTAGGTGTTATTATAAAATTATAAATGCCTGGTATTTTAAGCAAACAGGTACTATAATCTACTAGCTATTATGATATTTAAAAATTCAAGAGCTTTTGCCCAACAGTGTGATAAAAAAGACCTCCTTTCAAGTTTCAGAAAAGAGTTTTTACTCCCCACTGATGCCCAAGGAAATGAATTGATCTATCTCTGCGGAAACTCTTTAGGATTACAGCCCCTTAAAACAAAAGACTACATACAACAAGAGCTTAACGACTGGGGTAAACATGGCGTTGAAGGACATACAGACGCAAAAAACCCTTGGCTACCCTATCATGAGTTTTTGACTCAAAATATGGCAGCTATTGTAGGGGCCAAACCAAGTGAGGTGGTGGTCATGAATACCTTGACTACCAATCTGCATTTAATGATGGTAAGCTTCTACCAGCCTAGCGCAAAAAAATATAAAATTGTAGTAGAGAGTGATGCCTTTCCTAGTGATAAATACGCCATGGAAAGCCAATTAAAATTTCATGGGTTTGATCCCTCTCAAGGGCTCATTTTATGGAAACCCCGGGAGGGTGAAGATTTGTGCCGCTATGAAGACCTTGAACAAATTTTAGAAACTCAAGCAGATGAGATAGCCCTACTGATGATAGGAAGCACCAATTATTACTCTGGACAACATTTCCCTTTAAAGAAAATTACTGCCTTAGGGCATAAGCACAATTGCCTTGTAGGCTTTGACCTTGCCCATGGCGCAGGAAACATTCAACCCAACTTGCATGATTCAGGGGCAGATTTTGCTGTTTGGTGTACCTACAAATACCTAAACAGTGGCCCAGGATCTTTGGGAGGCTGTTTTGTTCATGAGCGTCACCAAAACAACAAACAGCTCAATCGCTTTGCTGGTTGGTGGGGGCACAATAAAGAAACACGCTTTAATATGCGTCATGAGTTTGACGCCCTACCGGGCGCAGAGGGCTGGCAACTTAGCAATCCACCAATTTTGTCAATGGCGGCCATACGGGCCAGTTTAGATACTTTTAAACAGGCAGGTTTTGAAAATTTAAGAGCAAAAAGCGAGACATTAACTGGGTATCTTGAATTCTTACTAGATGAATTAGATAATGATGATATTAACATTATCACCCCAAGAAATAAAGATGAGCGAGGTTGCCAACTGAGCATACAGGTTAAAAACGCAGACAAAGCGCTGCATACAAAACTAACACAAGCTGGTGTTATTAGTGATTGGAGGGAGCCCAATGTTATTCGAGTTGCCCCAGCACCTTTATACAATAGCTATGAAGATGTATTTGAATTTGTAACACGATTAAAAAGCATATTATAACATGGAAAACAGTAATCAAAAATTACTAATTATTGGAGCAGGACTATGCGGTAGCCTAATGGCGCTGCGTATGGCACAAAGAGGATATCAAGTGCAACTGGTAGAAAAGCGCCCAGATCTTCGTGATGTTACTCAAGATGCTGGACGTTCCATCAACTTATCTCTTAGTGATCGTGGCCTGAAAGCATTGCGTCTTGCAGGTGTTGAAGAGCAGGCCCTAGAATTATGCATCCCAATGTATGGCCGCATGATTCATGATCAAAAAGGCAACACCTTTATGAGTAATTACAGCGGAAGAGATGGAGAATATATAAATTCTATTTCACGCCCAGGATTAAACATGCTGTTACTAGATAAAGCAGAAGAAATGCCAAATGTTGAACTAATTTTCAACAAGGGATGTACAGCTATAGACCTTGAAAAAGGAACTGCTACTTTTACAGATTACAACACCAAACAAGAAAGCACCTTTGAGGGAGATCTTGTTTTAGCCACCGACGGCGCAGGCTCTGTAGTGCGAAAGGCTATGTTTAACAAACGAGAACTCTTGTTTAGTTTCTCTCAACAATGGCTCACCCATGGGTATAAAGAAATCACCATACCAGCTACCAAAGATGGCGGCTATAGAACCGAGAAAGGAGCACTGCATATTTGGCCTCGTGGAGAAGATATGCTCATTGCCCTGCCTAATCTAGATGGTAGTTTCACCGTAACGCTGTTTGCACCCTATGCAAATACAAAATATTGTTTTGACAATTTAACTACTCCAGAAATGGTCCAGGAATATTTCACCCAAGAATATCCTGATGCTATTGCACTGATGCCAAATCTGGTTACAGAGTTTTTTGACAACCCTACAGGACCTCTGGGCACCATAAGGTGTTCTCCTTGGCACTGTTATCAAAAAGTTGTCTTACTTGGAGATGCAGCACACGCAATTGTGCCCTTTTATGGGCAAGGCATGAATGCTAGTTTTGAAGATGTTTTTGTTGTTTGACGAAATACTAGACAAACATCAGGGAGATTGGAAAACAGTCTTATCTGAGTATGAAACAACACGCAGAAAAGATACCGATGCAATTGCCAATTTGGCCTTAGACAATTTTCATGAAATGAAAGAGCACACGGCAAGTCCATTGTTTCAAGAAAAACGTAAATTAGAAATGACTTTTGAAGGACAATTCCCTACAGCGTATTCTAGCAAATATTCTTTAGTTACTTTTAATGAAGATATTTCATACCACCAGGCAATGACAAGAGGAAGAGCACAAGACAAAACAATCTTAAAACTCTTATCTGAGGGATTACTTACTGATAGTATGCAAACACACGAGAAATTAAAATTAGTACAACAACAAACAAACGCACTACTTCAAGAAAGTGAAGCAGCGGGCAAATTATAATACATTATGGGAAAATTAGTAGCAGGAAAAGCAACACCAAGAGGTGCATATCCTCATATTAAAAGAGCAGGTGATTTTTTATTTGTGAGTGGAACCAGTTCTCGCTTGCCAGACAACACCATTGCAGGGGCCAATAAAATAGACGACATGGGCACTATTTTTTTGGATATAAAACAGCAAACTAGAGCTGTTTTAAACAACATAAAAGATGTGCTTGCTTCAGAAAATGCAAGCATGGAGGATGTTGTTGATGTAGGTAGTTTTTTAGTAAACATGAATGATTTTGGAGGCTACAATGAGGTTTATGGAGAGTTTTTCAGTAAAGAAACAGGCCCTGCAAGAACAACTGTTGCAGTACACCAATTACCACACCCACATCTTGTTATAGAAATTAAAGTAACAGCCTACAAACCTCTATAAACCTAGTAATCTAAGTTAATTATAGTATACCATTAGATTTTAAAAATAACATCTTGGACTTATGGACTATTTAAAAAATTACATAAACGGAAACTACTGCGATGCCGCTTCTGGCACGTGGATAGATAATTACAATCCAAGTGATGGTAGTGTGTATGCTCAAATTCCAGACTCAAGCAAACAAGATGTAGCAAATGCCTACACCGCTGCACAGGATGCTTTCCCTGAGTGGTCTAATACTACCATAGAAACTAGAAGTAAAATATTGCTGAAAATAGCAGACCTTATCCAGGAAAATCTAGCCGTATTGGCTCAGGCAGAAGCAAAAGACAACGGTAAACCGCTATCACTGGCTAAGTCGGTAGATATTCCTAGAGCAAGTGCTAATTTTAGATTTTTTGGAAATGCTATAACTCAGTACGCAAGCCAGGCGCATCAAAGTGTTGGATTAAACACAATGAACTACACCCTAAGACAACCCATTGGTGTTGTAGGTTGTATTTCTCCTTGGAATCTACCTTTGTATCTATTTACCTGGAAAATTGCCCCTGCCCTAGCCGCAGGAAATTGTGTGGTTGCAAAACCAAGTGAGGTAACTCCCATGACAGCTTACATGCTAGGTGATATATGCACCAAGGCGGGTCTTCCTCCTGGTGTATTAAACATTGTTCATGGAACGGGGCCCTCCACAGGGCAGGCCATTGTAGCCCACCCAAATATTAAAGCAATATCTTTTACAGGTGGCACACAAACAGGAGCGCATATAGCCAGGACTGCAGCTCCTATGTTTAAAAAACTTTCCTTAGAGCTTGGTGGGAAAAACCCCAACCTCATCTTTGCAGATTGCGATTATGAAAAAATGCTTTCGGTGACCGTAAAATCTTCTTTTGCTAACCAAGGACAAATTTGTTTGTGTGGCAGCAGAATATATGTAGAAGAAACAATTTTTGAACAATTTAAAAAAGACTTTGTAGCCAAAGTTGCTGCATTAAAAGTGGGCAATCCCTTTGATACAGACACCAATATTGGTGCGCTTGTATCAAAATCTCATATGGAGAAAGTACAATCTTACATTGAAATAGCCAAGCAGGAAAATGGCACTATTTTATATGGAGGTAAGCCTGTAAATGTTGCGGGTAGTGAAAAGGGGTATTATTTGCAACCTACGGTAATTGAAATACAAGACAACCAATGCCGTGTAAACCAAGAAGAAATTTTTGGCCCAGTGGTTACCCTTATGTCATTTAAAACAGAGACAGAAGCCCTTAAGCTTGCAAATGATGTAAAATACGGCCTATCGGCAACCCTTTGGACTAGCAATATTGACAGAACCATGCGCCTCTCTAATGATATTCAAGCAGGAATTGTTTGGGTAAACACATGGCTTAACCGAGATTTACGAACACCCTTTGGTGGGGTTAAACAAAGTGGAGTAGGAAGAGAAGGTGGCTTTGAGGCCCTGAATTTTTTCACAGAAGCAAAAAACGTTTGTATTTCTTATCAAGGAAATATATAATTGAACATATAACACCAGAGATACCATAAAGACTATGAATTTAGATTTAAAAAATAAAAATGCCATGATCTGTGGAGCCACAGCAGGCATAGGAAAAGCCACAGCTATGCAATTGGCCGCTATGGGAGCAAGCATTACGCTAGTAGCTAGAAATAAGCAGAAGCTTAAAGCGACACTAGCGCTATTGCCATCACAGGACAATCAAACACATAGCTACTTGGTAGCAGATTTTACAAATCCAGCACAATTGAAAGAGCAAGTAACTGCGGCTGTATCAAAAACAAACTATCATATTTTATTAAACAATACGGGAGGTCCAAAAGGCGGACCTATTTTTAGTGCAGATACCTCAGAGTTTATAAACGCTTTTTCTATGCACCTAGAATGCAATCAAATCTTAGTACAAGGCTTGGTTCCAGCAATGAAACAAGACGGGTATGGACGTATTATAAATGTAATCTCTACCTCTGTCAAACAACCTATTGATGGTTTGGGAGTTAGTAATACCGTTCGAGGAGCTGTAGCTAGTTGGAGTAAAACAATGGCTAATGAACTTGGGCAATACGGTATTACAGTTAACAATGTATTGCCAGGTTTTACCGCCACAGATAGATTGGCTAGTATTATTAGTAATGCCGCCAAGCGTTTTGATGGCTCACAGGAAAAAGCTACTGCTTTTATGAAAAGTATTGTTCCTGCCAAGCGTTTTGCAGAACCAGAAGAAGTTGCAGATGCAATTGCATTTTTAGCGAGTCCTGCTGCTGGTTATATTAATGGTATTAATTTACCTGTTGATGGTGGGAGAACAAAAAGTTTGTAACTTGAACCTATCAAAATAATTTCTCACACACGCGATCATGAGCAAAAGAAAACTACGCATTAACGGTCATTCTCACCTACTTCCATATCCAGAGGACATTCCTCAGTTTATGAAAGACAAAGGTATATTTTGGGTAGATAAAGACCGAAAATTTATGTTGCAGAAAGACTGGAGCCGCCCAGTGACAGATTCTAGTTTTTTCTTAGACGAAAAACTGGCGTGGATGGAGCACAATAAGATTGACCACGCAGTGGTGCTTAATCTTTCTCAGCTCTACGGAAATGGCCTACGTGTAGAGGAAATGAAACAAGCATTGCGTTTTCAGAATGATTTTAATGCCAAGGTACAAAAAGACCATCCATCAAAATTTACCACTGGATTTGTGGTACACCCGGGTTTTGTAAGAGGTGCTTGTTGGGAGATTGAACGCTGTGTAGAAGAATTAGGGATGCAGTTATTATGCCTGCCCACCCATTACATGGACACCATTGGTACTTGGCGATGTATTTTTGATGAAGAGAACGAGCCCATATTTGAGCTGGCCAATAAATACAACCTAGCTATTGAAATACACCCTTATGATGGAGAAAAGTTCATTAAACTTGAGAATACCTCTTGGCGTTTTCATTTAATATGGATGCTTGCACAATGTGCAGATGCCTATCACTTTTTAACACTCAATGGATATGCAGATAAATTTCCAAACATGCGTACTTGCTTTGCTCATGGTGGGCAATTAGCACAAATGAATTTAGGAAGACGCATACAAGGCTTTGATGGAAGACCAGATTTATTTGAAGGGAAAGAACACCCAAGAAAATCTGTAGGACATAAAAACATTTTCTTTGACACACTGGTACATGATACCGGAGGTCTTGAGTTACTAGTTAGAAATCAAGGATCCCAACAAGTAGTTATGGGTCTTGATGACCCCTACCCTTTGGGTGAGATGGAGAGTGAGCAACAATCCTCATACCCTGGAAAGATTTTAGACCTAGCTATGGAAAGAAAGATTCTTACCCCCACCCAGTGTGATGCTATCTGGGAAGACAATGTAATACAATGGCTATGTGGAGATAACCCCGAGGTGAAACAAAAATTAGTGAATAGAATATTGGGCAACTCCTAACAAAAAATATTGAGTGCATTTTCTACCAGAACATATTGATCAGTACGCCGTAGACCATTCTGGGGATGAGCCAGAATTATTGCAACAGCTCACCCGTGAAACTTGGCAAAAAGTATTAGCTCCTAGAATGAGTAGTGGCCATTACCAAGGGCGAGTGTTAAGTATGATATCTAAGTTAATACACCCGAAAAATATTCTAGAAATTGGAACCTTTACAGGGTACGCAGCCCTGTGTCTTGCAGAAGGTATGCAAGCAAATGGAACGCTTGACACCATAGATATTAATGAAGAGTTGTATGACATACAACGTAAATATTTTGATGCATCAGGCTATGGCAACCAAATTATACAACACATAGGTAATGCCGTGGATATTATCCCTGAGCTTACAAAATCTTTTGATTTGGTGTTTATTGATGCAGACAAGAGTAATTATGAAACCTACCTAGAACTTTTAATACCAAAGCTTACATCTGGGGCGGTTATTTTAAGTGATAATGTACTTTGGAGTGGCAAAGTTGTAGAAAAAGTAAACCCCAAAGACATAGATACAAAAGCACTACTGCAGTATAATAAAATACTAAAAGAGCACCCAAAACTAGAAACAGTGTTACTACCCATTAGAGACGGCCTTACCATCTCTAGAGTAAAATAACCCTAGTTTAAAAATACAATAATTGTTTGCTATACTTTTTTGGCAAGATATGTTGAGACCCCATAGCCAAAAACAGCCAAAAGACTTCCAACGAGCGCCCCTACTACAATATCACTTGGATAGTGAACTCCAACATAGATTCTGCTTGCTGCAAAGAGTACAGGCCACAAAAAGGCCAAATACACCCACAGATTAAACTTTCTGATACAAAGCACCAGAAAAACAACAATGCAAAAACTTGAGGAGGCATGCCCTGAAAAGAAACTATAGCTTGTTGGAGTTTTTAACACACGAAGCAAATCAGAGAGCGTGGCTAGATTATTTGGTCTTATACGCGCTACATAGGTTTTTGTAAAATCTGTGATGGCAAGTGTAACTAAAAAAGTGACAATACCACCCAGCAGCAAAATAGCTCCCTTTTTACCTTTATGGTAATAAAGCACTATACCAATAAAATATAGAAAAAGTGGTGTCCAACTTTCTATTTGAGTGACAAATATCCAAAAAGCGTCATAGGGTTCATTGCCAAGATTATTGAGCCAAACAAGAAGATCTTGATCCCAATATCTTAGGGAGGAAAGCATTAAAGGTTGCGTTTGATGGAACCTCCAAAGTCTTCAACATCATCTTTTATTTGCTTTAGGTTTTTGGATACATTTTTGCCAATATCCTTGGTGACATCTAGATTTACACCTTGTTTATCTGCACTCTTGCTAATTTCAGATTTAATATCATTGGTTGCATCTTTTACTTGGCGAAGCCCTTTACCTAGGCCGCGAGCAATTTCAGGAATTTTATCTGCTCCAAAAACAAGGAGAATAACAACCAGAATAAATCCTATTTCTACACCGCTAATGAATAATAAATGAAGCTGTATCATACCACAAAGATAGGGAGATTTGAGAATTTTAAATTGAGAATTTCAAATTAAATCCAAAGACACCTATAAGTTTTCTGTCAAAAGACTTCTAAACTACAAAACCCACTACATGTTTTGTAGCGGGTTTATATTGGCATTTTAAAAATTTAGAGTAGCCTAGTTTTTAACTTTATCTTTAAAGTCTTTAAACTCTCCTAGTTTTTTACGCTTTGGCCAAGCGTTGTTATCTGTGTCTATATCTGCAGTTTCTTCATCTGGATCTACCATTATCTTGACAATCTCCATCTGTGATGCAACTACCTTACGAACTTCTTTATCGTTCTTTCTCCAGATTTGAGCTGGAAAAGTTTCACGTTTTGTACTACCATCACTGTAAGTGTACTCAACAATGATTGGCATAGGAATTCCTCCTGGCTTCTCGAAGGTTACATCATAGAAAAAGCTAGGGCTTTTTAATTTTGCTCTATCTTCTGGAGAAATGTTATCCATAATATAGGTTTGTAATGTTGTAACATCATTAAGTGTTTGAGTTTTCATAGCCTCTTCAAAGTCTTCTGAGCCCTCTTCAACTAGATATACCAGTGGTGGAAGATCACTTTCTTTCATACCACGAGCTTCAATCATTTCTCGTACTTGCTTGTTCATTTTTGAGCTTACGTAGTATTTCTTTACATCTTTTACTCCAATATCTGTGTAGTCTGTGCTGTAAAACCAAGCTCTCCAAAACCAATCTAAATCTACGGCAGAGGCATCTTCCATGGTACGGAAGAAATCTTCTGGGGTTGGGTGTTTAAACATCCAACGTTGAGAATAGGTTCTAAATGCATGATCAAACAAATCACGACCCATAATGGTCTCACGTAAAATATTAAGCCCAGTTGCAGGCTTAGAATATGCGTTAGCTCCAAAGTTATAAGTGTTTAATCCTTTTGTCATAATGGGTGCAATAAAATCTTGATCACCTCCCATGTAGTTCACTATTTTTTTGGCAGGTCCACGACGTGATGGATATGCTTTATTAGGTGCTATAGCATCTGGATACCATTCTCCAAAATCTTGTTCAGCAACATACTGCACAAAGGTATTTAGACCTTCATCCATCCATGTCCATTGGCGCTCATCACTATTTACAATCATCGGGAAATAGTTATGACCAACTTCATGAATAATAACACTCATCATACCATACTTAACACGTTCACTGTAGTTACCCTCAGCGTCTGGACGACCGTAGTTCCAACAAATCATTGGGTATTCCATCCCCTGTCCTTTTGCATGTACAGAAATTGCTTTATGATACGGATAGTCAAAACTCATTCTAGAGTAAGACTTTAACGTACTAGCTACAACTATGGTTGAAAAATCTTCCCATAATGGATTTCCTTCTGGTGGATATAAAGACACAGCCATTACATCTTTTTCTCCAATTTTAACAGCCATCATATCCCAGATGTAACGTCTTGAGGTTGCAAAACCATAATCACGAACATTCTCTGCCTTGTACTTCCAAGTTTTGGTTGCTTTTACATTTGTTTTTGAAGCGGCCTCTGCTTCTTCTTGTGTTACAATTATAACAGGAGTTTCATAAGATTGTTTTGCCCTGTTGTAACGATTCATCATTGTTTTAGAAAACACATCTTTTCTGTTGGTAAGAACACCCGTGGCATCCATAGTGTGATCTGCAGGTACGGTAATACTTACATCATAATCTCCAAAAGGTAATGCAAACTCATCACGACCCCAGAACTGGCTATTTTGCCATCCTTCTACATCACTATACACTGCCATGCGAGGAAAAAACTGAGCTATAACATATCCTTTATTGCCATCATCAAATACTTCATACCCACTTCGGGCTCTATCTATGGTATGGTTTACAATATTATACCACCACTTTATATCAAAAGAATAGCTATCTCCTGGAGACATCGCCTCTAGGCATATCGATACGCATCATGGTACGGTTAATAGTGTATGATAGGTTGTTTCCTTTGCGGTCTCTAACATAGTCTATTTTAAAACCTCCATCAAAGGCTTCTCCCATATAACTGTTCACAAACGAACTTGCCTGCTGTGCAGGAGCAGCTCCGTTTGCCTCAATTAAAGAAGTTTTTGAATCTGAAGCGCGAACATTTTGGTCTAGCTGTACCCACAAGTACTCTAAAACATCTGGAGAGTTATTAGTATAGGTAATAGTTTCTGTACCGTAAAGGACTGCTTTATCATCATCCAATACAATATCCATTTTATAATCTGCTTGCTGCTGGTAATACGCTGGCCCTGGAGCTCCAGAGGCAGATCTGTACTGGTTTGGCGAAGAGAACTCTTGATACAACTGCTTGAAGCGGTTGTTATTGAGGTGTCCTGCTTTACGCTCCTGTTGGGTTGACTCTGTGTCTTGCGCGTTGGCAAAACCTGCAGAAGACATTATTAAAATAAATGATAAAAATTTAAGTAATTTCATGGTGCTTTTTGGTTAAATATAGTGTTCAAAAATAGCCTAATATGAGGCGTATACTGCGTGTTATTTAAAATTTAACAATCCTTTAGGATTTTCTTTGTCCAAAACAAGACTGCGTCTTGTTTCAGGGGTTTTAATATGTATGATATTTTGCTGATCCTCAAAGGTGTCAAACAATATTTTATTTTCAATTTCTATCTGCTCCAGAGCCGATACATTTGTTATTTCTAGGTACAATTTTACTCTGTCTACATCATATTGCAGTCCAATATAGTTGTACTCTCGCTTTGTGCCGTTCACAAAAACCACCAGTTTTTTAAAAACATAGTCTCGCAGTAATAAAACATCTGCAGGGGTCTGCTTTTTGGAATCTAGGTGTACCTGCTTTAGGTTTCGCTCTGTTAATGCTTGCTGAATATCGTCGGTAAAAATTTCTGTAATAATTTGCAGAGACTGCTCCTGGGGCACATACTCTATTGTAGTGGTGCTTGCATAAAATTTATGAACAGCAGCTCCCATGAGTACTGGGAAAACTACCGCTAAAATAAAAACCTTTAAAAATCTCATAAATGCTATAATTGTAT
This sequence comes from Aequorivita sp. HC6-5, assembly GCA_905182755.1. Classification (GTDB taxonomy): domain Bacteria; phylum Bacteroidota; class Bacteroidia; order Flavobacteriales; family Flavobacteriaceae; genus Patiriisocius. The sequence goes on from CAJJCS010000005.1 coordinate 166,926, forward strand.
AAATTTTATAAATTGTAATGTGATGTATCTAAAGCAATAGTATTGTTTTTTGCTGCTTTAATTATAAAAGATGATAAAAATGTTAGTTTTCTTTTTTCATTAGGCTTAACTGGTACACATAGTCTGGAAATTTCTCCTTAAAGATGGTGAGTACACCGTTGTAATTTTTAATTTTAAAATCTTTCTCAATATCTGAGCTTTCTATGCAAAGCATTATAAAATCATAGGTCCTGTTTTCTGGAATCCCGTAGGCATCAAGAAAAAAAGAAGCAGTGTAATAGGTTAATATTTCTGTAGCAACGTAATCCTCAGATCGCCACTTACGCATCTTTTTTAGTGCTTTATAATACCCTGTAATGTGTTTATACAATGCCTCCACATCCACAGACAAAGGCGTGATAACCTGACCCACCAAATTAGGAATCTTTTCCTGCGGCTTGCCTTTAAATCCAGGAATACCAACATCATCAAAATTAAAGTCTTCATTGGTTTTTATGGACCCAACGTCTTTTAATAAATCTCCAGAGAGGGTATTTCCAAGGAACACTTCATCCAGCTCATTTAATAAAATAATAAGAGAAACGGTAAGGTGCTTTTGAGCATACATTTTATCTGTAACCACTATCTTTTTTGAAAAGTACTTTATTCCAGAAAAAACCAAGGTGTCATATCGTCTGGCCTCTATAATAAACTTTCCTTCTTGATCTGTTATAGAATTATATCTTGATGTTGTATTAAGAACATGAATGTTTTCTACCTCATCAGGGTTTGTGACTCTCCCCTCAAGCAAGATAATTTGCGCTGTAGCAGAAGTGAAAAAACACAAACAAAGCAGGCTAAAACAGCTTCTTATAACATTCATTTTTATTTCTATAGGAATTTTCAGACTTCAAATATATAATTTATTAACAGTAGAGTTGGGCAAGGGACCATAAAATATAATAAGACATTGTGTACCTTTATAGCCAACGTACTACCAATGAAAAAACTAATTATTGCCAGCACCTCAACCGTATATAAAGGCAGCTATCTAGGGTATTTGCAGCAGGAGCTTGAAATACTCTTTAAAGATGCGCAAGAGGTTTTATTTATACCCTATGCAAGACCTGGAGGCATTAGCCATGAAAATTACACCAAAATTGCAGCCAAAGCATTCAATGGCATTGGTAAAAATCTGCGGGGCATACATACCTTTAAAAACCCTACACAGGCTATAGAAAACGCACAAGGAATTTTTACAGGCGGCGGAAATACTTTTTTATTGGTCCAGCAATTACATGACAATAAACTACTTGCCCCCATCAGAAAAGCAATTATTGACGGCGCTCCATATCTTGGCACAAGTGCTGGTAGTAATATTTGCGGTATCACCATGCAAAACACCAATGACATGCCTATTGTATACCCGCCATCTTTTAATACCTTGGGTGTAATCCCATTTAATATAAATGCCCATTACATAGACCCAGACCCAAAAACTACGCATATGGGAGAGTCTAGAGCCACCAGAATTAAAGAGTACCATACCCAAAACACCACAGCCGTAGTTGGCCTGCCAGAGGGTAGTTGGCTTGAGGTTATTGGAGATACTATTACTTTAAAAGGAAACCATAGTGCGCGTATTTTTGAGAAAGGGAAAGAGCCTTACCTGCTTGAAACAGGAGCTATTTTGAGCCTCTAGTATAGTATTGTAACAAGAAATAGTATATTTAAACAAACGCGAGTTAAAGACAGCAGATACATGAAACGGAAAGACTTTTTACATCTCACAGGAATTTGCAGCCTAGGGCTTTTTACGATACCTCACCTTGCCCTTGGCGCGCAAGATAGTTTCACCCTAGCGCAGCTCATCGGGAAAGGAAATCCTGAGATTACTGGAAATTCTTACAGACAAAAGATGCACAAACAAACCAAAGCTGCATTTTTAGAGATGAAAGCTGCAGCGGCAAAGGATAACATAAGCATTGAAGTTGTCTCTGCCTACAGAAGCTTTGAGCGTCAAAAAGAAATATTTGAAGGCAAGTACAAACGCTTTACCGGGCAAGGCTTGTCACCAAAACAGGCACTTTCAAAAATCATAGAATACTCTACCATTCCAGGAACATCAAGACATCACTGGGGTACAGATATTGATATTATACAGGCAAATACAGGTGCAAGACCCTCTAGTGTGTTGCAAGAAAAACACTTTTATGGCAATGGCCCGTTTTGTGATATGAAAGTTTGGCTTACAAAAAATGCGAGCAGTTTTGGGTTTTATGAGGTGTATACAAAAGATGCAAACAGAAAAGGGTTTTCTCATGAGCCGTGGCACTTTAGTTACAAACCTGTATCAAAACCAATGCTAGAAGCCTATAAAAAGCTTGATATTAAAAGCATCCTACAGCAGGAAAAAATAATGGGTAGCGAGCACTTTAGTGACGGCTTTATTGCCAAGTATGTACAAGAACATATTTTGGACATTAATCCTGAGCTGCTTTAAATTATCCAAGAAAACGCACCTCAACAAACCACGTAACTTAAAACCTGTTTAGGCTCCTTGCGGTTTTGTAATCGTTAATTACTCCCTATCTTTACACCATGAATAAAAAAGTTATATTACTTATCCTAGATGGATGGGGTAACACACAAGATCCTAGCATCTCTGCCCCGGCAAAGGCAGAAACTCCCTTTATGGATGCTGCAATAAAAAAATATGCCCACGCAAATCTATTAACACACGGCGCGCATGTTGGCCTTCCTGATGGGCAAATGGGCAACAGCGAGGTAGGACACATGAACCTTGGCGCTGGTAGAATTGTATATCAAGATTTGGCAAAAATTAATTTGGCAGTAACACAAGACACTCTCAAGGACGAAAAAGTGTTGCAAAAAGCCTTTGCCTATGCCAAAACCAACAATAAAAATATTCATTTACTTGGGCTTGTCTCAGATGGCGGGGTACATTCTCACCTTGACCATATAAAAGGAATTTTAAAGGCTGCTAGTGATCAAAAATTAGAAAACGTTTTTGTGCATGCCTTTACAGATGGGCGCGATGTAGATCCAAAATCTGGCATACAACACATAGCGCATTTACAAGACTACATGCAACAAACAACCGGCCGTATTGCAAGTGTAATTGGGCGCTACTTTGCCATGGATAGAGACACCCGTTGGGAGCGTGTTAAAAAAGCCTATGATTTGTTGTGCAGTGGCAAAGGCACGCCAACCAGTAACATTTCAAAGAGCATAGAGAAAAGCTACCAAGCAGGAGTTACAGATGAGTTTATGGAGCCTCTTGTAGTAACCAAAGACAATGCACCTGTTGCAACTATCAAAAAAGACGATGTTGTTATTTTCTTTAATTTTAGGACAGACCGCACCAGACAACTCACCCAAGTATTAAGCCAGCAAGATTTAGAGGAGTATGGCATGAAAAAACTGCCTTTACATTTTGTAACCCTTACAAATTATGATGCTTCTTTTAAAGATATAGAGGTAATTTACAACAAAGAAAATATCACCCAAACCCTTGGAGAGGTATTAGAAAAAAACAACAAAACCCAAATACGCATTGCCGAGACAGAAAAATACCCTCATGTAACTTTCTTCTTTAATGGAGGAAGAGAAGCTCCTTTTACCGGTGAAAAAAGAATCTTATGTCCCTCACCAAAGGTTGCTACCTATGATTTAAAGCCAGAAATGAGCGCCTATGAAATTACAGACAGCATACTTCCAGAAATCAAGGCAGCATCTGCAGATTTTATTTGTTTGAATTTTGCTAATCCTGATATGGTTGGCCACACTGGAGATTTAAAGGCTGCCACAAAAGCCTGTGAGGTGGTAGATGCTTGCGCCAAAAAAATTACAGAAGCGGCTCTTGCTCATGGATATACAACCATTATCATCGCAGATCATGGAAATAGTGAGACTATGTGCAATCCAGATGGCTCACCAAATACGGCCCACACCATAAACCCTGTACCGCTTATTGTGGTAGATCCAGAGATAAAAAATGTGGATGACGGTGTTCTAGGAGATATAGCACCTACAATACTGCACATCATGGGCGTTGCCCAGCCAAAGCAGATGACACAAAAATCATTAGTATAAAAAATTCTTAAAGATGAACTATTTAAACACAAAAACAGTACTGATGGCCTTTGCTTGTTTGAGCCTACTCTCATGTAAAGACCAAGCACAAAAAACCCAGCAAACTGTTACAGAAAATACCCAAGAAAACTACATTAGCGATAAACTTGTAGCAGACCCAGAAAACCAGGGTGAAAAAATGCTACTTGGAAAGGTGCGCTACGCAGATTTTAAAAATGATAGTTTATTTCCTTGGATGTCTGAAAATTTCAAAGCGTACACCCCAGACTCCATTACATTAATTGAGCTTAAAAAAGAGCTTACAGGTGTTTACATCAAAGCTTTTATGGGCACTTGGTGTGAGGATAGCCAGCGTGAAGTTCCGCATTTTTACAAAATATTAAAGAGTATTGGTATCAATGAGGAGCGCATAGAGATGGTCGCTGTATCTCATGATAAAGATACCCCGCAGGGCTATGAAAAAGAGCTTAATATTGCCTATGTGCCTACTTTTATTTTTTACAAGCAAGAACAAGAAATAGGACGTTTTGTTGAATATGCTCAAACAGCAACCCTTGAAGAAGATATCCTTACCATTGTTACAAATAAAGCATACACGCCAGCATACGCAGAATAATAAACTCTGGTGGTAATTTTCTTTGTAATTTTACCAAGTCAAACAGTAACTAGTTAACATGAAAGACACCCTTACTATAGCCATAGATTTTGACGGCACCATTGTAGAAAATGCCTATCCAAAAATTGGGAAGCCCCTTATCTTTGCGTTTGAAACTATTAAAAAATTACAAGAAAATAGACATAGGGTAATCTTGTGGACCTACAGAAGAGGTGAAGAACTTGACCAGGCAGTTGCATTTTGCGAAAAACACGGTGTTACTTTTTATGCTGTAAATATGAGTTTTCCTGAGGAAGACTATGACACCTCCTACAGCAGAAAAATAAATGCAGATATTTTTATTGACGATAGAAATATTGGAGGCATGAAGAGCTGGGGAGAAATTTACCAAGAAATTATCGGGGAACTAAGCCCCCAAAAGCCAAGCAAGAAAAAAGGTTGGTTTAACTTTTAACAGGTACTATGATTATTACAAAATCTAGAGAAGAAATAGAACTAATGAGAGAAGCGGCGTTAGTTGTTTCAAGAACATTAGGAATGCTGGCCAAAGAGGTAAAGGTTGGTGTAACCACCAATGAGTTAAACACCATGGCAGAGGCCTACATACGCGAGCAAGATGCGGTTCCTGGATTTTTAGGTTTGTATGACTGCCCCTCTACACTTTTAACTAGTGTAAACGAGGCTATTGTTCATGGACTCCCTACAGACATCCCACTAAAAGAGGGTGATATTGTTAGTATAGATTGTGGCGCAATAAAGCACGGCTTTTATGGAGACCATGCCTACACTTTTGAGGTAGGTGAGGTCGCCCAAGAAACAAAAAAATTACTCCAAGTAACTAAAGAATCCCTCTATGTTGGTATACAGGAGTTAAAAGCTGGAAACCGCGTTGGCGATGTTGGTTTTGCTATACAAAACTACTGCGAAAGCCATGGGTATGGCGTTGTGAGAGAATTGGTAGGACACGGGCTTGGTAAAACCATGCACGAAGATCCAGAAATGCCTAATTATGGCCGCAGGGGTCGTGGCAAAAAATTTATAGAAGGTATGACCGTTGCCATAGAACCTATGATTAACCTTGGTACACGCCGTATCAAACAGCTTAAAGATGGCTGGACGATTGTGACCCAAGACGGGAAACCAAGTGCGCATTTTGAACACAATATAGCCATTGTTGATGGGCAGCCAGAGCTGTTGTCTACTTTCGATTTTGTGTATAAGGCCCTTGGAATTACAAGTAATGAAGAAGATCCTTACAGAAAGAAATAACCTGAATATACCTTTAGGGCAATTTTTTTAATAGTTTAAAATTTCAATAATTTTTTCTTTTACTTTTTCTGTAGAGGGTATCATGGTTTGCTCTAATACGCTATTGAGTGGTATGGCTGGCATATTCTCAGAACCAATGATCATCACGGGAGCATCCAAAGACTGGAAGCATTCTTCCTGGATACGTCCTTGCAAAGCTCTACTAAAACTATTTTCACTTGGCTCTTCTGTAACCACCAAACACTTACCGCATTTGTTTACAGAGGCAAAAACAGTATCATAATCTAGAGGATGTAGCGTGCGCAGATCTACAATCTCTACAACATCCTGAAGACCAAGTGCTGCAGTAGCATTTATTGCCCAGTGTACTCCCATACCGTAGGTAATAATAGACAAAGTCTCATCTTCCTCTTTTTTCCAAATTTCTTGCAGTACCCAAGCCTTCCCAAAGGGAAGCATGTAATCTTCGCTAGGCTCTACACTTGTTGCTCCTTTTGTTCCTGGCACTTTAGACCAATACAAACCTTTATGCTCAAAAATAACCACAGGATTTGGATCGTAATAGGCTGCTTTTATAAGCCCTTTTAAATCTGCACCGTTACTTGGGTAGGCTATTTTTAATCCTCTTATATTACTTACCACACTCTCCATAGAAGAGGAGTGATACGGGCCGCCACTACCATAGGCGCCAATAGGCACTCTGAGTATCATTGACACAGGCCATTTACCATTAGAGAGGTAACAACTTCGTGACACTTCTGTAAATAATTGATTAAGCCCTGGCCACAAATAATCTGCAAATTGCACCTCAACAATTGGCTTTAGGCCAACAGCGCTCATCCCCACGGTAGATCCTACAATAAAGGCTTCTTGGATGGCTGTGTTAAATACCCTGTTATCACCAAATTTTTGGGCTAAGGTTGCGGCTTCTCTAAACACACCGCCAAGTCTTCCTCCAACATCTTGCCCATACAACAAACACTCTGGATGCTTTGCCATTAGTTCTTCAATGGCAAACAATGCGCAATCTACCATCACCACTTTATCTGCTCCTTTTGGGGTGCGCTCCCCTACTTCTTGTGTTATTGGTGTTGGGGCAAAATCATGGGTAAATAAATCTTCAGCAGAAGGATCTTCAGCGGCTAGCGCGCTGCTTAGAGCCTGTTTTACGCGGCTCTCAATATCAGATTCTATAATTTGTATTTCTGCCTTAGTGGCACCCTGCTGCAGAAGTAGTGCAAGCATTTTAGGATACGGATCCTCAGATCTTGCCTGCTTCAAATCATCTCTGTAAAACTCCATGCGCACACCAGAGGTGTGGTGATTTAATAAAGGAACCTTGGCATGTATTAAAAACGGGCGGCGCTGGGTTCTGATTTTCTCAAGCACCTCTTTGATTGTGTTGTAACTTTGCTCAAAATCTGTTCCGTCTATGGAGATGGCCTCTAGACCATGAAATCCTGCAGCGTACTGGGCAGCATTTTGAGCTCTAGTTTCTGCAGCATTGGCAGAAATATCCCAGCCATTATCTTGTACTAAATACAAAATAGGCAATTGTTTTAAAGCAGCCATCTGGAAGGCTTCTGCAATTTCACCCTCTGTTACACTTGCATCACCTAAAGAGCAAACTACCACTGGCGCGTCTTGTGGTTTATAGCTAGAAAGCTTCTCTGCCTCTTTATACCAAAAACCCATCGCTACTCCAGTAGCTGGTATCGCTTGCATACCAGTGGCACTACTTTGGTGGGGTATTTTAGGCTTGTCATCATCTCTCAAACTGGGATGACAGTAGTAGGTTCTACCACCAGAGAATGGATCGTCTTTTTTTGCCAACACCTGGAGCATCAACTCATAGGGAGTCATGCCTATAGAGAGTAGCATCGCATCATCCCGGTAGTATGGAAACAAATAATCTTGAGGCATTAACTGCATACCAAGAGCTGTTTGTATCACCTCATGACCACGAGAGGTAGCATGTACATACTTAGAAACAACTTTAAAATTATCTTCATACACCTGGGTCATTGCCTTTGCAGTAACCAGGTTTTTAAAGGCTTCTAAGATTAATTCTTTGGTGATTTTCATGCTATACTATTCAAAAATATGTTACACTGTGTGTTTTTTATAAGGCTGCTCCCAGGCTTGACCTAAGAATCTAAAAGGAGCGGTTTATATCAAAATTTTCCATGTTGTCGGCAATACGCTTTAAAAAAGAACCTGCAAGATGCCCATCTACAATTCTGTGATCAAAGGACAGAGACAAATACATCATGCTTCGTATTTCTATAGTATCACCCTGGGGATTTTCTATTACCTCGGCGCGTTTTTTTATAATTCCTGTCGCTAAAATTGCTGCTTCTGGCTGGTTAATAATAGGGGTTCCCATCAAACTACCGAAGGTTCCTACATTACTAATGGTAAAGCTACCTCCTTTGATATCATCTGCCTTTAAATTTCCAGAACGAGACTTTTGTGCCAGCTCATTAATAGCGCCAGCAAGGGTTTTTAAGTCTTTCTTGTCTGCATTTTTAACCACTGGAACAATTAAATTTCCAGAGGGCAGCGCTGTTGCCATTCCAATATTTATATCCTGCTTTACTATAATGTTTTTTCCGTCAAGGGATGCATTTATCATCGGGAAATCCTTGATAGCATTTGCGACTGCCTCTATAAATAGCGGTGTAAAGGTTAGCTTCTCTCCATGGGTCTTTAGAAATAGCACTTTATTTGTATTTCGCCATGCAACCATATTAGTTAGATCTGCCTCAACATAAGCCGTTACATGTGGAGAGGTATGCTTACTATACACCATATGGTCTGCAATCATTTCTCGCATGCGGTCCATGGGTATAATCTTACCACTACCTTTATCAAATTTTAAATCGGGAATACTATACCCCTGATTTTTGCTTTCTAGTTGCCCAAACTGAAAAGGCCTCCCCGCTTCTATATAACTTGTAATATCTGTTTTACGCAAACGCCCATCTAGGCCGCTACCCTTAATACAGGCTAGCTCTTGGTAGCTAATATGATGTTTTCTAGCCATACTATCTACAAGGGGAGAAATAAAAACGTTGTCGTTTACTTTTAAAATTCCTTTAGTAGCTAAGGGTTTTTTAGTGGTTTTACCACTTTTAATTAAATCTTTCTGGGGAGGGTTTTCTGGAAGGGTTTTAGCAGTATCTACTTCATTAGATAATGACAACAAAGCAATGGTTTGCCCTACTTGAACAATATCATTCACGGCAGCCTGGTGAGAAATCATCACTCCAGAGCCTGGAGCAGGCACTTCATTATCTACCTTATCTGTGGCAATTTCAACAAGAATATCACCTTCTTGGAAAGCGGCACCTTCTTCTACCAACCAATTAAGTATGGTACCCTGGGTTATACTTTCGCCCATTTTAGGCATATTAAATGCAGTTTCTGTCATACCACTTCTATCTTTTATATAATGCATAAAAATACAAAAAATGCAATTTAAACAATATGTATTACCTGCCTTAAAGTTAATAATTAGTGTTTTATTCTGAAATACTACAAAAAACATAATATTTATTCTATTTTTATAGCCAAATAACCGAATAAACAGCAAATGAAACTTGACACAACAGATGTTGCCATCCTAAAGGCACTACAAAAAGACTCTAATAGAACCGTAAAGAGTCTTGCTGAGGATTTAAAGAGATCTACAACTCCTGTTTTTGAACGCATTAAAAAACTTGAGCGTGAAGGTTACATAAAGGGGTATTCTGCCAGGTTAAATCAAAAAAAACTAGGGCTTAAACAAACCGTCTTTGTTGCCATAACACTGCAGGGGCACACGCGCACCTATTTAGAGAAATTTGTTAAAAAAGTGAATGATTTTCCAGAAGTTGTGGAGTGTCATAGGGTTAGTGGCACCTTTGATTACCTGCTCAAATTAATTGTTGAAGACATAGAGGCCTACGAGACTTTTATAATCACAAAACTCACCCTATTGCCCTATTTAGGAAATGTTCAAAGCCTTATAACACTCTCAACTGGTAAAGAAATTAATGAAATAGACTTGAGCCATTTGGCTGAAAAACACACTGCTTAAGCCAAACAATAGAGTGCGCTTTAAGACCCAGTAAAACACTTAGATTTACATCTCAAGCAAGGCAAGTCTATATATTTTAGTACATTTAGGTACTGTTAATTACTGCTCATGAAACTTTTACTTTCATATATATGTATATTTTGTGCTCCTTTTTTGTGGGCGCAAGAAGATCAGATGCAGTTTTCATTGTATTTTGAAAATGACAAATCACAGCTTACACAAGAACACATCTTTATTCTTGATAGCATAAAACAAATACACAACAAAGACAAGCTAGATGTACATATTAAAGGCTACACAAACACAGTTGGCAAAGAAGACTACAACTTAACGCTCTCTAAAAGTAGAGCAGCAAATGTGACTAAAAACTTGCGTGAGTTTACCATTATTTCTTCTCAGGGATATGGTGAGTTGGATAGTGATTCAAAAACCAAACAGACGTGTAGATATTTTTATTCACCTTAAAAAATACCATGTAAAAGTAGCTGGAGAGATTGTCTTAAAACCCACTCAAAGTGGTATTGCCCCAGAATATGCAAAAGTATTTAGAGCGGGAGACAAAATCACAATTGAAGGAATTAGGTTCTATCAAGACAGAGATATCATGCTAAATGAGAGCAAAAAAGCACTGAAAAAACTTCTTACTTTTTTACAACAATACCCAAACATGACTTTTAAGCTTCTTGGCCATATTTGTTGTGGAGACCCTGATAACCCAGGAATAGATTTTACAAATCTAAGAACAGGAAAGAAAAACTTAAGTGAGGCAAGGGCTCAATACGTTTACAATTACCTTATTAAAAAAGGGATTAACAAAAACAGAATGAGTTATAAAGGCATGGCCTTTAGGCAACCACTTGGCAAAAGAAGCACCAATGATAGACGCGTGGAGATAGAAATTATTTCCTTTAATGATTAGCCCTATCGTGTTCTCCAGAAAAAAGGTGTAAATAAAATAAGTACTGTAAAGAGTTCAAGCCTTCCAATTAACATTAAAAAAGTAGCCCATAATTTTGCCAATGATGGCAAATCTGCATAGGTATGCACAGGGCCAAGATCTCCCAGAGCTGGACCTACATTACCAAGGGTTGATGCTGCAGCACCAAGGGCCGTTTTAAAGTCAAGCCCGAGCACAGAAAAAACAATCACACCAACAATAAAGGACAGCATGTATAATATAAAAAATCCAAGTATGTTAAAAACGATAGGCCGTTGTACAGCTCTTGTGTTATAACGTACGGGTAAAATTGCATTAGGGTGCAGGGTACGTTTAAACTCTAAAACTCCGTTTTTAATCATAATTAAATGCCGTACAATTTTAATCCCTCCAGAGGTAGACCCAGAAGATCCACCCAAAAACATTAAACCAAATAAAGATATGGTCAAAATAGGAGTCCAGATAGCATAATCTGAGGTCACAAAACCTGTAGTGGTAACAATGGCTAATATCTGAAATAAGCCGTGACGAACACTTGCTTCCAACTCTCCCCATACCATAGGGTGCACAATACTACTGGCGCTAAGATCAACTTTAAAGTAAATAACGGCTGCAAAAATAGCCGTAAGGATAATAAGTAAAAATGAGTAGGCTTTAAACTCCTCATCACGAATTATTTTAGAAAACTTGAGCTTAAATGCAAAGTAACTCAGCACAAAATTAGTACCTGCCAGAAACATAAAAAACATAATTATGTACTGTATAAGTGGCGTGTCATTCCAGTGAGCTATACTAGCATTTTTGGTAGAAAAACCACCCGTACTCAGCGTGCTCAATGAATGATTGATCGCATCAAAAAAGCTCATCCCTGCAAGGCTTAACAATAAAGTTTCTGCAGCGGTATAACCCACATATATGAGCCACAATCGTTTTGCAGTATCTGTAATTCTTGGATGTAACTTATCTCCTCCAGGCCCTGGAGCCTCTGCAGCAAATAACTGCATTCCTCCAATACCCAGTAGAGGTAATATGGCAACAGCCAAAACAATAATACCCATGCCGCCTATCCAGTGGGTAATACTTCTCCAAAATAAAATACCCTTTGGAAGGCTCTCTACATCATTTAAAATACTAGCTCCCGTTGTAGAATAGCCACTCATGGTTTCAAAAAAAGCATTGGTAAATGAGGGTATTGCGCCTGTAAACAAATACGGCAGTGTGCCGGCCAAAGACATAATCACCCAGCCCATTGCCACAACAATGTATCCGTCTCTTTTGTGTAGTTCTTTTTTGTGCGCGCGGGTTAAAAACATAACTAAGCCTCCTGTTGCCAGAGTAACTAGCCCTGAGAGTAACATTTGCTGAAGCACACCATCGTTGTAAACGGCGCTCATAATAGAGGCAATTAACATAAAAGAGCCGTTTACCGCTAGGAGTAGGCCCATGATATGTGCAATAATTTTATGATTTACTTGTTTAAAAAAACTCATTACACAAAGAGTTTTTCTACTTTACTTATAGATTGCGGCTGGCAACACACAACAACACGATCACCGCTTTGGATTTTAAAATCACCCAGTGCAATTTGCCCCTCACCATCTCTTACCACACCACCAATTATGGCAGATCTAGGAATATCAATATCTCGTATGGTCTTGTTTGCTACAATAGAAGATGGTGTTACCACAAACTCCAACAACTCTGCATTCATGTTGTTAAGCTTGGTCATAGCAACAACCTCCCCTTTACGTATGTATCTAAAGATGTTGTTGGCTGCTAGTAATTTTTTATTAATTAAAGTATCAATACCTATAGAGTGAGACAACTGAAAGTAGTCCATATTCTCTACAAGGGCAATTGTTTTTTTAACCCCTTTAGATTTCGCTACCAAACAAGACATGATATTGGTTTCACTATTTCCTGTTACGGAAATAAAAGCATCCATGTCTTGAACATCCTCCTCTAGGAGTAGTTCTACATTTCTTCCATCACCGTTAATAACTAGGCAACTTGGTATGTCATCGGCAATTTCAAAAGCCTTTTCCTTATCGTTTTCGATAAGCTTTACGTTAAATCTATTTTTACATAAATCACTGGCTGTTTTATACCCAATGTTACTCCCTCCCAAAATCATTACATTTCTAATCTCGTGCCGCTCTTTTCCGGTAAGCTCGTAGATTTCATCAACACCTTCTTTGGTGGTTATAAAATAAACTTGATCTCCTTCTTTAAATTGAGTATCTCCTCTAGGTATAATAGTATATTGAGTACCATAACGCTGCATGGCTATAGGGACGTACTTTAAATTAGGAAACACACTTGCCACCTCTTTAACTGTTTTATCTATAAAACTATTGGTGCGGTTTAAATGCAGACCAATCATAGTTAAAGCGCCACCCTCAAACTCATAGGTGTCGTTAAAAGCACTTTGATTGAGTAGCAACTCTATTTCATTGGCAGCCAAAGACTCTGGAGAAATTAGCTCATCGATCCCAAATTTGGTGAAACCAACCTCATCTTTACGATCTATAAATTCTGTATTTGATATTCTAGCTATGGTCCTCTTTGCTCCTAATTGTTTGGCCAAAACGCAAACAGTAATATTGGTAGTCTCTGAGGAGGTTACAGCTATGACCAAATCTGTGTCAGTAACATTGCTGTCTTCCAAGACCTTAATAGAGGTAGCATCTCCGCGAACAACGCGTATATCTAGATGGGTGTCTGCATATGACAAGGAATCTCTGTGGGTATCAATAAGTGTGATATCCTGAGACTCAAAAGATAATAGTTTTGCCAAATGGAACCCTACTTCACCTGCACCGGCGATAATAATTTTCATAACAGTAATTAGAAATAAGGTGCAAATGTATTGAATTTTTAAATCACAAAGGCTTCTGCAGATGGTATCTTCTATTTTGAAAATCATCCAACAACCAAATAAGGGCTTTTACATGATGATTTATTTTAATGTGGTTTTAAAAAATTGAAAAAATGTAACAATAAAAAATGCTATTTTTGCACCCGAAATGACAACACAAAAAAAAGTAACTCCTTACAAAGATTCTACCCTCAATAAAAAAGAGCAGGTAGAACAAATGTTTGACACCATATCAAATAAGTATGACAATCTTAACAGAGTCATCTCTTTAGGTACAGACTTAAAATGGCGCCGTAAAGTGCTACAAATGGCAAAAAACCACAACCCTGATAGCATACTAGATGTTGCTACAGGCACCGGTGATTTGGCCATAGAATTTGCCAAACACATTGCTGCAAAAAAAATCATAGGTTTTGATCTCTCTGAGGGCATGTTGTCAATGGCGCGCAAAAAAGTAAACAATACGGCTTTACAGGCAAAAGTAGATTTTATCAAAGGAGATGGTGAGGCTATGCCCTTTGAGGACGACAGCTTTGATGTGGTTACGGTATCTTTTGGAGTGCGAAATTTTGAAAATCTAGAAAAAGGACTTTCTGAAATACTACGTGTATTAAAAAAGGGCGGCCTATTTATAATCTTAGAAACCTCTGTGCCAAAAAAGTTTCCTTTCAAACAAGGATACCATATTTACAGTAAAAACATTTTGCCTCTAGTGGGCACTTTATTTAGTAAAGATAAAGTTGCTTACAATTACTTAAGTGAAAGCGCCTCTGTTTTTCCTTATGGAGAAGCATTAAACAATATTTTAAGAAAAACTGGGTTTATAGAGGTACAACACAAACCACAAACTTTTGGTGTAGCCACCATTTATAGCGCTACAAAATAGCATGAAAAAACTACTAATACTTCTGGCCTTAGGACTGCTCACTCAAAGTGTTCAAGCGCAACTATTTAGCAGTGAGCGCCTGTCTAACCTAGAAACCTTTGATGCCAAATTTTTAACTTGGGGTTATTTTTTAGGCTTTAACAGCTATGATTTTAAAATTGAGTACAACGATGAGCTGGGCAATACCAATACAGATGTCATAGTTGAACCAACTACAGGTTTTAATGTGGGGCTTATTGGAGACATGCGCATCAGTAAATACATTAACCTTAGGCTAGAGCCAGGACTTTATTTTACCCAAAGAAACCTGATTTTTCCAAGAATTGGAGATGAAATAGCCGCACTGCGTGAGGTTAAATCTACCTATATTCACCTGCCATTATTGGTAAAATTTAGCACCAAGAGGCTAAATAACTGGAAGCCTTTTATAATTGGCGGGGTCTCTACTTCTTTAAATTTATCAAGTAACGAGAAAAACCCTGAAGACAATAGTTTAGGACAATTTAGAACCACGCGCATCACAAACTATTTTGAGCTTGGCTTTGGAGTAGACATCTATCTATATTTCTTTAAATTCACACCAACAATTAGAGGCGTATTTGCAACTAGCAATGAACTGGTGCCAGACAACAACCCATTGAGTACAATGGACCTCAAATCTCAGCGCTATAAATTCTCGGGGGATGTTTATTAATTTTACATTTCAGTAGTACGCGCAAACTCACTAAGGAGTATTGCTGTGGCAGAGGCCACATTCAGACTCTCTGTAGCGTGCATCTCACCAAATTGCGGAATAGCAATTTGATGGGTAGAAAGCGATTTTATTTTCTGAGAGACCCCATTTGCCTCATTACCCATAATTAATATTGCATCACTTGCCAAGGTGGCATCATACACATTTTCTCCATCCATTGATGGCTGTATACACTGGCACTTTGGCCTGTTTTAGGTATTGGTATGAATATCCAAGTAATGGACATTGGACACCCTAGCTATAGAACCCATAGTAGCTTGAACCACCTTAGGATTGTAACAATCTACAGTATCCTAGGGAACATACTAATTGGCTAACTCCAAACCAATCACAAAGCCTAATTATGGTGCCTAGATTTCCTGGATCTCTAACGGCATCTACCACAAGGGTGAGCCCAGCGGTTAAAAGCGGTTTTGGCGCTGGTATTTTAAAGATTGCCAAAGAGGTGTTGGCGGTTTTTAAACAACTAATTTTTTGAAGCAGCACTTCTGAAATATCAGAAACTTGACTATCAGTAGTCTTTGCATTGGTTTGATAATGGCTATGAAGCTCAAGCCCTTGGTTTAAAAGCTCATCTATAACCTTTGCTCCTTCTGCAATAAAAAGACCTTCTTTGTTTCGGTACTTTTTTTGCTGCAAACTCGTTATTAGTTTTATTTGACCTTTACTTATCAAATTGTAGTATTTTTGATTTTTAGATAAACAACCTTTTGACCCTCTTGAAAATAGGCACCACAAAAATATCATTAATTTTAGGAATTACGATGCTCCTAGTGTCCTGTAATGCAGTTAAAAATGTAACCCAAGAGCAACTTTTACTTACAAAAAACACCATTGAGGTAGACGGACAAAAAATAGAAGACTTTGGGGTGTTTAGCCAATTAACTCAGAGCCCTAACACTAAAATACCTTTAATTGGTATTCCTGCAGGATTACATTTATACAATTTTGCAGATCAACAGCCAGATAGCACATTTACTACTTGGCTTGAAAAAAAACCAAAAAGAGAACAAAGATTAACACGTCTGCTTTCCAAAAAGCAACTAAACGAGTTAGGAAATTACTATGTAGGTTTTAACCAATGGTTGAAAAAATCTGGAGATGCACCAGTGATAATTAATGAAAATAAAACCAAAAAATCCCTGGAGCGAATCAAGCAGTGGTACGCAAAAAAAGGATGGTTTAATGTAAAGGTAAGCTATGATGTTACAAAAAATAAGCACAAAGCCAACAGGGCAGAGATTACCTATAATGTAACTCTAAAAGATCCTTATTTTGTAAATAATATTGAGCAGAAAATTGCCTCTCCAATTATAGACTCTATCCTAGAGGCAACAAAAAACAACACTTTTATAAAAAAATCAACTCAGTATGCTGCTACAGATTTTGAGAACGAGCGGGAGCGCATAAACATTCAACTACGCAACTCTGGCTTGTATAACTTTGATAGAGACTACATAAATTTTGAGGCAGACACCGTTAATACCGCTAACAAAGTTAACATTACCTATATCATACCCCAGCGCTCTATTGAAGTTAATGATACTACCAAAACGGTGCCTTTTAAGGTCTATAAGGTAAATGATGTGAAAATCATAACAGATTACTCCTTTGCCAACCAAGGAAGAAAGTTTAAAGATTCTGTTCGCTATAACGGCTATACATTATTTAGTTACGACAAATTAAAATACAACCCAAAGGCCATCACTGATGCCATTGCTATTTTACCCAACAACATATATAGAGATGTAGACAGAAATCTAACCTACAACCAGCTTAGTGATTTAAAAGTTTTCAAATACCCAAATATCACTTACGAAGGAAGACCCAAGAGATCGCATCTAATCAAACCTTGGTGAGTACTATTTTTTTAACCCCTAGAAAAAAAGCAACCCTAGATGCAAGTTTTGACACCTTATACCTCTACCATCCAGCAACTGGGTATTGGTTTTAAAGGCTCATTGTTTTTAAGAAATGTTTTTAGAGGAGCTGAGATTTTACAAATATCTGGAAATGGCTCACTGGGAGCCTCAAAAGATGTTGCAGACAACAACAGCTTTTTTAATATTTCAGAATTTGGTGTTACCTCAAAACTCTCTATTCCTCGGGTTATGTTGCCTATTAACGTAGATAGATGGATCCCAAAATACATGGCGCCAACCACAAATATTAGTCTTGGGTTTAACGCACAAAATAATATAGGACTAGACAGGCAAAGCCTAAGTGGTATTTATAATTACAATTGGCGTCCATCAAAAACCAGAACAAATAGTTTTGATTTATTTAACGTGCAGTTTGTTAGAAACCTCAATACGAGGAACTACTTTAATATCTACACCAACTCCTACAATCAAGCAAATGAAATTGCGCAAGATATTGAGAACTCCAATCCAGGAATCATAGACCCTTCTCTGTATTCTACCTCTCAAGACAATGAAATCCAATTAGAGATTCCCTCGGGCATAGATACGTTTTTAAACAATAGTGCTCAAGGAGCCTATCCGCTAGATCAGGATCAAACCAACACCCTTTTTAGTGTGATCCAACGCGAGGCTAGATTAACAGAAAACAACCTTATTTTTGCGACAAATTTTACTTGGACACGTGATACGAGAGAGAATATATTTGACAAAAATTTCTCAAGACTCCGCTGGAAAATAGAAACCGCTGGAGAAATACTCTCGGGCATTTCAAACATTCTTGGACTCGAAAAAAACAATAATGAAAATTATGAAACCCTAGGTGTTGTCTTTTCTCAATATGCAAAAGTAGAAGCAGAATTTATTAAACACTGGCAGGTCTCTAATGATTATGTTGTAGCAATACGTGCCTTTGGAGGTATCGCCATTCCTTACGGAAATAGTGAAAGCATCCCCTTTACAAGAAGTTATTTTGCCGGTGGAGCTAATGACAATAGAGGTTGGAGACCCTATGATTTGGGTCCAGGATCTAGTGGTAGCCTGTTCGAGTTTAACGAAGCTAACTTCAAACTTGCTTTTAACCTAGAATACCGTTTCCCAATTTTAGGAGCCTTAAAAGGAGCACTATTTGTAGATGGAGGAAATATCTGGAATGCTCTGGATAATGTAAAAGACGAATCGCTTAAATTTAGCGGCTTGGAAGATTTAAAAGAACTGGCCCTTGCAAGTGGTCTTGGCCTTAGATACGATTTTGGTTTCTTTGTAGCTAGACTGGACACCGGTTTTAAAATACACAACCCAGCACTCTCTGAGTCAAACAGGTGGTTCAAAGAAAGTAACTTTGCCAATGCTGTTTTTAATATCGGAATTAATTATCCTTTCTAGTGCTAGGGGGTTTTACCAAAAGATAAATAATCCGATTTTATTTTTCACCAAACAACTTTAAAAACCTTTGGCAACTGCCATAAAACCTACTTTATAAAAAGAGCGGTAAAAGCTCTAATATTGCCCCTTAGTTATAACATAAATTTACTATTTTTGCTTTTAAATTAAACAATCTTATGTCACATACAATCAAGCCAGGAGTTGCTTCTGGAAAAGAAATTCAAGCAATCCATGCATATGCTAAAGAAAAAGGATTTGCTATGCCAGCAGTTAATGTTGTGGGTAATAGTAGCGTAAATGCAGTAATGGAAACTGCCGCTGAGTTAAACGCTCCTGTCAACATTCAATTCTCTAATGGAGGATGTTTGTTTAATGCAGGTAAAGGATTTCTAATGACAATCACCAAGCGGCCATTGCTGGAGGAATTGCAGGCGCAAAGCATGTACACCAACTAGCAGAATTATACGGAGCAACAGTTATTTTACATACAGACCACTGTGCGAAAAAATTATTGCCTTGGATTGACGGACTTTTAGATGCAGGAGAACAGCACTTTAAAGAAACTGGAAAACCTCTTTACAGCTCTCACATGATTGATCTTAGTGAAGAGCCTATTGAAGAGAACATCGCTATTTGTAAAGAGTATCTAGCCCGTATGTGCAAAATAGGTATGACTTTAGAGATTGAACTTGGTATTACAGGAGGAGAAGAAGATGGTGTTGACAATAGTGATGTAGATGTTATCAAAGCTTTACACACAACCAGAAGAGGTTGCTTATGCCTATGAAGAATTAATCAAAGGTTAGTGACCAGTTCACTATTGCAGCTGCCTTTGGTAATGTACACGGTGTATACAAACCCGGAAATGTAAAACTTAACACCAAAGATCTTAAAAAACTCTCAGGAATTTGTACAGGAAAAATTTGGAACAGGATCTAATCCTGTAGATTTTGTATTTCACGGAGGAAGCGGATCTACCGTTGAAGAAATTCGTGAAGCTATTGGGTATGGAGTTGTGAAAATGAATATTGACACAGATCTTCAATTTGCTTTTACGGAAGGACCTCGTGATTACATGACCAAAAACATTGAGTACCTTAGAACTCAAATTGGAAATCCAGATGGTGGAGATATCCCAAATAAAAAATATTACGATCCAAGAAAATGGATGCGTGAGGCTGAACTAACATTCAAAGCACGTCTTAAAAAGGCCTTTGAAGATCTTAATAATGTGAACACATTATAATCAAAATTTCATAACAATACGTTTTAAACACACTACAATATGGCTTGGTTTAAAAGAACAAAAAAAGGAATTAACACCCTTACCGAGGACAAAAAAGATGTGCCAAAAGGATTGTGGTACAAATCTCCAACAGGTAAAATAGTAGACGCAGAAGAGTTAGAAAAAAACTTTTATGTAAGTCCAGAAGATGGATACCACGTTCGTATTGGTAGTAAGGAATATTTTGAGATTTTATTTGACAATAACAAGTTTAAAGAACTTGACACTAACCTTACGTCCAAGGATCCTTTAAAGTTTGAAGACAAGAAAAAATATGCAGATAGGCTTAAAGATGCTCAAAAGAAAACAGGATTAAATGATGCTGTACGTACAGCTGTAGGTAAGTCTATGGGGCAAAACTTAGTCATTGCATGTATGGACTTTAGTTTTATTGGAGGTTCTATGGGTAGTGTTGTTGGAGAAAAAATAGCGCGTGCTGCAGATCATGCATTAAAAACAAAGACACCTTTTTTACTTATAAGTAAAAGTGGTGGTGCTCAGAATGATGGAAGCTGCCTTATCTCTCATGCAACTGGCTAAAACTAGTGCAAAGCTTAGCGCAATTGGCAGATGCAGGGATACCTTACGTGTCTTTATGTACAGATCCAACAACGGGTGGAACAACAGCATCTTTTGCAATGCTTGGTGACATTAACATAAGTGAGCCTGGCGCCTTAATTGGTTTTGCAGGACCGCGTGTTGTAAAAGACACAACGGGTAAAGACCTGCCAGATGGTTTTCAAAGTGCAGAATTTGTTTTAGAACATGGTTTTTTAGATTTTATTGCACACCGTAAAGACATGAAGCGTAAGATTAATTTATATCTAGATTTAGTGCAAAACAAACCATTGCGCGAAAAAACAGCATAATAAACAGTTCTACGTTGTATTTTAGAATATTAACACTATCATAAAACTCCTTTCTATTGTAAGCAATAGAAGGGAGTTTTTGTTTTAGTACATCCCTTTAGGCTCTTTTGAGCTCCCGTAAGCGTCTTGACCAACGTCTGGTCTCAGGTTTTTTAAATAATATGCTATCAAACAATGCCATATCAGTGAATTTTACTATTTTTGCACCCGAATTATGATAGACATAATTCATACATAAAAATCATTTACAAAAATATTAGCATGTATTTAGATCCAAAAGAAAAACAAGAGATTTTCGCAAAGCACGGAAAATCTGCAAAAGACACTGGTAACACAGAAGGTCAAATTGCATTATTCACTTACAGAATTCAACACCTTACGGGGCATTTGAAAGCAAACCACAAAGATTACAACACAGAGCGTTCTCTAGTGATGCTAGTAGGTAAGCGTCGTTCTTTATTAGACTATCTAATGAAAAAAGACATTTTACGTTACAGAGCAATTGTAAAAGAATTAGAATTACGTAAATAATCTATACAAGGGGCTCAGTGAGCCCCTTAATTTTTTATTATATTTAAGTACTGAAAAGGCTACCCTTTAGTTTTTCATTGGTCAAACCACACACAACACAACAACACTTGGTTTGAAAATCAAACCTTGGCCAAATTAACGATGCGCGGGTGCGCATCATAAATGAAAAATATGATACCTAAAGTATTTAGAGAGGTCATTGACCTTGGTGACGGTAGAGAGATTTCTATCGAAACTGGAAAATTAGCAAAACAGGCACACGGATCTGTCGTGGTACAGTCTGGAAAATGTATGATGCTTTGTACAGTAGTTTCTAACTACGAGCAAAAAGATCTACCCTTTTTACCCCTAACCGTTGATTACAGAGAGAAGTTTGCAGCAGCAGGACGTTATCCTGGTGGATTCTTCAAAAGAGAAGCACGCCCAAGTGATGGTGAAGTATTAACGATGCGTTTAGTGGATCGTGTGTTACGCCCATTATTCCCAAAGAACTACAGCGCAGAAACACAGGTGATGATACAGTTAATGTCTCATGATGATGATGTTATGCCAGATGCAATGGCAGGACTTGCTGCATCTGCAGCAATCCAATTATCTGATTTCCCTTTTGAGTGTGCTATCTCTGAGGCTAGAGTTGGACGTATTAATGGAGAGTTTGTAATCAACCCTACAAGAGCACAATTAGCAGAGAGCGACATCGATATGATGATTGGAGCATCTGCAGATTCTGTAATGATGGTGGAAGGTGAAATGGACGAGATTTCTGAAGAAGAAATGATCGAGGCTATTAAGTTTGCACATGAAGCTATTAAACTTCAAATTGAGGCGCAACACCGTTTAGCTGACGCTTTCGGAAGAAAAGAAGTTCGTGATTACGCAGAAGAGCCAGACAACGAAGCGCTTGTAAAAAGAGTACACGATATGGCTTATGATAAAGTATATGCAGTGGCTAAAGCTGGATCTACTAAGCAAGAGCGTACTGCTTCATTTGCAGCAATTAAAGAAGAAGTAAAGGCATCTTTCTCTGAAGAAGAAATGGAAGAGTATGGCGGGTTAGTTTCTGACTACTACCGCAAGGCTGAAAAAGCTGCTGTTCGTGATCTTACAGTTAACGAAGGGCTACGTCTAGATGGTCGTAAGACTAACGAAATACGTGATATCTGGTGTGAGATTGATTACTTGCCATCTGTGCACGGTTCTGCAGTGTTTACTCGTGGAGAAACACAGGCCCTTGCTACAGTAACTCTAGGAACTTCTAGAGATGCAAATAAAATAGACATGCCATCATTTGAAGGAGAAGAAAGTTTCTACCTTCACTATAACTTCCCTCCTTTTTGTACAGGTGAAGCAAGACCTATTCGTGGAACCTCTCGTAGAGAAGTTGGACATGGTAATCTTGCACAACGTGGTTTAAAAGGAATGATTCCTGATGATTGTCCTTACACAGTACGTGTAGTGTCTGAGGTATTAGAATCTAACGGTTCTTCTTCTATGGCAACAGTATGTGCTGGAACAATGGCAATGATGGATGCAGGTATCCAAATGAAAAAACCAGTTTCTGGTATTGCAATGGGGCTTATCTCTGATGCAGATACTGGAAAATTCGCAGTTCTTTCTGATATTCTTGGTGATGAAGATTACCTAGGAGATATGGACTTTAAAGTTACAGGAACAGCAGATGGTATTACTGCTTGCCAGATGGATATTAAAGTAAAAGGATTAGGATACGATATTCTTGTTGCTGCTTTAAACCAGGCAAAAGATGGTCGTTTACATATCTTAGACAAATTGGTTGAGGCAATTGCCGCTCCTAGAGAAGACGTGAAAGAATACGCTCCAAAAATGGTAGGTGTTCGTATCGCTAATGAATTTATTGGCGCTCTTATTGGACCAGGAGGAAAAGTGATACAAGAACTTCAAAAAGTAACCGGATGTACTATCGTAATTAACGAAGATCCAGTAACAGAAGAAGGAATTGTTGAAATCCTAGGAACAGGGCAAGAAGGAATTAACGCGGTACTGGCCAAAATTGATTCTATTACATTTAAGCCTACAGTAGGTTCTGCATATGAGGTGAAAGTAATCAAAATGTTAGATTTTGGTGCTGTTGTTGAATATATGGAAGCTCCAGGAAACGAAGTATTGTTACATGTTTCTGAGCTAGCTTGGGAACGCACAGAAAACGTTAGCGATGTGGTAAACATGGGTGATGTATTTGATGTGAAGTACTTTGGTCTTGACAAACGTACAAGAAAAGAGAAAGTGTCTCGTAAGGCCCTTATGGAAAAACCAGAAGGATACGTAGCA
The DNA here is from genome assembly GCA_905182755.1 of Aequorivita sp. HC6-5. Classification (GTDB taxonomy): domain Bacteria; phylum Bacteroidota; class Bacteroidia; order Flavobacteriales; family Flavobacteriaceae; genus Patiriisocius. Next base: position 190,739 of record CAJJCS010000005.1, read on the forward strand.
CCAGCTCCTAGAGAACGTAGTAATGACCGTCGTCCTCCAAGAAGAGATGACAGAAGAAGAGACTAATCCAGGTTTTTCTTTTATTAAATAACAAAGCGCCTTTCTTTACCGAAAGGCGCTTTTTTCTATTGTAACACACTCAGTAACAAGAAACAAAACACACTTTAAAAAGACACCGTATTGGTTTATTGTTAGATAGATTATAAGGAGCTGTAAACTGAAAGATTTTTCCTTACCTTTAACAACACATTGGCTCTACTAACAACAACTAAAATGATTCATACCATTTGCTACTCTAGCAAGGCCGTTGATGGGCTTCAAAAAGAAGCACTAGAAGGAATTTACAATAAAACCTACACCAACAATAGTATAAGAAATGTAACTGGCATTTTGTTATTTGAACTAGGTAATTTTTTCCAGGTTTTAGAGGGAGATAAAGACATCATCATGCCACTGTATGAGAATAAAATTAAAAACGACCCAAGACATCATTCAATATTCGAGATTATAAACAGACCCAAACAAAAGGCGTTATTCTCTGACTACAGCACAGATTTTAATATTGTACGTACTGCAGAGCAATTGGCCACAATAGATGCCTATTTAAAAGAAAATAAAGTTAGTACCTCAGAAAAAATTCAACGTTTAATACAACCTTTTTTACTACTACCATGAGCCACACTCTTATAGCCCCATCAGTTTTAGCTGCAGATTTTGCCAACTTACAACGTGATATTGAGATGATCAACAACTCTGATGCAGATTGGTTTCATATAGACATCATGGACGGTGTTTTTGTGCCTAATATTTCTTTTGGAATGCCAGTTTTGCGTGATATTGCAAAACATGCAACAAAAACTATAGATGTACATCTTATGATAGTAGATCCAGACAGGTATATTTCAACTTTTAAAAACCTAGGTGCAGATATACTAACGGTACACTATGAGGCTTGTACACATTTGCACAGAACCCTGCAGGCCATAAAAGCCCAGGGCATGAAAGCTGGAGTTGCTTTAAACCCACATACAAGTATATCACTTCTAGAAGATACCATACAAGACATAGACCTTGTGTGCCTTATGAGTGTAAACCCTGGTTTTGGCGGCCAAAGTTTTATAGAAAATACCTATGATAAGGTAGTAGCCTTAAAAGAATTAATTACTAGAAAAGGAGCCAGTACCATTATAGAAATTGATGGCGGGGTTACCAGTAAAAACGCCAAACAACTTGCAGATGCTGGAGCAGATGTACTAGTGGCGGGTAGCTATGTTTTTAAATCTGAAAATCCTACCAAAACCATTACAGACCTTAAAGCGCTACTAGCCTCATAAAAGAATAAAAACACCTAAAGAAAAGCTATTCGTGAGGCTTTTTTTATGCTGATATATCTATTACAATAATTTTATAATCTTACTGCTCATTGGTTTTGTGGTAGCGTAAAAATAATCAATGAGCTGGCCATTCTCGTCTACCAGATATTTCTGGAAATTCCACCTCACCTTAGAATCCATCACCCCATTTTGCGCCTTAGAGGTAAGCCACTTATACAGTGGGTGCTGGCTGGCCCCTTTTACCTCTATCTTGGATGAGAGCGGGAAATCTACCCCGTAATTGGCTTTACAAAAAGACTCAATCTCCTTGGCGGTGCCAGGTTCCTGCCCACCAAACTGGTTGCAAGGCAGCCCTATTACCACAAGTTTATCTTTATAGGTCTTGTACAGCTCCTGCAAACCATCATACTGAGAGGTAAACCCACACTTGGAGGCAACATTAACAAAGAGTATTTTTTTGCCTTTATACTGGCTTAAATCCAGAGGCGCTCCAGAGATATCTGTAAGGGAGATGTCATATAAAGATGCTATTGGGTTTTGGGCAGTGGCTATAGTGCAAGTAAGCAGCAAACCAAAAAATATTTTAGAAAACATAGCTTTTTATTGCAAAGGTACGGATGCTTTGTAATGCTAATACTGGAGCTGCTTGTTTTTAACAAAGAATTGTGCTGTGAAGTATATACAAACAAGCGAGGCTTCTCTATGTTACACGAAATAGGATTAGCTGCGCTGATCCTTATTGCTCGGCGCTTTGAAAACAGTGCAAATAAAAAAAAACACGCAAGCGAGGCTTCTTTATATTATACGAAAGAGGATTAGCTGCGCTGACCCTTATTGCTCGGCGCTTTGAAAATCAACAAAAGAAACATCAGCAACACCCAAAATAAAAAAGCAAGCTCTTTTATTTTGAGCTTGCTTTGTTTCAACTTTTTTGTTGATTTATTCGTGACCCAGAGAGGATTAGCTGCGCTGATCCTCAAAAGCTCCGCTTTGAAAATAGTGCAAATAAAAAAAAACACGCAAGCGAGGCTTGGTGTTTTTTTTTATTTGCACTATTTATTCGTGACCCAGAGAGGATTCGAACCTCCAACCGTCAGAGCCGAAATCTGATATTCTATCCAGTTGAACTACTAGGCCAAAAACACCTATACTATAGGTGTTGTATTGTTATATTTTTTAATTTGATAGGCGCGCCTTTACAAGTGTGCTTATGGTTTTCCCGTCTGCTCTTCCTGATACTTCTTTAGTAACCATGCCCATTACCTTACCCATATCTGCCATAGCACTTGCTCCTGTGGCCTCAATAGCCTTATCTACCATTGCAGCCACCTCAACTTCACTTAGTTGTTGTGGTAAAAACTGCTCAATTACTGCAGCTTCTGCTAGTTCTGGATCTGCCAAATCTGAGCGTCCTTGAGTAGAGAAAATAGCAGCACTATCTTTGCGCTGTTTTACCAGTTTTTGAAGTAGTTTTATTTCATCCTCAGGGCTAATATCTTGCTTTGCTCCACCTTGGGTTTGAGCCAGTAAAATAGCACTCTTCACAGAACGAAGTGCCTGCAATGCTAGTGTATCTTTACTTTTCATAGCCATTTTCATGGCATCCATAATCTTTACTGATAAACTCATAGGTATGGGTATAAAAATTAGACCACGAAGATAGGAAATTAACTACAATTGTCATGGCTATAAAAAACCCATTAATAGCTATTAATGGGTTTTTTAAAATTAAGTACACAAGTATATATCGGGGGAGATACCCCTGTAATTAATCTACATTATCGTGTAAAAAACTATTGTTGCTTCTTAACTCTATCTCGTCATCATCATCACTCACTGAGGTTCTTGAAAGATGTACCTCACTAGAAACATCATCTAGTTCAATCCCTGCTCTTTTATAAGCAGGCTGCTTCTCAATATCATCAATCTTTGAGGCGCTGTTTCTAAATTTATAGTTAAAATCTTTAAACTTACGCTTACGCTCCTCTGCACCTTCAATCAATAATTTAGAAATAGGAGTATTCATTGGGTCTAGTGGCGCGTTTTCAAGCTCCTTTTCTTGCGGGGCTGGCTCCACAATCTTAGTTTCAAAAACAAGCTCCTCTTCTTCTAAAACTTCTGTTACCTGAGGCGCCTGGGCTGCAGTAGCTCCTGTAAGTTCTTCTTCTTTGGCTGTATAATCATCAAGACTATAACGCGTTACCACTCCGCCTTTAGAAACCTCGCTAACAGGAACCACCTCTAGGTGATCTGTTACCTCAATATCTTCAACATCAGCGGCCACAACTTCAGGCTGCGGTTCTATTTCTAAGGCTGGCTCTTCTTGCTCTTGTGCTACAACTGGCTCTTCTAATGAGTGAACCACTACATCTTGCTCATGGGGGCTATCATGCAAAGGCATATCAAACATTAGCATAGGCTCTTGAGTAGTTTCCTTTTCAGGGATACTATCTTCTTCTATGTCATTAATTTCAAAATCGGCAACTGCCTCTTGCTCAACAGGGGTAAACTCAGTAAGCTCGTGACCTTCAATAGCTTTAGGAGAAACAATCTCTGGCTGTATTACCTCAAAATTGTTTACACTAATTTCATTGATAACCAATTGCTCAAACTCTGCAAGAAAATGTATGTCAACCAGGTTAGATTCTACATTAATATTCTTGATAAGATCTGTAGTTGCTATATATCCCTCAAATGGAACTTCCTGGGTTTGTGGTATACTTTCTTGAACTGCTTCAGGCTCCTGGGGATCTTCTTCAAAAAGTGTGTGCACTATAATGGGCTCCTGTGAAACCTCACTAGTGGTAACATCTCTTTTGGTTTGCGGTGGCAGCACTACTTGTGTTGCCGTTACATTAGGAGTTAGGTCTAGTTGCGCCTTAGCCTCCTCGCCAAGGGTATGAATAATTTTTTTAGTCTCAGTATTGGTGATTTCATTTTGCTGCTCTGCATCAAATCCAGTAGCAATAACGGTAATAGAAACAGAACCATCTAGTGTTTCATCATCACCAACACCCATAATAATATTGGCCCCATGACCAGCCTCTGTCTGGATATGATCACTTATTTCTCCAATTTCATCTATGGTTATTTCCTCGGTACCAGAAACAATGAGTAACAATACGTTTTTAGCTCCCGCTATCTTATTATCATTTAAAAGAGGTGAATCTAGCGCTTTGTTAATGGCAATTTGCGCACGATTTGCACCACTTGAGGTTGCACTACCCATAATGGCAGTACCACTGTTAGACAACACTGTTTTAGCGTCACGTAAATCAATATTTTGTGTGTAATGATGTGTAATTACCTCTGCAATTCCACGCGCTGCAGTGGCCAGCACCTCATCTGCTTTTGAAAATCCAGCTTTAAAACCTAGATTTCCGTAAACATCACGTAATTTATTATTATTTATAACAACCAAACTATCTACATTTTGACGTAAATTTTCTACACCAATTTGTGCCTGCTCGTTACGCATGGCCCCTTCAAAGTGAAAAGGAATGGTAACAATACCAACAGTTAAAATATCAAGATCTTTTGCCATTCTCGCTATTATTGGCGCAGCTCCTGTACCCGTTCCTCCTCCCATACCAGCGGTGATAAAAATCATCTTTGTATTGGTTGTTAGCATGCTTTTAATCTCTGCCATACTCTCTACAGCAGATTGTTCTCCAATTTTAGGATTGGCACCAGCCCCAAGACCTTCTGTAAGGTCTATACCCAATTGGATTTTATTTGGAACAGCACTGTTCTCTAATGCTTGTGCATCTGTGTTGCAAATCACAAAATCTACACCTTTAATCCCTTGATTAAACATGTGATTTATGGCATTACTACCACCACCACCAACGCCAATTACTTTAATGACATTTGATTGGTTTTTGGGCAGATCGAACGAAATGTTGTCAAATTCTGGCATATACTTTTTTTTTGCGAGGGTTATTATATTTTTTTAACTATGGTATCTTTTATTCTGCGTTGTCTAGAAATTGCTTAAACTTCTCTGCCCAAGTATCAAAAATACTTGGACGCTTATCTGGCTCTTTTGGAGAATCATCAGTTTCTCCCTCAGGATTTGTTGAATCATCATCACCTGGCGCTGGCCCATCACCTGTAGGGCCTCCATCTTCTGGTTTTGCAATTCTGTTGGCACGCGCTTTACTCTCTAGGCTATTCATCACAAGGCCAACGGCAGTTGCATACAATGGGCTAGTGGTTTCACTATCACTATCTCCAGCCAAATGCTCATTAGGATACCCTATTCTGGTATCCATACCCGTTATATACTCCACCAACTGTTTTAAATGCTGTAATTGAGCACCTCCACCTGTTAGAACAATTCCGGCAATTAATTTCTTTTTTTGCTCTTCGTGGCCGTAATTTTTTATCTCTAAATACACCTGTTCAATAATTTCAACCACTCTAGCGTGGATAATTTTTGACAGATTTTTTAATGTTATTTCTTTAGGATCTCTTCCTCTTAGTCCAGGAATAGAAACAATTTCATTATCTCTATTTTCTCCAGGCCATGCAGAACCAAATTTTATTTTAAGCAATTCTGCTTGCTTTTCAATAATACTGCAACCTTCTTTGATGTCTTCGGTAATGACATTTCCTCCAAAAGGAATTACCGCAGTGTGGCGTATAATACCGTCTTTGAAAATGGCTAAATCTGTGGTTCCACCACCTATATCAATAAGGGCAACACCTGCCTCTTTTTCTTCTTGGCTGAGCACAGCATTTGCTGAGGCTAGCGGCTCTAGTGTAATACCACTGAGCTCCAATCCAGCACTTTTCACGCAACGACCAATGTTTTTTATAGAAGCAACTTGCCCCACAACCACATGAAAGTTGGCTTCCAAACGCCCGCCGTACATTCCTATTGGCTCTTTTATCTCTGCCTGCCCATCTACTTTAAAATCTTGTGGCAACACGTGTATAATTTCTTCACCAGGAAGCATCACTAGCTTATGAACTTGATCACATAGATTATCAATATCATTGACATCAATCACCTCATCGCTGTTTGACCTGGTGATATAATCACTGTGCTGAAGACTGCGTATGTGCTGCCCAGCAATACCCACCACCACATCTTCTATTTTAATTCCAGAAGAAGTTTCTGCATCAGTGATTGCCTGTTGGATAGATTGTATGGTCTGGGTAATATTATTTACAACCCCACGGTGCACACCCAAACTTTTGGATTTACCAATCCCTAGAATTTCCATCTTACCATACTCATTCTCCCTGCCTACCATAGCAACAATCTTTGTTGTTCCTATATCGAGTCCTACAGCAATGTTTCCTTGTTCCATAGCCTTTATTTTTTTGTTGCCACTACTTGATTACCAAATCTTAAATCAACGGTTTTGTAGCCAGTCAACATACTATCTTGTTTTATTTTTTGATAAAATGCCTTATAATTCTGAAATTTTAGTGCCGCATTGTCTGTTGTTCCAAAAAGCACTATAAAATCTTGTTTGCGAATTCGCATTTTAAGTGTTCCGTCCTCTAAAACCTCTAAGCCAACAACACTACTTTTAATCATCTGGTCTTGATTTATCTGTAACAATAAATCGGTGAGCGGTTTTGCATGCTCCATCACTGCTCCTGTAACTATTGGAACTCTTGCCGTGTAAACCGATGACAAAGGCATCTTTTCTCCCTCAGTATCAAGGTAATAATCCTGCGTATCAACAACCCTTGCAATAGGCGTTCTTTGCTTTATTTTAGCCCCTAATATTCCATCAACTGTGATGTAAACTTCTGCGCTGTGAATCATCTGATTTTTCAGCAATCGTTCCTCCACCTCTTTCAAAACTAAGGCTTCTTTTGGGATGCTAGCAACAGTCTCAAAATTTTGTATTAACAATTTATTAACCGTATTTAAAGTAATAAAAGGAGGCGTTTCATCCTCAAATGCTATCACTATTTTAGACAAATTTCTAGCTTCATTTCTTTGCATTGTAAAGCCAAAAAGAAACACAACAAAGCCTGAAAGGACTATAAAACCTATAAAGTTCCAATTAATTTTCATGCTCAAGTATTTTAGTAATCTGTGAAACCTCTGCTCCAATATCTCCGGCGCCAACCAGTAATTTAATTCTACAACTAGACTTCTTTAAATGTTCGGGAAGTGATTCTTTAGAAACCAAAGAAATATTATCAACATCTATGGCGATTTTCTTTATTTTTTCCAGCAACCAAGAAGAATTTACACCCTCAATAGGTGTTTCTCTTGCAGGATAAATATCCAACAGAAATACTTGATTAAACCTCGCTAAACTTTCAGCAAAACCATCAATAAAATCTCGAGTTCTGCTAAACAAATGTGGTTGAAAAACAATCACCTTTTGATCATCTGGATACATTTCACTCACCCCTTGATGTAGCGCATCAAGTTCTGTTGGATGGTGCGCATAATCGTCAATAAGCACCAAATCATCTGTTCTAATTCTATAAGAAAACCTACGCTCTACTCCTTTAAATTTTGACAAAGCCTCTTTTAATAAATGCGTTGGTGCTCCTGCCAAAATTGCCATAGACAAAGCCGTAACCGCATTATGAAGGTTATGATGTCCCGGCAAACAAAAAGACACATCACGCAAGGTTACCTCAGGTGCTATAAAATCAAATTTGTAAGCCCCATTTTCTATGCGTATATTTTTTCCTTGGTAGGCTGCAGACCCTTCAAGGGCTACACTTTGGCCTTGTAAAGGCAATCCTTTTTTGTGTAAGAGCTTATTTTTATCGGCCACTAAATCTGCAAACGCTAGAAAAGAAGCCTCCAAGGCGCTTGCATCTCCATAGATATCTAAATGATCTGCATCCATAGAGGTAATACAGGCAATGTCTGGCTTGAGGGTCAAAAACGAGCGGTCAAACTCATCTGCCTCTACAACTGTTATGGCTGTACCCTTACTAATAAAATTAGATTTATAATTCTCTGTTATACCTCCCAAAAAAGCGGTTACTGGCATATCACAATAGGCCAATAAATGTCCTAAAATTGCAGAGGTAGTTGTTTTTCCGTGGGTTCCTGCCACAGCCAAGCAAAGGGTATCTTGGGTTAATTCTCCTAAAAACTCAGAGCGTTTAATAACTCTATAATCTTGCCCTGTGAACCACTGTAATATTTTGTTATCCTCTGGAATTGCCGGAGTATACACCACAAGGGTGCTTGTATTATTTTTAACCTTTGGCGGCAGTGATGACACACTATCCTCAAAAGTTATATCAGCCCCTTCTTTTTCTAGGGTTGCTGTTAAGGCTGTTTGAGTTTTATCATACCCAAAGACAGCTAGGTTTTTCTTGATGGCAAAACGAGCTAGAGCGCTCATTCCTATGCCGCCAATGCCAACAAAGTATATAGATTGTATGTTACTAAGAGTATTCATCTATAGGTTGTGGTGTATTAATTTTTCAATTTGGTCAACAATATCTTTTGTAGCCTGCGGTTTTGCCAATGCTAAAATAGCAGCCCCTAATTGGTTTTGTTTTTGGGAGTCACCAAGCAAGTCATCCATAATGGTCTCAAACTGCCCCAGGGCATCCTTTTCATGCAATAAAATAGCGGCATTTTTTTGAGAGATGGACAAGGCATTTTTTGTTTGATGGTCTTCAGCCACATTTGGACTTGGTATAAAAATCACAGGCTTCCCCACCAAACACAGCTCTGAGACAGACAATGCGCCCGCTCTGCTAATAATAACATCTGCTACGCCATAGGCTAAATCCATACGGTTTATATAGGGATGAACTTGAATATTTTCTTGGGTTCTATCTTGATAGGTTGGAGCATATATTTTTCCGCATTGCCATAAAACCTGAATCTCATGCTTTTTAAAATAAGGTAAATGCGCATCTATTAATTCGTTTATTTTTTTGGCCCCCAAAGACCCACCTAACACTAAAATTGTTTTTGATGTAGCACTTAAATTAAAAAATGACAGCCCTTGAAGCCTATTGCTGTGAACTTCTAACAAATCTTGACGTACAGGGTTTCCTGTTAATTTTACTTTACTTTTCGGGAAAAACCGATCCATCCCATCATAGGCTGTACATATAGACTGTACATGGCTGGCCAACCATTTATTGGTAATTCCTGCGTGGCTATTTTGTTCCTGAATTAAACAAGGAACCCCCCTTAAAGAAGCCATTTTCAATAAAGGTGCACTTGCATAACCTCCAGTACCTATAGCAACATCTGGCTTAAAGGATTTAATTATTTTTCTTGAAGTCCATAAACTAGAAATTAATTTAAAAGGGAATAGTGCATTTTTGAGAGTTAATGAGCGTTGTAGCCCTGCAATCCAAAGACCCTTGATGGTATAACCAGCTTGAGGAATTTTTTGCATTTCCATCCTGTCTTTGGCTCCAACAAATAAAAACGTTGCCCCAGGAAAACGAAGTTTTAATTCATCAGCAATGGCAATGGCTGGATAGATATGGCCTCCGGTGCCACCACCAGAGATAATAAATTTATATGTTTTTTGTGTGTTAATACTATTTCTATTTATAGGGTTTGACTCAATATATCAAGGGGGTTATCCATTGCTTGTTCTTCATTCTTTTCTACTTCTCTTTTTGCACTCACACTCAACACAATACCCAAGGCAAGGCAAGTCATCCAAATACTAGTTCCTCCACTACTTATAAGCGGCAATGTTTGTCCAGTAACTGGAAACAACTCTACGGCAACTGCCATATTAACAAGGGCCTGAAATACAACAGGAAGCCCAACACCAATGACAAGTAATTTTGCGAACATAGAACTAGATTTATGCGCAACAACAACAAGCCTAAAGAGCAGTAACAAGTACACTACCATCACAACCAAGGCGCCTAACAGGCCAAACTCTTCAACAATAATGGCATAAATAAAATCTGAGGAAGATTGTGGCAAAAAGTTTTTTTGTACACTTTTTCCTGGACCCAAACCAGTAATACCTCCAGAGGCAATGGCTGTTTTTGCTTTTATTATTTGGTAATCTGCATCTTTATCTGTTTTATCAACAAAGCTAGCTACCCTGCTAATCCAGGTATCTACCCTGTTTGGAAATACCTCCGGAAATGCTTTTGCCGTCAACACAAATAAACTTAACAAAAGAAGCCCTGTAGTTAAAATAATTGCCAAATACCGAAAAGGATATCCGCCAATAAAAACCAACAAAACAACCATAGCAAAAATGATCGCTGCAGTAGAAAAATTTGCCGGCAATATCAACCCTATTATTAAAAAAACTGGCAGCCATAAAGGCAGTAATGTTTCTTTAAAGCTAACTAGCTTACTCTCTATTGTAGAGAGATATCTAGCAACATAGGTCATAAGCACAACAGCGGCCAAAGTAGAGGTTTGAAATGTGACTCCAACCAAGGGTACACGTATCCATCTACTGGCATTAGCGCCGCCAATGGTTGTACCTTGGGCCATCGTTATGAGTAATAACACAACAACAATGGGCAAGGCAATCATAGAAAGACCTCTAAAATAATGATATGGTATTTTATGAACTCCATACAAGATCCCAAAACCAAGCACCAAGTGAGCGAAATGCTTTGCTAAAAACTTAAAGGTGTTACCGTCACCATATAGGTAAGCTAAATTACTACTGGCACTATACACAGGTAAAAAAGAAAATATAGCCAACACACCAATAATGGCCCAAATAACACTATCTCCTTGTATGTTTTTAAATATTGACTTCACTTTTTAATATAAATTTTATGTATTCTAGTTTGTTGCCCCTAACTATTAAAGATGTCTCACAGCTTCTTTAAACTGTCTGCCTCTGTCTTCATAATTTTCAAACAAATCGAAACTTGCACATGCTGGGCTTAGCAAAACAGTGTCATTTCTGTCTGCTAGTTTATAGGCAACTTTCACAGCCTCTTGCATACCGGCCGTCTCTACAAGTAAATCTACCACATTGCTAAACTGAGATTTAATCTTTTCATTATCTAAACCCAAACAGATAATAGCCTTTACTTTTTCGTTTACAAGGGGCAAAAGCTCACTGTAATCGTTTCCTTTATCTACACCTCCAACAATCCAAACTGTTGGGGTTTTCACGCTATCCAGGGCGTAAAATGTTGCATTAACATTGGTAGCTTTGCTATCATTGATATACATCACATTATTAATTTTTAATACTTTTTCAAGGCGGTGCTCAACACCTTGAAAACTCTCCAAAGACTCCCTTATGGTTGCCTTTCTGATTTTTAATAGCGTAGCTACAGTACTTGCAGCCATGGCATTTTTGACATTGTGCTTACCTTGAAGTCCTAACGTTGCAATTGGCATAGTGAATTGGGTATTTTGTATGGTTATTATTATTTTATTTTCTTTTATGTAAGCTCCTTGCTCTAGTTTTTGTGTGAGCGAGAAGGGTAATTTTATGGCTTTAATTTCATGGCTTGCTAGCCATTTATTTATTTGAACATCATCCCCGTCGTAGATAAAATAATCTGACGCTTTTTGATTCATCGTTATTCTAAATTTTGAGGCTATATATTTTTGATATGAATTCTCATACCTATCAAGATGATCTGGACTTAGGTTTGTTAAAACCGCAATATGTGGCGCAAATTTCTCAATACCATCTAGCTGGAAACTACTTAGCTCCAATACAAAGTTTTCATAGCCTGGTGCTGCAACCTGTGCCGCAAAACTATCTCCAATATTTCCTCCAAGAGCTACATTTAAATCATCCTTAAGTAGCGCATAGGTTAAACTTGCCGTAGATGTTTTACCATTGCTACCTGTTATGGCAACAATAGTTGCATCTGTAAACTGTGCAGCAAATTCTATTTCTGAAATTACCTTTACACCTGCCTGTTTTAAACTACATATTATTGGCGCCACATCTGGGATGCCAGGGCTTTTCACTACTATATCTGCAACTATAATTTTAGACACGGTGTGTCCCTTGTCTTCCCAATTGATCTGATTGCTTGACAACACTTGGGCATAAGTATCTTTAATAGCTCCGTAATCACTCACAAAAACATCATACCCTTTTTGCTGGCCTAAAATAGCGGTGCCAACACCACTTTCTCCTCCACCTAATATGACTAGTTTTTGTTTCATTTTTAACTTCAAATACTTGTTTTAAACCCCTAGAGGAACCCTTTTATTTATTATCTAATTTTTAATGTCACTATGGTTAATACCGCTAAGAAAATTCCAACAATCCAAAAACGAGTCACAATCTTACTTTCATGAAAACCCCCTTTTTGGTAATGATGGTGCAGGGGAGACATTTTAAAAATGCGCCTTCCTGCTCCAAATTTCTTTTTAGTGTATTTAAACCAACCTACCTGCAATACCACCGATAGATTTTCCATCAAAAAAATACCGCATAGAATTGGAATCAACCATTCTTTTCTAATTGCAATAGCAATAACAGCAATAATACCTCCAATGGTCAAACTCCCTGTATCACCCATAAACACTTGTGCTGGATATGCATTGTACCATAAAAAGCCTATCAGAGCTCCAACAAAAGCCATAATAAAAATAGTAAGCTCTCCTGTGTTTGGGATATACATAATATTGAGGTAATCTGAGAAAATCACATTACCACTCACCCAAGCAAAAATGGCCAGAGTTACCGCTATAATAGCGGAGGTTCCGGCAGCAAGACCATCTATACCGTCGGTGAGATTGGCTCCATTAGATACTGCTGTGATAATAAAAATTACAATAGGTATAAATATCAACCACGCGTAAGATGCGTACCCATCTCCAGCCCAGGTTACTAATTTCTCATAGTTAATCTCATTTCCACTTACAAAGGGCATGGTGGTTAACAGCGTTTTTTCTGCATCATTAAATGTTTTTGCTCCCTGTAGTGTTCACCATTTCTTGACCCGTAATAGGATCTAACTTTTCTGTTTTAACAGTAATATCGCTATGAAAAAACATGGTAGCCCCTACAATGACACCCAGCCCAACTTGACCTATTACTTTAAATTTTCCTGGCAAACCATCCTTGTCATTTTTAAACTTTTTTAAATAATCGTCTAAAAAACCTATAGCCCCCATCCAAAGAGTGGTTACTATTAACAAAATCACATAAATATTATCTAGTTTAGCAAACAACAACACGGGAACCAGTGTAGCTAAAATAATGATCAGGCCACCCATTGTTGGAGTTCCTGCTTTCTCTGACTGCCCCTGCAGGCCAAGATCCCTAATGGTTTCACCCATTTGTTTGTCTTGTAAAATCTTGATAATTTTCTTTCCCCAAACCGTTGCTATTAGCAAAGAGGTAATAACCGCCAGTGCTGCTCTAAAGGTGATAAACTGAAACAATCCAGCTCCAGGCAAATCATAGGTTTTATCTAAAAAATCAAACAAATAATATAACATAGCTTTATTTATTTAGGGCGATTAATAATTCACTTATTGTTTTACGGTCATCAAACTCACTGCGCACACCTTGAATTTCTTGATAGGTCTCATGACCCTTTCCAGCCACAAGTATAATATCATGCTCATTTGCCATTTGGCACGCTGTCTTTATAGCCTGTTTTCTATCTGAAATGGCTATGGTTTTTTTATAATGCTGCGGCGGCACACCCGCTTCAATGTGTTGTATGATTGTATCTGGATTTTCTGAGCGTGGGTTATCACTTGTAAAAATCACCTTGGTACTTAACTGGGCAGCAATAGCACCCATTTTTGGTCTTTTTTCAACATCTCTGTCTCCCCCGCAACCCACTACAGTTATAAGCTGTTCATTACCTGATCTTATGGTATTTATAGTCTCAAGTACGTTTTTTAGTGCATCTGGTGTATGAGCGTAATCTATAATTGCCGTTATTTTACCCTCAGAGACTAAGTATTGAAACCTTCCATCCACACTCTCTAGAGTACTTAAAAGCTGTAAAATCTCTAATTCTTCAAGGCCCAATTGCTCTGCAGTAGCATAAATAGCTAGCAGGTTATAGGCGTTAAAATTTCCGATGAGCTTTACCCACAATTCCTGATTGTTAATTTTTAAAAGCAGTCCTTGCAATTGGTTTTCTAGTATTTGAGCTTTATAATCTGCAATCGTTTTTAAGGCGTACGTATACTTTCTAGCCTTTGTATTTTGTAGCATTACAGGGCCATTTTTATCGTCTGCGTTTGTTAAGGCAAAGGCAGTTTTAGGCAAGCCATCAAAGAATGTTTTCTTTACATCACGGTATTGTTTAAAACTTGTATGATAGTCTAAATGATCATGAGATAGATTCGTAAAAATACCGCCAGCAAAATGCAAACCTTCTGTCCTTTTTTGATCAATACCATGAGAGCTTACTTCCATAAAACAATAGGCTACTCCCCCGTCTACCATTTGGCGCAAATACTTATTAATAGCCAAACTATCTGGGGTTGTATGCGTAGCGGGATGCTCTGTGGCACCAATAATTACCTTTATAGTAGATAAAAGGCCCACTTTATAACCTGCCGATGTAAAAAGAGTGTACAACAGCGTTGCAATAGTTGTCTTACCATTGGTGCCCGTTACACCAACGAGTTGCAGCTCTGCGGAAGGGTTTCCATAAAAGTGAGATGCCATTATAGCCAATGCCTGTTGGGTATCTTGTACCTGTAAGTAGGTAATGCCATTTATAATCTCTTTTGGCATTTGCTGGCAAACCACAGCCAAAGCGCCTTGATCAATAGCTTTTTTAATGAATTGATGACCATCGCTTTGGGTACCCTTTATAGCAACAAAAACATCGTCTAAACCAACTTTACGGCTATCAAACTGTAACTCACGAAAAGCCACGGCTGTATTTCCCACTACTTTTTCAAGGGAAACTTTATACAATATGTCTTTTAATGTTATCACGATAAATTGAGTATAATTTCTTGACCTTCTTTAATTTTTGTTCCCATTGTTAGCGACTGGCGTTGCACCCTTCCACTACCTCTTAATTGCACCACAAGTCCTAAATTTTCTAGTAGCGAGATAGCATCCATTGCCGGCATTCCTTTTACATTTGGCATGGTAGCTGTGTCTTGTTGGGTGTATTGATAGTAGCCATCAAAATCTCTTTGGGTAGCCACATCTAGTAAATCTTTGGCAGCAATCTCTGCTTTTAAAGGGCTATCTGTATATATTTTTTGGGCAATACGCTTAAAAACTGGCCCCGTAACATCTGCTCCATAGTAGCCCTTATCTGCAGATGGTTTATGTATCACCACAATGCAAGAATATTTAGGTTGATCTGCTGGAAAGTAACCAGCAAACGAGGACACATATTTTTTATCTTTTAACCAAGTGTCAAGGTCTGCGTAGTCTATTCTTGCAGTACCTGTTTTTCCTGCCATTGAAAAGTTTTTAGAGTACAGGCTTTTACCGGTACCTCGTACTACAATGTTTTTTAACATCTCTTGCATCTTACCAATGGTAGCCTGGGAGGCAATTTTATCTATAATAACCTGGGTGCCAAAGACTTCTATTTGCTTGTTCCAGGAACGAATTTCTTTTACAAAACGGGGCTTGACCATAGTACCGTTATTTGCAATGGCGTTGTAAAAGGTTAAAATTTGCAGTGGTGTCATCTTTAAATTATACCCATAAGAGATAGATGGCAAGGCATTTTTACTCCAAAGGGCATCTCCCACTTCAGGAATTACAGGCGCGCCCTCTCCTAGAATTGGAATTCCTATTTTTTGATCTAGCTTCCATTTTTTTATTTGGTCTGTGAATTTTTTTGGATCGTCTTTATAGGCGCCATCAATCATTCTTGCAAAACCAATGTTTGAAGAAACCTCTAGGGCAGTAGCCGCAGATATCTCACCATAGCCTCCTCTTTTCGAGTCTGAAATGGTACGGCCATACATACGCACCTTACCCCTTTGTGTGTCAACAAGGGTTGCAGTGTCCAGCACCTTATGCTCCAAGGCAACAGTCATTGCTATTGTTTTAAAGGTTGACCCTGGCTCACTAGACTCTCCTACTGCATAATTAAGACGCTCGTAATAACCTCCACTTCTACTCTTTCCTAAATTTGCAACTGCCTTAATTTCGCCTGTTGCAACTTCCATAACAATAACACTTCCATGATCTGCCTGATATTCTTCAAGTTGTTTCAACAAGGCGTGATGGGCAATATCTTGCATGTTTATGTTAATGGTTGATATAACATCATACCCATCTTGTGGCTCTATTTCATTTTCATCATAAACAGGTTTCCATCTTCCTTTTGAAATCTTTTGCTTTAAACGCCTACCTTCTTTTCCGCTAAGCTGCGTGTGGTAAGCACCCTCAAGACCAACAGCATACAAACCAGGGGTATTTCTATCTTGATTACCCACTAGGCGTTCGGCAATTTTACCCATCGGGTGTTCTCGAACAGTTGTGGGTATTACAATAAGACCACCTCTGTTAGAGCCCTTTTTAAACAAAGGCATGTTTTTAACTTTTATGTAATCTGAGTACCCTAGTTTTTTTGCAATCAACAAGTATCTATTTTTATTCGATCTTGCTTTACGTATTAGGTTTTGGTAGTAAGAAGAAGGCTTACCAAACAAAGCACTTAGCCCCTGAGAGAGCGGCACTAAATTTTCATCAAAATCTTTTTTAGTAACTGTTTGTGTATCAAACCTAATATCATACTTTGTTACAGAGCTTGCCAAAAGGCTACCGTCGTCTGCATATAGATTCCCTCTATTGGCAGGTATTACAACATTTTTGGTAGCATCTTGGGCAGCCAAATCACGATACGCATCTCCCTCAACAAATTGTATGTTAATTAATTTAAAAGCAATAAGTAGCGCAAAGAGAAACATACCTCCGGCGACAAAAGATAAGCGGTTTAATATGTTCTTCTGGTTATTGGACACCGCGCTACTGTTTTTTAGTGATGATTATTTTTTGGGGTGGTATCGTACTGGTTTGTAAACCAGTTTTTGACATTACCGCCGTTAACTTACTTTCCATTTTAGCTTGAGTGAGCTGTTTTCTAACATCTAGATACTCGCTCTTTAATTCTTTAGCCTCATTGCTTAGCCTTGCAATACTGTGCACTTTTTTGTCTGCGGTATGGCTACTACCAATCATTATTAAAGCTAGAATGCTTAAAAAAACAACAAACCTCCAATTCTTGAAAGTATCATCACTTACCAGAAACCTACCTTTTACAATGTTGTAGAAATTTTCTTTCATGTATCTAACACCAGCAATACCATCATGATAGTGTGCTAGTTAATTTTTATAGTTTTTGAGCTACTCTAAGTTTTGCACTTCTGGCTCTATTATTTGATTTTATCTCTACATCTGTAGGTATCATAAATTTTCCGACAGGCTTTAAAGGAACTTCAACTCTTCCAAAAACATCTTTTTCTGGCTCCCCTTCAAACATACCGTTACGCATAAAGCGCTTCACTAGTCTATCCTCCAAACTATGATAACTTATCAAACTAAGCCTTCCGCCAGGCTTTAAAACATCTATGGTTTGTTGCAAAAACTCTTTTAAAACCTCCAACTCTTGATTTACCTCAATTCTGATGGCTTGATAAATCTGAGCAAGGATTTTATTTTCTCTATGTTTTGGCAAAAACCTCCCTAAGGCTGTTTTGAGTTGATCACTAGTTTTAATCTCTTTTTCTTTTCTTACCTCGCAAATTATTCTTGCCATTCCTGCCGCAGCTCTCAGCTCACCGTATTGAAACAAAACACTTCTCAAATGCGCCTCTTCATAGTTATTTACCACATCAAAGGCAGAAAAAGCAGCACCTTGATTCATGCGCATGTCTAAATCTGCTTCAAAACGCGTGGAAAAACCACGCTGGGCAACATCGAATTGATGAGAAGAAACACCAAAATCTCCAAGTATTCCATCTACTTGCTTCACACCATGAAAGCGTAAAAAACGTTTTAAAAATCTAAAGTTCTCGTTCACCAAAATAAATCTTGGATCATCTATCGTGTTTGCCAAAGCATCTGTGTCTTGGTCAAAGGCGATAAGCTTCCCCTTATCAGAAAGTCTACTTAATATTTCTTTTGCATGACCACCACCTCCGAAGGTAACATCTACATAAACGCCATCTGGTTTTATATCTAGTCCGTCTACAGTTGGGTTTAGTAAAACAGGGTTATGATATTCCATCGGCCGCTGTAGTATCACCCATAACGTCTTCTGCCAAGTCAGCAAAATCATTAGCAGCGTCATTAATAGCCTTTTCATACGCCCCTTTATCCCAAAGCTCTACAATGTTTATGGCTGAAGAAAGCACCACATCCTTTGTGATACCAGCAAACAAAGCCAAATCTTTAGGGACGTTTAATCTTCCCGCAGTGTCCATCTCAACGGTTTTCACACCCGCAGTAAAACGGCGAATAAAATCTACATTTTTACGGTTAAAACGATTGAGTTTACTCATTTTTTCCATCAAATCATTCCACTGATCCATAGGGTAAATCTCCAGACAAGGCTGGAAAACAGCACGCTTAATCACAAAGCCGTTAGACATCACAGGAGTCAATTGCTTCTTCAAAGAAGCAGGCATCATTAGCCTTCCTTTTACATCTGCCTTGCACTCGTATGTTCCTATTAAATTGAGCATGTACTTGATTTGATCTGAAATATAATTTCTTAGATTTCCTGAGATAAGAGTCAAATATAAAGAGTATTTCCCACTTTTTCCCACAATTTACCACATTGTTAATAAGTTTTAGACAAAAGAGAAGTAATTTAAGATTAACAACCTGAATGTCAGCACATTTAAAACCAACTAGTTGTGGGGCTTTAACAATTTAAACAGAAAAAAACAAGGAGATTTATACTTAATCAAGACCAGTGCATCATTGAATAAAAAAAGTGTATTTTTGTTTTTGTAACCTATAGATTTAATGGCGCATCAACTTAAAGAAGAAGGAAAATTTAAGTACCTAGAAATTGGCGAAGGAACCCCGATGATCATCCTGCATGGACTCATGGGAGGGCTTAGTAATTTCGATAATGTGGCACAATTTTTTCCTGAAAAAGGATACAAAGTCATCATCCCAGAATTACCTTTATTTGAGCTTCCACTACTTACAACGAACGTAAATAGTTTTGCAAAATATTTAAAAGAATTTATCTCTCATAAAAAGCTTGACAAGGTAATTTTACTTGGAAATTCTCTTGGAGGACATATTGGCCTACTTTACACCAAACAATATCCAAAAAATGTTAAAGCGCTTGTAATAACAGGAAGTAGTGGCCTTTACGAAAGCGCTATGGGAGAAAGCTACCCAAAGCGAGGTGATAGAAACTACATCAAAACAAAAACTGAAAATGTTTTTTATGACCCAGCAATTGCAACCCCAGAACTTGTTGATGAAGTTTTTGAAACTGTAAACGACAGGGTGAAACTCATACGCACCTTAGCAATTGCAAAGAGCGCTATACGCCACAACATGGGTAAAGATCTTCCCAAGATGAACACACCTACATGTATCATTTGGGGTGAAAACGACTCTGTAACACCACCCGAGGTTGGTAAAGAGTTTCATGAAAAGCTACCAGATAGTGATTTGTTTTGGATTAAAAAATGTGGCCATGCTGCTATGATGGAACATCCAGACACATTTAATGAAATCTTGATAGCTTGGCTAGAAAAGCGTTCTTTATAGTACCCTTCAAACAACATCAAAAAATACCAAACAACACCTTTCATACACCGGTAATATATACACCATGAAAATAAAATCTGCCGAGTTTGTAATGAGCAATAGCGATGTGGCAAAATGCCCAAAAGAACGCGTACCCGAGTATGCTTTTATAGGACGCTCTAATGTAGGGAAATCATCCCTAATCAACATGCTGGTTGATAGAAAAAATCTTGCCAAAACCTCTGGTAGACCTGGAAAAACCCAACTAATAAATCACTTTATTATAAATAAAAATTGGTACCTAGTAGATTTACCTGGGTATGGGTATGCTCGAGTTTCTAAAAAAGCAAAAAAAACATTTCAGAAATTTATTACAGACTATTTTGAACAGCGCAAACAACTAGTACTTGCCTTTGTTTTGATAGATTGCAGACATGAACCACAGCCTGTTGATATAGATTTTATGCACTATCTTGGAGAGGCTAATATTCCTTTTCAAATTATCTTTACCAAAGCAGACAAACTAAAACCAAACGCACTAACAAGAAACGTTGACGCCTATGTCAAAAAAATGTTGGAAAGCTGGGAAGAAATGCCTGCATATTTTATTACCTCATCTAGCAAAAAAGATGGTAAAGAAGCCGTTATAGACAATATTGATGTCATTAACCAAGAGGTAAAGGATTCTCTTTAAAACAGCCCATTAAACCCCTACAGGCACGGCGTCATAATCTTGACTGGACTAAATCAATCAAAGCTTCAACATCTTTGGCCTGGGCAATGTCAACATTGCTTAGAAATATTTCAAGCATATCCTGCTCTTGAGAGAGAATTACAGGAAAATCATACTTTGGCAACCATTTAGATTTGTACTGTTTTAAAAATTGATCTCTGTGAAGAAAAACCATTTCCAGATTTGTAGATTTCCTGAAGGCTTTCCATTTTTTATTTTCAGAAAAAATACCAAAAGTTAGGCTACACAAATCACACTTGTAGGTATTTGGACTGAAAAACTTATGGGCGCTAGCCAATAAAGAACCTGCCTTTGTAGCGCTTGCATTATAAACAAAAATAAGTTTCATAGAAAGGTTCCAATACTGGAACTATTTTTTTTTCAAATCTAATTTTTCAGCAAAATAATCACAGAAGTCTTTCATTGTTGCAGTCATTTTCTCATCATTTGTGGCACGAGAAAATGTGTCTGACATAGCACTTAAAGTTTGATGAAAAAATATTTTCATTTCATCCAAAGGCATGTCCTTGGTCCATAAATCTATGCGCATAGATTCTTTGGACTTAGCGTCCCAAACAGAAAGTAGCATCGCTTTTGCTTCTTGATTTTCGACACCGCCATCTTTTGCGCTCCAGTGTAGTTTTTCTGGAACCTTGTTCTCGTCTAGTGAAACATCAATGATGATTTTTGATTTGTTTGAAACTGCCATTATTTCTTTGGTTTATATTTAGATTTTTTAAAGAGAGCTTCTGCATCGAAGACTAATAATTGTTGTGGTGTGATGTCATTATTTTTCATAAAAGCACGCACTATTTTCCAACCTAAATAACGCCCTGCCATTGGAGAGGATTCATTATCAAGTTCTAGGTAAAACTTAGAAAAAGGAGCGTTTGAAATAAATCTTGGAGTAAGACCAGGATCTGTGCTAAATAAAAGTTCTTTTTCGACAAAATAACGCCACATGTCTACCTGATTATCTTCAGCCCATTGCCATTGTTTATCTGTGTATCCAATTTTAGAGGCATCACTGGTATTGGGCAACCATAATTCTTGTAAATACAGTTGTTTCCCAAAATAAATCATTTGTTCCAAAAAAGTATTTTTTGTTGGAGGAGCAATATATTTTTGAGCATACGCCTTAGCAACATCAGAGGATATTTGAGAAGCTTTTAAATTTTCAACAATGTACCTTTTAATCTCTGAGTAGTAGCGGTGATCTGCGCCAAGGTAGTTGTCTAAAGACAACAGTAGCAAGGTGTCTGAGGCAACAATAACTCTGCTTTGATAATCAACGTCGTTTATTAAAGTAACTGTTGTGGGCGCCCTAAAGCGAGGAAAATAATATTTTATGTGCTGAAATAAGGGCCCTAATGTAGCCGCTAGGTTTGTTTGATCAGGAAATATTTTTAAGATTTCATCGGCCATTTCTTGATGCAATGGGCTTTGCATACGAGCTATCCATATACTATCTGGGATTCTTTTTGAAAAAAACATAGGAAATTTTTCTTTTAAAGACCCAAGAGATTCAATGGGTGCATTGGCAAACTGCTTATCAAACCGTATCACAGATACCTCAATAGGAATTTTTGAAATATCCTTTTCTATATCACCTGAATTGTCACATCCAAAGAGAGTGATAAAGCCACTAAAAATAAAATAAATTTTTGCATATAATTATAGGTGCTAAGCTATGGAACGATATTCCTTTTTATTAATTTTACAAATAAGGTATACTATTCGTATTTTAAAAATGTAAAAATACAATTTTAACAATGATTGTAGTACCTTAATGACTTCAGAAATTTTAAAACCTTTAAGAGGTCATGTAATAATTCATCGCTTTAAAAACAATAATATGCAGGTAGAAAAAGTAACAGCTCATATAGTAGGATGGCTTAAGCAATATGCCCAAGAATCAAAAATGGATGGATTTGTAATTGGTGTTAGCGGCGGAGTAGATAGCGCTGTAACCTCAACACTGTGCGCCATGACAGGGCTTAAAACGCTGTGTGTAGAAATGCCTATCCATCAAGCCAAAGGTCAAGTAACAAGAGCAAAGGAGCATATTACCCAATTAAAAAAACAATTTGCTGGAGTTACAAGCACACAAGTAGATCTCACAGAGTTGTTTGAAGGTTTTAAAGCACAATTGCCAGAGACTAGCAACTCAGACACCCTGCAGGTATCTCTGGCCAACACAAGGGCGAGACTCAGAATGACCACCCTTTATTATTTTGCTGGATTACACAAGTATTTAGTGGCTGGTACGGGAAATAAAGTAGAAGATTTTGGTGTTGGGTTTTATACCAAATATGGAGATGGCGGCGTAGATCTTAGCCCTATTGCAGATTTACTTAAAAGCCAAGTATACGCTATAGCAAAACACATTAAGGTATCCCCCCAGATTCTAGAGGCAGCTCCCACAGATGGTCTCTTTGGAGACAGCCGCACAGATCAAGACCAAATTGGGGCTAGTTATGATGAATTAGAATGGGCCATGAAAATGCAGGAGTTAGGTAAAACCGATAGTGAATTTAACACTAGAGAAAAAGAAGTTTTTAAAATATATACGCGGCTTAATAAGGCTAACAAGCACAAAATGAACCCAATACCAATTTGCGAAATACCCTTGAGTTTTATTTAAATAATACTCAGTATTTCTTATTATTGAAGCAAAGGGGCTAATTATTACTATTATTGTTGTATAAATTGTAGTAAAAGTATTACAAAACCCCCTTGCTTTTCCATAAAGCATTATTATATTTGTTTTTATAGATTGCATTAATTGCAAAACCTACCTACAAAATGAAAACAGTATTTATCGCCGATAATCATCCTATTACCAGAAAAGGTATTGTGTGCATGCTTAAAAACAATAAAAAGTTTGCAATTATTGGTAAAGCTGGAAATGCTGAAGATTTATACACAAGCCTGAGAGAAAGCACTCCAGATATCCTCATTATGGAGATTGACATTCCTCAAATTAACGGTATTAATGCCTTACGCAACATAAAAACAGAATTTCCAAAAATGCGTGTGCTAATATTCTCTACACACCCAGAAGAAATTTACGCTTTGCGTGCTATTAAATCTGGTGCTGCAGGATATGTTCCAAAAACAGCAACCACCAAAACCTTTGTAAAAGCAATGAAGCATATTGCAAAAGGAGGTATTTTCTTGAATGAAGAGTTAACATCTACATTTACAAGTAGAAACGTTGGAGAAAGTAACGCGATAAGCCGTTATAAAAAACTATCTTCAAGAGAGATTGAAGTACTTAATTTGCTAAGTAGTGGCAAAAGAAATAAAGACATTGCCAACGCACTAGATATTAATGAAAAAACAGTAAGCACCTACAAAACCAGATTACTAAAGAAACTAAAAGTGGACAACCTAGCAGATTTAATACATCAGTCTAGAATGTTTCAGTTCGGATAAGCTACACCACCCTTCTTAATTTTTCTGACAAGATACTATGCAGGGTATTGTAATCCTTCACCGCCTCAAGTACACTTCTATCTTTGTAAGATCCATTTTCAACAGGCGAATCAATAAGGTCCTTAATTTTCAGACTAATTAAATACCTGCGTAGATTCAGTATGGTTTCACTCACTATTTGGGACACGCCACTATCTTTACCTTTTACGTATATCTCCATACGCTCCCAGTCATGCAAGGCATGTCTTTCATCATCCATTAATATATCTGACACCAGACTCGCGGTGTCTGCCTCTAGCTCATTGATAAAGGTATCTACTTGAAAGTCTTTTCCTTGATTAAATTGTGTGATTATTTCTGTATACAAGGCTCTTAAATGTTGCATTTGTAAACTCAATTTCATCATCTTGAAGGTCTAGGTATATTTTTTCAAATACCTTATTTGAACTAATTTCTGGTTTAAATGAAATTTCTCCCTCTTCATTTGCCTCTAGAATTAAATCTTCAAAATCTTCCTTAGAACCGCCATACAATAAGAGTATTTCTATAATTTTACGCTCTAATTCAAAAAGCTCATCTATCTTTTTTGTAGGCTGGCTCTTGGGTGTAATAACATTAAAAGCTTGTTGGGTGGGTGCCGTTTTCTTAGATTGATCTTTGGCATCTTTTTGCAATAACTGAGCTAGGGTATTAAACAATACTTGCTCACTAATATCCATGATACGCGCACACTCTTTAATGTATACTTCACGCTTTATAGTATCTGGTATTTTAGAAATACTCACTACCATATCCCTGATGGTATCTGCTTTTTTAATAGGATCATTATCTGCTTCTTTGGCTAGTAAAGATGCCTTAAAGGAAATAAAATCTTTTGCATTTTCTACCAAATAGCTCTGCAATACATCTAGGGTATTGTTTTTTGCAAAACTGTCTGGATCCTCACCCTCTGGAAAGGTGCAAATCTTAACATTCATCCCTTGCTCTAGAATAAGATCAACTCCTCTTATAGAAGCTCTTAAACCAGCCGCATCTCCATCAAACAAGACGGTGATGTTTTGGGTGAGTCTATTAACTAATCGTATTTGCTCTGGTGTTAAAGCGGTACCTGAGGAGGAAACCACATTAGTAATACCACGCTGGGCAAACTGTATTACATCTGTATAGCCTTCAACTAAGTAACAGTTATCTTCTTTAGCAATGCTTTGCTTTGCATTATAAATACCATATAGCACCTTGCTCTTATGATATACATCACTCTCTGGAGAGTTTAAATACTTAGCGGCTTTTTTATCATTGGTTAATATTCTACCACCAAAACCCAAGGTACGACCACTCATACTCAAAATAGGAAACATCACACGTCCTTTAAAGCGGTCAAACTGTTTTTCTTGCTTTACAATTGACAAACCTGTTTGCTCTAGAAACTCTAGCTTGTAGCCCTTTTTGATTGCTTGATCTGTAAAGGCAGACCAGCCATCTAGAGAATATCCTAGTTTAAATTTCTCTATTGTCTGTTGTGTAAAACCACGTTCTTTAAAATAAGAAAGTCCAATGGCCTTACCAGGCTCTGTTTTTAATAAGTTGTTATGAAAATACCCTGTAGCATACTCATTGACTAAATAAAGGCTCTCACGAGCGTCCGCTTGTTGCTTTTGCTCATCTGTTTGTTCTATCTCTTCTATTTCTATACCATACTTTTTTGCAAGGTATTTAATAGCCTCTGGATAGGTAAAGTGCTCATGCTCCATTAAAAAAGTAACGGCATTGCCGCCTTTCCCGCTGGAAAAATCTTTCCAAATTTGCTTGACTGGAGACACCATAAAACTTGGGCTTCGCTCATCTGTGAAGGGACTTAAGCCTTTAAAATTACTTCCAGATTTTTTGAGTTGTACAAAATCACCAATCACCTCCTCTACACGAGCAGTTTCAAATACAGTATCTATGGTGGAACGACTTATCATAAGTTATGGCAACGGTTTGTAAAACTACATAAATGATATGTCAATATATAAAATGTACCTCACATTTACGTATAAAAAAAGCAAGGATTACTTCTTCCTATCTATAACGTAATTTACCATAAGGTTTAATGAATCTTTATAGGGCGAGCTTGGGTAGGTGTCAAGAATATCTAATGCTTTTTGCTGGTAGTCTTTCATTTGCTGCTGGGCATAATCAAGCCCTCCATGAGATTTTACGTAGGCTATAACTTGCTTGACACGATTTTTATCTTTGTTGTGGTTTTTTACTGAGTTTATGAGCCAGCTTTTATCTTTTGAGGAGGCATTATTAATGGCATGAATTAAAGGAAGTGTCATTTTTTGCTCTTTAATGTCGATACCAGTTGGCTTTCCAATAGCCTGGTCTGAATAGTCAAACAAATCATCTTTTATCTGAAATGCAATACCAATTAACTCCCCAAAGCTTCGCATTGCCTCTACTTTATCTTCACTGGCGTGCACAGATTTTGCTCCCATAGCACAACATGCCGCAATGAGTGTAGCGGTTTTTTGACGTATAATTTCAAAGTAAATTGCCTCTGTAATATCTAAATTTCTTGCTTTTTCTATTTGAAGCAGCTCCCCCTCGCTCATTTCACGCACTGCTACAGATATAATTTTCAATAAATCAAAATCATCATTATCAATAGAAAGCAATAAGCCTTTTGACAATAAAAAGTCTCCGACCAATACGGCAATTTTATTTTTCCAAAGTGCATTTACAGAAAAGAACCCTCTTCTTCGATCACTATCATCAACCACATCATCATGCACTAGTGTTGCTGTATGTATGAGCTCTATAACAGAAGCACCTCTGTAAGTTCTTTCATTTACCGCACCTTGATTGTTCATCTTAGCGATAAGAAACACAAACATGGGCCGCATTTGCTTTCCCTTTCTATTGACAACGTAATGGGTGATTTTATTGAGCAGGGAAACCTTAGATATCATGGAATTTGAAAATTTCTTTTCAAAGAGTTCCATCTCTTTTTCGATAGGTAATTTTATTTGAGCGACTGCTTTCATTGGCATACCAAAAGTACGTTAAATAGTAAGAGCTTATTTATTGTAGATAAAAAAACGGAGAAGAATTATATTCTTATCCGTTTTTGTTTTAAAAAGCAAACGCTATTTTTTAGCTTTGGTTCTATTTCTGTACAAAGAAACATCAACACAGTTTATCATTTCTTGTTTATTAACAGCCACACCCAAAAACTTCTCAATTCTTGCTAGCTCTGTTGCAGGATTCTCTAAAACATCTGTATAGTTAACATATAATATTTCTGCACCCGGCTCACTTTTATCCCAAAGGGTAACATTGGCTAATAATTTCTGATATTTATTATACAAAGTAACGGGAAACTCTTGTTCACTTTTGCCAATCATCTTTTGTTGGGACTGGATAATTTCATTTAAATCTCTGCGCATAAAAATAATTTTATACCTAAGGGTTGAGTCTAAATATTTAAGCAGTGGCGCAACAACTTTTACCGCTTTGTCTTGACCCTTTGAGAGCCAAGTATTGTCTTTGTACAATGACATCACTGGCTTATACTCATAATACCCTTTAGGGTTTGAGATATCTGCCTCGCGGAGTTGATCCTGAAGGATATCCACCCCTCCTTTATCAAGCATTTGCATCATAAGTGAGGTTCCGGATCTAGGTAAACCAGAGACTATTGTTACTTGGTTTTCATGATACACATTTGAGACCTCTGCCGTGTAATCGATATTTAATTCTACTTTTTTTATGATATTATCCAAAGACTGTTTTGCCTTATGAAACTCTTTCGGCCTTAATGAATTTGCCATCTCATAGGCAATCTTAGCGTTTTCAAAATCACCAAGTTTTTCTAGCGCTTGACCAAGCAATAAATGAGCCTTGGGGAAATACTTGACAATCTCTATACTTGTTAGGGCATACTCTGCTGCCTCCTCATACTCTTGTTTGTGCAACAACATTTCTGCCATTAGCGTGTAATAGGTTGGTTTTTCTGGTTCTTTTTCTATGGCCTTCTCTAATTGCTGTGTTGCAATATCTAGATTACCCATAACAAAATTAAGCGTTGCTTTTTTGTAGAGTATTTGTCCAGAAACAACACCACTTTTATCCAAAATAGCAAGGGCTTCTTTAGGCCTGCCTATTTCAGATAAAATAAAAGACTCTGTTAAATGTAAATTATAATTTACCTCTGTTTTTGAATCTTTAACTTTTTGAAGATACTCTTTAGCCAACACAAACTCTTTTTCTAAAACAGCGATGCTTATCAAATTCATGTAAAAGGGAGCCAAATCTATAGGAGGAGTTTCTTCTAACAGCTCTAACAGTAATTTTTTGGATGAAGAGAAATCTTTTTTACCCAAATAAACTCTTGCTAAGTTGTGTTTTAAATCTATCCTGGTCTTTTTTATGGCTACTTCAAATTTCTCATCAAGCTTATCTACATACCCTAGCTCTACAAGTTGCTCCATAGTCTCAGCGTCAGAGAGCGCATCTGTTTGTGTGGACACTTTAAGATCTCCAAAATCTCCAGGTTCTTTATCCCAGCTTTCTATGTAGGCAGGTTCTTGGGTCTCTTTAAAAATATCTAGTATCACCTTACCGTCCATATCCTTACCAATTGGCAATCCATAATGATGGAGTATCGTTGGAGCAACGTCAATTAAGCCCATACCAAAAACCTTTGTGTTTTCTTTTATATTGGGTCCAGCGGCTACAAACATACCAAACTGCCTGTGCTCTAGAGAGGGAGCAGCCTGTACTTTTGGCATTTCTAGTATTCTTTTTTCTCCAGATTCGAAACCATGATCAGACATAACAATGACCGTCGTATCTTTATCAATTAGCTTTAGCTTGCGCTCCAACATCATATCTTGGAAAATATAAGACCCTGTTACTGCTTCTTTGAAAATATCGTAATTTTCTTTTTCTACGCCTGGTAATTTTGGCGGATGGTATTTCATAAAAGAGTGACAAAAATGATCAATCATATCATAATACACAGCCATAAAATCCCACTCTGATGTTCTTAAAAGTTTTGTCGCTGCATTGTGCACAGAGGTGTTTTGAGAAACAACACTAGCAATTGCTGCCAAACCTCTGTGCATATCTTGATCTACATCATGAGCTCTAGGAACAAAAGGATAGAGATGTGCCTGAGTTATTTCAAAGGGAAACATACGCAAATCTTTAAATTCATCCTTTTTTTCCCAAGGATGAATTACAAACTCACTCATTGGAGTTTGTTTTTTTGGATTTCTTGATGTTTTTTGAAAACGGTCTGAAATTATGGTACCATTTATAGGTTCAACAGGAAAACTTGGCCACCACCCTACAAGGTTTGACTGTAAGCCTTTGTTGTGGAAAATGTTCCAAAGTGCTCTTGTTTTTCTTGATGTTGTTGTAACAGGACGGACAGTTTTAGCATCTGGAGTTACTTCAATAAAACCTAAAACACCATGTTTGTCTGGTGTTTTACCTGTAGCAACTGATGTCCAAAGCATAGGAGAATATGGCGGATTCATGGTGCTCATATTTCCGTAGACACCCCTTTGGATTAAACTCTTTAATGCTGGCATTTTACCTTGGGCAATTAAAGGCCAAATAATATCCCAATCTGCAGCATCCCAACCTATTAATAGTACTTTATTTTTCTTCATCACTGCTAAATCTATTATGTGCTATCTTCACTTTTCTCCAGGCATCAAAACCAACATCGCCCAAAGCCAAAATGGCTAAGGAACCTTCAACTGTGACTTTTTTGGGATCGAATACTATTTTTTTGGGCTTTTCTGTCATTAAAATGGGTAATATTTAGAGATTCTAGACAAACTTATTTATATTTACGATAGTTTAACATGGTAAAGCTGCGAAAGTTTTGCTTAAAATCCTATTTATTATGAAAAAAAATACTTCAACAAAATTAGCAAAAAGACTAGCCCAATACGGTGCTTTATCTGCTGCTGTATTAGGGGTAGCTGACGCTTCTGGACAAGTAACCTACACAGATGTAAATCCAGACATCGTACTAGACTTAGGCGGTACGTTTGATGTTGATTTTACCGGAGCGGTTCCTACAGGAAACGTTCAAATTTCTAACCCTGCAGATCTTGCCGGTGGTACTGCTGCTTTAGCATTCCCAAGTTCTGGTGGAGCAATGGTTGGTTTTACAGCAGGAGGATATGAGTATCCTCTAGTTCTTGTAGACGGAGACGTTATTGATGATGCCTCTGGTTACACCACAGTTGGTGTACGTGGAGATTTAAACTACTACGGTTGTGCATATTCAAACAGTCAGTGGTGTGATTTCGTTGAAGACGGAATCTTAGGTGTATCTTTCCAATTTAATGGAAACACTCACTATGGTTGGGTTCGTATGGACACAGATGTAGGTGCAGATGATGTAATTACTGTTAAAGGATTTGCTTTTGAAGCTACACCAGATACTGCAATTGTTGCAGGAGATGAAGGTACTTTAGGAAACAATGACAACAACCTTAACGGTTTTGCACAGTTTGTTGCTGATGGTCAATTAAATTTAAAAGCAAACACTGCTATGAGTAGCGTTGCAATTTTTGACATTACAGGAAAACAAGTAATTTCTCAAAAGGTAACGAGTACTAATGCTCAAGTAAACCTTGCAGGTCTTAACACCGGAGTTTACATTGCAAAGGTATCTATAGGAAGTACACAAGAGGCTTTCAAGTTTGTAAAGTAATCTAAGAAATTAGAATTTATAAAAAAGAGCGCTAGAAATAGCGCTCTTTTTTTATTGTTTATTAGCTAACTGCCCACAAGCAGCATCTATATCCTTACCCCTGCTTCTTCTTACAGTAATTGGGATTCTTGCTTTTTCTAACATCGTAATATAAAGATCAAGCGCTTTGTTATCTGCCTGTTGAAACATACCATCATCAATAGGGTTGTACTCTATTATATTTACTTTGCAAGGCACATAACTGCAAAAGGTAATAAGGGCGGCTACATCTTGCTTTTGATCATTTATACCGCTCCAAACAACATACTCATAGGTTATTTGCTTGGCTGTTTTTTCATACCAATACTCTAAAGACTCCTTAAGATCTGTTAGGGTAAAAGATGTTGCGAAAGGCATGATTTTCTCACGAGTCTCTTGAATCGCAGAATGTAAAGAAACGGCTAGATTAAACTTTACGTTATCGTCAGCCATTTTCTTTATCATCTTTGGAACACCAGATGTGGAAACCACAATACGTTTTGGTGACATGCCGAGTCCTTCCGGGCTTGTTATTTTTTCTATAGCAGCCAATACGTTTTTATAATTCATCAAAGGCTCACCCATACCCATAAAAACAATATTGGAAAGGGGCCTGTTGTGATACAATCTACTTTCTTTGTCAATGGCAACTACTTGATCATAGATTTCGTCTGGGTTTAAATTTCGCATACGCTTTAATCTAGCCGTTGCACAAAATTTACAATCCAAACTACATCCAACTTGAGAAGACACGCAAGCAGTAGTCCTTGTGCCTGTTGGTATTAATACAGATTCTACAACAAGGCCGTCATGTAGCTTAACACCATTTTTAATGGTACCGTCCTTACTTCTTTGTATACTATCTACCTTTATGTGGTTTATCACAAAATGAGCTTGCAGATGATCTCTAGTCTCTTTTGAAAGATTTGTCATCTGGTCAAAGGTGTGTGCCCCTTTACTCCAAAGCCACTGGTATACTTGATTACCCCTAAAGGGTTTATCTCCAATAGATTCAAAAAAAGATCGAAGTTCTTCTTTTGATAATGCGCGTATGTCTTTTTTGGTTTGCTCCATTGTTTTGCAAAAATACTATTATTTAACCCCACTTTAGTGCATAAAAAAATCGTTTCTTAGTTTTTTAAGAAACGACTAAAGAGAAACCCTTGATGTTAAAATTACTTATCTACGCTAATTTTTTTTGTGATTTGCTCGTTGGTATTGCCATCAATAAGCTGCAAGAAATAAATCCCTTTAACCACACTCTCAACGTTTATGGTGTTATCGGTGTTTGAAAGGGAACCTCCCATTACACGTTGCCCGGTAGCAGTATACAAATTATAAACAAGATTAGGATATCTTGTATTTGTTACCCTAAGAACACTTGATGCAGGATTGGGGTATATCTCTAAAACACCTGTTAATAGATTATCTGGAACCCCTAATATATTTTGCACAGACGCTGTTGTAGTTTGTCCTGTACCAAGAGGGTCTAACCAATCTTTAAGCCTTGAGGAAGGGTTTTGTCCAGCGTCCCAAGAGATGCCAAACCTTCCATAAATATCATAATCGTTATTGTTTTCTGTACCTATACAGTTTGATTGTCCTGCGTATAATTGGCCAATGATTTTTCCTGTATCACTAAACAGTGGAGATCCTGAAGAGCCGCTCTCGGTGGTTCCAAGCTCCCAGCCATCACCGCTACCCACAGACACTCCGCCAATAAGCCAAACTTGTGTCCCGTTTGCATTTTCTTTTACAGCGCCATCATCATCTCTAGATATCTTCATGATATCTCCATTAGGATGATGAATACCCACCTCAAAAAGTGGCTCAGTATCACTTCTGTCCCAGCCTGCAAAAACAATGTCCCAGGATGGAGGTACAGGATTTACGAGTTCTACTAGCGCAAAATCACTCAGCGCGTTGCTAGCCCTTAGAGTTGCCCCACTAATTGTAAAGTTTGTTTGTATGTCTACACTTGAGTCTTCTTGAGCACAAACCGGAGATGGACTCATCCAGTTAAACCGGACGCTCCAATAAGTAGGATCACTATTTTGAAGACAATGATTTGCGGTTAATAAAAATGGCTTTTTATCTCCAGCGGTGTTATTGAGCATAGATGCAGAGCATAAATACCCGTTTCCTAGAGTAAGTAATGCCACCGCTTTTTTAATAATATTTTTATGACTTTCGAAATCATCACCAACAGGACAGTTTACATCATAATTGCAAGCCCCACTATCATTAAAATCTTTGTTTTTAGCTACAAACTGAGTTACTTTACCCATTCTATAGCCATGAATAATACTCCCTATTTTTAATCTAGATATTTGATTTACACCAGCAGGCTCAAAGTATTCTATCCAAATCACATCTCCAGAGACAAACCAAGAACCCAGTTTGCCATTAGGGGTGTTCTCTTGTGAGCCGTAGGTGCGTGAAACGTCTGTTCTATCTCCATTAAAGAGTTGTAAACGAGCACCATTTGGAATAAAAATATCATCAAAATTTACACTTAAATTTACGGCATCTGGAGACCTAACTCCAATAAGCCAAATCCTACCCTGCTCATTTGGAAGGGTTGTCCAAGACCCTTGAGAGTCTATGTCTATATCTAGTGGTCTTGAAATACCATAGCGCCAGGGTTGATTTTTATAAATATCATTAAGGGCGTCTTCTGCCACAATAGCCTCAAGATCTAGAGGCGGCAATGAGATTATTTTAGAAGAGGAGTCTACATCAAAATCCCAACTAATGGGTTCCTGCGAGCACATAGGCAAGACAGCAACTAGAAAAACTAATATGTATGTGAGTTTTTTTATCAAATCAAAAAAATAGTGGAACTAAAATACATCATTTCAAGCAAATAGCAGCACTAAAACTCTAGAAAAACAAAAAGCGCTACTGCATTACACATTAGCGCTTTTTGTTTTTAAACTACATTGGTGTTAGATAATTAACATCGCATCACCATATGAAAAGAAATTATACTTTTCTTTTATAGCTTCTTGATAGGCTCTTTTAGTGAAATCATATCCTGCAAAGGCAGAAACCATCATTAAAAGTGTAGATTTTGGGGTATGAAAGTTGGTTACCATTGCATTTGCAATACTAAAATCATGAGGAGGGAAAACAAACTTGTTTGTCCAACCTGCATATGGGTTTAGGGTATGTTGAGAAGAAACAGAACTCTCTAAGGCTCTCATTGCGGTGGTTCCTATGGCGCAAATACGTCTTTTTTCAATAATGGCATTGTTAATCACATCTACAGTGCTTTGATCTATGCGCATTTCTTCACTATCCATTTTGTGCTTAGACAAATCTTCTACCTCAACGGCGCTAAAGGTTCCAAGACCAACATGAAGAGTTACCTCTGCAAAATCAACCCCTTTAATTTCTAGACGTTTTAATAAATGCTTAGAGAAGTGAAGCCCTGCTGTTGGAGCAGCTACAGCACCTTCTTCTTTGGCAAAAATAGTTTGGTATCTTTCTGCATCTTCTGGCTCTACGTCTCTTTTAATATATTTTGGAAGTGGCGTTTCTCCCAGCTCTGTTAGTTTATTTCTAAATTCTTCATACGAGCCGTCAAACAAAAAACGAAGCGTTCTTCCTCTTGATGTGGTGTTGTCTATAACCTCTGCTACTAGTGTTTCATCATCTCCGAAATACAACTTGTTTCCAATACGTATTTTACGTGCTGGATCAACTAGTACATCCCAAAGGCGTGTTTCTGGATTTAATTCACGTAGCAAAAATACTTCTATTCTTGCTCCAGTTTTTTCTTTGTTACCATACAAACGTGCAGGAAACACCTTGGTGTTATTCATGACCAAAACATCATCCTGGTCAAAATAATCGATAAGATCTTTAAACATCTTGTGCTCGATAGTTTGCTCTTTCCTGTTCAAAACCATAAGGCGAGACTCGTCTCTGTTTTCGGCTGGATATTCTGCTAACAACTCTGGTGGTAAATCAAAATGAAAATGTGATAACTTCATGTGCTTTTGTTGGCTTTAAATTCAAAAGCTGCAAATATACAATCTGAGGATAGGCCTTGTCAAGTAAATGGCCATTTATTATTGAAAGTATTTTGAATATGAGAATCTTAGGGCTACTTTTTCCTAACAAAAGTCTGCGCTTATTCCCATCTTTTTTAAATCAGAATAAAACGCTGGGTATGATTTTGTGACCACCATAGGGTCCTGGATCGTAACACAAAACAACTCAGCCAATACCCCAAAAGCCATAGCCATTCTATGGTCATCATAGGTAGCTATTTCTATGTCTTGCGTTCTATTTTCAAAGGCTATCTCGTGAGACTCTAAAAGCAATGTGTCTTGCGTGATATGCACCACAGCGCCTAGTTTGGTCAACTCATTTTGCAGCGCCACTAGCCTATCAGTCTCTTTTATTTTAAGGGTATGTAATCCTGTAAGATGGCAGGCTATCCCCAATCCAAAACAAGTAACAGCAATGGTTTGAGCCAAATCTGGGCTAGGAGTTAAATCTGCCTTAAAGCCGGCGGGTAGCGGGGTGTCATTTTTTGAGAGGGCTATGGTTTGGGAATCTATAGCTGTGGTTGTAACCCCTAAGGATTCATAAAGCGACACCAATGCGGCATCTGCTTGCAAACTATTTGTTTTAAAACTAGAGAGGTGCACACAGCGTTTTTTTGACAGCGCTACTAAACTATAAAAGTAAGATGCCGAACTCCAATCTCCCTCAACAGCAATCTTAATGTTCTTGCTTTTTGTTAAGGGCAGTATCCTAATATCTTGACCTTTAAGAGTACTCTCTACCCCAATTTGAGAGAGTAAAGACAAAGTCATGTCTATGTATGGTTTTGAGGTAATGTTGCCTGTAAGGGTAAGAGTAAGCCCCTTTTTTAAATAAGGCCCAATAAGTGCTAATGCAGAAATGTATTGGCTACTCACACTAGCATCTATAGTAACATTACCACTGAGAGCGGCAGGTGCTATTTTAAGGGGAGGGTACCCTTGTTTACCTGTATAAGTTATAGCTGCGCCCATATCCCTTAAAGCGGCTACCAAAGGGCCTATAGGCCGCTGACGCATTGAGGAGCTTCCAGTGAGGGTAATTTCTTTTTGGGTAGTTGCGGCTAGGTAGGCGGTTAAAAAACGCATTGCCGTACCTGCGTGATGAATATCTAGAGTATCCTCTTGGCTAGCGAGCGCTTTTTGCAATACAGTAGTATCATCGCAAGAGGCTATATTTTCTATCTCAATATCTGGATATAAGGCTTGCAAAATTAACAGTCTATTACTCTCACTTTTAGAACCAGACAAAAAAATAGAAGCCTGCGGTATATCTTTATATTTTGAGAGTTTTGCAATCATTTATTTTTAGTGGCTTTCTCTTTTAATTTCCCCCAAAACTTTCCGTAGGTCATTGAAAAACCATAGACAAAACCTCCAAGTAGTAGTGCAACAACCGTTCTTAAACTCACATTTAAAAACCCTGCACTAAAGCCAACAAAGGCCCATTGTACAAAAAAGAACACAACGGCAAAGGCCAATGTGAGGGTTGCCACAGATTTCCAAAACCCTTTATGGCTTGTAACTTTTTTAAACATTAGTGTAGTTTTTCATTGTTGTGATGCCTGTCATGATCACGCTTGGTTTTAATATCCAATTTTTTATCAAAGGCATCTTGTAAATCTACGCCTGTCTGGTTGGCAAGGCACAAAACTACAAACATAACATCTGCCAGTTCTTCTCCAAGATCTTTGTTTTTATCACTTTCTTTCTCACTTTGTTCTCCATAGCGCCTGGCAATTATGCGGGCTACCTCTCCTACCTCCTCTGTGAGTTGCGCCATGTTTGTAAGTTCATTAAAATAACGAACTCCATGGGTTTTAATCCAGGTGTCAACTTCTTTTTGTGCGTTTTTAATATCCATTACTCTTTATTTTTTGAATCTATCGTGATCGTTACAGGGCCATCATTTATAAGGGCTACCTCCATCATAGCTCCAAATTGTCCTGTTTGTATTTTCTTGTCGAGCTCCTTTTCTAAACTATCTACAAACCCCTGGTATAATGGTATTGCAACCTCTGGCTTGGCAGCCTTTATAAAAGAAGGACGATTGCCTTTTTTAGTGCTGGCATGAAGTGTAAATTGGCTTACCACAATAACATCTGCGTCTATATCTTGAAGCGATACATTCATGGCTCCAAGAGGGTCTTCAAAAATACGAAGCTTGGCCACTTTTGCCACCAACCAATCTATATCTTGCTGGGTATCTTGAGTTTCAACGCCCACTAAAATAAGCAAACCTTTTTGTATTTCTGAAATTTTAACCCCTTGAACACTAACCGAGGCTTCTTTCACTCTTTGTATCACTACTCTCATACACAAATGTAATAGTAAGAGCTCTCAAGCAATATGAGTGCTGCTCTAATTATTCTTTTTTGTTATAAATATCTTTTCTGAAATGTTCTTGTTCCCCCTCTAAAATTTGCAAATAACTCTTATAGCGAGACCATGATAATGCATCATTTTCTAAAGCATCTTTTACGGCGCACTTAGGCTCCTGTTTATGCAAGCAGTTGTTGAATTTGCACTGATCTTTAAGTTCAAAGAACTCAGGAAAATAATTACCCAGCTCTTGTTTTTCTACCTCAACAACTCCAAATCCTTTAATCCCGGGAGTGTCTATAATTTGCGCCCCAAAAGAGAGGTCATACATTTCTGCAAAGGTAGTGGTATGCTGTCCTTGCATGTGTTGGGTAGAAATTTGCTTTGTTTTTAGTTCTAGTGTTGGCTCTAAAGCATTTACTAAGGTAGATTTTCCTACCCCACTATGTCCAGAAAACATAGACACTTTACCTTGCATCATTTGTTTTACCTTATCTATGTTTTTCCCTGTTTTGGCTGAAATACCAACACACTCATACCCAATAGATCTGTATAGGGCTGCGAGGTATTTTATCTCTAGGGTTTGGTCTTCGTTGTAGGTGTCAATTTTATTAAAAAGCAGCACTGCTTTTATGTGATAGGCTTCTGCTGTTACCAAAAAACGATCTATAAAGGGTGTAAATGTAGGTGGGTTGTTTAGGGTTACCAGCAAAAAAGCCACATCTACATTAGCAGCAATAATATGTGTTTGCTTAGATAGGTTTACAGATTTACGTATAATATAATTTTCTCGAGGTGCAATTTTATTGATAATGCCAATAGTTTCATCACCTTTAGTTTCTACTTCAAATACTACATGATCTCCTGCAGCTACTGGGTTGGTGCTTTTTATACCTTCAATTCTAAACTTTCCTTTTATTTTACATTCATAGAAAACTCCGTCGGTAGCCTTAACGGTATACCAACTCCCTGTAGATTTATAGACAACTCCATTCATTAATTACAAAACTCTGAAATTTTAATGGGATGGCATACATTTTATATAGATTTGCTGAAATTAATTTAATAAAAACAACCATGAAAAAACTTATTCTAGTAATAGCACTAGTGGCTTTATTTTCTTTTGATGTAAACGCGCAAGTCTACCAATATCAAACAGTAACAGTAATTGAGTCTATAATCCCTAATGGTATGGGTAGGTCTCGTATGATTTCAGCAAACGACACCAGAAATTATAAAGATGCAACCTCAACAAAAACTGGAGAAAAGGATAAAAGAAACAAAACCGATCGCGGAGAAATTCGTGTAAAGGGGTATGATGAAACCAAACTATTAAACTTCTTTAACATTGGAGGAATTCGTTTTCAGAACATTGCAACAAATGATGCGCTTGTAACTTCTAAGATCAACACCATGGCAGAAGAA
The DNA here is from genome assembly GCA_905182755.1 of Aequorivita sp. HC6-5. Taxonomy (GTDB): domain Bacteria; phylum Bacteroidota; class Bacteroidia; order Flavobacteriales; family Flavobacteriaceae; genus Patiriisocius. The sequence continues at coordinate 229,381 of CAJJCS010000005.1, forward strand.
GGCTGGGAATTAGCCTTTGTAAACAGTGGTATTGAGAGTGACGCTGGTAAGGATGATGGAAAAGGTATTTTTATAACGCGTTATATTTTCAAAAAAAGTAAAACAGAGTAACAAACCAATACTATAAAAAAAGCCTGTATAGACCATACAGGCTTTTTTTATTTTTTTACTTTTTGGTGATGACCTTATTTTGGTGATTGATAGACTCTTGATGGATGGCTTTATAGATTTTTAAAATAAAGGCTTCACTTAGGGTATGCTCCTGCCCCTTAAGAATCATTTTACCTAAAATTTCATTCCAACGTTTGGTCTGCAGAATCGCTATGTTGTTTGATTTTTTTAAAGCGCCAATTTCATCTGCAATACCCATCCGCTTTCCTAAGGTTTCTAGTAATTTATGATCTAAAACATCTATTTTGGTACGAAGGGTATTGAGTTTGTTTTTAAACTCAATAGCATCTGTTTCCTGAAGAGGTATGCGCAAATCTTTGGTCATTTGCTTTAAAGCCTTTGGTGTTATTTGCTGCTGTGCATCACTCCAAGCATTGTCTGGATCATGGTGGGTTTCTACCATAATACCGTCATAGTTAAGATCTAAGGCTGTTTGGCATAAATCAAAAATAAGATCTCTTTTCCCTGCTATATGTGAAGGGTCAAGAATAAGCGGAAGGTCTGGAAATTCATTTTGTAAATCAATAGGTATTTGCCACTCTGGATTGTTGCGGTAGGTCTGCTTCTCGTAAGAAGAAAATCCTCGGTGTACTGCCGCCAAATTTTTCAATCCAACCTTATAAAAACGCTCTACAGCCCCAAGCCACAAGGCTAAATCTGGATTTACAGGGTTTTTTACCAGTACGGTTTTACCTGTACCCTTTAAGGCTTCTGCAATTTCTTGAACCATAAATGGAGACACTGTAGTGCGAGCTCCAACCCACAAAATATCAACATCGTGCTTTAAAGCTAAATCAACATGGGCGGCATTGGCCACCTCTGTTGTTGTTAGTAAGCCTGTCTCTTGTTTGGCTCTTTGCAGCCATTTAAGACCTACTTCGCCAACGCCCTCAAAATTACCTGGGCGTGTTCTTGGTTTCCAAATACCAGCTCTTAGCACGGTAGTATCTGTGTCTTTTAATTGATGTGCAATTTCTAAAACCTGCTCTTGTGTTTCTGCGCTGCAAGGCCCTGCAATTAACAATGGGTGGGAAAGCCCCATGTTTTTTAACCAAGCACCTAATTCTTTATTATTTTTCATAGATTAAATCAAAAAAAAGAGCCTCTATTGAGGCCTTTTGGGTGTATTAAAATACAATAATCCAACTTTAATTGAAATTTTGTAATGCAGACCAGCACCCTTTGGTAAAAGCGTATTGCTATTTATTTTACGGTAAACAAAAGTAGCTATTCTAGTAGGGTTTAAAAATTATTTGTGAAACTATTAGCAAATCTACTCTCCCAACATAGCATGCACTAAGTGAAGGTTAACAGCATCTAAGTTATCATCTTTCACACAGGCCATATTTTGCTTTTTGCTGGCTTTAGAAATTCTCTCCAAAAACAAACAACAAATCATTGATGTTTGCTTTAATGAATTTATTCAAAAATTAATTGGCCCGTAAAAAGTGTCTCTACCTCAACTATATCCGGGCGGTTTACACAAATTACATCTCCAGTGCTTACCAGTTGCCCGGAGAGTTTATCTATAGGGTGTACAATCATTTTGTTGGCGCTTCTGTGAAAAAAATCAAACTCATTTACCAAGAAGTCTCTACCCTCAAAGCGCGGATTCTCATCATTTAAAACAACCCTTGCAGTGGTAGCAGCGCCGCTTATATAAAAAACACTTTGCCCATTGGCGCTTACATTAAAAGCATCACACATAACATCTAGATAAAAATCACCGGCTTTTTTTAAAGACACAATACCACCTGGACCGTTATTTGTATTACTAGTTAATGTTAATTCTGGGAAAGCTAAGGTGCCTATGCTTGTTATATCATAGTTAGAGGAGTTTCTAATGTGTGTGAGATTTGGTGTTGTTATTGTAACCACTGTAAGGCCGTAATCTCTCACAAAATTACACGCATTTGTATCTCTAACAATCAAGGTATCATCAAAAACATATACAGATACATCTGTAAGTAAATTCTCTGCGGTGGTAAGACTAACCTGCTGCACATCACCTTGCTTTATAAGCAATGTAACCTCTCCCTCTGATCTTACTCTTAAAAAAGGAGGCACCTCAACTGTCATTGTAACGCTATCTCCAGCGGCCTGAAAACAATCACCAATAGCGTCAGAATTACAAGAGCACAAGAGCCCTAGTAACACAAGTGCTGTTGTTTTTTTTATTGCTAAGAGTATTATTTTCTTCATTATTTTAAATTCTAAAACCAACTCCAAATGCAACATTTTCTGCACTTGCCCAGTGAGATTTTAAGGTAACCACTGCAAACACTTTTTCGGAAATGTAATACTTTAAACCCGGCCTTAAATACACGCGAGATTCAAACTTATAGGGGTAATAGGCATAATATCCAACCTGGCCAATAAGAGATAATTTATTTACATGTAATTCATAGCCTACAAAAACACCAACTCTCTTGTAGTCTTCATCTCCAGTAACTCCATTTTCTGGAAACGCAGCAGCGCTATAGGCTATTTCTGTTTCTAAAAATTTAGCAAAAATAGCATCTACCCCCAGTTGTATAGAGCTTTTATAGCTCAGTCTTTTGTCTGCATATCCAGAGACAACAACAAATGGTTTTTGACCAAGGCCAATCACTCGCCCTTCTTGAATACCGCCACGAAGCACCATATTAAAATGTATGGGTTGTGTTACTTTATCAAAACCAGCTGTTGTAGTGTAGCTAGGTTGGGTATCTGCATCTATTTGGTAGGTAACACCCAGTGTGGCAGCAAAAGTGTTGGCGCTTGAGTTTGGAGATTTAACACTTGAGTTTGAATAATGAATCAAAGAGAGGCCTGCCTTGAGCCCAAAACCTTTGAAAATAGTTGGTTTATTATACCCAAGCATAAAATATGAAGACCCTAGCAAGTGAGTACCATAGGCATTATTATTTGGGTTTGTATCGATATCATAGGGGTTTTCTGCGTATGCGATACCTGTAGCAATTCGCAAAAACAGGTTTCTTTTCAGAAAATAAAAATTATAGTGTCCATGTATACTTATGGTGCTGCCCAAGACATCATTTTGAGGGTTTTGATACACCATAGACACCCCAAAATCTGGATAATTATAGGCCTCTTGCCAACGCTCTGATCCAAAGGTTTTAACATTGTAGCCTAAGATAAACCCCTTTGGGTGGCCTTTAATAAGGTGCTCTATATCTTTATTGTGTCTTAAAATACTACCATAGAAATAGTTGGCGTCTATAAAAGTAGACTCCTTTTGTTGGCCTTGCATTGCCATGGCGCTTAAAATAGCGACAATTAATAGTAGTTTTTTCACATTGCAAATTAAAAGAAACCGTGGGGTTTTAAAAAGGTAAATTCGTTAAATCAACATTACCACCAGATAAAATAATACCCACCTTCTTACCAGCAAATGTTTTTTTGTCTTTCAGTAGTGCTGCAAAAGGGACAGCGCAAGAGGGTTCTATAATAATTTTAAGGCGCTCCCATAGTAGTTTCATGGCAGATATTATTTCCTGCTCCTCTACTCGTATAATATCTGTAACTAGGGTTTTAATGATAGGAAAATTTTTATCTCCTAGATGTGTTCTTAAGCCATCTGCAATTGTATTTACAGTGGTGTTATACTCGATTTTTCCAGATTGAAGAGATCTATACCCATCATCTGCGTTAAAAGGTTCTCCGGCGTATACGCCTATGGATGATCCGTAGTATTTTGCAGCCAGGGCGCTACCGGCAAGCAGCCCGCCTCCCCCAACGGGTGTAATGATACTATTTAGTGATGGCTGCTCTTGTAACAGTTCTATGGCTGCAGTACCCTGCCCTAAAATTACATCTATATGGTTTGATGGGTGCAAAAAAGTAGCACCCGTTTTGTTTTGTATTTGACTAGCCATTGCCTCACGAGCTGCAATAGTAGCTTCAGACTCATAAATAATACCTCCATAGCTTACAACAGCATCTTTTTTAACCTGTGGCGCATTATTTGGCATTACAATGTATGCTGGTATGCCTAGATTTTTTGCTGCCAAAGAAACGGCCTGCGCAAAATTACCAGAACTATGGGTAACCACCCCTTTTGCTCGATCTGCTTGAGGTATTTGTAAAATAGCATTGATGGCGCCTCGCATTTTAAAAGCGCCCATTTTTTGAAAATTTTCGCACTTAAAAAAAATAGATGCTCCACTAAGCTCATCTAGTAATCTAGAGGTTAAAACTGGGGTTTGATGCACATGTGGGCGTACTCTATCAAAAGCTTGTTGAACATCTCTCTGGCTTGGTATCATTGCAGAAGTAATTAGCTTGGTTAGACTGTTAAAATAGTATTATTTAAAGTAATGGTATAGTTTATCTTCACTGAACTCTCAAATGTAATTGACACAGAACAGTACTTCTCAAAACTCAACGCTGCTGCTTTTATAACCTTTTGGGGAGCTATGTCTGCCTCAATAATAATATGCACATCAATACGCTCAAAGGGCTTTTGCTTGTTTTAGTTGTTTTCTTGAACCGGTGACCTCTATTTGATACGAGTCTATTTTTTGCTTTTGTTTCTCTAGGATATATATCACATCAATGGCGCTGCAACTCCCAACACCCATCAGTAATAACTCCATAGGGCTAGCGCCTTGAGCTCCTTCTTTGGAGGTATTGTCTATCATAATAGGCACGCCAGAGCTCCCTTTTGCTTGAAATAAATATGCGTCGTCTTTTCTCTCTAAAGTAACCTTCATAATGCTTTGGTGTATGTTACTACAAATATTGCAAATAAAATTCTTATTCGAAGGATGTTACTGCAAACTCGCGAGGCAATTTGCATTAAAGTTTTTTAATCTTAAACAAACATGTACCTTTGCTTTATAATTAAGAGGAAAGATTTGACTGCTTGCAACCTCTTTCTGAAATATATATTTCAGAAAAAAAATTCTAAATTACCTTTAGAGTTTAAATGCTAAATCAGTGAATTGCACTTTTTGCAATCTTCTGTGGACCCTAGGTCAAATCTACCCTATTTTACTAAAATCATTAAACCCCATTTATATGGCGTATTTATTTACCTCAGAGAGTGTTTCTGAAGGACACCCAGACAAAGTTGCAGATCAAATAAGTGATGCACTTATAGACAACTTTTTAGCCTTTGACCCTAAGGCTAAAGTAGCTTGTGAAACCCTTGTAACAACGGGCCAAGTTATATTGGCAGGAGAAGTAAAAAGCAGTGTATACCTAGATGTTCAAAAAATTGCTCGCGATGTTATCAATAAAATTGGATATACTAAAAGTGCATATCAATTTGACGGAAACTCTTGTGGAATACTTTCTGCAATACATGAGCAATCTAGTGATATTAACCAAGGCGTAGATAAAACAAATCCCGAAGACCAGGGTGCTGGTGACCAAGGAATGATGTTTGGTTATGCTACAGATGAGACAGAAAACTTCATGCCTTTAGCCCTAGATTTATCTCATAGGCTACTTATTGAACTAGCACAGTTGCGTAGAGAAGAAAAAGATATTCCTTACCTAAGACCTGATGCAAAATCTCAGGTAACTATTGAATATTCTGATGATAATATACCGCAAAGAATAGATGCTATTGTAATTTCAACCCAACATGATGATTTTGACAGTAACGATACGCGCATGTTGGAAAAAATAAAAGAAGATATTATTACTATTTTAATTCCGAGGGTTATAGCAAAATTAAAACCAAACATACAGGCTTTATTTAATGATGCTATTACATACCATATCAACCCAACAGGAAAGTTTGTAATTGGTGGTCCTCATGGAGATACGGGTTTAACTGGACGTAAAATTATTGTAGACACCTATGGCGGCAAAGGAGCTCATGGTGGTGGTGCTTTTTCTGGAAAAGACCCAAGTAAGGTTGACAGATCTGGAGCTTATGCTACAAGACATATTGCTAAAAATCTAGTTGCTGCCGGGCTTTGCAAAGAAGTTTTGGTTCAAGTTTCTTACGCCATTGGTGTTGCAGAGCCAACTAGTATTAACGTAGATACCTATGGAACATCTAATGTGAAACTAACAGACGGGGAGATTAGTGAAGTTGTTGAAGGCCTTTTTGACATGCGCCCTTATTTTATAGAACAACGCTTAAAGCTGCGCCAACCAATGTATAGCGAAACTGCTGCATATGGACACATGGGCCGTGAAAACAAAGTAGTTACCAAAACCTTTACCATACCTAATGCCAAAAGCAAAACAATGGAGGTAGAACTGTTTACCTGGGAAAAATTAGACTCTGTAGAAAAAGTTAAAAACGCATTTTCTTTATAAGTTGCCTAGTGTTTGTTAAACAAGGTAACTTTTTGTTATTAAAAAACCATCTTATTAGGTGGTTTTTTAATTTAAAACACCTAAAAAACAGTACAGGCTTATAAAAATTGTTGGGGTAATGTTAAAGTGTGCTGCTAAAAAAAAAGAGCGTGGTATCTTTAAATAAAAAATGCGCATCTTACTTTTTGTAACCTTATTTCTAGTCACTTCCATGGAAGCCCAAACTGTTTTTAATTTCTCCAAAAATGCCCAGCTAAACAACTGGTATGTTGTTGATGACGGTGTGATGGGAGGACGCTCTAAAGGGAGTATGAAACAGGACCAAGATGGACATGGTGTTTTTGCTGGACAAATCTCACTTAAAAATAATGGCGGGTTTTCATCCCTACGCTATCGTTTGCCTGAGCCCATAAGTACCCAAGGTGCAACACAAGTAGTACTCAAGATTAAAGCAGATGGTAAAGACTATCAATTTAGAGTTACAGACCAAATTGGGAAAAGATATTCTTACATCACCACCTTTACCACCAACGGATCTTGGCAAGAGATTGTCATACCACTAAATTCTCTCTACCCCTCTTTTAGAGGGCGCTCTTTAAATATGCCAAATTTCAGTGGAGACGTTTTACAAGAAATCACTTTTTTAATAGGTAATAAAAAAGAGGAAGACTTTGAGTTGCTTATAGATAGTATTACCCTAAGATAAAACCATTACCTGCTTATAAAAAAGTAGCCCAAGGAAGTTGTTCTTTTATTTCTGAAATTTTAGTTTCCAAGTCTTTTTTAAAGTGAATATGGGCCTTTGAATTCTCATTAAAAGGAATGTGCAGCAAACCATTTTGAATAACAGCTATTTTCTTTTGAATTTCGAATGTTTCAGAAGCTACCCAAGAAGAAAGAAACTTTTCCCAAATAAGATAAATGGCAGTTTGATTTGGATGAATTAAATCTTCTTTATAATATCGATAATCACGCAACTCATCCATCATAATCTCATATGAGGGGAAATAATAATTTAATTTCTCTGGAGATACAATTTCTTGCACCCCAGCAATCAAATGTGCCTTACTCCTGCTATTGGCTATAAGGCCATCTTTGATATGGCGCACGGGAGAGACCGTATTTATAATGCTACATGTTGGGTTAATTGTTCTTAGCTTGGTTTCTATACCAAGTAAAACATCGCTCACATCATCTGGAGATAGCAGCTGTTTTACAAACTCTTTTTGAGGTACTTTATGGCAATTTGCAACAATGGTATCTTTCTCTAGATGCTTATATACCCAGGCGGTACCAAATGTAAAAACAACATGGCTTGCCTCTAAAAGTGAAAATCTAAGTTTTTCAAGGGCCGAGTTTAAAGCAGAGATTAAATCTTCCTCAGAGGTATTAGATAATTTTGAGTGTGCCAAAAAACAATGCCACTGCTCGTTTTGAAGAAAAACATCTTTTGATGTAAACCAGGTATGATTTACAGCCCTAGTAATCAATTTCTCTATGGCTACAGGATGAAACAAAATACCAAAAGGGTTGGTGCACTGCTGGAATTTATAATACTCCAGTTTTGCTCCCATATTTTGAGCAAAACAACTCCCTAACAAAAGTACCTTTGAGCTGTAGTTTATAGGTGAGTTTTGCCTTGATAGTTTTATTGGAGTTGTGAGTTTCATCTTATAGAATATAGTCTTTCACTTGTGCTAAGGCTATGGCAATACCTTCTGGTTTTTTACCACCTGCAGTGGCAAAAAATGGTTGCCCACCTCCTCCACCTTGGATGTGTTTCCCTAGTTCACGTACAATTTTACCAGCATCTAACCCTTTACTTGAAACAAGTTGTTTGTCTATATAGCAGGTAAGTAATGCTTTATCATTTGCTTTACTACCAAAGAGGATAAATAAATTATCAATCTCTCCCCCAAGCTCAAAGGCTAAGTCTTTGAGTCCTGCAGCGTCTAGGTCTAGTTCTTTGGTTAAAAAGTGTACTCCGTTTAACTCAATAACTTCATTTTTTAAATCTCCCTTTATGTTTTTTGCCTTTTCTTTTAACAGTTGTGCTACCTGTTTTTGAAGTGCACTATTTTGCTCCTGCATACTTGTTACGGCTTTTACAGGATCTTGGGCATTGTTTAATGATTTTTGAAGCGCCGAGAAAGCGTTACTTCTATCAATATAATACTGTTTGGCAGCATCGCCGGTAATTGCCTCAATGCGGCGTATACCACTTGCAACTGCTCCTTCACTGGTAATTATAAAATGCCAAATACTACTGGTATTTGAAACATGTGTACCCCCGCACAATTCCATAGAATTTCCAAATTTAATGGCTCTTACTGCATCTCCATACTTTTCTCCAAAAAGTGCAATAGCTCCTTGATCAATGGCTTGTTGGTATGGAATATTTCTTTTTTCTTCTAAAGGCAATTCTTCTTTAATACGTGCATTCACAAAATCTTGAACCTCTAAAAGCTCTTCATCTGTCAACTTACTGAAATGCGAAAAATCAAAACGCAAAGAACCACTATGCACCATAGATCCTTTTTGCTCTACATGTGTCCCAAGCACTTTACGAAGTGCTTGATGCAGCAGGTGTGTTGCAGAGTGATTGGAGGCAGATCTAGAACGTTGTTTGTTATCTACAACGGCCTTAAAACTCTCTTGGGGCTTTCTTGGCAGGTTTTTTGAAAAATGAACAATCAAATTGTTTTCCTTCTTGGTATCTAAAATATAAACAACCTCTCCATTGCTAGCCTCAAGGTATCCTTTGTCTCCAACCTGGCCTCCACCCTCAGGGTAAAAAGGAGTACGGTTAAATACTAGTTGGTACATTTCTCCATCTTTTTTGCTGGCTACCTTACGGTATTTTACAATTTGAATTTGAGTTTCAAGAGTGTCATAACCAACAAACTCTTCCTGGGTATCTTGGGTAAGTGTTTCCCAATCTCCAGTAGCTATTTTGGTTGCAGATCTAGATCTATCTTTTTGTTTTGCAAGAGCAGCCTCAAATCCCTTTTGGTCTAAATCATACCCGCGTTCTCTGAGTATAAGGGCTGTTAAATCTATAGGAAAACCAAAAGTGTCATACAATTCAAAGGCTTTTACACCAGAAATTGTTTTACTCTGTGCTTTTTCAATAACGGTATCAAGGAGCACCAATCCTTGATCTAGCGTGCGAAGAAAAGAAGCTTCTTCTTCTTTGATGACGTTGGTTATTAAATTCTTTTCTTTCTTTAATTCTGGAAATGCGCCGCCCATTTGTTTTATTAGGGTGTCTACCAGCTTATAGATAAAAGGATCTTTGGTATTTAAAAAAGTAAAACCATAGCGTACCGCTCGGCGTAAAATTCTTCGAATTACATATCCAGCCCCAGTATTACTTGGTAATTGTCCATCTGCGATAGAAAATGCAACCGCCCTAAGGTGGTCACTAATAACACGAACAGCAATATCTACCTTTTGATCTGTACCATAGGCTACACATCTGGTCACCGCTTCTATTTCTCTAATAATTGGCTTAAAAACATCGGTGTCATAGTTACTCTTTACTCCTTGTAAGACCATGCACAGACGCTCAAAGCCCATTCCGGTATCTATGTGCTGGTTGGGTAAAATCTCTAGAGAGGCATCTGCCTTACGGTTGTATTGCATAAATACCAAGTTCCATATTTCAACCACTTGCGGGTGGTCCATATTAACGAGGGTTTTTCCGTCTACGGCAGCTTTTTCCTGGGGGGTTCTAATATCAACATGAATTTCACTACAAGGGCCACAAGGTCCTTGAGCGCCCATTTCCCAGAAATTATCGTCTTTGTTGCCCATCAGTATTCTATCCTCAGAGATAAACTCTTTCCAGATATCATAGGCCTGGCTGTCCATCTCTAGGTTGTCTGCATCATCACTTCCCTGGAAAACCGTAACATATAAAATGTCTTTGTCTATCTTGTAAACCTGGGTTAGCAGTTCCCAAGCCCAAGCAATGGCCTCTTTTTTAAAATAGTCTCCAAAACTCCAGTTACCTAGCATTTCAAATAAGGTATGGTGGTAGGTATCATACCCTACCTCTTCCAAATCATTGTGTTTCCCGCTCACACGTAAACATTTTTGAGAGTCTGTGAGGCGGTTATTTTTGGGTGTTGCATTTTCAAGGAAGAACTCCTTAAAAGGAGCCATACCACTGTTCACAAACATAAGCGTAGGGTCATTCTTTAACACCATTGGTGCAGAGGGAACAATACTGTGTTTTTTACTTTCAAAGAAGTTTAAAAAAGTAGCGCGAATTTCTTGAGATTTCATATGTGTTTTTTGTACTGAAATTTTAATTCAAAAGGCTATGCCGAAAACAATTTCTATATTTGTATAACGTTACCAATACCAAGGTCACCTATTTAACAACAAAAATAAGTTTTTTTAATTTATGAGTAAGGTAAAATATTACTATGATAGTGAAACATTATCATACCGGAAAATAGAGCATAAAAAAGGGCGCAAAACTGGGCTGTTTATTTTAAGTTTTATGGGCGTTTTACTCAGTGGGTTTTTATTGATGCTCCTGTTTCTAAACTTACCAAATTTCGAAACTCCAAAAGAAAAAGAACTCAACAGAGAGTTAACAAATTTAGAGTTTCAAGTAAAACTGCTGAACAAAAAAATGAACCAGGCAGAAACGGTATTAACAGAAATTGCAGAGCGTGACAACAATCTATACCGCATTTATTTTGAAGCCAACCCCATACCCCAGGAGCAAAGAAAAGCTGGTTTTGGTGGTATAAATAGATATAAAGACTTAGAAGGTTTTGATAATTCCAAATTAATTATCTCTTCAAACAAGCGCATTGACATCCTAACCAAACAAATTGTAGTACAGTCAAAATCTTTGGATGAAATTGCAGCTTTAGCCACAGAAAAAGAAGCACTTTTAAAAAGTATTCCAGCCATACAGCCTGTCAAAAATGAAGATTTGACACGAATGGCATCTGGATATGGATATAGGACAGATCCCTTTACAAAGGCAAGAAAGTTTCATTTTGGTATGGACTTTACAGCCCCAAGAGGTACTCCAGTATACGCAAGTGGAGACGGAAGGGTCTCTAGGGCAGACAACAGAGCATCAGGCTATGGAAAACACATACGCATTAAACATGGCTTTGGATATATGAGCCTGTATGCACACCTTTATAAATACAATGTAAAAAGAGGACAACGAGTAAAAAGAGGAGATTTAATTGGTTTTGTAGGGAGTACGGGGCGCTCTGAGGCGCCACATTTGCACTATGAAGTTTTTAAAGACAAGAAACGCATCAACCCTATTAATTTTTACTACGGAAATCTAAGCCCTAAAGAATTTGCAGATATCCTTAAAAAGAGTATTCAAGAAAACCAGTCTCTGGATTAATCATTACAGGTTAATAAGCTAATAGAACTTAAAAAAAGACAAACCACAGATGCACATAGAACTTCCAGAAAAATTATATTACAGCATAGGAGAAGTAGCAGAAGCCTTTAAGGTGAACACCTCTCTTATTAGGTTTTGGGAGAAAGAATTTGATGTATTGCAACCAAAAAAAAATGCCAAGGGGAATAGAAAATTTACCCCTAAAGACATTAAAAATCTTGAGCTTATTTACCACTTGGTAAAGCAGCGTGGCTTTACCCTTGAAGGAGCTAAAACGCACCTCAAAGAAAACAAAGGCAAAACTTTAGAGAATTTTGACATCATTCGTAAATTAGAAAGCGTGAAATCTGAGTTGCTTAAAATTAAAGAACAATTATAATTAAATACAGTAGCCAACGTCTACTAGCTTTTAAATAATACTATCTTTAAGGCTACAATAAATAGTATGTTAGCACTAAAAATACACCCAAATCTTATTGAATGCGGCACAGATGAGGCAGGTCGCGGATGTCTTGCTGGTCCTGTTACTGCGGCTGCTGTAATCCTGCCCGATGATTTTACCCATCCGTTTCTTACAGATTCTAAACAACTCAGCGAAAAAAAAAGACTGGAGCTTAAACCCATCATTGAAGCAGCAGCCATAAGCTATGGCGTCTCTCATGTCATGATGGAAAAGATTGACCAAATCAACATCTTAAACGCATCTATTTTGGGCATGCACCGCTCTATAGACCAGCTCTCTACCCGCCCAGAATTTATAGCCATTGACGGAAACCGTTTTAAACCCTATCACAAAGTAAGGTATGAGTGTGTCGTTAAAGGAGATGCAAAATATTTACATATTGCCGCTGCCTCCATACTGGCCAAAACAGCAAGAGATTTGTACATGGAGAAACTTCATGAAGAATTTCCTATGTATAACTGGAAACAAAACAAAGGCTACCCAACCAAAGAGCATAGAGCTGCTATTTTTAAATATGGGCCTTCTCCCTACCATCGTAAAAGTTTTAAATTACTACCAGATCAATTACGTCTAGATATATAAGTGTTGAAAACCCGTCAATAAACAAAGACAACAATGTCCATATTTTAAGCAATCCTTCATACTTTTGTATTTATGACGTCTTTAAAAAGAATCGCCTTACTCTTTACAATTTCTCTACTAATTAGCAGCTGTGACTCCTACGAATCATCTCATAGATCTATGCTAGATTTTATAGACCCTAGTTGGGCACTTATCTATACCATAGATGATATCTCACAGGTAGAGAAAGACCTCCAAGACAATGTACTTATTGCCAAAATGAGCACCACAAAGTTGCAGCAAGTGCTAAAAAAGCATCCTTTTATTGGCAAACTTCCCTACAGCTCAGAAATATTAATAGCACTGCCCAAGGCCCAAGACACAGCAAACAATGTTCTGGTAATTGCCAAATCTCACAAAACAACTCCCCAAGACAGCCTGCAAAACACAAGCCCTCCAAAAAAAGGCATTGTCATTAAAAAATACTCTGGAGAGACTATTTATCAAGCACAAGTTGGAGATTACATACTTTTATCCGGGACAAAAAAATACCTGGAAAAGGCCTTAAAACAAGAAAAAAACCAGGATTTAGCCCTTGTCAAACTTATGGACTCAAACACTTTTAAAGGCATTAGTGTTTATACAAAAGACAACACTTTTTTGGGGTCTGAAGCTATTTTAAGCTCCTGGAACGGCCTTGATTTAACCCTTGTTTCTAAGGGTATACAAGGCTCTGGAATAGCAATGATACAAGATAGTTTGCAATTACTATCTGTATTTAAAGGACAACAATCCCATGGGTTTTCTATGGCTAGTATGATACCAAATACAGCCTTAAGGGGTCGCGCTATAGGGTACTCCAATGCTGGGCTTTTACACCAAAACATCAAGATCTATAAAAAAGATAGTACACAGGCGGTGCTCCCAGATGTTTTTGAAACCTTAAAAAGCATAGGCCAAGTAGTTTTAAATAATGGTGAGATAACCCTTATGGAGAGTCTTGATAGCCAGTTATCTTTAGAGAGTTTGGCAAAGTATATTTCTCGTGGTGAAACCTATAGAGATGTTATACTCTACAGCTGTAACACTCCAAGTATTGTAGCGCGTACATTTAGCCCATTGTTACAAGGCCACCAAATTAATGTGCTTTTTAGTATAGATAATTATATTATTGGGGCAAGCAATATGGAAGTTGCACAACAATACATCAATGCTATAGAAACCCGCAGTACACTATCTGAGGCCTCTTATTTTAAAAATAGTACTCAGCAGTTGCCTACCAACTCTTCCTTATTGGTTTTTGAACAGCAACATACAGCAGGGTTTTCTAGGCAAGTAATGGGAGATAAACCCACGCAGCAAATAGCAAATGATTTCCCTATCGCTATTTTTCAATACAAGTATGATACTTCTTTTGCACATATTAATTTTATTAGTTACAAGGCGGGTAAAGAAATCAAAAAAGTTAAAGGTGTTACTCAATTAATTACAATAGATGTGGGAAAAACCATGCTGGGTGACCCTCAGTTTTTTACAAATCATAAAACAAATGAGAAAGAAGTTGTAGTACAAGACATTGAAAACAAACTTCATTTATTTGCCTTAAGTGGCACCAAACTTTGGACAAAGGCTTTAGACAACCCAATACTTGGAGGCATTCAAGAGATAGACCTGTTTGGTAATGGCAAAAAACAACTTGCATTTACCACCAAAAACAAACTGTATGTCTTGGATAGAAACGGGAAACAAGTAGCTCCTTTTCCAATTACATTTAGGGATCAAATCACCCAGCCTCTTGCTGTTTTTGATTATGATAACAGCAAAAAATACAGGTTTGTTGTCATTCAAGACAATGAGGTAGTTATGCTTGATAAAAAGGGTAAAACAGTCAAGGGGTTTACCTTTAAAAAAGCAAAAAGCAGCATCATTGGTACACCGCAGCATATACGGCTACAAAACAAAGATTATTTGCTATTTCAGCAAGAAAACGGAACGCTCTCCATACTCTCTAGAACAGGGAAAGAACGTGTTAGGGTTTCAGAAAAACTAACTCTTACAGGGGCGCCTATTTTAAAGACAAGAACAAGTTTTGTTTTGGTTACTAAAGATAATGAGCAAAAAACCATTTCTCAATCCGGAAAAATAACAAGTAAAAAAATAAACGCAACCAATGAGTACTCCCTAAACATTGTAAGAGATAATACCATTTCACTCTCAGACAACCACCTACGGGTTAACTCAAAACACATAGAGCTTCCCTTTGGTATCTACACTAGCCCAAGGGTATATTACGCCAATAAAAAAGGGTATGTAACCACCACAGAAACCCAAGAAAAAAAGACCTACTTGTACAATTTTGATGGAACGCTGCTAAAGGGGTTTCCCGTATACGGAGCTACTAGGGCAGAGGTTATTGCTTCAAATAAAAATGTGTTTGTTCTAACAAAAGAGGATGACACCAAGTGTATCGTATACCAAATTAAATAAGCTACAAGTGGGCATTAAATAGTACTAAAAAATGTTTTAGTAGTGACGCCTTAACATCTTCCATAGACACCTGCTGCACCCCTAATTCTACATTTAGAGACGTTACGGCTTTATCTTTAATGCCGCAGGGTATCATGTGGTCAAAATATCCTAGGTCTGCATTTACATTTAATGCAAAACCGTGCATGGTAACCCAGCGGCTTGCACGTACGCCCATGGCACAAATTTTTCTGGCAAAAGGAGTGCCTGGATCAAGCCAAACCCCAGTTTCTCCCTCAGAGCGCTCTGCCTTAACACCATATTGGGCGAGGGTTAATATCACCATTTCTTCCAACAGGCGTAAATACTTATGGATGTCTGTAAAGAAATTTTCTAAATCCATGATGGGGTACCCTACAACTTGTCCTGGACCATGATAGGTAATATCTCCACCTCTATTTATTTTATAAAAGGTAGCACCAATAGCCGCCAAAGTATCCTTGGGTATTAAAAGATTATCTAAATCACCGCTTTTACCAAGGGTGTATACATGTGGGTGTTCTACAAACAAAAAATGGTTTGGGGTTTGCAGTCCAGCAGCTTCTCTTCTATTTTTAATTTTTATATCAATTATAGCAGCAAAGAGGCTTTCTTGGTACTCCCAAGTTTCTTTGTAGTCTTTAAGACCTAGGTCTTGTAGTTGTAGTTGTTTGTTCAAGATATAGTAAGCTTGCAAGACACCTTTAATGGCGTATTGTATGTATTAGTGACACCTTAATAATAGCCTATGGCGTCTTTATTACTGGTATTAAATTAGCTTAATTATCTGGGTTATTTAAAATAATAAGGGCGGCAATTACCCCAGGAATCCAACCCAAACACGTTAAGATTAAAACAATTAATACAGAACCACACCCTTTATCAATTACGGCAAGGGGTGGAAATAAAATCGAAAGTACAACTCTCCAAAAACTCATAGGTATTATTATCTTACAAAATTACAACTATTTATAATATAGGTCTACCCATTTTTGTTTTGTTACAAGAGCTAGATATCTCTTTGGGTGAATGAGTCAAATAACAGATATAATAGACAAAATTAAAACCAGTATGTATCCCTTTTTACTGCCTGTTGGGTAAGGAAACAAAATTTTGTAAAAATTTTAAGATTAAAATACGGAAATAGGCTAATTTTGTAGCACAAACAAAGCATATGCAACTTTCTGAAGTAGAAATCATTCGTAGAGAAAAACTGACCCAATTAAGAGCCTTGGGTATCAACCCATATCCTGCAGATTTATACCCTGTAGATCATACCAGTAAAGCTATTAAAGAGCAGTATACAGAAGGCAAAAAAGTGATTATTGCTGGAAGATTGATGCGTAAAAAAATACAAGGAAAAGCTTCTTTTGCTGAAATACAAGATAGTGAAGGAAGAATACAAGTGTACTTTAACAGGGACGAAATTTGCCCTGGTGAAGATAAAATGAAATACAACGAGCTGTTTAAAAAATTACTAGACCTTGGAGATTTTATAGGAGTTGAAGGAGAGCTGTTTACTACACAGGTAGGAGAGATTACCGTATTGGTTAAAAAATTTAAGTTGTTAAGTAAAGCATTAAAACCATTGCCGCTGCCAAAAACAGACAGCCAAGGAAACACCTATGATGAGTTTATAGATCCAGAAATGCGCTACAGACAGCGCTATGCAGATTTGGTTGTAAACCCAAAAGTAAAAGAGGTTTTTGTAAAAAGAACAAAGCTCTTTACAGCCATGCGCACCTTTTTTAACAACAGTGGTTATTTTGAGGTAGAAACACCCATTTTGCAGTCTATACCGGGAGGTGCTGCGGCAAGACCATTTCAAACACATCATAATTCTCTAGACATACCTATGTACATGAGAATTGCCTGTGAGCTGTATCTAAAAAAATTAATTGTCGGTGGTTTTGATGGGGTATATGAGTTTGCAAAAACCTTCAGAAACGAAGGTATGGACAGGACTCATAATCCAGAGTTTACCATGATGGAGATTTATGTAGCCTATAAGGATTACAACTGGATGATGGATTTCACAGAGGAGCTACTAGAGTATTGCGCCACTCAGGTAAACGGAAGTTCAAAAACGGTGTTTGGAGATCATGAAATTAATTTTAAGGCTCCCTTACGCAAGAGTAACCATGACAGATGCTATTAAAAATTTTACAGGCTTTGATATTTCTGGTAAAACAGAAAATGAAATTAGAGAAGCTGCTAAAGCTATGGGTATTGAGGTAGACAGCGCCATGGGTAAAGGGAAATTAATAGATGAAATTTTTGGCGAGAAATGTGAGGCAAATTACATACAACCTACATTTATCACAGACTATCCAAAAGAGATGAGCCCCTTGACAAAAGAACACCGCTCTAACCCAGAACTTACAGAGCGCTTTGAATTAATTATATGTGGTAAAGAATTGGCCAATGCCTACTCTGAGCTTAACGACCCTATAGATCAAAGAGAACGCTTTGAGGATCAAGTAAAACTTGCTGGGCGTGGTGATGATGAGGCCACAGAGTTTATAGACCAGGATTTTTTAAGAGCCCTAGAGTACGGAATGCCCCCAACCTCTGGTATGGGAATTGGTATGGATAGATTGATTATGTTTTTAACCAATAATGCCTCTATACAAGAAGTATTGTTTTTCCCACAAATGAAGCCAGAGCAGAAACAAGTTGCCATGTCTGAGGATGAAAAAGCTGTCTTTAATATCCTAAAGGGTGCTTCTCCCATAGATTTAAATACGCTAAAAGAACAATCTGGGCTAAGTAACAAAAAGTGGGACAAAACCATAAAGGGCCTCACAAAACATAACTTGGTAAAGGTTGAGAAAACTCCTGAGGGTTTGCTTGGTTACCATGGCCTAAACTAGTATAGATAGTAGTACTGAAATGAAAAAATATATAGACGCTTTTATTGACGCTTTTTTAGGGACCTTAGATTGGACCTGGAATTCTATTGTCTTTGAAGTACCTCTTTATACTAATTATTTTTGGGGTCTTATTGTAATTTCTTTAATAGTATGGGGGCTAGAAATTGCTTTTCCTTGGCGTAAAAACCAAGCCGTGTTTAGGAAAGATTTTTGGTTGGATGGATTTTACATGTTTTTTAATTTCTTTATTTTTTCTATAGTAATAGAGGGAGTGTATCAAGTTTTAAAACTGTCATTCACTCAAATTAATATTAGTGAAAAAAGCCTTGCACTTATTGACATCTCAGGGTGGGCATCTGTTATACAATTGTTGGTGTTTTTTGTTGTGCTAGATTTTGTACAATGGCTTACCCATCTTTCTTTACACAAGTATTCCTTTTTGTGGAGATTTCATAAGGTACACCACAGTGTAAAGCAAATGGGCTTTGCTTCTCATTTGAGATACCACTGGATGGAGAACATACTCTACAAGCCTCTTAAAACTTTTGGTGTAATGATTCTGGGAGGTTTTGAACCCCAGCAGGCCTTTATTGTTCATTTCATTACCATTGCAATTGGGCATTTTAACCATGCAAATATTAAAATTACTTGGGGACCATTAAAGTATGTTTTTAACAACCCTGTGATGCACCTATACCATCATGCTAGCGAGGTTCCTAAAGGCAGACGAGGAGTAAATTACGCCATAAGCCTGAGTCTTTGGGATTACCTATTTAAAACCAATTACATCCCCGAAGACAGTGGCAATGTAGCACTTGGTTTTAAGGGTGATGATACCTTCCCTAAAGATTTTATTGGTCAAAACACCTACGGGTTTAAAAAAGGCCAGTAATAAGGCCCGAAAAACAACACTCAATTCATACACAAAATAGCAGGTATCCCAAAAAACAGCCCCTTAATAGGATAAAAATGTTTTTTGGCTTAATTATTGGTTTATTGTATTGAAATTATATACTTTAGTGGTCCATATTATAAACATATAAAAATGAAAAACTTATTAAAAATTATAGCAATTGCTGCAGTGTTTGTTCTAGGTATACAAAACACAACAGCACAGTCATTAACGGTTAACCAAGACAGACCAGAGACTATTGCAAAACAAAAAACTGCTGAGTTAAGCCAGGCATTAGGCCTTGACGGTACACAGCAACGTTATATCTTTAGAGCCCTTACCGCAAATGAGGTAGACACAAGAAAAAACGTTGATGGGCAAGATGCAAATAGCCCAGAGGTAATTGCATATAAATTAAAATTTGCTGAATCTTTAGAAAGAGCGATGAAAAAAACGCTTACCCCAGAACAGTTCACTGCCTGGAAAGCAATGCAAAAATAATACGTATTATTTCAATACAATCAAAAAGTCCTACTTGCAATAAGTAGGACTTTTTTTATGCCAATAATTTTGCTGCATGGTCTGCAGCATTTATTGTTTGATCAAGATCTTTATAAGTAAGGGCATCTGTTAAAAACCAAGTTTCATAGGCACTTGGCGCAATATAAATACCTTGGTCTAGCATGCCGTGAAAAAATTTGTTAAACATCCCGTTTGATGCGGCCCCTGCTGCTGTCTCAAAATCTGTAACAGGAGTATGGCTAAAATGCACAGAGATCATAGACTGCTCTCTGTTGATGGTATGGGCAACACCCCTTGAGGTAAACACCTGTGAAAGCCCCTTATGTAAATACTTTGTTTTTTGGTCTAGAGAAGTGAAAATTTCTCTTCGCTGGTTAAGTTCACTGAGCATCGCAAAACCAGCTGCCATTGCAAGAGGGTTTCCACTCAAGGTACCTGCTTGATAAACGGGGCCCAAAGGAGCTAGATAGCTCATGATATCTGTATTGGCGGCAAAGGCGCCTACAGGTAAGCCTCCTCCAATAACTTTCCCGAAGGTCACAATATCTGCCTGTACATTTTTAAGTTCTTGTACACCTCCAGGGGCCAGTCTAAAGCCGGTCATAACCTCATCAAAGATTAATAATATTTGATGGGCATCACAAAGAGCTCTTAAGCCCTCCAAAAATCCTGGAGCTGGAGAAATACACCCCATATTACCTGCAACAGGCTCTATAATAATACAGGCAATTTGGTGAAGGGTTTTGGGCAATAATTTCTTCTACATGCGCCAAATCATTGTATCTGGCAAGTAAGGTGTCTTTTGCAGTTCCCTGGGTAACCCCAGGACTGTTTGGGCTACCAAAAGTAACGGCGCCACTTCCTGCTTGTATTAAAAAAGAATCACTGTGGCCATGGTAACACCCCGCAAACTTTATTATTTTATCTTTATTGGTATACCCTCTTGCCAAACGCACAGCGCTCATACAAGCCTCTGTACCGCTGTTAACAAACCGAATCATTTCTATATTTGGCACCATAGATATTGCCAGCTCAGCAATTTGTGTCTCTATTTGTGTTGGCATTCCAAAGCTAGTTCCTAGTTGTGCTTTTTCTACAATAGCATCTACAACTGGCTCATAAGCATGTCCCAAAATCATAGGGCCCCACGAGTTAATATAATCTATAAGACGGTTGCCATCTGCATCATATAAATAAGCACCCTTGGCCTTTTCAACAAAAATAGGTTCACCACCCACGGCCTTGAAGGCACGCACTGGAGAGTTAACACCTCCTGGAATTACCTTTTGCGCTTCTGCAAAAAGCGCACTACTTCTTTTGTATATCATCTACTATTTTTTTGAGCCTTTTAAATACAACTCTTGCCCTATAGACAAGGTAGTATCTTTTAATTTATTAAAACTTTTTAAGTCTTCTACCGAAATATCAAACCTCCTTGAAATACTATATAGTGTATCTCCTTTTGTAACTGTGTATGTTTTTACAGATACATTGTCTGGTTTATTTTTTGATTTTCTCCTACTCTTTTTTGAGCCTAAGACTTGTGTGTCAAAATCTTCAAGCTGGTACCTTTCTATAATACTAATTAACTTATCTGGATACTTTGGGTCTGTGGCATATCCCGCCTTTTTTAAACCCTTGGCCCATCCTTTATAATCTTTCTGTGACAAGTCAAACAAAGAGCTGTACCTGCCTCTTGTTGTTAAAAACAAAGAGTGATCTCTGTAAGAGTATTTTGCATCTACATACTTTCTGAAACATTCTTGATCCTTATCATCATCATGATGAACAAAATCACCTTGCCAACCCGTGTGGCACTTGATACCAAAATGATTGTTTGCCCTCACACTTAAAGTGCCTCTGCCGGCGCCACTCTCCAAAATACCTTGCGCTAAGGTAATACTGGCAGGAATACCATATTGCTTCATCTCCTGCATTGCTATTTCACTAAATTGAACTATATACTCTTTAACAACATTGGTGTAACTTTTTTTTAGCCACTGGCGCGGTTGCCTGTTTTTTTACAGCTCCTTGTTGAGCTCCAGACATACTACTTTGAGAAGCTGTGTTGGTAGGAGTTGCGATTATGGTATTTTTTTTTGCCCTACAGCTAGATAGCAAAACAAGACAAATAACACATAGTGTTGTGATTTTGTGGTACATATTATACATTAATTTGAGGTAAATTCTTTTTTTCTAGTTTTAGGTTCATGCCAGCTACACCTTGCATTCCGCCGGTATGGAGTGCTAAAATACGGCTATTTTTTTTGAAATAATCTTTTTTAATAAGATCAAAAACACCGAACAATAATTTGCCCGTATACACTGGATCTAGACCAATACCATGGGTTTGTTTAAAGGTGTTTATAAACTCAATTAATGTTGTATCCACCTTGGCGTACCCACCAAAACAATACGCGTCTGTGATGCTATAGTTTGTATTGGAAGTGTATTTTGAAACTACCTGGTCTTGAAATGTACCTTTGAGCGCAGAAAACCCAATGGCCTTTTGATGCTCCTTTAATGAAGACACAACGCCCGCTAATGTGCCCCCCGTACCCGTACAAAGACAGATATAATCATACTGGGCGTCCTTTGGTGTTAGAATTTCTGCACATCCTTTTATAGCCAAGTCATTGGTGCCACCCTCTGGGACCGTATAAAAATCACCATAGCTATCGTGCAGGGTTTTTAAAAATGCTGGAGTCTCTTTCAAAGCGTATTGCGCTCTAGAGACAAATACAAGTTGCATTCCTTGCTGGTGTGCAAAGCGTAATGTTGGATTTTGCTTATAGATACCTGCCAGCTCCTCACCTCTTATGATACCAATGGTTTTAAGATTGTTTAATTTTCCTGCAGCCGCCACCGCAGCGATATGATTTGAGTATGCACCTCCAAAGGTTAGCATGCATTTTTGAGATCTCTCCAACACATGGGCAATGGTATACTTTAATTTTCTAAACTTATTACCTGATATAATAGGATGTAAAAGATCTTCTCTTTTTATAGCTAAGCTAACATCACACCCAAGAGAAGAAACATCTATATTTTGATTCATTTTTAAAATATGTTAACCCTTTTTAAAGAAAAAATACAACGCAAATTTACAAAACATGCAAGTATCTATTTTATTTTTAACATTCAAAGCAACAAATTTTATTGCAAAAGAAAATCTAGCTACTTATACTACCAACTTTGCGTATTTTTGTTAGGTGTTATTTCCGAAGAAAAAAATAGAACTAGAAGAAGGAGACTTCTACCTCACGCCAGAGGGCTATAAATGCTTTACAGAACAATACCACCTTAAAAGGACTTATTGTTGTGAGAGTGGCTGCCGTCATTGCCCCTATGGTTTTAACAAAAAAACAAACACACAATAATAGATAGCCTTAATTTTCTATCTATAGATGCAAACTATCAAAAACAGTACCATGACTTTTAAAGAAGAAATACTAGCTGGAATACCAAATGAACTGCCTCAAACAAAAACGTATGACCCCCAGGTAAACCATGCCCCAAAAAGAAAAAAAATACTTTCTCCAGAAGAAGAAATACTAGCATATCGCAACGCACTACGTTACTTTGATCCCAAACATCACGCCACGCTCCTTCCAGAGTTTAAGCATGAATTGGAAACATACGGGCGTATTTACATGCACCGCTTTAGACCCGATTATAAAATATACGCAAGGCCAATACAACAGTATCCAGGCGAGTCTACCCAAGCAAAGGCGATCATGCTTATGATACAAAACAACCTAGATCATGCTGTTGCACAGCACCCTGATGAGTTAATTACCTATGGTGGTAATGGAGGGGTGTTCTCAAACTGGGCACAGTACCGTTTGGTGATGCAGTATCTAGCCCAAATGACAGACCAGCAAACATTGGCAATCTACTCTGGGCACCCTATGGGTTTATTTCCTTCTCATAAAGACGCCCCAAGAGTGGTTGTAACCAACGGGATGATGATACCCAATTACTCTAAGGCCGATGACTGGGAAAAATTTAACGCACTTGGTGTTACCCAATATGGCCAAATGACAGCCGGTAGCTATATGTATATTGGCCCTCAAGGTATTGTTCATGGGACAACAATTACAGTACTAAACGGTTTTAGAAAAATTAAAAAATCTCCAAAAGGAGGGTTATTTGTAACCTCTGGACTAGGAGGCATGAGTGGTGCCCAACCAAAGGCAGGAAACATAGCAGGATGTGTTACCGTTTGCGGAGAGATAAATAAAAAAGCAACTAAGACAAGGCATGAGCAAGGATGGGTAGATGAAGTAATTAGTGATCTTGACCAACTTGGCAAAAGAGTGAAAGAAGCCTTGGCCGCAAAACAAGCAGTATCTATTGCTTGGGATGGAAACATTGTTGATGTCTGGGAACATTTTGACAAAGAAAACATCCATATAGATTTAGGGAGTGATCAAACCTCTTTGCACAACCCTTGGGCTGGAGGGTATTACCCTATGGGGTTATCCTACGAGCAATCAAACCAGATGATGGCCAATGACCCTGCACTTTTTAAAGAAAAAATACAAGAAACTCTTAAGCGCCATGTAGCGGCAATAAACAAACATACCGCAAAAGGAACCTACTTTTTTGACTACGGAAATGCCTTTTTACTTGAGGCCTCTAGAGCAGGTGCAAACATCATGGCAGAAAACAACATAGATTTTAAATACTCAAGTTATGTCCAAGACATCATGGGGCCTATGTGTTTTGATTATGGATTTGGCCCTTTTAGATGGGTTTGCGGCTTCTGGAAATCCAGAAGATTTGGCCAAAACAGATGCCATTGCCTGTCAAGTTCTAGAAGAAATTATGAAAGATGCTCCTACACAGGTGCAACAGCAAATGGCAGATAACATACAATGGATTAAAGGCGCACAACAAAACAAACTGGTAGTAGGCTCTCAGGCAAGAATTTTATATGCAGACTCAGAAGGAAGAATGAAAATAGCCAGTGCTTTTAATAAAGCAATTAAAGAAGGACATCTTGATACAATTATCTTAGGTCGTGACCATCACGATGTAAGTGGTACAGATTCTCCCTACCGTGAAACAAGCAATATTTATGATGGAAGCCGCTTCACGGCAGATATGGCAATACAAAATGTTATTGGAGACAGCTTTAGAGGTGCAACCTGGGTAAGTATACACAATGGCGGGGGTGTTGGCTGGGGTGAGGTAATCAATGGAGGTTTCGGTATGGTTCTTGATGGTAGCAATGATGCACAAAGACGACTAGAAAACATGCTCTTTTGGGATGTTAACAATGGTATTGCAAGACGTAGTTGGGCTAGAAATAAGGAGGCTGTATTTGCTATTAAAAGAGAAATGAAACGAAACCCAAATCTCAAAGTAACACTTCCAAATTTTGTAGATGATTCACTTTTAAATTAAAACAACATGAACTTATTAAAATTCTTTTCTGTTATCGCTTTACTTCTTTTAACCTCTTGTAACATCGTTCGTGTGGTGAGTGATTATGATAAAGCAACCAACTTTGACAACTACACTACATTCGCTTTTTTTAAACCAGGTATAGACAAGGCCAAAATTAGCGATCTGGACAAAAAGAGAATATTGCGCGCCATACAAGATAATTTAATGGCAAAAGGCATGAATAAAAATAGCAGCCCAGATATTTTGGTTAGTATTTTTACCAAAGAAAGCCAACGCGTAGATATCTATCAAAACAACTTTGGTGGCGCCTGGGGTTGGAACCCATATTGGGGAGGTAACTTTAACAACAATAGAATGATATCTTCAAACACAGAAGGCAGCCTCTTTATAGACCTTATTGATGCCAAAACCAAAGAATTAATCTGGCAAGGTGTTAGCCATAGTGGTATATATAACGGCAATGATATAGAAAAACGTGAAGAGAAAATACGTCTTATTGTTTCAAAAATACTAGCGCAATACCCACCTAATGCAAATAACAAATAAGCACTAGATTATATCTTTTGAATTCGCTTTTTAAATTTTTTTTAAACCTATTTCCAAGAACATTACTTATTAAAATAAGTTATTTGGTGAGACCCTTTTGTTGCTTTTTTTTTAAGAGGAAATACATACACAGATCCCATAGACGGAAAATCATACCGAAGGTTTCTTCCTTATGGATACGCCAAGGTTAGAGAAAATGTGCTAGCACCTGGCACTCTATCTCTAGAAAGACATCGTCTTTTTTGGCTGTATTTAAAAAATGAAACTACTTTTTTCTCTGCCCCTTTGAGAGTATTACACTTTGCCCCAGAACAAGCATTTGTGCAGAAATTTAAAAAACAAAAAAACCTTACCTACACCACCACAGACCTCAACTCTCCTATTGCAGATGTAAAAGCAGATATTTGCGACTTGCCATTTAAGGATAATAGTTTTGATTTTATTATTTGCAATCACGTATTAGAGCATATCCCAGATGACACCAAAGCCATGCAAGAATTATATCGTGTGTTGGCTCCTTCAGGAACTGCTATTGTGCAAGTTCCTTACGATGCAAAACGAGAGATCACCTTTGAAGACAATACCATCACAGACCAAAGTGAACGTACCCGTATTTTTGGACAGTATGACCACCTAAGAGTCTATGGCATGGATTATTTTAAAAAGCTGTCAAGTATCGGCTTTGATGTTAACGCCTTAGATTACACCAGTAGCATCAGTAGTGATGATATAGAGCGTTACAGGCTCTGCAAAGGAGAACTACTGCCTGTCTGTAAAAAATAAAAGGTTACTTTAAAATTAGATCTTCAAAACCTTTGGTGCTATAACTTTGAGGAGCTTGATTTGCATCCACATAGGTTACATACCCATCTACATCTTTTAAGGTTTCAAGCATTGCTTTTGCTTTTTCAAAACCCATGGCCATACATGCAGTAGCATAGGCATCTGCCAGGGCGCAGGTTGGAGCAATTATAGTTGCACTTGTAACATTATTTTGCTCTGCAAGGCCTGTTAAGGGGTTTATAGTATGAACATACTTTTTACCTGTAGTATCATCAATGCGGTATTTTCTGTAATTTCCAGAACCTGCCAATCCACGATCTTGAAGGGTGAAATACACCACAGCTTCTCTATCATCAACCTGGGAGACAATAGCCTCCACCGCGCTAGTCCAGGGTCTGTTTTTTGAAATATTTTTTCCTTTGGCCAATACCTCACCCCCTAGCTCAATGATATAATCTGTAATGTTATTACTGCTTAGCATATTGCCCAAGCAGTCAATACCGTAACCTTTTGCTACCGCATTAAAGTCTAGATAGATATTTGGGTTGTCTTTATGCACAGTGCCATCTTTGTTAATAGACACTTTATTAAAACCTACCAATGCGCTAACACTATCTAGTACCTTATCGCTAATAGTTTCAAGATAAGGGGTGTCTCCAAAGCCGTATAAATTTCTCAAACTACCTACTGTAGGGTCAAAATACCCTAAAGAATTTTTATGTACTATTTCAGATATTTGCCACACGTCTTTAAACAGAGCATCTACTACAATGGTACTATCTCCCCTATTAATTTTTGAAATATCACTTTGGTAGATATAGGTACTCATAGACTTGTTGACCCTATAAAGCACAGAGTCTATTTGCTTTTGAGCTTCAAAATTTGAATTGGTAAAATACTGTATGGTATAGGTGGTGCCAAAGGCATTACCCTGTAGTACTTTTTTCTCTAAAGAGTGCTCATTTTTACAGCCAGCAAAAATGATAAATACTAAAAAAGCTGCTATTTGTTTCATGTGATTTCTTGTAAGCCTTTGTAAACCATTGTATACTCTTGATCTTTTAACACCGGTTTTGCGTAATCTGTGCCATGACCAAGACCCACTCCAGCATAATATGTTTTAGCCTCAAACCCATTGGCATGCTCTTTTATGGTTTGCATAAATACAGGATCATACCCATTAGCATCATCAGGATAGTGTGACACCCGTACAATCACAAAATGCAAGTCTTTATTTTTTAAACCTACAAACTGAGGATCTTTACCAATTTTACTATTAACACCCAAAAACTCAAAGCCCTGAGACTTCATGTCTTCCCCAACAATGTTCATGGCAAGGTTGTGCAATTCTTGTTTGGTAAGTTGTTTAGGCATTTATTTTTATTGTAAGAGGTTAACTATGCAAAAATACGGTAATGAGATTAAAAAAACCGCTATCAAAATTATTGACGGCGGTTTTTTTAATTTTAAAATTATTGAAAAAAATTACCCTCCAAAATCATCAAAGCGAATGTGCTCATCAGGAATCCCGTAGTCTTCTCCCATTTTTTGAACCGCTTGGTTCATCAGTGGTGGACCACAGAAATATAATTCTATATCTTCTGGAGATTCATGAAGGTCTAGATAGTTATCTATCACTACTTGATGTATAAACCCAACAAAACCGTCTCCTTCACCATCTATACCGTCTTTAACTTTCCAGTTATCTTCTTCCATTGGCTCAGAAAGTGCCAGGTAGAATTTAAAGTTTGGAAAATCATTTGCTAGTTGCTGAAAGTGATCTAGGTAAAATAATTCTCTCTTAGAACGACCCCCGTACCAATACGTAACTGTTCTTCCAGTTTTTAAGGTTCTGAATAAGTGATACAAGTGAGATCTCATAGGTGCCATTCCAGCTCCACCACCGATGTATAACATTTCTGACTCTGATGGATTTATAAAGAACTCTCCATAAGGTCCAGAGATAACACATTTATCTCCTTTTTTTAGATTAAAAATGTAAGAAGATGCAATACCAGGGTTCACATCCATCCACTTGTTTTTAGCTCTATCCCAAGGCGGAGAAGCAATACGAACGTTCAGCATAATCTCACGTCCTTCTGCAGGATAGGAGGCCATTGAGTAGGCTCTCTCCACTACTTCTTTGTTTTTCATTACAAGTGGCCATAAACCAAACTTATCCCACTCTGCTTGAAATTTATCTGGGGTGTCATGCTCCTGGGGATGAGCAGTAATATCCATGTCTGCAAATTTTACTTCACACTGAGGAATTTCGATTTGAATATATCCACCTGCTTTGTAGTTCATGTCTTGAGGTATCTCTACTACAAATTCTTTAATAAAAGAAGCTACATTATAATTACGCACTACCACTGCATCCCATTTCTTTATCCCAAAAACTTCTTCTGGAATGGTGATATTCATGTTCTGTTTTACCTTTACCTGGCAAGACAAACGTGCGCCGTCTTTGAGTTCTTTTCTACTAAAATGAGGCGTCTCTGTAGGCAATGCTTCTCCACCACCCTCAAGTACGTGACACTCACATTGTATACAAGTTCCACCACCACCACAAGCAGATGGTAAGAAAATTTTATTGTCTCCTAAAGTGGTTAATAAAGGTGCTACCACTGGCAACCTCAATTTCCTTTTCACCATTAATGGTGATAGTTACGGGTCCAGAAGGAGATAATTTTTGTTTTGTAAAAAGTAATAACGTAACCAATAAAAGTGTCAACACCAAAAAAGCGATGACTGTTGCCGCGATAACTCCTGTAATACTTGCTGCTAAAAACATATACTTAATTTTTTATTCTGAAACTACCAATGGGGTCGTCTCTATTTCTTTTTCTATGGCTGGTTGTATGGTTGTTTGCGATGTTTGTGCTTGAGGGGCTGGCGGCAGATCATCTCCCCCGGTCAACATTCCTCCAAAACTCATAAAGCCAATGGCCATAAGTCCTGTAATAATAAAAGTAATACCAAGTCCTCGAAGAGGTGCTGGCACATTACTATATCTTATTTTTTCTCTAATGGCAGCAATAGCAACAATGGCTAAAAACCATCCAATACCAGAGCTAAATCCATAATTTAAAGCCAAAGCTGCAGTTTCTATTTCTCTTGATTGCATAAACAATGAACCTCCTAAAATGGCACAGTTTACAGCAATTAAGGGTAAGAAAATACCCAGTGAATTATACAATGATGGTGAGAATTTTTCAACAATAATCTCTACCAATTGCACCATGGTAGCAATGGTGGCAATAAATAAAATAAAGGATAAGAAACTTAAATCATAGTCTGCATAGGCGCTAAGTTCTGGAGTTTCACGATTTCCGTCTAACCAAGCCAAAGCTCCCGGCTGAAGTATGTACTGATCTAAAAACCAGTTTAAAGGAACCGTTACTGTTAATACAAAAATAACAGCTGCCCCAAGACCTACTGCGGTACTTACCTTTTTTAGATACTGCAAGGTAAGAACACATACCCAAAAAGTATGCAAATACCATGTTGTCTACAAAGATTGATTTGAAAAATAATTCTATATGCTCTAACATATGTTCTAAAATTTTATTTTTTACTATTACTAGTTTTCTTCTATTAATGCGCTGTTTCTGCTACGTTGTACCCAGATAATAATACCAACAACAATCAGTGCCATTGGAGGGAGTACCATAAAACCATTGTTTTCATAACCAATAGCGTACAAACCGGTTTTCTCTACAGAGTCACCAAGTACCTTGAAACCAAATAAAGTTCCAGATCCTAATAATTCTCTAAAGAAACCTACAATTATAAGTATTACTCCATAACCTAAAGCGTTACCAACACCATCAAGAAAAGCTTTCCAAGGTCCATTACCCAAAGCAAAGGCCTCGAAACGTCCCATAATAATACAATTGGTAATAATTAAACCAATAAACACAGATAGCTCCTTACTTAGCTCATAGGCAAAAGCTTTTAATACCTGATCTACTATAATTACAAGTGTTGCAACAACAATTAGCTGCACAATAATTCTAATTTTTGAGGGTATAATATTTCGCATAAGTGAAATAACAACATTACCAAGGCCAAGAACAAAAATTACAGAAACCGCCATTACTATAGATGGCTTTAATTGCGCTGTAATAGCCAGCGCAGAACAAATACCTAATACTTGTATGGTAATTGGGTTATCATCTGCCAATGGGTCTAAGATTAACCGCGTGTCTTTTTTTGAAAGTAATCCCATCTTGTTAGTTGTTTAAAGTTTTAAAGTAAGGCACATACATAGCAATGTCTTTTTTCAACATTGCAGAGACACCATCTCCTGTGATGGTTGCTCCTGCAAGAGCATCTACCTCATAATCATCTTTGATCAAGTTCTTTGGATCGTTGTTTCCTTTGGCAACTTTAATACCTTTATAGGTGCTACCTTCCAACAGTTTTTCTCCAATGAAATCATCCATAAAATAGCGTTGTTTGATCTCTGCGCCCAAACCTGGTGTTTCTCCTTTATGATCAAAATACACGCCTTGTACCGTCATTGTTTTATCTACAGCTACAAAGCCCCAAATTGCATCCCAAAGCCCTTTCCCTCTTACAGGCATGATGTATAATTTTTCACCGTCTTTTTCGCCGATAAACAGTGGAAGCTTTCTTTGATATCCCGCTTTTTTGGCTTTTGCACCTTCTTTTTTAACATCAATTAAATAGGCCTTATCATTTTGTGAGGCAGTAGGCCCTTCTATAATAAGCTGCTCTTTGATATAGGTCTTAAAGGCATCGGCAACTCTATCTGTAGTTATAAAAGCTACATCACCTGTTCCCTGATTATCATTTACACCCATAGCATACAGGATGTTTTGTTGCTTTTCAAACTTTTCGTTTGCCTTAATCATAGGCTTCAATCCGCTTGAAAATCCTGCCAATAGTGTACCAACAACTAGTACCATAATAACGGCAAAGATCATTGTGTAACTGTTTTTATCTTTATTAACTGCCATAATTAAGCTGTTTTAAGTTTTAGACGTTTTGCTCTTTTTTTGATATTCCCTTCCAATACATAGTGATCTATGGTTGGCGCAAATACATTCATTAGTAGAATTGCCAAGAATACTCCCTCTGGGTAGGCTGGGTTAAACACACGTATCATAATAGATATAAAACCTATTAAAAACCCGTATATCCACTTTCCTTTATTGGTTTGAGATGCCGTAACAGGATCTGTTGCCATGTACACTGCACCAAATAAAATACTACCAATAAACAGATGTTGCCAGAAAACAACATTCATAAGGCCAAAGAATTTAGAACTCTCTGTTACCCATCCGGCATTTACAACACCATTAAATATAAGCCCCATTGATAATGCTCCCGCAAGAGTGCTTAGTATAATTCTCCAACTTCCTATTTTAGAAAGAATTAAAATTAATGCCCCTACTATAATGAGAAGCTTTGAGGTTTCACCCACAGATCCGGGAATAAATCCTAAAAACTGATCCATCATACTCCAATCTCCAAACCCATTGTTTTGGGCCAGTGATCCTAAAATGGTTTCTCCAGAAATAGCATCAGGCTGCCCAACAGTATCTACTGCGCCAGTAACCCAAACTTTATCTCCAGACATCCATGTTGGATATGCAAAGAATAAAAAGGCTCTTATAGTTAAGGCTGGATTTAAAATATTCATTCCAGTACCTCCAAATACTTCTTTTCCTATCACTACACCAAAAATCACTGCAATAGATAACATCCACAGCGGAATATCTACAGGAACAATTAATGGCACCAACATACCCGTTACCAGGTATCCTTCTTCTACCTCATGGCCTTTGATAACTGCAAAAATAAATTCTACAATAAGCCCAACCCCGTAAGACACCACAACAAGTGGCAATACCTTCCAGGCTCCAATAGTGAAGTTTGAGAAGTTCCAAAACTCTGTACTAAAAAAGCTTAGTGCTTTTGTTACATCTCCAGTTTGGACATTGTATTGATACCCTGCGTTAAATATCCCAAACAATAAACAAGGCACAAGTGACATGATAACCATGTTCATGGTACGTTTTAAATCATCTGCTGCCTTAATGTGAGTACCATTATGTGTAGTCTCATTAGGCAAGTACAAAAAGGTATGGATTGCGTTAAACGCAGGAGCCATCTTGGTACCCTTGTACTTCATTTTTAAGGTATGTAAATTCTGTTTTAAACCCATAACTTATCCTATTTCTTTATACATTAAGTCTAATCCTTCTCTAATAATTTGTTGGTGTGGTTGCTTTGAAACACATACAAATTCTGTCAAGGCGAAATCTTCTGGAGCAACCTCATACATTCCTAGTGCTTCCATAGCGTCCAAGTCTTTCACCAAACAGGCCTTTAAAATTTGTAAAGGATAAATATCTAGTGGAAATACCTCTTCATAATTTCCTGTTACAACAAAAGCACGATGCTCACCATTGGTATTGGTGTTTAGTTCAAACTCTTTGTTGGGCTGCATCCAAGAGAAAGTTAACGCTCTTGATGGCGAAATTTTATTAAACACAGGCTTGTTCCAACCAAAAAACTCGTAATCATCACCCTGAGGAATAACCGTTACTGCATTGTGGTAAAAACCTAGATGCTGCTTTGGAGAAATTGTATCTCCACTTAAAACACCTCCGCTAATAACACGAACATTTTCATGGTTAAGCCCAGAATCATAAATCATGGTAGCAACCTCACTACCAATTCTAGTTTTATAATATTTTGGAGCCTTCACACAAGAACCTGCCAGAGCCACAATACGCTCGGCGTTGTATTTTCCTGTTAAAAATAATTCTCCAATAATGACCAAATCTTGAGCCGCTATAGTCCAAACAGTTTCTCCTTTATTTACTGGGTCTATCTTGTTTATTTGTGTCCCTACATTTCCTGCGGGATGCAATACATTTGTTTTGTGTAAAACAACATGTTGCATTTCAGACAACATAGAAGCACTGTCCTTAGCAACGGTAAGATGCACAAGGCCATCTGTTAATTTACTGAGTGCTGTAATGGCAGTTTGCACTTCTTTTTGTTTGCCTTGCAACACAAAATCAAGATCTGCATCTAAAGCTCCAGTAGCTAAACCAGATATAAAAATAGCCTTAGGGGCAGTGTCTGGATTTGCAATAACATCATAAGGACGTTGTTTTACAAAAGGCCAACACCCGCTGGCAAGTAAATGATTTTTAATTTCTTGGGAAGAAAGGCTTTCTGGAGATTTTACTCCATAATCCTTGAAGGTGTCTTTTTGATCTGCTTCAATTGTTAGACCTGTAATTACACGTTTTGGCCCTCTTTCTATCTTGGTAAGTGTACCACTTACTGGAGATGAAAAAGTGATTGCCTGGTTTTTTTTGCTATAAAACAACGTCTCTCCAGCTAGTATTTTTTCACCTTCTTTTTTCACCAACTTTGGCGTAAACAAGTGAAAATCTGAAGGACGTATAGCAAAGGTTCGTGAACGCGGTGCGTTTGAAAGTGATTTATCTGCTTCACCCTTAAGGCGGATGGCAAGACCCTTTTTAATCTTAATGTCTTTGGACATAGGATAGTCGTGTTAAAATTGACTTTTATTTTCTTAAAAAGCTACCAAATTAGTATGTCTTTTTAGGGAATGCAAATTTAAGAATTAAAAGAGCAATTTTCCAATATATTAAGATATTTTTATCTGTTTTGTGTTCTTGAGAAATGCAATGCAATTTTAAGGCATAAAATTTGTTTATATTTAGCACACATACCAACAAACCATGCGCGCAATTACTCTCTTATTTTTTCTCTTTTTATTTCTAATTCCAAAGGGCCACGCCCAGGTGGAAGAAACCATTGAGCCTGAATACATTAGGACTATACAGTTTAAAGGAACTTCAGCACAAAGCAGATTACCCATTATTGAACTAGGTCAAAAGCTGCAACTTTCTTTTGATGATATTATAGGTAATGAAGCAGATTACTTTTACACAATTGCGCATTTTAATTTTGATTGGACCCCTAGTGATTTATCAAAAGGAGAATATCTAGATGGCTTTGATGATGTGCGCATAGAAACCTATGAAAACAGCTTCAATACCCTACAGCTTTATTCAAACTACAAACTTAGTATCCCAAATAGAGAAACGCGTGCTATTAAAAAAAGTGGAAATTACTTGTTACGAATTTTCAATGATGATGGCGAGATTGTTTTTTCAAGAAAATTCATGGTATTAGAACGCGTTTTAAGTGTGGAGGTTGAGATTAAAAGATCGAGAATAATCAAAAACATAGACCAACAACAGGTGGTACAGTTTAAAATAAATTCTCCTAACTTACTTTTAATTAACCCCAAACAAAATGTAAAAACACTAGTACTGCAAAACAATAATTTAAAAACCGCCATCACTAATTTAAAACCGCTCTACACTATTGGCTCTGAGCTTATTTATAAGTATGACCAAGAAGCAGCTTTTTGGGGTGGTAATGAATTTTTGTCTTTTGATAACAAAGACCTTAGATCTTCCACAAACGGAGTGAGGTATGTAGAACTCAATGAATTGTATGAAAATTTCTTATTCACAAACATAGACAGAAGTGTAAGACCCTATACTTACAACCCAGACATTAACGGTAGTTTTCAGGTTAGAAATCTATATGCCTCGCAAAATCAAAACATAGAGGCAGACTACGTATTGATGCATTTTAATTTGCAGCACTATGGATCATTGGGTGATAAAGAGATACATATCTACGGAAATTTCAATAACTGGACCATAGACCAAACCACCTACATGCGTTACAACGAAAAAACAGACACCTATCAAAACGCAAGGCTTTTCAAGCAAGGATTCTATAACTATAAGTATGTCATGGTAAATAGAGATGGTAGTATAGAACAAGGCCCAATAAGCGGAAATTTCTGGGAAACAGAAAACCAATACACAGTCCTTGTATATTATAGAGCACCTGGCTCTAGGTTTGATAGACTCTTGGGAAAAGGATCTGCTAATTCTAGTAAAATATCAAACAACTAAAAGTATTTACCGCAACCCTTTAAAAGATATCTTTTAAATTTTGGATTTAAAAAACCTTTAAATCAAACCTTGCTTGAGCCCCATAAGGCACCTTTTTACACTATATTTGCGGTAAAATAAGATCTTCCTATGCAAAAAGAACTTTTACTGTTCCAAAAATTAGCCGAAAAATTAATAAAAGCCGAAAAACAAGAGCCTATAATCACCCCAATTCCTCCCAAGGAACTTTTTAATATCTTACCCCTAGCCTTAGAAGAGCAGCCCGCAGATGATGCTTTTTTTGAAAATGCACTAGAAAAACTTGTTTTAAACACACCCCGTACTGCAACGAATTTGTTTTTTAATCAGCTATTTGGAGGCAGGAATCCAAAAGCTACATTAGGAGATTTATTGGCAGTACTGCTCAATAACAGCATGTATACTTATAAAGTTGCTGGTCCTCAAGTAGGAATTGAAAAAGAAATTTTACGCAAATCTTGTGATTTAATTGGCTACGGTAAAGATGCAGATGGAACCTTCGCCCCTGGAGGATCTATGAGTAATTTCATGGCTATATTAATGGCACGTGACGCGCACAATGACACCATTAAAAATGAAGGTGTGCTCCAAAAAATGACCGCCTACACCTCCATAGAATCTCATTATTCTACCTCAAAAAACGCTGCTTTTATAGGTATTGGTCGTGAACAAGTTAGGTATGTAGCCACCAATGAATTTGGGCAAATGGACCCTAAAGACTTGGGCGATAAAATAGCTGAGGATATCGCAAAAGGTTTGCAACCATTTTTTGTAAATGCAACTGCCGGAACTACAGTACTTGGCGCCTTTGATGAGATAACACCACTATCTGAGATTTGTAAAGAATACAAGCTTTGGCTTCATGTAGACGGAGCCTACTGC
This sequence comes from Aequorivita sp. HC6-5, assembly GCA_905182755.1. Taxonomy (GTDB): domain Bacteria; phylum Bacteroidota; class Bacteroidia; order Flavobacteriales; family Flavobacteriaceae; genus Patiriisocius. Next base: position 265,691 of record CAJJCS010000005.1, read on the forward strand.
GGTAGTGTGATTTTTAGTAAAAAATACAAGCACCTGGTTAAAGGAATAGCCCTTACAGATTCTTTTAGCTACAATGCCCATAAAATGATGGGAACACCCCTTACTTGCTCTATCATACTTACAAAACACAAAAAATATTTACATGACAGTTTCAGTAATGATGCTACCTATTTATACCAAACAGATGGTGATGATTACAACCTAGGAAAAACATCTATACAATGCGGTAGAAGAAATGATGCTTTGAAATTTTGGACCCTATGGAAATCTGTAGGAACCCTCGGGTTAGAAAAAATTGTGGATCAGCAATTTCATTTGGCAGAAGTAGCACGAAATTACATTAAAAGCAATCCAGATTATACCCTCTATAGTTTTGATGACTCCATATCTATTTGCTATAATTATAAAGGAATACCCGCCCAAGACTTGTGTACTTCATTGTACCAAAACGCAGAAGCGATGGTAGGGTTTGGAATTTTTAGAGAAACAGAGTTTGTGCGCCTAGTAACAATAAACGCTGGAAATGATGACAAAGACATCATCAACTTCTTTAAAACCTGTGAAGATTTTGTAGCAAAAAACTTGTCTTTATTTTCATTAAAAGCATAGCTCTTACCCAATATCCTTTGCTATTACATAGAAACATAAAAGATGGTTTCTAGATATTTTTAATACCATAATAAAATTTGTATTTTTAAGCATCGGTATAAACAAAACATAATGGCTTTTTTATTTTTAAAACACTAATAACAGCCAGATCATACGCATGACACAACAAGTTACTCAAGGCATTAAAGTTTCCATCAAAACACGTTTTGAAGACGCCTTTGTGTCTAACGGGAAGCAGCAGTATGCATTTTCTTACATTATACGTATTGAGAACAAGAGTAAAGATGTAGTGCAACTCAAATCACGCCACTGGAAAATAAAAGATGCCTTAAACGATATTGATATGGTTTTTGGAGAAGGTGTTGTGGGTAAAAAACCAGTTATTAAACCTGGAGGGTTTCATACTTATAGTAGTGGTTGTATATTATTGAGTCCTTTTGGAGCTATGAGTGGGTATTATGAGATGGTTAATTTTACTACTACTGAAAAATTTAAAGTAAGTATTCCAAACTTTAAATTAAGTGCTCCTTTTTCTATGAATTAAACTTAGAAAATCAAACTACCTGAGTTAAAACCAACCTTGGCCTAGCGAATATTAAGAGCATATTTTTTGTATCTTCGCACTTCGAAATTTTGTCTTTAACAAACCGCAAATTGCCTAGCAATTGCATAAATAAACTCACCATGGGAAAAGGATTTTATAAAGTTCCAGTTGCTGTTAACGAACCCGTAAAAACATACGCTCCAGGATCTGCTGAGCGAGCAGCCGTTGCAAAAACATACACTCAGATGTACAATAGCACCATTGATGTGCCAATGTACATAAACGGAAAAGATATTGCAACACAAGATACGGCAACAATGTCTCCCCCGCATGATCACAAACATATTTTAGGGACCTACCACAGGGCTGATAAAAAACATATTCAAGAAGCTATTGCAACGGCTCTAGAGGCTCGTAAAATGTGGTCTCAAATGCCCTGGGAACAGCGTGCAGCCATATTTCTTCGTGCTGCAGAATTAATTGCTGGACCCTACAGAGCAAGAATAAACGCTGCAACAATGCTAGCGCAATCAAAGACTGTTCATCAGGCAGAAATTGATGCATCATGTGAGCTAATAGATTTCTTACGTTTTAATGTCCAGTACATGACAGAAATGTATGCAGAGCAGCCAGCATCTACAAGTGATGTTTGGAACCGTCTTGAATACAGACCCCTTGAAGGATTCATATACGCAATCACACCATTTAACTTTACTGCCATTGCAGCCAATTTACCTGCAAGCGCCGCGATGATGGGTAATGTTGTAGTTTGGAAACCTAGTGACAGCCAGATATTCTCTGCCAAGATAGTACTTGATGTCTTTAAAGAAGCAGGAGTACCACCAGGAGTAATCCAAATGGTTATGGGTGATCCTGAAATGATTACAGATACAGTACTAGATAGTCCAGATTTTAGCGGGCTTCATTTCACAGGTTCTACTTTTATCTTCAAAGAGCTTTGGAAAAAAATTGGATTAAACATCCACAACTATAAAACCTATCCTCGTATTGTTGGAGAAACAGGTGGTAAAGATTTTATTGTTGCACACAAATCATCAAACCCCCAGCAAGTTGCTACCGCAATTACTAGAGGTGCTTTTGAATTTCAAGGGCAAAAATGTAGTGCAGCCAGTAGAGTATATGTTTCTAAAAGTATTTGGGCAGCTACAGAAAAACATCTAAAAGCACAAATGGAAACCTTCACAATAGGTTCTCCCGGAGATATGAGCAATTATATTACTGCCGTAATACACGAAGGGATCTTTTGATAAACTTGCAGGTTTCATTGATCAAGCAAAAAAAGACAGCAATGCAGAAATCATAGCCGGTGGTGGGTATGACAAAAGCAAAGGATACTTCATTGAGCCAACTGTTATTAAAACCAATGACCCTAAATACACAACTATGTGTACAGAGTTGTTTGGGCCAGTGGTAACGGTATATGTTTTTGAAGATGATGCCTGGGAAGAAACACTTCACCTTGTAGATCAAACAAGTGAGTATGCATTAACGGGAGCTGTATTTAGTGAAGATCGCTACGCCTTAGAAGTAGGTGTTAAAATTTTAGAAAACGCAGCAGGTAACTTCTACATCAATGACAAGCCAACAGGCGCCGTTGTTGGGCAGCAACCCTTTGGAGGTGCTCGCGCGAGTGGAACCAACGACAAAGCAGGTAGCAAGCTAAACCTCTACCGATGGTGTTCTCCAAGAATGGTAAAAGAAACATTTGTAACTCCTACAGATTACAAATACCCTTTCTTAGGATAAGACGCTATATACTTATAATTTCAAAAAAGCCTCGTTATCTATAACGAGGCTTTTTTGTACCTTGTGGCTATGAAGCGTATTGCCTTTATTTTGTTGCTTTGTTTGCAATCTGCGGCAAGCCAGACATATGTTAAAACCAATCAAAGCCCATTATCTGTAAGCCAGTTTATTGGTTATGACAGCTATGACAGCATATACACCATAACAGATATGGTGCTACGTAAAGAAAACACATCGGGGGTGTTTCTATTCACAGATTTTCAGTTAGGAAATATCACCAGTGTAGATATCATCAACCCTTTTAATGTGGTTGTTTTTTATGCAGACACCAACACAGCTATTTTACTAGATAATAAACTCTCCCTTATAGAACAGATAAACTTTAATTTATTAGCAGAGGTAGCCAATATTAGCAGCGTTAGCAATGCAGGAGGAAACAAATTATGGCTTTTCAATGCAGACTCCCAACAACTAGAGTTGTACAATTATAGAAACAATACAAAAAATATTATCTCCCTACCTATTGCTGAAATCTTGACAGATCAAACCAGTGATTTTAATTACAATTACATCCTCACCCCAACCTCCATAAAGGTCTATACTGTTTTTGGAGGTCTTGTAAAGAGCATTCCGTTTCAAGGAGGTCAAAAAATTATAACGCATAAGGGAAGGGTTTTTGTCGTTAAAGATAATGTGATGTATGAGATAATAGAAGATAGCCTTAAACTCTTATCTATAAAAACTACTCAAATAAGCATACAAGACTTGCAAGTGTTTGAAGATTTCTTGTATATTTATGATCGCAAAAATGTTCACTCATTTGTAGTACAAAAACCAAAGAAATAGAAGTATGCACGTTGCCATAGCAGGAAATATTGGTTCAGGGAAAACCACACTTACACGTTTATTATCAAAGCACTACAAATGGAAGCCCCACTATGAGGATGTGGAAGACAATCCATATCTGGATGACTTCTACAATGAAATGGAACGTTGGTCTTTTAACTTGCAAATCTATTTTTTAAACAGTCGTTTTCGTCAAATTTTAGAGATTAGAGAACGGGGAGAAAAAGTAATACAAGACAGAACCATCTATGAAGACGCATACATCTTTGCGCCCAATCTTCATGCGATGGGACTCATGACCAATAGAGATTATGAAAATTACAAATCGCTCTTTGATTTAATGGAGAGTGTTACAAAAGGACCAGATCTTTTGATTTACCTGCGCAGCTCTATACCCAATTTAGTGAAGCAAATACACAAGCGTGGGCGTGAGTATGAAAACTCAATAAGTATCGAGTACCTTAGCCGCCTTAATGAGCGCTACGAAGCTTGGATAACCACCTACAGTAAAGGAAAAGTGATTATACTAGATGTAGATGATCTTGATTTTGTTGAAAACCCAGAACATCTTGGAGAGGTTATCAGTAAAATTGACGCTGAAATTAACGGTCTGTTTTAAATACAACATTTAATATACCTAATAAAAAAAGGGCTGTCTTTAAAAGACAGCCCTTTTTTTTGTGTAAACCCTATTTTATGTGGGTTTTATTCAATATTTACTTCAACAAATTTCATAGCTTCAATCTTAGCCATTACTTCAGCTTCAGTCCCTGTAAAGATCTTAGTTTCTTTTTGGGTTGCACCATCCAATTTTGTTACAGTTACAACCTCAGCTGTAAAAACACCTTCATCTGAAGTCATATTTACAGTTACGTCTTTTTCAACATCCATTGTATCTTCTGTGCTCGTTTTAACCTGCATAGTGCTCGTCGGGCTTACAACAGCCTCAGTATCTGATGCTGCATGACCTCCTAGAATTGGAGCAATCACTAGTCCAATTAAACAGGTAAGTTTAATTAGGATGTTCATAGAAGGTCCAGAGGTGTCTTTAAATGGATCTCCAACAGTATCTCCAGTAATTGCAGCTTCATGAGCAGCAGAACCTTTATGTGTCATTTCACCATTAATCATTACACCAGCTTCAAAAGATTTTTTAGCATTATCCCAAGCACCACCAGCATTGTTTTGGAAAATTGCCCAAAGCACACCACTTACGGTAACACCAGCCATATAACCACCAAGCATTTCAGCAATCATTAAGTTATCCATTCCAAAAAGCATTGGTACAAAAGCAATCACTAATGGAAAACCAATAGTTAATAAACCTGGTAACATCATTTCTTTTAAAGAAGCTTCTGTAGAAATCGCTACACATTTATCATATTCTGGTTTCCCAGTACCTTCCATAATTCCTGGAATCTCTTTAAACTGACGTCTCACTTCATACACCATTTCCATGGCTGCTTTACCAACAGCATTCATAGCCAAGGCAGAGAATACTACAGGTACCATACCACCAACAAATAACATTGCTAACACTGGCGCCTTAAAGATGTTGATTCCGTCAATTCCTGTAAAGGTTACATAGGCAGCAAAAAGTGCTAATGATGTTAATGCAGCAGATGCAATGGCAAAACCTTTACCTGTTGCTGCAGTTGTATTACCAACTGAATCTAAAATGTCTGTACGTTCTCTTACTATTGGATCTTGTTCGCTCATCTCAGCAATTCCACCTGCATTATCTGCAATAGGACCAAATGCATCAATAGCTAATTGCATAGCTGTTGTAGCCATCATTGCTGATGCTGCCATAGCAACACCATAAAATCCTGCAAAAGCATACGATGACCAGATTGCAGCAGCAAATAAAATTACTGTTGGAAAAGTTGAAATCATACCTGTTGCCAAACCAGCAATAATATTAGTTCCTGCTCCTGTAGCAGATTTTTGCACAATATTTAAAATTGGTTTTTTACCCAAACCTGTATAGTATTCTGTTACTGAAGAAATAACTGCTCCAACAACCAAACCAACTAAGTTGCATAAAAACTCTCATATGCAGAAATATCTTTTAATACATTACCATGTTCAAAGAAATTCATTTTCATTGTTTCTGGTAACATCCATGTACTAAAACATAACAAGACAATTGCTACCTAATAATAATTGAAACCAGTTTCCTTGTTTAAGAGCTCCCATTACTTGGACTCTTTAGCATCGTTACTTTTAATACTTAACTAGCATGGTACCATAACATGAAATAATAATTCCTACACCTGCAATTGCCATTGGAATAAGATCGGGTCCTATTTTACCAAAACCTGCAAATATGTCTATGTGCTTTACATGCTATAATATAGTTACCTAATACCATAGCAGCTAATACTGTTGCTACGTATGATCCAAATAAATCTGCACCCATACCTGCAACATCACCAACATTATCTCCTACATTATCTGCAATTGTTGCTGGGTTTCTTGGATCATCTTCTGGGATACCTGCTTCTACTTTACCTACTAAATCTGCACCAACATCGGCAGCTTTGGTATAAATACCTCCACCAACTCTTGCAAAAAGCGCAATAGATTCTGCCCCTAAAGAAAACCAGCAAGGTTTCTAATACTATAGTCATTCTGTTGTGTTGGTCCATTACCACCCATAAACATTTAGAAAAATATAAAAAACATCGTTAAACCTAAAACTGCTAAACCAGCAACACCTAAGCCCATAACAGTTCCACCACCAAAAGAAACTTTTAACGCATTTGGTAAGCTTGTTCTTGCGGCTTGAGTGGTTCTTACATTTGTTTTAGTTGCTATTTTCATACCCATGTTTCCTGCAAAGTGCAGAAAAAACAGCTCCAATAAAAAGCAACAACAATTAAATATGTAGTTCATACAATTGAGAACTACTGCTAATAAAACACTTGAAACTAAAACAAATATAGCTAAAAGTCTATACTCTGCATTTAAGAAGGCTAAAGCACCTTCGTAGATGTGGTCTAGAAATTTCTTTCATTTTACCATCACCTGCATCTTGTTTCATACCCAAGATTTTTTAATCTACATATATACTAAACCTATTAATGCCGCTGCTATTGGCATGTAAATCATCATTGCTTCCATATATTATTTGGTTTGTTAATTAAGGCGGTAAAAGTAACAAATTAAAGACAATTAAAAAACACCTTTTTAATAAGTAAAAAAAGGAGCCTTAAAGCACTAGCTATGAGAGGTTAAATAGCAAAATTAAAGGTGATTTTGTGGCAGATAGCATAGCATCAGCCTAACAGGGGTGCTTTAAAATAACGCTCGCTAATTTTAGAGAGGTAAAAACACTTCCTAGAAGTTAAAACCAAAGGTTCCTGTAAAGCCGAATTTTCTGGCATTTGGATAGTCTGCCTGGTTTAGATAATTTCCTCTGAAATTAACATCGAGCCTAAATACTTTGAAGATATTACCCACACCAAAACTATACTCATAATAAGGTTTGTTTGGTGATTGGTATATTACATTAGATCTGTTAATAGCTATATTTTCTTGGCTCACACTCCCTATAACCGTCCTAAAGCCTATCACCTCTCTTAAATTAAAGTCTCTAAGCCATGGTATGCGCTGGAAAATTCTCCCGCCAAAATCGTGCTGTAAATGTAAGGACACATATTGATCACTCACAAACTCATAAAAATCTAACTGAGAAAAAGTGTTGTAAATACTAAAAAGAGTTTGGTTTCCTGGAATAGGATTTAACAAGCTTAAATTTACCTCACCAAAGGTTTTACCAGCCTCAATGGTTGAAGTTAATCTACCAATACCGCCAATATTCCATGGCTGGGTATATAATCCTTGAATACGCTGATACTCAAAATCGCCTCCTAAGAATCCTTTTATACCGTAGGTGTACCCAAGAAAAATACTTGGGAAACTTCCTTGGTTTATAATGGTTCTCTCCACACCATAACCAGAAACTTTCCTCTTTGGAGTGAAAAATGTTAATAGCCGGATTTCTGGTTGTTGTACATCACTACCAATACTTCCGTCTTCTTTTAGATAATCTATAGAAAAGCTGTCTGTTGCAGAACTCAAAGACCTATAGGATCCTGTAAGGCGTATATTTAAATTTTTTACAGGCTCTAAGGAAACACCCAGAGTCGCTAATTTAACACGGGTGAGCTTATCATTTGCACCAACGGCAATAAGTGATGAAGATGCTAGATTTCTGCCCAAAATATCATTGCTAGAAGAAAGGCTTGCACCAGTTTGTTCTACATCTTTTCTATATCCCGAATAAAGGGTGAGTCTGTTTTTTCTGTTGAGTAACACCTTTGCAGATAGCCCAAATTTAAAACGATCATCTTTAAATCCATAGGCGCCAAATCCTTCAAGACGCCACTGATCATTTTGAGAAAAATAGGTCCTACCACCCAGCCTAACTCTAAGACCCTCTGCCTCATTGTATCCCAAAAGTGAGAATACAGGCCCAATATCAAAGTTCTCTACCTCATGATACCCAGAGGCCAAAATAGAAGCGGCGCTATACAATGCTTTAAATCTAGGTACGCTCTTTAATGTGTCTAACATTTTATAAACGCTTAACTCATCTTTATTTAATCGCTCTAGACGGTTTTCTTCCCAAAAGCCCTCTGGCCTGTTATATACATCATACTGGTAGGGATCTACTTGTATTTTATAAAAATCTTTCTGCTTTGGCATGTCAAAAACATAGTTGTCATACAAGGTGGTTCTTCTTCCATAAACTCCTTTGGCTTTTTCTTTATCCTGAAAACTAAAGTCACTCATAAAGTAATCTCTAGTGATTAAGAAGATAGAATCATTTAGAACATCAAACTCTTGCTCAATATAGATTTCTCTAATCCAGTTTATATTAGCGCTTTTTGAAGCCTGTAAGTTGATCTCTTTAATGGCCCAAGTAGAATCATTAACCCAAAAGTCTCCTTTAAATGTGAGTTCGTTTTTACGCCTTGGATAATATGCTATGTTATAACACCACTTATCTTTTCTGTAGGCACTATCTAAAAGCACATAATTATACACATCTATACCCGTTTTAGATAAAGGGCTGGTAAACGACTTATCAAAAAACTTTAAATAATTATCATACACATTATACTGGCTGTACAAATCTTTTAAAAATGCAATTAGAGTGTTGTTGTTTTCAAACCCAGAATTTTTATTCCCTTGCAGTACCTGTCTTTCTTTGCCTAGAAGATTATCTCCATAAACCTGTGAGAAGGCCTCATTAATAAAAATTGGCAAGTAGGTATTTCCTGTAACCTTTGAGGTGTCTATCTCTTCAAAGATAAACTCCATGCCTTTAAAAATTTTGTTTTTTGTGAGTGTACTGTCTATAGTGTTTAGATCAAATTCTAGCTTCTCATATTTATCGTAGGCGTATTGCTCGAATTTTTTTATACCATTTTGCCTTCTGTTATCCCAAATTTTACGCAAAATAGTTATGGCTGGATTATTTTTCTTAGAGGTTTTACCACTAAAGATAACAACCTCATCTAGAGATGCTGCTTCTTGCTCTAAGACAATACTCATGTTATAGTTGATCTTTTTATCTAGTATGATTTCTTTATTTTGAAATCCTAAAAAAGAGACCACAACATCTGTATAGCTCTGGTTACTCTCTAGATAAAAGCGTCCATCTTCGTTGGTGATAGTTCCTTCAAAGCTATTTTTAAAAACCACATTAGCAAAAGGCACAGAGGCCCCATCGGTATCTGTTACAAAACCGCTTATTTTGGTTTGCGCCATAGCACCTACCGAAATCAATAGTAGAAAAATAAAAAAGGAGTTTCTCATGAAAACATGGGAAAGTTAAAATGTCAAACCCACTAGCTTTAAAAATATATTATTTTTTGTAGAGCACTTTCTTTACTGCCTTTACAACATCAGTGCTATTGGGTAACCATTCTGCAAATAAAGCAGGTGAATATGGCGCAGGAGTATCTGCGGTGTTAATTTTTTCAACTGGTGCGTCTAGATAATCAAATGCCTGACTTTGTATTTGATAGGTTATCTCTGTTGCTACATTTCCAAAAGGCCATGCTTCTTCTAAAACCACCAAACGATTTGTTTTTTTAACAGAATCTAAAATAGCATTAATATCTAAAGGACGAACCGTACGCAAATCGATGATTTCACACTCAATACCTTCTGCTGCTAATTGATCTGCAGCTTTATAGGCTTCTTTTATAATTTTACCAAAAGAAACGATGGTTACATCGCTACCCTTACGCTTGATCTCTGCAACACCTAGAGGAATTAAATATTCTCCCTCTGGCACTTCTCCTTTATCACCATACATTTGTTCACTCTCCATAAAAATCACCGGATCGTTATCTCGTATAGCACTTTTTAATAATCCTTTAGCATCTGCAGGATTACTTGGAACAACCACTTTTAATCCTGGAGTATTTGCAAACCAATTCTCAAAAGCTTGAGAATGAGTTGCTGCTAACTGCCCGGCACTAGCTGTTGGTCCTCTAAAGACAATTGGACAGTTAAATTGCCCGCCACTCATTTGTCTTATCTTTGCGGCGTTATTAATAATTTGGTCAATCCCAACCAAAGAGAAATTAAAGGTCATGTATTCTATAATAGGTCTGTTGCCGTTCATGGCACTACCAATGGCTATACCTGCAAAACCAAGCTCTGCAATGGGGGTATCAATTACACGCTTTGCGCCAAACTCCTCTAACATTCCTTTACTTGCCTTGTATGCACCGTTGTACTCTGCTACTTCTTCACCCATTAGGTAAATGGTATCATCTTTGCGCATCTCCTCGCTCATGGCTTCACAAATGGCTTCTCTAAATTGAATTGTCTTCATGCTAATTGCCCACATAGGTGGGTACATTTAATTATACTTTATGATTTTTTGCTTCTGAAATAGTTAAATAGAACTATCCCTTACATTTAAAAAAACAAAAATAGTATTATTATCTTATTTTTTATACCACAAGTGAAGGCATTTAACATTTTATAGCCAACTATTTACTATGCATGCATAGCAAATTAGAATAATATTCACTATCTTTGTGGTCGAATTTTTAATAATTATTAAAAATTCAAAACACAAAACAAACTACTACAAACAAAATAAAGATTACTATGAAAATATTAGTGTGTATTAGTCACGTACCAGACACTACTTCAAAGATAAACTTCACAGACAACGATACAAAATTTGATACAAATGGCGTAAATTTTGTTATCAACCCAAATGATGAGTTTGGACTCACTCGTGCGATGTGGTTTAAAGAAAAGCAAGGTGCATCTGTGCATGTTGTTAATGTTGGAGGACCAGAAACAGAACCTACACTTCGTAAGGCCCTAGCCATTGGAGCAGATGAAGCCATACGCATAGACACACCAGCTACAGACGGCTACAGTGTTGCATTGCAATTGGCTGATGTTGTTCAACAAGGCGGCTATGATCTTGTAATCGGAGGACGCGAGTCTATTGATTATAATGGTGGTATGGTGCCAGGAATGCTTGCAAAAATGATTGGAGCTAATTTTGTAAATACCTGTATTAGTTTAGAGGTAGAAGGTAGCAGCGCAACTGCTATTAGAGAAATTGATGGCGGAAAAGAAACCCTTCATACGTCATTGCCCCTTGTCATTGGAGGTCAAAAAGGATTGGTTGAAGAAAGTGATCTTCGCATACCAAATATGCGTGGGATCATGCAGGCTAGAAGCAAACCTTTGCATGTAAAACAAGGAGTTGAGCAAAGCCCAAGAAGCCAAGCTACAACCTTTGAAAAACCAGCCCCAAGAGGCGCTGTAAAGATGGTTGATAGTGTTGATGAATTGATTGATTTATTACACAACGAAGCCAAAGTAATTTAACTAACTACAAAAATAGGTTTTCAAAACTATTTGAATACCTAAAAAATAATAGTAAATCCCTTTAACATATGAGTGTTTTAGTCTACACAGAATCTGAAAATGGTTCTTTTAAAAAAACAGCCTTTGAAGTTGTATCCTACGCAAAAGCCATAGCAACTGAGTTAGGCACTACCTTAACAGCTGTATCTATTAACGCAAGTAATACTTCCCAACTAGGAGTATATGGCGCAGACAAAGTGCTAGAAATAACAAATGATAGCCTTGCAAACTTTGATGCGCAAGGATATGCAGATGCAATATCTCAAGCTGCCACATCACAAGATGCAACTGTTGTTGTTTTATCTCAAACTGCAAATGCAAAATTTATGGCCCCTTTAGTGGCTGTAAATCTAGAGGCTGGATATGTCTCTAACGTAGTTGCTCTGCCGCAGAGCATCACGCCATTTAAAATAAAACACAGCGTGTATACAAACAAGGCTTTTTCTCTAACCCAGATAAACACACCTGTTAAGATAATTGGTTTAGGTAAAAATGCATATGGCTTGCATGAAACATCTGCCGCTGCAGTATCAGAGGCATTTTCTCCAAGCTTTAAACAAAGCGACACCAAGGTAATATCTGTAGATAAAGCCACAGATAAAGTGACCATAGCAGATGCAGAGGTTGTAGTTTCTGCAGGGCGCGGATTAAAAGGGCCAGAAAACTGGGGTATGATTGAAGAGATGGCCACTATTTTAGGGGCCGCTACAGCTTGCTCAAAGCCTGTTAGTGACATGGGTTGGAGATCTCATGGAGAACATGTTGGACAAACAGGAAAGCCAGTGGCTGCAACACTATACATTGCCATTGGCATTAGTGGAGCCATCCAACACCTTGCAGGTATTAACTCCTCTAAGATAAAAGTGGTTATAAATACTGACCCTGAAGCTCCATTTTTTAAAGCAGCAGACTACGGTATTGTAGGAGATGCATTTGAAATTGTACCACAACTAAATGAAAAATTAAAGGCTTTTAAAGCGCAAAACGCATAATTTTTATTACTTTGTGCCTTTGAAAATGGCTGTTTAAATTAGGACAAACATCCTGTTTAAACAGCCTTTTTTAATTTTAACACTATGAGTCTAGTTAGATTAAATATTAAGGGGATTTCTTACAGCCAAACACAAAATGGCGCATACGCACTAATACTCAGCGAAGTAGAGGGCAACAGAAGTCTACCCATAGTCATTGGCGCTTTTGAAGCACAGTCTATTGCCATTGCACTAGAGAAAGAAATCATGCCTCCTAGACCACTTACCCATGATTTATTTAAAAACTTTTCAGATCTTTTTGCAATTATTATTACACAAGTAATCATACACAAGTTGGTTGATGGGGTATTTTACTCCAGTATTATATGTGAGCGTGAGGGTGTAGAAGAAATTGTAGATGCTCGAACCAGTGACGCCATTGCGCTAGCACTTAGGTTTAAGGCCCCCATATTTACTCACAAAGACATCTTGGACAGTGCAGGTATATTCTTGAAAACTGGAGGTAAAAAAGAAGAAGACCAAGAACTAGAAGATGTAATATTAGATGATTTTTTACAAAGTGATGACCCGCAGACTCAGAGTGCCTCATCTGAAGATTACAAAACAAATACCCTAAAAGAACTCTATCAATTACTTGAGGGCGCTGTTAAAAATGAAAATTATGAAAGTGCCGCGAAAATAAGAGATGAAATTTCAAAGCGAGACTAAACCCCACCAAAACCTATGAAAAAGCTATTATGTAGTATTGTTGTATTGTTTTTACTGGGAAACCTATCGGCACAAAACATTGACAAGCAATGGATTTTTAACTACATCCATTCTGAGGAAGGAACATCTCTTTTTGAGATTGACGAAACTTCAGACACTTTTAAGCTGGAAAATGGTGCATTTGAATATTCTCTTGCTGCCAAAAACAACCTAAAGGCAAGTGGAGATTATATATTTCAGAATAATTTATTAGTCTTATTTTATAGTCAGCCCACAGATACCATTCGTAGATATCGAGTTACAAAACTCACAGAGAATACTTTATCCTTTACAGAAAACAATACAACTTATTGGTTTAAAGCTGCTGAGACACCAGCTACTGCGGTAAAAGTTGCAGAGACTAAAGACACAATCATACCCTCCCAAGGATTTTCTTTTAATAGTCTTTGGCGCGGAGTTCTTGGTATGGTTACCCTTTTATTTATTGCATTTTTATTTAGCGCAAACAGAAAAGCGATTAGTTGGCGCACAGTAGGGCTTGGCCTTGCGCTGCAGTTGGTTATTGCTGTAGGGGTTTTAAAAGTTGCCTTTATTCAAAAAATATTTGAGGGCATTGGAAAGTTGTTTATTAGTATTTTAGATTTCACCAAAGCGGGTAGTAAGTTTTTATTTGAAGGCTTGGTTGTAGACATGGACACCTTTGGATTTATTTTTGCATTCCAAGTACTTCCTACCATTTTGTTTTTCTCTGCCTTAACCTCTGTACTGTTCTACCTAGGGATCATCCAAAAAGTAGTAAAAGCATTTGGATGGTTACTCTCTAAGGTGTTGAAAATTTCTGGAGCAGAAAGTTTAAGTGTTGCAGGAAATATCTTTTTAGGACAAACAGAGGCCCCACTGCTTATTAAGGCCTACCTAGAGAAAATGAACAAAAGTGAAATGCTACTAGTTATGATTGGCGGTATGGCAACAGTAGCGGGAGCTGTACTGGCAGCCTACATAGGTTTCTTGGGAGGTGATGACCCTGCCTTGCGCCTAGTGTTTGCAAAACATCTGCTTGCAGCCTCTGTAATGGCTGCACCTGGAGCTATTGTAATTTCAAAAATATTATACCCACAAACAGAAGAAATTAATACAGATGTTACAGTGTCTTCAGAGAAAATTGGCTCAAACATCCTAGATGCTATTGCAAACGGTACTACAGAAGGGCTAAAACTAGCTGTAAATGTTGGTGCAATGCTACTGGTTTTTGTTGCCTTTATCGCTATGTTTAATGGTATTTTAGCCTGGATAGGAGATGTTACTACAGTAAACGACTGGATGGTCTCAAACACTAGCTACCCTAGCCTTTCTTTAGAGGCCATTTTGGGTACTGTGTTCGCCCCACTGATGTGGCTTATTGGAGTTGCCTCCGAAGACATGATGATGATGGGACAGCTCCTAGGGATTAAACTAGCTGCGAGTGAATTTGTAGGGTATATCCAATTAGCTGAACTGAAGAACATCAACAATATCATGCATCTTAACTATGAGAAATCAATAATCATGGCCACTTATATGCTTTGTGGTTTTGCAAATTTCGCCTCTATTGGTATTCAAATTGGAGGTATTGGATCTCTGGCTCCAGGACAGCGTAAAACTTTGTCTAAGTTTGGAATGAAAGCTTTAATTGGAGGGTCTATTGCATCTCTGATTTCTGCAACAATTGCAGGAATGATTATTGGATAGCCATGTAAGGGCATACATTTGATTATCGTTAATAAATACTGATAACAGCACTTCAAGAAACTTTATAGTTTTTATTACATTACATATCTTTATAGTTGTAAACAAAAAAGCGCAATGAAGCAATACCACGACCTTATTAAACACGTAGTTGACAACGGAACTCAAAAGCATGACCGCACAGGAACGGGAACCAAAAGTGTATTTGGACACCAAATAAGATTTGATTTAAGTAAAGGTTTCCCGATGGTTACTACCAAAAAACTACACCTTAAATCTATTGTGTATGAACTGCTCTGGTTTTTAAATGGAGATACTAATATTGGGTATCTGCAAGAAAATGGTGTGCGTATCTGGAATGAGTGGGCAGATGAAAAAGGAGATTTAGGGCCCGTTTATGGCCACCAATGGCGTAACTGGAACAGTGAAGAGGTGGATCAAATTAGTGACATTATAAACACTCTAAAAACAAATCCAGACAGTAGAAGAATGCTAGTTAGCGCTTGGAACCCAAGTGTGATGCCAGATAGCTCAAAATCTTTTTCTGAAAATGTCGCTAACGGAAAAGCAGCCTTGCCGCCTTGCCATGCTTTTTTTCAATTTTATGTAGCAGATGGAAAGCTATCTTGCCAACTCTACCAACGAAGTGCAGATATCTTTCTAGGGGTGCCTTTTAACATTGCTTCTTATGCATTATTACTATGATGATGGCACAAGTATGCGGTTACCAAGTGGGAGACTTTATTCATACCTTCGGAGATGCACATATCTACAACAACCACATGCAGCAAATAGAACTTCAACTATCAAGAGAGCCAAGAGCGTTGCCAAAAATGATACTTAACCCTGATGTTAAAACAATTTTTGATTTTAAATTTGAAGATTTTACATTGGTAGATTACAACCCACATCCACATATAAAAGGAGCTGTTGCTATATAATACTAAATAATAATACGACATGAGAAAATTAGTGCTGTTTTTATTTATATGTAGTACCAGCGCTACATTTGCCCAAGAAAACTGGGGTGATTTAAAAAAGAACAAGCTCACCATCAAAGAAATACCACCTGTTTGGCCAGGGTGTAGTGGGAGCATTGAGGAGATAGATGCATGTTTCAACCAGCAATTATCAAAGCACATAATGAGTAATTTTAAGTACCCTGCTCTAGAGTACGAAAAAAATATTGAAGGCCGTGTGGTTGTAAGTTTTAAAATAAATACAGAAGGTTTTGTTGAGATTAAAGGTGTCACTGGTGGTAATAAAGGCTTACAAGAGGCCGCAAAAATAAATATTTTAAAGATTCCTCAATTAACTCCAGGCATGATGGGTGGCAAAGCTCGTGAGATTAACATGCGTGTTCCTTTTAACTTCAAGACTAATAAATTAAAAAAATAATCTGATTAATTTACTTTTTTAGAGCCAATTTAGAAAGTCTAAGATTCTCTCTTAATTCTTCAACAAAAGAAATATATTCAGAGGTTTTAGTTTGTTGAAAAAGTCGAGTATCACCCTTAATTTGTTTTTTTACATTTTTTTGCATGTCGATTTAGTAAAGATTCATCTATAGAGTCTATAGAGAACAAATACATTTGACATATAATTGGCAGTGATTCCATACCCTTAGGGGTTGCGATATAGGTGGTACTCTTTTTTGAACCTGTAGGATCAAGTTTTTCAATAAGCCCAATTTCTAACAATGATTTTAATCTATTTGTTAGAATATTAGAGGCGATCTTTTCTTTGGATGCTTTAAATTCTTTGAATTTTGAGTGTTTATGACAGAGCATATCTCTCATGATAAGCAAAGACCAACTGTCACCTAAAACCTTTGTGGAACGTGCTATCGCACAAGTAAGAAATGGATACTCCATAATCTTTTAAAGTATTGATTTTAAATAAATTAGATCTAAATACAAAATTAATCTAATTTTGCGAAATCTTTTGCTAATTTAAACATAGAAACAATCTAAATTAGATACTTTCCTTTCTTATCATTAAAAAAATACTGGAGTTTTATTACTGTAGCTTTAGTGTAATTACAAAACCTAGACGCTCCAACACCACCCAGCATTTATTGCCAGATATGTGTCTTACTTTACCTTTTTGAGCAGTAGCTCCAAAACCAGGCACATCTATAATATCTCCAGCCTTAATCGCTTTAATGGCTATAATGTTTGTTCCTTTTTTCTCGATATCGTTAAGTAAATCCACCTCTTTTTTTGGCACCACAGCTGGTTTACCTAGATAAAAAAGATACCGCACAACACCCGGCACAGAAAAGATAAGCTCTCTGTCTTTAATCTCCAAAAACACTAGCACCATAGAGGGCAATAGTGGCACCTCTACTTTTTTAACACGGTCACTCCATTGTCTTTTCTCTACCCGAATAGGACAGCAAACAGAAACCCCAATGGCTTTGAGACGATCTTT
Organism: Aequorivita sp. HC6-5; assembly: GCA_905182755.1. Classification (GTDB taxonomy): domain Bacteria; phylum Bacteroidota; class Bacteroidia; order Flavobacteriales; family Flavobacteriaceae; genus Patiriisocius. The sequence continues at coordinate 283,235 of CAJJCS010000005.1, forward strand.
TACCTTGAGCTCGGCCCTTGGCCTAGTTACAACAACATACCAAGGCATATTAATTAATTTTAAAGTGAAAAACAAAAATAACATTTTAGTGTTAGTATGCAGTCAAGTTTTCATTATGTTTGAGATATGAAAAACAGACAAAATATCTTCTTATTTTTCAACCTATTATGGAGCCAGAAAAAACTAGGTATTATTTATCTAACGCTACTAATTACAAGTTGCACCCCTGATGATATTTGCGGGACAATTACTGGATTTGGAGCAGACGAGGATTGCCTTTTCATTAGGATAGACGGAGAGCGGCATTGCGTGGATGCTTCAATTTATTATGAATCAGAAATAGGTGATGCGATTTGTTTAGAATACTCATAATTAACATCAAGGGTACAAAACTCATTATAACAGCATACTAATAAAGAAAAAGCACCATAGAAATAAACACACCATGAATTATAAAAATTTAATGTACATCACTATCGCTTTGGGCCTAGTAAACCTAGTAATTGGAATATTTACAGATTTTTGGGGAGACTCTAATTGGGCAGATTACATCAATAGTATTTTATTGATTTTATTAGTTCTATTTGGCACGCAGGTTTTTTCTAAAAAGAAATAGCCTTTAGTTAAAATGCAAAAACGGTTACACTTTTAAGTATAACCGTTTTATTGTTTGGGTAGAGCTCTATTTTTAAATAGCTAATATTAGTTAATATGCTGATGAGCCTGTGTCGAATGACAAGGTCTTTTCAGAGAATGTTTTTTTAGAATCATCAAACACATTACACTTTTTAATGGGTTTGGCATATAAATGTAGAGACATCGCTCTATGGCCAGAGATATTTTCTAGCTTATGATAGCCCATAAAATCTATCATATAAGAGATTGTTCCTTTTTCTGAAGTATTAGCATTGAGTTGGGTAAGACCGCTAGATTCTTGTTTATAAAGAGTTTCTTTTAAAGTTCCGTTAATTACTTTTACCCAGCACTCTTCTCCGCCGTGATCATGGATGGGAGTTATTTGATCCTTCTCCCAGCAAAGCAAGATAAGTTCAAATTTTTCATTTTCAAAAATGCAATTTCGGGTGTAACAATCTTCAGACCAGGAACAAAAGTCTTCAAAAGCAGCTTCTGGTATAGCTACCGAACGAATTATTTGGTGATAGGTGTTCTGTTGATTTTCAGTGAGAGCGGCAGTCAACTCGTGCAAAGACTGGTATGTTTGGGTACTTTTTTTTAAAGTTTTGATATAGATATCATTTAATTATTCTGCTAAGCAGCGTACAGATTTTGGATGTTCATCCAAATCTTGATGATTTTATTATTAGGCGGTAATTATTATAATTTTTAAATTTACCCATTTTTAGAGGTTTTTGAGTCATTTTTATTGAATTTGTTTAAAAAAATGGGTATTTCTTCCATTTTTAGGCAATTTTCGTTCATTTTCGTTCATTTTCGTTCATTTTCGTTCATTTTCAAATTAATCAATCTTGTGTTGATGTATTCAATAAAATGCTTTTTAAATGGGTTAAAGGGCTTTCTAATGACTGTAGTTTTATGTATCAAATTTGTAACAGTCATTTACATTTATTATATTTGGATAAACAATTTAAAAACAAACACTATGAAAAAACTAATCTATTTATTTTTAACAGTACTTATCGTTGCTTGTAGCAGTAATGATGATGGAAATCAAGCAATTCTTGGGTGCACTGACCCACAAGCTGTTAATTACAACACAGATGCAACCGAAGATGATGGAACTTGTCAGTTCTCAATAATTGGAGACTGGACAGTGACTAGTTATACACTTAGCGACGGTACAAATATCTTGGCACCTTATGACTATATAGACTATACCCTAAATAGTGATAATAGTTATTTTCAATATGTTGGTGTTTCTGAGACTGGAGACAAACTTATATTCACTGGAACCTATACAATAGGAGGCTCTAATAATTCTACTTTAACTTTTTATGATGATAGTACTGGATTAATAACAGTATCTACGATAGTTGGTATTAGTTCAACAACTCTTGAACTAACTTTTGATGTGCCCGATAGTACCTTAACAGGAAACATTCGATTAGTTAGATATTAACCCTCAATACCAAACCCTTGCAGAAATGTGAGAGTTTTCTGTATCAAACGAGGCGAAACCGAAAAGCCTTACGATTAGGAAAGTTTAAATAATTAACAAATGATTAAAAAAAATTACCTCAAAATGACGGCTATTTTTATGGCTTCAACATTTCTTTTTTCAAGTTGTGCTTCTATTGTAAGCAAAAGTAGTTATCCGATATCAATTAATAGTGCTCCGAGCGAAGCCAAAATTGTTATTAAAGATAAAAAAGGAATCGAAATTTTCTCTGGACAAACACCTGCAAATATAAAACTAAAAGCTGGAAGCGGATTTTTTGGAAAAGCACGATACCAAGTGACTTTCGCGAAAAATGGTTATGACACAAAAACTGTTCCAGTGGAATTTAAACTTGATGGTTGGTATTTTGGAAACATACTTTTAGGTGGACTTATAGGTATGTTAATAGTTGACCCTGCGACTGGAGCAATGTATAAATTGGAAACTGAATTCTTAAATGAAACTTTGGTACAATCTACCGCAAGTGTACAAGAATTGGGAATGAAGATGATAATTTAATAACTAGCTCAGACTTGTTTGCAACTATTGCTCAAATAGCTGGAAGCCCAACTTCAGAAATAAATGACAGCAAGAGTTTTCAGCCTCTTTTTACTGAGCCATCAAAAATTCGTAACTTTCAATATTCAGAATTGAATAATGGCACGAATAATATCTGGACAATAAGTAACGGAGAATATAAATTATTTGTATTTGCCAATGGAAATGAAGAAATGTATAACCTATCATTAGACCCTTACGAAGAAAATGATTTGCTATTAGGGACTTTGAACACTATGCAGCAAACTGCTAAAACTGAATTAGAAAACGAATTATTAGAAATAAGACAATAACTGGGTACAACACCGTGTGTAATCAATTGCTTGTAAATATTTTTGAGATTCAGATATACAAAACCACAGGGTTATAGTGTGTTTTAAGAAGACTACCCCTCAAAAGAAAACCGATATTTTAAGAGATAGGGAGTCAGAAATAAAATAATTTTCTCAGAGTTTTTGAAGTTTTTACTGCCAGTTTTACTGCCAGTTATAACCCTTTTACTGGCAATTTTTGATATATTTGAATTATAACCATGGTTGATAATAACAATCTAGAGTTAAGATTATGTATAAGTATACCACTTCATGATTCTCTTGAAACAAAGACTACCATTGAGTTTAAAGCAAAAAAAAGAGTAACCATTTCTGATTACTCTTGTAGTAGCGGGAACTGGATTCATTGCTTCACGTTGTTTCGCAATGGGCCAAAGAAAAAAACAGCCCAAAGAAACTCCGATTGCTTTGCAATCTAAATTTTTATTTTGTTCTCAAGAAGATGCAAGCATCACTTGATTCCAAATAAAAACTCCTTGATTTCTCAAGGAGTTTCTTAGTAGCGGGAACTGGACTCGAACCAGTGACCTTCGGGTTATGAGCCCGACGAGCTACCTGCTGCTCTATCCCGCGATATGTATCTTCAAGGAGTGTGGTTTTAATGCCAACTTACTACCTCTCTGGGCTAAGCCCGCGATGTGAAACAAAATAAATTACTTAGCTTTTAACTCTCGGGTCATAATACCGATAAACTTATTTTGGACTGCAAATATACAATGCTTTTTAGATTTAGCAAGTACTTATAATATAAAAAAACAAAATATTAATTAAATTATTGCTCGATGGGCGCTGCATCAAACCCCTCTAGTTCCATGGCCTGGAAGGTAGTAGTAACCTGGATTGGATTACAACAAACCTCACAATCTTCAACGTAACTAGAACTAACAGAGGGATCTAGTAACATAGAAATTTCTTCCCAGCAGTATGGGCATTGAAAATGATGTTCGTACATATTAAAATTTCAGGTTTTTAAATATTTTTACGCAAATAAACTACAGCAAGCCTTCCAATTGCTCAGAGACAAGCTCCCACTGTTTCATAGCTTCTTCCAACTCCTTTTTCTTGCCCTGATAAGAGTCAAAGAAATTTGGCTGTGCTATGGTAGCCTCATAATTTAAAGCCAGTTCAAGGTCTATCTCTTTAATTTCTCGCTCTAGTTTATTAATGTTTGCCTCAATTTTACTTAGCCTGTTGGTTAATGACTTTTGCTTTTTTTGATCCTTGTAAGATTGTTTACCAGAGCTAGCTTTGCTTGTTTGTGTATTTGCAACAACCGTGCGTTTTTCTGCCTCTCGCAAGTTTTGAAGATCACGCTGCTCCAAAAAATACTCTATATCTCCCAGATACTCTTTAATTTTATGATCCTTAAACTCATATACCTTGTCTGTGAGGCCTTGCAAGAAATCTCTATCATGGCTCACCAGTAGTAAGGTCCCTTCAAACTTCATTAGAGCATCTTTTAGTACGTTTTTAGATTTAATATCTAAGTGGTTGGTAGGCTCATCCATCACCAAGACATTAAAAGGCTGCAGCAATAATTTTGCCAAGGCCAAACGGTTACGCTCTCCCCCACTTAAAACCCGAACGTATTTTTCTGCCTCATCTCCTCTAAACAAAAAAGAACCTAGTATGTTTCTAACCAAAGGTCTTGTGCGCTCATCTGCGGCGTCCAACATAGTATCTTCTACCGTTTTGGTGCCGTCTAGATAATCTGCTTGGTTTTGTGCGAAATATCCAATCTGGACATTGTGCCCTAAATTCATGGCGCCAGAGTATTTGATTTCATCTACAATAATCTTAGCCAGGGTAGATTTCCCTTGCCCGTTCTGTCCTACAAAAGCTATTTTGGTATCTCGCTCTACACGTAAATCAATACCACGTAACACCTGGGTATCTCCATAGCTTTTTGATATGTTTTCTGCTTCTATAACCACCTTTCCAGGTATCACACTTACCGGAAATGTTAAGGACATCACACTGTTGTCATCCTCATCCACTTCTATTCTGTCAATCTTGTCAAGTTTTTTAATCAGAGACTGGGCCATGGTTGCTTTACTGGCCTTGGCTCTAAACTTCTCAATTAACTTTTCTGTTTGCTCAATTTGTTTTTGCTGATTTTTTTGAGAAGCCAATTGCTGCTCTCTTAGTTCTTGACGTTGCACCAAATACTTGGTATATGGTTTGTTGTAATCATAAATTTTACCCAGTGAAATCTCAATGGTTCTATTGGTTACATTATCCAAGAACATTTTATCGTGACTCACCACCACAACAGCCCCTGCATAATTTTTCAAAAACTCTTCTAACCACAAAATAGATTCTATATCAAGGTGGTTGGTAGGCTCATCCAGAAGTAAAATATCATTGTTTTGAAGTAATAGTTTTGCAAGCTCAATACGCATACGCCACCCTCCAGAAAAGGTTTCTGTGACTTTATTAAAATCTTCTCGCTGAAATCCTAAACCCTGTAAAATACGCTCTGTCTCCCCTTGGTAATTGTAACCCCCCAGTATCTCATATTGATGCTGTACATCGTTTAGATCTATCATGAGCTGGTTATAACTAGCACTTTCATAGTCTTCTCTGGTGGCTAGCTGGGTATTTATTTCCTCTAGTTGCCCTTCCAGTTTTTTTATTTCTATAAAAGCCTCGTAAGATTCCTGGAGTACCGTTTTACCTTTGGTGAAATCAATATCTTGTTTTAAAAAACCAATAGACACGTCCTTATCCATGGCTATAGCGCCCTGATCATATTCCTGTTCTCCAGATATTATTTTAAGTAAGGTAGATTTCCCGGCGCCGTTTTTACCTACAAGACCCACGCGGGTTCCTCCAGAGAGCTGAAAGGTGATTTTTTCAAACAAATAGGTTCCTTGAAAAGAAACTGATAGATTGTGTATATTAAGCATAGTTTATTTTGATAACATCTTGAAATAAATGCGCTATTTCAGTTTGCAAAGATGCTTATTTTTGTAGTGGAAAAAAAACAAAATTGGTGCTATGAAAGGGAATAAAATCTACAGTATTTTTACAGGTAAATGTCCCATTTGCCACAGTGGTAAAATGTACAAGAACAATAAAGTGTATAGCATTTCTCAAAGCTTAAAAATGCATGAGCGCTGCTCGCATTGTAAGACCAAATTTAAAATAGAGCCTTTCTTTTTCTATGGAGCCATGTATGTGAGTTATGGCGTGGGTATTGCCGTTGCGGTGGCCGCCTTCACTGTTGCACATGGCATGATTGGCCTTGGATTAAAAGCCTCTTTTATTGCCATTGTAACAACTCTTATTGTAATGTCTCCACTAATTACTAGAGTGTCAAGAAATATTTGGATCAATCTTTTCCTTTCTTTTGATAAAAGCAAAGTGTAAAACGTTGGGCCTTATAAGGCAAACCTCTTGATATCAATTATTTCTGGGATAGGGACATCATGCTCTAAATAACGATACAAATGTGCCGCTAGTTGGGGAGCCATTGTAAGCCCGCGCGTACCCAACCCATTTAAAAAAGAAACGCTCTTTGTGTTTTGCAAACAACCAACAAGTGGTTTTCTATCTTTTACCGTTGGGCGTATTCCTGTTACTTGATCTACAACACTAAAATCACAAGAAATCATTTTGCTGAGTTTTTCTGAAATTTCCTCACAAGCCCCCAAGGTGGTGTGTGAAGAATAATCATCCCGCCCATAACTGGCACCTACCTTATACAAATCATCACCCAGAGGGATAATCATAACAGGACCCTTTAAAATAGCCTCACTTTGTAACTCGGGAGCCTTAATAATAATATACTCTCCTTTATTTCCAACAAAAACCTTTTTCCCATTTGGGGAAACATCTATTGTAAAATAAGGGTTATGCACTACCCCAGACCCCTCCGCAAAAACAATTTTTGTTGCCTTTATATCTTTGTATTGCACGGCTGTTTTAGTAACTACCAACTCCTGGTAATCAAACTGGGCTTCAATAAATTGATCGTGGTTTTTTAAAAAGTCTTGATAGGTCTTTAGTAACCCATAGGGCTTCATAATGTTGGCCTGTATAACGGCGCCCAGACCAAAAGAGGCGCTAATGGCTGTATTGTTGTTTTTTAAAATTTCGGGAGATAGAAACCTAGACAAAATCTCTTTATCACTGGCCACCATCCAGTTATTTTGCTCCTCAACGCTAGCTAAAATTCTGTGAATGGCTACCCCAGATAGTACTTGTTGGCCAATATCCCTAGCCAAAGACTCATAAAAGGTTGCGGCTTTTAAAACAAACTCAACAGTGTTCCAGGCCGGTGTGAAACGCTTTAAGACCGTTGGGTTTAAAACGCCTCCAGAGGCCTTTGTAGCCCCTTGTTTAGGACTGTCAATAACCACGAAAGATTTGCCGTGATCACGCAAGGTTTTAGAGAACACTAACCCTGCTATACCCATACCAACAATAATGTAGTCTACATTTTTCACGCTGTAAAGATACTAGTATAGGCCATAAAAAAAACCGAAAACAAGAGTTTCGGTTTTTTTTAATAATCTTGTAATACAGATTCTTTTACTGGTAGGCAACAACATCGTTAATTGGTCCAACCTGAGCGTTGTAGGCAAGATTATCTGCAGAAACATACATGGCAATTAATGTTAAGTTTTCCTTGACATAATCTGCAGGAATTGTACTGTTATAGGTAACAGAATATTCTTCAAGCGCGCCAGCTGCGGCAATATCATCACCAAGGGGTGCAGATAAAGACATGCGCAAGGTATGGTTGTGCTCAAAGTTTGGTATGGGGTTTCCTAAACCAAAATAAGGGCTCGTTTGATCTTCATTGTAGTAGTTTTCTTGATCGTACAAAATACCATCTTCAAGTAAATACACCACAAGTTTATCTCCACTATTAATACCCGTCTGAGAAACAACATTTACTTGTGTAATTAATTGATCCCCTTCTAGAGAGGATGTAAAAGACACAGAAGAAGTGGTATCACTACCAGCATTTTCTAGTGCATCTGAGATGAAATAAGGTGCAAACCAAAATTGGGACCTATCAATACGTGCTTGTGGCAATCCATCTATCTCAAATGCGTCTCTAAGAATTTCAACATCGTCAAAATGCATTGGGTCTGGGTTAGAATTGGCTGTGATATGAATAGCAACAATCGCTAAATCATCACTCTGCAGAGAAGCCTCCTCAATGGCAGCAGCCACACTTGGGCAAAAGCCGCACCAGGTTCCTGTGTAGTCTTCCAAAACCACTTTACGCTTTGGGATAATCACACTAAAGCTCTCTGGAGTTGTAGTAACTAGAACTCCATCCAGATCATAGGTTGCATAGGCCACAAAATCGCCCACCTCGCTTGAGGAAAATACATTTCCATCAATTGCCTGCCCATCTACATAAAACTGAGCCTGTGCAGTTACATCAACACCTGTTTGTGTTATCACTGTAAAGGGTATCTCTTGGTTTCTAAGGGATGCAGGTCTTACAAAATTCTGGACGGTAATCTCTGTAGTATCTTCTCCTAGAGGCACGTTCTCTTCCGTTCTACTGCACGATACAAAAAGTAGCGTTGCAATAAAAAAGACGCCTGTTAGTACTAAAATTTTATTTTTCATTTCTTTTTCATTTTTTTAACAACACAAATATAACAGATTAATTACCTAACCTAGATTTTGATTACCATGAAATTATCATATAACTCTCATAAATTTGTAAAATATTACTAATATTGTTTTAAAATTAAAATCACGAAAATGAAAAACCTTGCATTTATTTTTACCTTATTTTTCTCTGTAGCCCTAATGGCGCAAAAAGAACTTCCAACGGTTACTCTTACAACCCTTGAGGGAGCCGCTACTAGTATTCAAAAAATGGCCAATAAAGACGGAGTAACTATTGTATCTCTTTGGGCAACTTGGTGTGTGCCGTGTATTAAAGAACTAGATGCCATAAGCGATATATACCAAGATTGGGTTGAAGAAACTGGTGTTTCTCTAATAGCAGTCTCTGTAGATGACAGCAGAACAGTAAAAAGAGTGAAATCTCTAATAAATGGTAAAGGATGGGAGTATGATATCCTTTTAGACACAAACAATGATTTAAAAAGAGCGCTAGGGGCATCTTCTATTCCACTAACCATTGTTATTAAAAACAACAAAATTGTGTATAGACATTCTGGATACAATCCAGGGGCAGAGTATGAGTTGTATGAAAAAGTAAAAGAATATACTTCAAAATAATAGTGTTAGATACTTCTAATAAAATCACATAAAATTTCAACAATTATGAAATATTTACTTCTAGGGATTGCTATTTTGTATACCACCCTTTCATTTTCTCAATCTCCAGACGAGGGCTATTTTTTTGGTGGCTTTGAATCAAACTCACAATGGCTCTTATACGATAAAGGACTTAATTTTGAGCAACCAGATGATGCCTATAGAGCAAATAATTATTTTCAACTCTCCTATGCCTTTAAAAATTTTACTGCTGGTGTTCAGTATGAATCATACTTGCCAGATACACTGCTAGGATATTCTACAGCTTTTTCAAACGGCAACGGTGTAGCAACCTATTATTTTAATTATAAAAATGAAAAGGTAGATGTTACCGGCGGTTATTTTTATGATCAGTTTGGAAGCGGTCTTGTATTTCGCGCTTGGGAAGAAAGACAATTAGGAATTAATAATGCCATCAGAGGTGTCCGGGTTAAGTACAACCCCACAGATTATCTTGATTTTACAGCACTTTATGGTCAGCAAAGAATAGGTTTCGAGCTCTCTGAAGGAACCCTTCAAGGTCTTGATGCAAACATTGATATAAGCCAAGGATTATCCATTGAGAGTATTGATATAAAAATGGGAGCGAGTTATGTAGCCAGATACCAAGATGTTGGTGCCCAGCTAGAATTGCCAAGCAATGTAAATGTTGTGGGCGGAAGACTAGATGTGGTAAAAGGTAATTTTTACGGAGGCTTAGAAGTAGCCTCAAAATCAAAAGACGCTTTGTTTTTTGAAGGCCAATTAGTTTCACCAAAATTGTATGACGGTACAGCACTTCAATTAAATGTAGGGTATGGCCAAAAAGGTTTAGGTATAAATGGAACTTTTAGAAGATTAGAAAATTTTAACTTCTTTGCAGACAGGCAGGCGGCTGGAAATCAATTTAACGACCAAGTGGTAAACTACCTTCCAGGACTTACCAAGCAACAAGATTACTTACTTACCAATATTTATGTTTACAACCCACAACCTGCCCTTGTAATAGAAAACGCAGAACAGCGCGCTGGAGAACTAGGAGGACAAATAGATCTGTACTATTCTATCAAAAAAGGATCACCTCTGGGAGGAAAGTACGGCACTAAAATAGCTGCGAACTTTGCTTACTTTGGAGGTCTTGACGCAGAGTACAACGTAGAAAATAGATTTTACAAGGCAAAATTTCTAGGTTCTGGAGCCAGGTATTTTAGAGATTTTAACATGGAGGTAAAGAAAAAATGGTCTAAAACCTTTAGCACTGTATTTACATACCAAAATGTCTTTATTGACAAATCTATTGCCTTAGGGGGTTTTATAGGTACTCAAGGAGAAATTAGGTCTAACGTAGGAGTTGTAGAAGGAACCTATAAACTAGATGCCGGAAAATCTATAAGAGCCGTAGGGCAGCACCTTTGGACAAAACAAGATCAGAAAAACTGGATGGCATTTGTGCTTGAATATAATTTCAATTCAAACTGGGCAGTATACGCCTATGACAACTGGAACTACAGAGCACTGGGCTATGATGGAGCAGATTCACAAACACACTATTACAGCCTTGGAGGAAGTTACACCAAAGGAACTTCTCGTGTTTCCATGAATTACGGAAGACAACGTGGAGGTCTTATTTGCGTGGGTGGTGTTTGCAGGTTTGTACCAGAGAGTAATGGTGTTAGCGCAACTGTTAACATAGCATTTTAAAAAAAATACTACAGCATAAAAAAAGACCAATGAAAAATCATTGGTCTTTTTTTTATGTTAAAGTGTGTGTGTTACTTCTTGATTATTTTGATTGTCTTTGAAGCATTTTGATCATTCACTACTCTTACAAAATACATTCCAGCGGGTAAATCTCCAACCGGCATTCTGTTTGTTTCTGTGGTGATTCTCTTCTTCTTAACGCTTCTTCCTCTTTTATTGTAAATGGTAAGAGTATAACTATCAGGAGATCTTGTCTCTAAATAATCACCAACTAAGGTAGCTGAGATGTTAAAATCTAAAAACGCATTATCAGTTAGCCCAAGAGTAGTATAAAATAGGTGATAAAAAAATCATTACCAAGCTCAGTAGTTCCTGCTTGATCTGTTTGGTAAAATCTAAAAACAAAATTCATGGGAGTGTCATTATCCAATGTGTTAACTAAATGATTTCCTGAAGGTGTTTGAGACCCAGCATCAATAAAAACACTACCATTGTTGGGAAATTTTTGACCAACAGCTATATCTGTATAACAAAGTCCAAAACAAATTTCAAAAGAAGAGCCATCTGCATTATCTGCACTAACAAGTTCTGCTTTCATGAAAATAGGCTCAGCGGTATCATTAGCAACAAAATAATTGTAAAACCCATCTGGATCACCAACTTGTCCTTGACCAAAACTAACTACATCACCACTATTAACTGGTAAACCGTCAACGTCTAAAAATGTAAATTGCGCACTAGCTGAAGCTGCAACCAAACACAAGACAAGAAATAAATATTTAGTTTTCATAATTTTTTTTAGTAAATATATGAAACCTACCGATGAAAATAAAGAAGAAAAACTCATATTCTTATCATAGTATGTAAACTTTAACATTTTATGTTATAAAAAATATGTCATTGTAGTTATTTTTATTAAAAAAATTATGAATATGAAAATTACATTTAGTTTTTTAATTTCCTTTTTAGGTTTGTCTGTATTTGCTCAAACAATCGTAAGTACTACTGAAGAAAACAGAAAAGTTATTTTAGAAGAATTTACCGGAGTAAATTGCACATTCTGCCCTCAAGGACATGCTATTGCTCAAAATTTACAAGACAACAACCAAGGTGATGTATTTTTAATAAATATACACTCTGGTGGATATGCGGTCCCAAACGGAAACCAACCAGACTTTAGAACACAGTGGGGAGAAGCTATCGATAATCAAAGCGGACTGGCTGGATACCCTGCAGGAACTATTAATCGCCAAAATTTTCCAGGACAAGAACAAGGTAATGCTGGAACAACAGCTCTAGGAAGAGGCCAATGGGCAGGTGCAAGCAATACCGTACTTGGTCAAGCATCCTACGCAAATACTGCAGTAACTGCAGTTGTAGATGTTCAAACAAGAATAATGACTATAGATGTTGAGGCATACTACACAGACAACAGCCCACTTGCAGTCAATAAATTAAATGTTGCCGTTTTACAAAACAATACATTAGGAGCTCAAGTTGGTGGTAATATGGGTAAACAACTATGTACACCAACATAGATTAATTGATTTGTTAACAGGGCAATGGGGTATAGATATTTCAAACACCACTGCTGGTTCATTTTACAGCAATGAGTTTACTTATGCGCTCCCAGATGACATAAACGGCATTCCTGTTAAAATTCAAGATTTAGAAGTAGTAGTTTTCATAGCCGAAACAACTCAATACGTTGTTAGCGGTAATGGAGCATTACCCTCTTACACCGGAATTTCTTCAAATGATATTAATCTGAAATCTGTATCACAGATCAATCCTACTTGTTTAGGGTCTGTCTCTCCAACTATTAGTATCGAAAATCTAGGAGCAAATGAGGCTACAACTCTTGATATAACCTACAGTGTGAATGATGGCCCTTCTCAAGTTTATAGCTGGACTGGAAATCTCTCTACCTTCCAGGAAGAAGAAGTTGCATTACCTGCAATAGCATTCACCCAACAAGCCACTAACACCCTTAATATTTCAGTTGCAAGTGATGATGTAAACGAAAACAACACTGGCGCTACATCATTTGATGCTGTATTAGAAACCATAGGTACTATCCTTCTTAGTTTTGATACAGACACCTTTGCACATCAAAACTCCTGGGATTTTAGAGATTCATCAGGAAACATTATTGAGTCAGAGAGTTATAACTCCTCAGATGACAACCAACTATTTACATACAGATTTAATTTTGATGCAGACTGTCTAGAATTTAACATGTATGACACTTCTGGTAATGGTATATTAGGAAGCGGCGATGGAGTATCACTTGAAGATGGAAATGGTGTTGTTATATATGCTTTAAACGGTGATATTGGTTCTGGATTCTCCATACAATTTAACTCTGACGGAGTACTTGGCCTTGGAGACAATGATTTTACGTCCATTGAAGTGTTTCCTAACCCAGCAAGTTCGGTGTTACATATTTCAAACGTTGAAAATACAACTATCGAAATTTATACTATTCTAGGTCAGGTAATGTTTACCAAAGAAAATGGTTTCGATCAAGAAACAATTGATGTTTCTAGCTATAAATCTGGAACTTATTTTATTAAAATTTCTAAGGGAGCATTCACAACAACCAAGAAATTTACTGTTTTATAAAAAAATTACACTTTTCACTAAAAGCTCTATCAACACGTTAGGGCTTTCTTTATTCAAAAAGAAAAACTTTAAGAATCATTAAAAACTATTTATAAAAAATAATACCTAGCTTAGCAAAAATAAAAATAACAATTATGAAAAATAAAATTACACTAAGTGTACTGCTTTCCTTTTTTGGATGCTGCGCTTTTGCTCAAACAATTGTAACCACAACTCCTGAAAACAGAAAAGTTATTCTTGAGGAGTTTACAGGTGTTAATTGTACATTTTGTCCAGATGGACATGCCATTGCACAAAGTTTGCAAGACAACAATCCCGATAATATTTTTTTAGTGAACATCCATTCTGGAGGTTATGCTACACCAAACGGAAACCAACCAGATTTCAGAACACAATGGGGAGAAGCCATTGATGATCAAAGTGGATTGGCTGGATATCCAGCAGGTACTATAAACCGTCAAAATTTTCCTGGACAAGAACAAGGTAATGCAGGAACAACAGCTCTTGGTAGAGGTGCTTGGGCAAGTGCAGCTAGCACAGTTCTTGACCAAGGTTCTTACGTAAATGTGGGGGTTCAAGCTGTGTTAAATGTTCAGACAAACACTATGGTTATTGACGTTGAAGCATATTACACCGGCAATAGTCCAGAGGCTACTAACAAATTTAATGTAGCCATATTACAAAACAACACACTCGGAGCACAAGTAGGTGGTAACATGGGTAATAATTACAACCACATGCATCGTCTAATTGATATGGTAACAGGACAATGGGGTGTTGATATAACAAACACAACAGCTGGATCTTTATACAGCAACCAATTTACCTACTCAATCCCAACAGATAATAATGGTATTGCTATAGAAATAGGAGAGTTAGAAGTAGTTGTATTTGTTACAGAAACAACACAATTAATACCTAGTGGTAGTGGAACCTATCCAACAATAACAGGACTTGACAATGCAAATGATGTAAATTTAAGATCTATTGCCGATGTTGAAGCTACCTGTGCGTCTTCTGTCTCACCATCAATTAACATTCAAAACCTAGGTCAAAACGAAATCACTAGTGTTGATATCACCTATGATGTAAACGGTGGTGCGCCTCAAACATATACTTGGAGTGGATCTTTAACATCGCTACAAAGCACAGATATTGAGTTACCAGAAATTGATTTTACACCACAAGCTACAAATACAATTAATGCATCAGTGGCTAATGATGACCTTAACGACAATAACCAAACCTCAACTAGTTTTGACGGTGCAACTCAAACCGCAGGAACAATAGATTTAAATATTACAACAGATAACTATCCAGAAGAATTTTCTTGGGAGTTTAGAGACTCTGCAGGTACAGTGCTTGAATCTGAGAGTTACAACTCAAACTCAGGTGATGGAACAACCTTTGAGTATAGATTTAACTTCGATGATGACTGTATTACCTTCTCTGCGTTTGACTCTTACGGAGACGGTATTTGCTGTGCATATGGAGAAGGAGGTATCGAACTTAAAGATGCTAACGGTGTAGTTGTGTATCCATTTAATGGAGATTACGGTTCTGGATTCTCTGTGCAGTTTGATTCAGATGGAGTACTTGGCCTTGGAGATAATAGCCTTGCAACAGTAAACCTTTATCCTAACCCAGCAAGTTCGGTGTTACATATTTCTAACGTTGAAAATGCAACTGTTGAAATCTATAATATTTTAGGACAAGTAATGGCAATCAAGACAAACATCAGCAGCCAAGAAACAATTGATGTTTCTGGATATGCAGCCGGTGCTTACATGGCTAAAATATCTAATGCGGGTGTAACAACTACAAAGAAATTTGTAGTGATAAAGTAATCACACCCCATCAAATACAAAAAAGCCCTAACAAATTGTTAGGGCTTTTTTTTTACATATCTTTTTTTAATTCTATTTGCCTTTAAATTTTAAAGGAAGATGAACCACACTTTTTGTCTCAAAAAATGCTTCTTTATAAAAGGAAGATATTGGATGTATTGTAGCCTTTGGAAATAGTGATAACTCTTGAGTTAAATCTCCACCCTTGAGATAAAGAATCCCATTTTTTAAATCATGGTTTGATTTTTTAGCAACCCTGTTTTTAACCCATCTCACAAAAGTTTCCATCTCTGCTACAGCCCTACTGACAATAAAATCATATTGCCCTGTAATAGTCTCTGCGCGTGCATTGGTGACTTTTACATTTTGAAGTTCTAAACCATCACGCACCTGCTCCACTACTTTAATTTTTTTACCAATACTATCTACTAAATGGAACTGAACTTCTGGAAATAAAATAGCCAATGGAATGCCTGGAAATCCTCCTCCAGTACCTACATCCAATACAGAGCTGCCTGACAAAAAAGGCTGAACCTTGGCAATGGCCAATGAATGTAATACATGGCGCAGATATATCTCATCAATGTCCTTTCTAGAAACAACGTTAATTTTTAAATTCCAATCCTTATACAGGATTGAAAGCAACTCGAACTGGGATATTTGATGCGCTGTTAGCCCCGGAAAATAATGAAGTAGTTCTTCCATTGTAAGATTTAGGAGGCAAAAATAGACTTTCTTTTATAAATTTATGATTTTCAATAGAACTTTTAGGCTATAGATGTTTATTTTTGTTTTAAATTAACCCAAATGTTATGTTGACAAATAATCAATTAAAGTTCTCAAGGCTTGATTCTGGAAAATTTTTCAGGACCCTAAACAAGCGTGTAAACACCTACTTTAAGGAGAACGAAATTCAGAGAACTGGAAACTGGAAATTACATCTAAAAACTGTAATCATGTTTTCAATATACCTTACCCCTTATTTTTTATTACTAACTCTTGATTTACCAACCTGGGGGCAAGTGTTAATGACAATAATTATGGGTGTTGGTATGGCCGGAATAGGCATGAATGTTATGCATGATGCAAATCATGGCGCTTACTCCTCAAAGAAGTGGATTAATAAAGTATTAGGAAGTAGTATTTATATTCTGGCCGGAAATGTGTACAACTGGCAAGTACAGCACAACGTACTGCACCACACCTACACAAACATACATGGCCATGATGAAGATCTGGAAGCTGGACGTGTACTTAGATTTTCTAAGCATTCTAAATGGCACAAACTACATAAGTTCCAGCACTATTACAGCATCTTTTTATACGGTTTACTCACTTTTAATTGGGCATTAACCACAGATTTTTTTCAGACAAAAAAATACTTAAAACGTAAATTATCATTTGGTAAATTCCCGAAACCTTCAGCGCAATGGGGTACTTTAATACTAACCAAAATAATTTATTTTTCTATTTGGCTTGTGATACCAATACTATTTTTTGATATCGCTTGGTATAAAATACTGGTAGGGTTTTTCATTATGCATTATGTAGCAGGAGTGATATTAAGTGTTGTATTTCAATTAGCGCATGTTATTGAAGGTGCAGACATGCCACTTCCAGAACCATCTGGAACCATGAAAAATACCTGGGCAATACACCAATTATTCACAACCGTTAATTTTTCTACTAAAAACAGAATAATGAACTGGTTTACCGGCGGTCTAAACCACCAAGTAGAGCACCACATCTTTCCAAACATTAGCCACGTACACTATACTAAAATTTCAAAAATAGTACGTGAAACGGCATTAGAGTTTAACCTGCCATACAACGAGTACAAGACAACAAGAAAAGCTATTATAGCACATTTTAAACACCTTAAACAAATGGGGCAAGAACCTATTTTGTCTGCTTAAGATTATGAATAGTAAACTTTCTAACAGAATAAACAATATGGCCACCTCTGCTACCCTAGCAATGGCAGCTAAAGCAAGAGAACTTAAGACAAGCTGGAGAAAATATTATAGGCCTAAGCCTAGGAGAGCCAGACTTTACTGTGCCAGATTTCGTGAAACAGGCAGCCATTAAAGCTGTGGAAGACAACTACCACTCTTACACTCCTGTAGATGGTTATGCAGATCTTAAACAGGCCGTCATAACAAAATTTAAAAGAGATAACAACCTCACATATACTGCTTCTCAAATAGTAGTATCTACAGGCGCAAAGCAATCACTTTATAACCTTGCACAAGTGTTATTAAACCCTGGTGATGAGGTCTTACTTCCAGCTCCTTACTGGGTAAGCTACAGTGATATTTCTAAGATAGCCGGGGGGGTTCCCGTTGAAATTAAAACCTCTATAGACAGAGATTTTAAAGTTACACCACAAGAGCTTGAAAAGGCTATTACTCCCAAAACAAAAATGATGATCTACAGCAGTCCTTGCAACCCAAGCGGCTCGGTATATAGCAAACAAGAACTAAGAGCTTTGGCAGATGTCTTGGTCAAATACCCGCAGATTATTGTAATTAGTGATGAAATTTATGAGCATATTAATTTCACACAGCAGCATGCATCTATGGCACATTTTGAAGACATGTATGACCGAACAGTGACCGTAAATGGTGTGTCTAAAGCCTTCTCTATGACAGGTTGGAGAATTGGTTATATTGGAGCCCCTGAGTATATAGCGAGAGCTTGTAATAAAATGCAAGGCCAGGTAACAAGTGGCGCCAATTGTATTGGTCAAAAAGCTGCTGTTACTGCTTTAGAGAATTCTCCAAGTAAAATTAAATACATGATAGACGCATTTAAAGAGCGTCGAGGCTTAATTTTAGGATTACTTGCAGATATAGACGGTTTTAAAATTAATGAGCCACAAGGAGCCTTTTATGTCTTTCCAGATATTTCTTATTACTTCGGGAAAACCCTGCGTGGTACCACCATAAATAGTGCTACAGATTTCTCTCTGTATTTATTAGAAAACGCCAAGGTAGCGACCGTAACTGGAGAAGCCTTTGGAGATCCTAATTGTATTAGAATTTCTTATGCAGCATCTAATGATGATATTACTGCTGCTATGAGTCAAATAAAAGAAGTGTTGACCTAAAAACTCGACTCTTCCTAAAACAAAAAAAGCACTGATAAATCAGTGCTTTTTTTGTTTTAAAATATGTTTACTACTGCAGTATTAAATTAAAAAATGATTAATTAATAGTAACTTTGTTTTGTAATACAAACAATGTACATCATGGCAAAAATCCTACTATTAGGCTCTGGAGAATTAGGGAAAGAATTTGTAATTGCTGCTCAACGATTGGGGCAATATGTAATTGCTGTAGATAGTTACAAAAATGCTCCTGCCATGCAAGTGGCCCATGAGTTTGAAGTCATTAACATGCTTGATGGAGATGCCCTAGATAGTATTGTTTTAAAGCACAAGCCAGACTATATTATTCCAGAGATAGAGGCAATTAGGACAGAGCGGTTGTATGGCTATGAAAAGCAAGGATACACCGTTGTACCTTCTGCCAAAGCCACAAATTACACCATGAATAGAAAAGCCATAAGAGATTTGGCTGCTAAAGATTTAGACCTTCAAACAGCAACATATACCTATGCTAGTTCTGCCCAAATGCTGAAAGATGCTGTGACACAAATTGGTATGCCATGTGTAGTAAAACCACTAATGTCTTCCAGCGGGAAAGGGCAAAGCACCATAAAAACCCAGGCAGATATAGAAAAGGCTTGGTTGTATTCTCAAGAAGGATCTAGGGGAGATGTAGCCGAGGTAATTGTAGAAGCTTTTATAGATTTTGATTATGAAATCACCTTACTTACAGTTACCCAGAATAATGGCCATACCTTATTTTGCCCACCCATAGGGCACAGACAAGAAAGGGGAGACTATCAAGAAAGCTGGCAACCAGCCTTAATGCAAGACCATCATTTAAAAACAGCGCAGGAGATGGCCAAAAAAGTCACAAAGGCATTAACTGGTAATGGTCTTTGGGGTGTAGAGTTTTTTATCTCTAATAAAAACGGGGTTTATTTCTCTGAACTCTCTCCAAGGCCTCATGACACAGGAATGGTAACCCTTGCAAACACTCAAAATTTTAATGAGTTTGAACTGCATTTACGGGCTATTATTGGATTGCCTGTGCCAGAAATAACACTAGAGAGAAATGGTGCTAGCGCGGTACTGTTAGCCTCTGAAAACTCAGAAAATCCAACTTTTGAAAACCTAGAGGTTTTGGCAAGCGCTCCAAAGACAGATTTTAGACTTTTTGGAAAACCAACCTCAAGACCCTACAGAAGAATGGGAGTTGTGGTTTGTTATGATGCTATAAATAGTGATGTGGCAGCTATTACAAAAAAAGCAAAAGAACTGGCCTTAAAGGTAAAAGTTCTTCCTTAAGTTTATTGTTTTTTAAGCTGAGCAAGGGTTTTATAAAAATCTTCTTGCACGGGTCTATCTTTAGGGATTTCTCTCAAGGGTTTTACTTCACGCAGTGTCTCGTGGCAATCTTTAGGAAGGCTTTGGTATAATTTTGTGCCAGCTGTTTTCCAGGCAAGCATTTGCTGGGACACCTCTTTAATAGCCTTGGCAGGATTTCCAACAATAAGCTGTCTTGGCGCAAAAACACTCTCAGCTTTTACAAAAGCCATAGCACCTACAATACACTCATCTGCAATAACAGCACCGTCCATGATCACACTATTCATGCCCACCATAGTGTTACGCCCTAAATTAGCCCCATGTATAATTGCGCCATGACCCACATGAGCTCCTTGTTTTAAAACAATAGATTTTCCAGGAAACATGTGTACAGTACAGTTTTCTTGTACATTCACGCCGTTTTCTAAAATAATTTCACCCCAATCTCCACGAATAGCAGCACCTGGACCTATATAACAGTTCTCACCAATAATAACATTGCCAGTAACTGCTGCAAGTGGATGTACAAAACTAGATTCATGTACTACCGGAATATGGCCTTTAAAAGAATAAATCATTTGAATGTTTTTAAAGTCTGTTTGGTAAAATCACTGAGCACCAATCTTCCAGAAATTACAGCACGATCTGCAAGTAAAGTATCCCAGTGCTGTGTCCCTGCCCACATTACTTTTTTCATTTCAGCCATAGCCTCAGGGTTATAAGTACATAGGTTTTCTGCAAATAATTGTACGGCAGTATCTAGGGCCTGGGTAGATTCATGCACACTGGCGTACAACCCCTTTTGTTGAGCCCACTGAGCATCATAGAAGGAATTAGCGTCAATGGCAATTTGAGACATACCCGTTAAGCCTAATTTACGCTCCACAGCAGGTCCTACTACAAAAGGACCAATACCAACATTTAATTCACTGAGTTTTATGGAAGCAAACTTACTAGCCATACAATAATCTGTAGCACTGGCAAGACCTACTCCACCTCCTACAGTTTTACCTTGTATACGGCCAATAATAAATTTAGGGCATTTTCTCATGGCATTGATAACATTGGCAAAGCCACTAAAAAATATCCGTCCTGTCTCTTGGTCATTAATGCTAACTAGCTCTTTAAAACTAGCTCCGGCACAAAAGGTTCTATCTCCACCACTTTTTAAAATAATAACTTTTACAGCATCGTTTTCTCCTGCTTGGGTAATAGCATCTGCAAGTTTGGCCAGCAAATCTCCAGGCAAACTGTTGTGCGCTGGGTGGAAAAACTCAATGGTTGATATGCCGTCTTGTATATCGTGTTTTACGTAAGGTGCTGTCATAATTTTAGTTCAAAAAAAGGATGTTAAATCAAGAAAAGTTGTTGTAATACTATTTTTACAACTACTAATCTAATAAATTAAATTGTTCGAAATGATGATTCAGATGTTTGCGCTCCAATAAATACCACTGGTATTTATTTAGTTCTCCAAAAACAAGATTCTTTAAAACCGCATCAGGATTTTGTGTAAAGAAATCTAAATACCTATCTCTTTGTTGTAAAAACTTGGCTACTGGCGGTCTCTAAATCTGGGTGTGTTAAGCTACCCAGCGTATCTTTCTTTAAATGCGGAAAGTTAGAATTTGCTGGAAACTTCTCATAATTATACAAACTATCTTGGGTTTTCTCTAGGTACTTCTCTGGTGTACTAATATCAAAATCTTGCAGCTCACCAGAGGCTATTTTATAGGTGTATTCTAAATGCTCCACCATATGCTGGGGCGTCATTATCCCCCAGGTTGGTTTACTTTCTAGGGTGAGTTTAGCCAAACAAGATTCAATTTTTCTAGTGGGTAACTCCACAAATACCTCTTGTTTTTTTTCTACCATGGTCAAAATGGTGGCAATACACACCAATGGATCTTCTTTTTCTGCTGTTTTTGGAAGTAATGCATTGGCTTTATCTACATTGGTATCAAACACCTCAACATACCATTTTACAATACCACTTGGGTGTTCCTTCCCTCTAGCATCTCTATCTACTTTTTGCTTGCAGGTTAATCTCACATAAAGTGTGTCATTGTTATAAATAGGACGTAAAAAACGAATTTCCTCAAGCCCATAATTTGCTGCTACAGGGCCTTTATTTGGGTATACAAATAATCCTGCAGCCATAGAGATAATAAAATACCCATGTGCAGTTCGTTTTTCAAAAATACTGCCATCAAGACTCGTGATGTCTGTATGTGCGTAGAAATGATCCCAAGTAATATTTCCGAAGTTTACAATATCTGTATCTGTTATGGTTCTGTTATGTGTTTTTAAAGACATCCCTGGCTGGATGTCTTCCCAGTGGTAGGTAAAAGGATGGGCTGGAGCCTCAATATAAGCTGCCTTAGGCTGGTAAATACCTGTTACCTTTGTTAGGCTTGTCGGGCTTCCTTGAATGGCGCAACGCTGCAAGTAATGTTTTACACCGCGCATACCTCCCATTTCTTCTCCACCTCCAGCACGCCCGGGCCCTCCATGAATAAGACTTGGCAGGGGAGAACCATGACCTGTACTTTGGGCGGCACTCTCACGGTTTAATATTAAAATACGTCCATGATGGCTAGCAGCGCCTACAGCGTAGTCTCTCGCTGTGGTATTGTCATTGGTTACTATAGAGCTCACCAAAGAACCCTTACCCATCTTAGCCAAGGTAATAGCATCTTGCAAAGTATCATAAGGCATCAGGGTGCTTACTGGACCAAAAGCCTCTATGATGTGCGCATTTTCGTTTTGTAAAGGATTGTCTTCGCGCATTAAAATGGGCTTTAAAAACGCCCCTTTTTGAGCATCTGCACCTAATACCTTAAACTCATCAAAATCTCCATAGACCATTTGAGCTGTCTGGGCAATTTTAGCAACTTGCTCTTTTACAGATTCTCGTTGGCTAATACTTACCAAAGAGCCCATGCGCACCTCTTTTAATCGAGGGTCACCAATAGTTACTTTGTCAAGTTGTTTAGACAAGGCGGCTTGTACATCATCTATTACATCTTGCGGCACTATAATACGGCGAATGGCAGTACATTTCTGGCCACATTTTGTAGTCATTTCATTACGGACTTCTTTTATAAACAAATCAAATTCTGGAGTACCAACAACTGCATCTGGTCCTAAAATAGCTGCATTGAGACTATCTGCTTCCATAGTAAATGGCACAGACTCTCTAGTTAATTGCGGATGGTTTTTAAGCTGCCTACCAATATTTGCAGAGCCTGTAAATGTTACCACATCTTGAGACCCCACGGTGTCTAAAATATTCTTAGCAGTACCACTGATGAGTTGAAGGGATCCTTCAGGGAGTATCCCTGAAGCTATTATCTCTCTTACCACAGCCTCTGTTAAATAAGCTGTTTGTGGCGCTGGCAAAACAACGGCTGGCATTCCTGCCATCCAGTTTACTGCGCACTTTTCTAGCATTCCCCATACTGGAAAATTAAATGCGTTAATATGAACGGCAACACCTTCTCTGGGCACCATAATGTGATGGGCCATAAAACGACCTCCACCAGACAAATCTATAGGATCTCCCTCCACATGATAGGTTTGATTAGGGAATAACTTTCTAAGAGAAGCATTGGCAAATAAGTTTCCAAAACCTCCTTCTATATCAACCCAACTATCTCTTTTTGTAGCACCAGTACGGTAGCTAATTTCATAAAAAGCTTGCTTTCTTTTTGTAAGATACATGGCCAAACTCTTGAGCATATTTCCTCGCTGTTGGAAGGTCATTTTACGTAATGTATCCCCTTTATCACGGCCATATTGGAGTATCGAAGCAACATCTAATCCCCTTACGGTAGTACTGGTGAAATGTTCGCCAGTAATGGAATCAAAAACAGGAATCCCTTCTCCATTTCCAGATTGCCATTGGCCTTGTACATAATGTTGTGTTTTTTGTCCCATGATGCTTGTCTTGTGATTACTTCTTATATTTCAACCAATTAAATGCTAGTGTGGCCGGCTTTGATTATACATTTACATTCTCTATAATAGCAGCATAACCCTGCCCTACTCCTATACACATAGTAACAAGAGCGTATTTCTTTTTTGTTTGTTGTAACTCAAGGGCTGCACTGTAGGTAATTCTTGCTCCTGTAACTCCCAGTGGATGACCAATGGCAATAGAACCTCCATTGGGGTTTATTCTCGGGTCATCATCCTGTAAACCCCATGCACGAATACATGCCAAAGCCTGTGAAGCAAAGGCTTCATTAAGCTCTATAACATCCATATCTTCCATAGTTAGTCCTGCTTTTTCTAGGGCTTTATTAGAAGCCTTTACAGGACCAATACCCATAATTCTTGGTTCTACTCCAACTACCGCAGAGGTAACAATTCTAGCCATAGGTTTTAAATTGTATTTTTTTACAGCATCCTCAGAGGCAATAAGTGTTGCTGCCGCTCCATCGTTTAATCCTGATGAATTTCCAGCCGTAACACTTCCGCCCTCTTTTTTAAAAGCTGGACGTAGTTTTGCAAGTATTTCTTTTGAAGAATTTGGTTTAATAAATTCATCGTCTTTAAATACAATAGGATCTTTTTTTCTTTGTGGAATTTCTACTGGAACAATTTCTTTGGCCAACCGACCACTTTTTTGAGCAGCAGAAGCTTTCATTTGGCTATTATAGGCAAAGGCATCTTGATCTTCTCTGGAGATGGTGTATTTGGCCACTAGATTCTCTGCAGTAACGCCCATACCATCAACACCGTATAATGAAGCCATTTTTGGATTTACAAAACGCCATCCAAAGGTAGAGTCATACATTTTACTATCACCCCCATAAGCGCTTGATGGTTTTGCCATTACATATGGGCCTCGTGTCATGTTCTCCACACCACCAGCAATAAACACATCTCCATCACCTGCTTTTATAGCTCTATTGGCGTGTATAATAGCAGACAAACCACTACTACACAATCTATTCACGGTTTCTCCTGGCACGCTAAAGGGTAAGCCCGCCAAAAGCAAACTCATACGAGCTACATTACGGTTATCTTCTCCAGCTTGATTGGCACACCCCATGATCACATCATCAAAAGCTTCTTTTGGAATTTGCGGGTTGTTTGACACCAAAGCCTTGATAACATGTGCTCCCAAATCATCGGTACGAATGGCACTTAGTGTTCCTTTGTAATTTCCGATAGGCGTTCTTACACCATCAATTATATATGCTTGTTTCATAATTTCATTTTAAAAAGCCAAGGAAATAAACCCGCCATAGGGTCTGTATTGTTATTTTTCCCAATTCTTATTCGTTCTGTAAACAACTCCTTTAAAAAGCGCCACGAGCTCATCACCTTTTTTTACCTCAACGATATTAAAACCAACTTTGGTTTTCTGCACATCTAAAGTCGCCTCGGCAGTGATATAATCACCTAGATGTAAAGCCTCTATATGATTGATACTTGTCTCTATAGATACTGCATACCTGCCATGTGTATTTGCTGAAAAACCAAAGGCAGTATCTGCCAATGCATAACTAATGCCACCATGGGCCTTATCCATGCTATTGAGCATTTCTTTACGTATGGTCATTCCTACTTTTACGCGGCCTATTTCACAGCTAAGAATCTCTATACCAAGCCAACTACTGTAGGCATCTTGAG
This sequence comes from Aequorivita sp. HC6-5, assembly GCA_905182755.1. Taxonomy (GTDB): domain Bacteria; phylum Bacteroidota; class Bacteroidia; order Flavobacteriales; family Flavobacteriaceae; genus Patiriisocius. Next base: position 308,753 of record CAJJCS010000005.1, read on the forward strand.
AGAGCATTTTATAGGGTATTAAGGTTCCTTCCATTTAAAAAAAAGTTTCGTTCTTTAAATTCATTGTTCTTAGTAACGCAGAACAGCGATATCTATCCTCATGGTAATGGTTATATAGCGTATCAAGTTGTTTGACACACCAATCTATTGATTTTTCATCTGCCCAGGCCAATAGCCCTTTTGGGTAATTAACTCCTTTGGTCATTGCCGCATCTATGTCTTTGGCACTTGCAATGTTTAAAAACAATGCATCTGCAGCTTCGTTTATTAACATCACTAAAATTCTGTCCAAAATGGAGTTTAAAAGTACTGGATTATTTTCTGGCACTGGTAGTTTAGCTCCTTGCGAGTAGTCATAAAATCCTTTGCCAGATTTCCTGCCTAAATAACCTGCTTCTGCAAAACGTTTTTGAGTAAAGGAAGGCTTGTATCTTGGGTCATTGTAAAAGGCCTCAAATACAGTTTGTGTTACGGTATAATTTACATCATTGCCGATGAAGTCCATGAGCTGAAAAGGTCCCATCTTAAACCCACCCACACTTTTTACAGCATGGTCAATGGTTGCAAAGTCTGCAATACCTTCTTCATATATTCTAAGAGCCTCTCCGTAAAAAGGTCTGGCGACTCTATTTACAATAAAGCCAGGTGTATCCTTAGCTACAGCAACTACTTTTTTCCAGTTTTCAATAGTGGTCTGTGAGGTGGCAAGTACCTGTGAACTAGTTTGTATGGCAGGAATTACCTCCACCAATTTCATAAGGGGTGCGGGATTAAAAAAATGAATCCCGATGCATCTCTCTGGATTTTTTAAGACAGAAGCTATAGAGGCTATAGACAAAGAAGAGGTGTTGGATGCTATAATGCAAGTATCACTTACATAGCCTTCTAATTCTTGAAACACCTTCTTTTTAACCTCAATATTCTCAACTATGGCCTCAATAGTTAAATCACTATGCGCCAATTCTTTTAATGAGTTTACGTAGCGTATGTTATTTTGGATAGCATCTTTCTCTTGGGAGGAGATACGTCCCTTCTCCACCAATCGATTTGTGATTTTCTCTAAACTTTGTTTTGCCGAATCAAGTGCCTGTTGATGTACATCAAACAATGTAACTAGACAACCAGCAGCCGCTGCTACTTGAGCAATTCCAGAACCCATGGTTCCGCTACCAATAATACCTACGTTTTTAATCATCTAGTTTCCTTTAAAGTTTGGTTTCCTTTTTTCCACAAATGCAGAAACACCCTCTTTGTAATCATTGCTATTTGCTGCTTGTATTTGCAGTTTGCTCTCAAGTGCTAATTGCTGCTCTAAGGTATTATTAAAAGATGCATTTAACAATTTTTTTGTGAGCCCTAATGCTTTGGTTGGCAATTGAGCCATATGAAGGGCTAAGCTATGAACCTCCTGGAGGAAAGTTTCTGCAGTAAACACTTTATATATCATGCCTAAATCTTGTGCTTGTGCTGCGCTTACTTTATCTCCCAGTAGCATCAAGGCCGATGCTTTTTGAAAGCCAATGAGTCTTGGTAAAAAAAAGCTCCCAGCACTATCTGGCACCAAACCTATTTTACTGAAAGCTTGAATAAAACTAGCCTTCTCACTTGCCACAACGATATCACAGGCTAGCGCAATATTTGCCCCCGCGCCAGCAGCTACTCCATTAACTGCGGCAATGATAGGTTTTTCAATAGCTCTAATTCTTTCAATGATAGGATTGTAATGTTCTTCTAGTATTTTTTTAAATCCGGGGTGTAATTCTGGTGTTGTTACTTCTTTTAAATCCTGGCCGGCGCAAAAAGCTTTACCCTGTCCAGTGATTACTATGGCGCGTATGTTTGGATCTGCCTCACAGGCATCAAGTTGGCTTTGTAAAAGCAGCGCCATCTCACCATTAAAACTATTAAATACCTCTGGGCGGTTTAATGTTAAGGTTGCTACACCACTGTGTATACTAGTTGTAATACTTTTCATAGCTTTCTATAGGTAAGGATATACTCCTTGAATCCCACTAAGGGAATTAATTTATTATTTCAAACATTTAAAGTAATCAAAAGGCTCTAGACATGCTTCGCATTTAAATAATGCTTTGCAAGCAGTAGAGCCAAACTGGCTTACTAAATGTGTATCTGTACTTTTACATTGAGGGCAAATTACTTTTTTTGCACCTGCCAACAACACATCTTTATCTGCACTTTCAGACAAAGGTCTGGCAATTCCGTAAGCCTCCATTTTCTGCAATCCAGACTCGCTAATCCAATCTGTACTCCAAGCTGGTGCCAATACAAGCTCCACCTCTACTTTTTTGCCCAATGGGGCAAAGGCTATTTTTAAATCATCCCCAATAACATCCATTGCTGGACATCCAGAATAAGTGGGTGTAAGTTTAACATACACCGTCCCATCTTTTTCTATAGCTTCTCTTATTACCCCGAGGTCCAAAACACTTAATACCGGAATCTCTGGATCGCTTACCTGTCCCAAAATTGGAAGAAGATGCGTGTCTATAGTTATCTGGGTTCCTGTCATTGTTTTTTTATTACCACTGCATGTTTGGATAGGTTCGTTGCATGTACTGCAAATCTGCCAACAAATATCCCATATGCTCGCTGTGTACTCCTTTTTTACCTCCACGAGAAAAATACGTGCTTTGAGGAACCTCTAGAGTTGCCAGTTCAAAGAGGTCTGTAACCTCTTTGTAATAGGCCTTTTTTAGTTTTGAAACATCTACACCTACACCCTCTAAGGCCATTGCTGTGTCTGAGTCTGTCATGTCAAAAAGCTCCTGTGTGTAGGGCCATAAATCATCAATAGCCTCTTGCATTTTGGCGGTACTCTGGGGGGTTCCATCACCCAAGCGTTTTACCCAGTCTCCAGAAAATCGTTTGTGATAACTTACTTCTTTGATTCCTTTTTTTGCGATAGCAGCTAGGGTTTCATCTTTGCTTAATTGTAATTCTTTCAATAGTAACAAATGAAACACATCAAAAAGGTATTGACGCCCCATAACAAATCCAAAATGGGTATTGGGCTGTTCTACAAGTAATACATTTTTGTAGTGTCTTTCTAGACGTAAAAATGCGATATCATCCTCTGTTTTATTTTCGCCGGAAATTTTAGCGGCGTACTGATAATAACTTCTTGTTTGACCAATAAGGTCCAAAGAAATGTTTGTGCCTGCAATATCTGTCTCTAAACTAGGACCATGACCACATAGCTCTCCAAGACGCTGTCCAAGAATAAGGCTATTGTCAGCAATACCTAGAATGTAATTGTATAAATGTTCGCTTTTCATATTACATATGCTTTACCTGGTCTGGTAACTTATAAAATGTTGGATGACGGTATACTTTGTCTTGAGCTGGCTCGAAGAGTTCTCCGTTGTTTTCTGGGTTACTTGCGGTTATATTGCTGCTTTTTACGACCCAAATACTCACGCCTTCATTGCGTCTTGTGTAAACATCTCTTGCGTTTTCAAGTGCCATTTCTTCGTCTGCTGCATGCAGGCTACCAAAATGACGATGTTCTAATCCGTTTTTACTTCTTACGAAGACTTCCCATAAGGGCCAATTATTATCCATATCTATTGTATTTGATACTAGATTGCTATTTTAATTTTTAATGCCTCTTTTTTAGCGGCATGTGCCATGGCTGCATCTCTCACCCAAGCACCGTTTTCCCAGGCAGCTACTCGTGCACTTATACGCTGCTTGTTGCAGGGCCCGTGACCTTTTACTACTTGCCAAAACTCATCCCAATCTATGGCTCCAAAATCATAACTTCCTGTTTGTTTGTTAAACTTTAAATCTGGATCTGGAATTGTTAAACCAAGTAAATCTGCTTGGGGTACTGTTTGATCAATAAACTGTTGGCGCAAATCATCGTTAGATTTACGTTTTAACTTCCACTTCATGGACTGCTCTGTATGAACACTCTCTGCATCTGTTGGGCCTAACATCATTAAACTTGGCCACCACCATCTATTTAGGGCGTCTTGAGCCATGTCTTTTTGCTCCTTGGAGCCCTTACAAAGCTTGAGCATAATCTCAAAACCTTGCCTTTGATGAAAACTCTCTTCTTTACAAACCCGAACCATTGCTCTTGCATAAGGACCAAAAGAGGTATTACACAAAGGCACTTGATTTATAATGGCTGCGCCATCCACAAGCCAACCAACAGCGCCCATGTCTGCCCAGGTTAGTGTTGGGTAATTAAATATTGAAGAATACTTTGCTTTACCACTATGCAACTGCTCGTATAATTCTATACGGGAGATACCAAGTGTTTCACAGGCAGAATACAAATACAAGCCGTGTCCTGCCTCATCTTGCACCTTTGCTAGCAGAGGCAGCCTTTCTTCTTAAAGAAGGCGCTCTGCTAATCCAGTTTCCTTCTGGTAGCATCCCTACAATCTCTGAATGGGCATGCTGAGAGATTTGACGAATGTGCGTCTTTCTATATTTCTCTGGCATCCAATCTTTGGGTTCTATTTTTTCGTCACGTGCAATGCGCGCTTCAAAAATTTCTTCTAGGTTTTTTATTTGTTCGTTACTCATAGTTTTTAAGATTTATACATCAAAATCAACTTTTACTTTATCTGTGGTGGGTACTGCCTGGCAACTCAAAACAAGGTTTTGTGATACTTCCTTATCATTGAGCGCATAATTTATTTTCATCTCTACATTCCCGTCAAGCACTCTACATTTACAGGTAGAACACACGCCACCTTTACAAGCAAAGGGTAAATCTGCTCCTGCTTCTAGGGCGGCATCTAAAATATTATCAAAATGCTCTGTCATGGTAAAATGAAATTCTTTACCACCATCTACAATTGTTACTTCTACTCCCTCAACGCTCTGCTGTGATAAACGTGCAGCACGTTTTTTATCCTGCTGGGTTAATCCAGAGACAAATAACTCATAGTGTATATTGGCCTCTGGCATACCAGCATTCATTAGTGCTTTTTGAACCAAAAATATCATTTCCTCAGGGCCGCACAAAAAGGCTTCATCAAGAGCCGGCACATGTACTAATTTACTGAATATTTCATCTAGCTTTTGGTGAGTAAAACGCCCGTTAAAAAGCTCAGCATCTCTGTGCTCTTTGGTTAAGAAATAAAAAATCTCTAACCTTCCAAAATACTGATTTCTAAGCTGTTCTATTTGTTCCTTAAAGATAATAGATTTTACAGTACGATTCAAATAGAATAATTTGAACCTGGCTTTTGGCTCTTTTGCTAGATGTGTCTTTATCATAGACAGCACTGGAGTAATACCACTTCCAGCCACAAAGGCAATGTATGTTTTTTCTTGGGTTGAGATAGGAACACCAAACTTACCACTTGGAGGCATCACCTCAAGGGTATCTCCTGTTTGTAATACATCATTTACGTAGCTGGAGAATACTCCTCCCGGGATTTTTTTTACAGCTACCTGCCACTGGTGATCTACCATACTAGAACAAATACTGTAAGAGCGCCTTGTATCTTGGCCATCAATGATTGCCTTAAGGGTAAGGTGTTGGCCTTGGGTATAATAAAACGCCTGAGTTAAACTAGCAGGCATTTCAAAGGTAATAACAGAGCAATCAGGGGTTTGCTTGGTTATATCCTTAATTTTTAATGTATGAAATGTAGCCATATAGTTGTATTATTTTACAAAACTAACGATTGTTAGTTACAATAGCAAATATCTCAAAATAATTATACAATACCAGATATAAGAACAGACACCAATTCTTTCTTTAAAACATTCACCTCTAGTTTTCCTCGTTTCTCATTCCAGAGATAGAGGGTTCTTAAAGTAGAGAGAATCGAGAAAAGAATAACCTCAGGTTCTTTGGCCTTAATTTGCTGTGTTTGGATTCCTTGTTTTATAATGCTTCTGAAATTTTCTTCGTACTGGTCACGCATGGCAATAAAGTCTAACAAATCTTGGCCATCTAGATGCATCCAATCATTATTTAACGCTGCAATGGCATCTGCATGGTGCACGGTAATATCTATATGTACTTCAATGAGTTTTTTTAGGCGCTGCAGTGCAGTGCCGTCTTGAGAGGTAATGCTTTGAGTGCTGTTGGTAAACTTTTCAGCAACATGGAGTACCAAGGAGGATAAGATTTCTTGTTTGCCTTTAATGTGGTTGTATAAACTTGCCGCCTTTATATCCATTTGCTGGGCAATGTCTCTCATAGAAACGGCACTGTATCCTTTTTCTTTAAATAGTTTTGCTGCAACAATAACTATTTCTTCTTTGCGGGTTAGTTTCATTACAGTAAATATAACAAAACAATCTTGGCAAAACAGAGAATTATAACCCGTATGAAATTGACACCCTACACAACAAAATATATGGCATAAAAAAAGCCCCACAAGTGTAGGGCTTTTTTTGAAGTATGTACTTTTACATTAATAGTTCCAAAGATCTATTTCAATATTTCTAATTTGTTCTTTTATTCTGTCAGACTCTAAAAGTTGCATAAATGCATTTTCACTTATGTATTCTTTAACAGCTCTATCTCCTTGAACATTTTCTTCTTTGTAAATAAGACTGTTAAATCTTCTTGAGTTTAATAAATGGTCGAAAGAAATGGGTCTAGACGTATTTTTTCTATTAAAAGCCTTTGCCTCATGAAGCACATTTCGTGCTGCTGGAAAATAAACCCAAAACAGTTCAACTAAATTATCACCACCACCATCATCTGCAAAAGCTTTTGATCGCGCCTCTGGAGCAACAGGACAAATTCCCAGTACACGATATCTAAGTTCGCCAAGGCGAGAATCTAAATACCATAACCCGCGTATTCTCCACTGTTCAATATCTGCAGCATCAAGAGTGAATTCTCTAATATACTCGTCATCTACAATGCCTTCTGCATTGAATTGATCTATACCATAATCTGTAGTATCTCTATACACTAAAGAAGCATCTAAATCTTTTAGGGTTCTTTTTTGAGTGAAATAAGAATCTGAGTACACATCTTTGATAGTACCGTTTTTCATGTTGGTTACAAGAACATCATATAAAGGACGTCTATCAGAACCAATGTTGTTGGTATCTATAGGATAGTATAACGGGAAGTTTACACGTTCATCAAGATCGATAATTTCCCAGGTGGCTTTTGACCAAAGCAAATCACGCTCGTCTATATAACCATATGGCAATGGCTCATCATTATCATAAGCAAGTTGATCCAAGGTCTTTACTCCAATATCCTCTGGTGTTGCCGAGTTTAAGATATTTAATTGTGCATTTGCACTAGATATACCTAAAACAACAACAAAAGCACCTAAAATTATGTTCCTTAATTTCATTTGTTCCTTTTTATTAAAAAAGTATCCTATTAATCACACTTGAATTTAACCATATCAAGTGTGATTATTCTATTTCTTAATTTGTTAACTCAATACAATTGGAGAAATCTTCTTCAATTTGTACCCGCTGTTTCCAGCTATGTTTGCAGTAATGTCAAAAATTTGAAGGTCTCACCACGCTTTGCCTTTTAAGAGCTCCAGAGGCTTGACTATTTAATTTTCTACCATTTACTTTAATTGTTGGTTGCCCACTTACTTTGAAACTAAATCCAGTTACATTTAACTTAAGATCAAAATCAAAATCTTGTAATGCTGCACCAATACTTGATTTCTCAAGTCCTTGACGTTGCATTCTAACACAACCTCCATCTCCATCTTCACCACGAATGGTTCCTGTTGGACGTGGGATATCTTTAATACGGAAAGTAGCACTATCTCTTACCGGATCTCCGTCAGGAAGTGTACCAGATACATTAATAGTTACTTCTCTACCCGTTCCAGGATTCATAGCATATGCACTTCCTTTTACTCTGGTTAAACCCGCAGCGTTTGCTCGTATCTTGTTGTCTTGAATACCCGCAAATGTAATTGTCATTGGGTTAGACACACCGCGATAGACTACATTCATCTTATCTGCAGCAATAGTAGCATTGTTTGGCTTATTGATAGTTGTAAACTTTTTGTCTACAAGCACCTCAACCTCATTACCATCTTGCATATAAACAAGTTTTCCTGTAATTTTGTGATCACCAACTGAGCCAGTTCCTACTTTAAGAACTACTTTACCGCCATCAAACTCAAATCTGGTTGTCTTTAATTTCTTTACCATCAACCAATAACTCTACTCTAGCTGGTTTTGTAGAAGCATCTACACGTCCCAAAGATAACATACCATCAAAGGTAGAACCTGTATAGTAAGCTCCTTTTGAGGTTGTCATTACAGTCTCGTAGTTATCAAGCTTTGCAAGTTGCTTTAGGTTTCCTGAAAGAAGTGAAGATAATAATTCATTTTCTACAGACTTGATATCATTTTGGATTTGCGTCATTTTTGTTAATGAAGAAATCATCGGAAAATTAACATAATTGTATTCTATGTAGTTTTTTGTTACTTTGTTACCTTCAGTACCTGATGTAATATCTGAAGAATCGAAATCTTTATTAATTTGGGCTGACAGGGTTGGGTTGGAATCTCCAAGTAAAGCTACAATTGCTTCTCTGTAGCTATCCATTTGAGTAATAAACTCTTGCCCAGCTTCTGTTAATTTACCCCCTTTATAATAAAGCTCATTTAAAAAAGTAGGCTGATCCATTGTTTCATAGTCTGTGTTATCGTCCACCTCAGATAGTAGCAATTCTTTTTGAAGTGCTATGTAATCATTGTAGGTTTTTGACAGCTGAACTAGCAGCATTTGCAGTTGCAGCTGCTGCCTTAAACTCATCGTTCTCATCAGCCTTTTTTTGAAATCTCGGCCAATGCTAAGGGTGTTTTTAGACTCATAACTTGTATTTGCACGGTCTAATTTTTCATTTATTGAACCAAATGCAGACAATACTTCTTTGGACATATTTAATGCCAACATCGCGATGAAAACCAAGTACATTAGGTTAATCATCTTTTGTCTTGGGGTTTGTTTTCCTCCTGCCATAATTTTATTTTAAATATTTTTATTTATTGAAATTATGATTAGTTTCTGCTCATTGCTGATAACATACCACCGTATACTCCGTTTAATGAAGAAAGACTTGTTGTTAAGTGCTCCATTTGTGCTTTTAATTGCTCTGCATTTTCTGCAACACGATCATTTACTTCAGTTTGACGAGATGTAGACTCTACCTGTACTTTATACAAACTATTTAATGATTCCATTTGAGCCGCAGCCATTGCCATTTCTTCACTGTACTTTTTAGTAGCGTTCATGCCATCTGCAGTTGGAGCCATTCCTTTCGCAGCAGCCTCGAAAGAAGAAATACTTGTAGAAAGACTCGTAATTAACTCACCATCAATACGGGCATCTTTTAACATCTGGTCTAATTTTTTTGATAAAAGACCTTCTGGAGATTCTGTTTTACCACCAGAGGCAGCTCCTCCAGCTAATTCTGGATATACTAATGACCAGTCTAGATCATCATCAACTTTTTCAAAGGCAGAAACAGCAAATACCCCTGCTTCTGTAACAAGACCAATAATTAGCATTAAGTTTCCGTAAGGCCAGTGCATAATTTTAAATAATGCTCCGATGATTACAACTGCGGCTCCAAGACCGTATAGGCCATGTTCATTAATTTCTTTCCAGATTTTGACTGTGCCATAATAATTTTTTTTTAGTTTAAGTTTAAGTAGTTGATTTAAGTTTAAGTTTTTAACGTTTTATCTCGCGTCACCGAAGTTTTGATTTAAAGTAATATCTGTACCCATGTAATCTTGTACGGTTCTAAAACCAATGTAGCTTCTTGCAGAATCTGCATATTCATAGTTTCTTGAACTAACCTCTAAAAAGTAGGCAACATCTTTCCAAGAACCACCACGAGTAACTTTGCGCAGGTTTGTTGGAGTCATTTACAAGAGGATTCATTGTTGAGTTATAATCGTAAGAAGCAGCCTCGTAAGAACTATCTACCCACTCGGCTACATTACCTGCCATGTTAAACAAGTTATAATCATTCGGCTCATATGAGTTGGCCTCTACGGTATAGAGCGCTTGATCTGCGGCATAGTCTCCACGAAGGGGTTTAAAGTTTGCCAAGAAACAACCTCTGTCATTTTTAGTGTAAGGTCCTCCCCAAGGAAAATCTCCTCCTTGGATACCACCACGAGCAGCATACTCCCACTCTGCTTCACTAGGAAGTCGGAATGAATTTACGAATTCACGATCTCTTTTTTTCTGGTTTGAATTTTTATACAAGGTTCTCCAAGCAGCAAATGCCTTTGCTTGTTTCCAAGTTACACCAACCACAGGATACTCTCCATAGGCTTGATGCCAGAAATAATCATTGTGCATCGGCTCGTTGTAAGAGTAGTTGAAGTCTCTAATCCAAACAGTTGTATCTGGATATATGTTAAGACTTTCTTTTTTGATAAAATCTTTTCTTTGTTTTGACTTGTCTTGCGCAGCTTGTCCAATATCCATGTAAGAATACTGAAAATTTAGCTTTGAAACATCTAGTGTGCGCTGCCCGTTGTAAGATTCTTCCATTGGCAGATACATACTATCCATAACCTCAACGTAATACTCATCAGGATATTCGGCGGTGTCCCAAATTAAATCTATGTTGTTGTTGATTTTTCTACCTTCGTAGAAATCATCTCCCATTCCATAGTAATTGTCTTCCATGTATTGGTCATAAGGTGTTTTCTCTTCGTCTTCATTGTCAAGAAATGCAAAATCTCCAATACCAGCTTCTCCATCTCCTGGAGTTTCTCCTAATTCATCTGCTAGAATAGCCAATTTTAAACGCACTGTTGAATCTCTAACCCACTCTACAAATTGACGGTATTCTGAATTGGTAATTTCTGTTTCATCCATATAAAAGGACCGAACAGTAACAGTTTTTGTAGGGGCGTCATTAACGGCTACAAAATCGTCTCCAGATTTACCCATAACAAAGGCGCCACCTGGTATAAGAGTCATTCCATAGGGTTTCTCTGGGAGCCATTTTTTACCTTTTACTCCAACAAGTTCTCCTCTGTCTCCAGAGTTACAACTGGACATTAAGGCAACAATCGCAGCCAATGCAATAAACTTTTTCATAGGTATTAGGTTAAATTCTAGTTTCAAGTGTGTAAACCTATCGATATATTTTAAAAAAAACAACAATTTTCTTAAAAAACACTTGTTAAAAATTATTCAATTTTAATTGGTCAAACTTCGTTCTTTCGGCGGGCTTTAAGCCACCTTTCAGGTATTTCCTGATTTGTTGCACCCAAATATTCGCCATAGGTGCATGGTAATAACGTTGATGATTTCAATTTATTATCAATATTTGAAATAAAAGGCAATTCTATCCACCATCTTCCAGTCTTGTTACTTTTTTTAAATATTAAAACCTCATCATCAATGGGAACCTTGTAGGTTGTATAGTGCTTTAGGTCCATAAAATCATCATCAGAAACCCTAAAATTTACACCCTCAATAAAGTACCACAATACTTGAGCCAATAGCATAGCTCCAGATCTAGAAGTAGTAAAATCTGTAATTTCAAATAACGAAAAAGAAGATACTTTATTACTTATTCCTGCATATCTAGAAATAGCACAAATTTCTCTGCCATCAAACCCGTTTGGATTCTCCTTATTATAACTCCCTAATTCTGCACTCTTTATTGAAGAAATATCCATAGTAACCAAATCTGCATTTCTAAAGATTGGCTCTACATCTTTAATATCTGCAGTAACTTCTCCTAATCTGTGGGCATCAAAATAGAGCGCTCTCCATCAGTGCAATCTCTTGTGGAGGATTGAAAAATGATTGATACCCCAGCACACTATAATTAAATAGGTTGTAGGGTTTGTCTACAATAATTTTTCCAACATAAGATTTGTTGGAAATTGCCGCCTCTGCATCTCCCAAATCAAAGCGGGTATCGATGTTAACCATGTTTATCATAGAAGAAATACCATCATAGGCACGGTATTGAGCATACAAGGCGTCTTGGCTACCTCCTAAAATAATTGGAATGATATTTTTTTTAAGCAGCGCGGCAGTAACTGCTTTAACAGCAAAATAAGAATCTTCTACACTTGCTCCTTTTTCTATATCACCTAGATCTGCAATAGTGTGTTTCCAGTTTCCAGGATACAGCCCGTAGAGGGACATTCTAACAGCATCAAATTGTACATCAAGGCCCATGTAATCTATGTCACGCCTGTTTTCTTTACACCCAAAAATAGCAAACTTAACATCTTCTAAATCTGGCAACTCTCCTTTGATAGTGTGCACTAACAACTGTTTTCCTATAGTGCCTGCAGGCAATACCTCGCGGTGAGCGATAACAGGCTTTGAGACTGGGGTAAGAAATTCTATCAAAAGATGTAACTATTATGGTATTTGGTTATTTTTTCTTTGCAGCAGCCTTCTTTTTTGCAGGCGCTTTTTTCTTCGCAGCGGCTTTTTTCTTCTTTTTCTTAGGAGCGTTTTTCTCTAAAATAGCTTGCGCATCCTTCAGGGTCATTTTTTCTGCCTTTGTTGTTTTTGGCAACTCAATTTTTGTTTTTCCTTTTAGAAGATTAAAGCGTCCCCATCTAGCTTTCTCTAGACGAATCCCTTCTTCTTCCCAATTATGAATAAGCTTGTCAATCTCTTTTTGCTTTTTTGTTTCTATTAACTCAATAATATCTGCATCGCTTAGGGTATCAAAGTCATACTTTTTATTGACATTAATAAACATGTTGTTCCATTTAATAAAAGGACCGAAACGACCTGTTCCTTTTTGTACTGGCAAGTCTTCATATATGTACACAGGAGCATCTGCTTTTTTCTTTTCTTCAATTAGCTCAATTGCATAAGACATATCTACATCTAGAGGGTCTATTCCTTTTGGCAGAGAAACAAACATTTTTCCAAACCTTACGTAGGGCCCAAAACGACCGTTATTAACATCTACCTGCTCACCCTCATAGGTGCCCAAGTCTTTGGGAAGCTTAAACAAATCCATTACCTGGTCAAAGGTTACCAAATGCAACTGCTGGTCTGGACGCAGGCTTGCAAATTTTTTCTCATCATCATCTGGAGCGCCAATTTGAGCCATTGGCCCGAATTTTCCTAGACGCACCAAAACAGTTCTGCCACTTTCTGGGTCTTTTCCTAAAATACGTTCTCCACTTTCTCTTTCTGCATTTTCTTTAACATCCTCAACCGTTGGGTGAAACTTTCCGTAAAACTCTTTTAGCATATGCTTCCAGTCTTCCTTGCCCTCTGCAATGTCATCAAAATCTTGTTCTACTTTGGCTGTAAAATTAAAATCTAATACCGAGGAGAAGTGCTCCACTAAAAAGTCATTTACGATCATCCCAATATCTGTAGGTACTAATTTTCCTTTATCACTCCCTATGGTTTCTACTAGGGTGTTGTCTTTTAATGCCTGTTTTGCTAATGTGAGCTGTAAATACTTTCTCTCTACCCCTTCAATAGTTCCTTTTTCAACATAATTTCTACTTATTATGGTAGAAATAGTTGGCGCATATGTAGAAGGTCTTCCAATACCCAGCTCCTCTAATTGTTTTACCAAAGAAGCCTCGGTAAAACGGTATGGCGGTCTTGTAAAACGCTCTGTGGCAGTAATATAATTTGCGTCTAACACGTCTGCTTTTACTAATTTTGGAAGCATTCCTTCCTGTTCCTGTTCGTCATTATCTATACCTTCAAGGTATACTTTCAAAAACCCATCAAACTTGATCATCTCTCCGTTTGCGGTAAACTGCTCTTTCACCCCTTGAGATGATGTTATAGCAATTTTTACATTGGTACGTTCTAATTGCGCATCACTCATCTGTGAGGCCAGGGTACGTTTCCATATTAAATCATACAATCGTGTTTGATCATAGTCTCCCTCAATGCTATGGCGAGACATTTGTGTAGGTCTAATTGCCTCATGAGCCTCTTGTGCTCCTTTAGACTTGCCTTTATATTTTCTTGGATGGCTGTAAGCCTCTCCAAAACTTTTAGTGATTTCTTTTGCCGCAGCCTGCTGCGCATCATTTGATAGATTTACACTATCTGTTCTCATTAGGTAATTAAACCTGCCTCATATAAACGCTGTGCAATGGTCATTGTTTTTCCAACAGAGAAATACAATTTTCTTGCTGCTTCTTGTTGCAGGGTAGAGGTTGTAAAGGGTGCCGCTGGAGATTTTTTTGCAGGTTTTTTTATTAAATCTGCAACACTGTAACTGGCATCAATATTTTTTTCTAGAAATGCACGAGCTGCTGCTTGGGTCTGAAAATTCTTTGGCAACTTGGCCTTAAAACTGTTGCCTTGGGCAGTTACAAACTCTGCATCTATTCTATAACTTGCAACAGGATTGAACGCTTCTATTTCACGCTCACGCTCCACGATAAGACGCACTGCAACACTTTGCACACGCCCGGCAGAAAGCCCACCTTTAACCTTACGCCACAACACTGGAGACAGCTCATAACCAACGAGCCTGTCTAGAATTCTTCTAGCCTGTTGGGCATTCACTAGATTATAATCTATTTGTCTTGGGTTTTCAATGGCTTTTAAAATAGCCGTCTTGGTAATTTCATGAAACACAATACGTTTTGTGTTTTCCTTTTTTAGGTCTAGCTCTTCGGCAAGGTGCCATGCAATTGCCTCTCCTTCACGATCCTCATCACTTGCTAGCCAAACCATTTCTGCTTTTTTAGCCTCTTTTTTTAAATCTGCAACTAGTTTTTTCTTATCACTAGAGACTATATATTTTGGCGTAAAATCACCATCAACATCAACACCCAGTTCCTTGGAAGGAAGATCTGCTATGTGTCCAAAACTTGATTGTACCTTAAAGTCTTTTCCTAAAAATTTCTCTATAGTTTTTGCCTTTGCAGGTGACTCTACAATTACTAAATTTTTTGCCATTGTATAATTATATGTGGGCTACAAAAGTATGTGATTTTTTTTTAAAGAAAATTTTCAACTCACATTTTTAAAATTATTTATTTAGTTTCCTTGAAATATTTGAACAAATAATAAGAGAATTCTAAACTTCTACAAAGGGGCAAAACAATAAAAAAACACGCACTAAAACTCCCTTAAAACACCTCTAGGTAATTTGCACTATAAGGTTATATTTTTTGCTTTATGATTGGTTTAGATGATTATTAGACATTTTATATAGCAAAAGAAATCTGCCATAATGTCATAAACGTTACGTTTTCTTTATCTTTGCATACTAATTGAAATAAATTTTCAAAAGAGAGTATCTAGTATATGGAAAAAACGATTGATGAAAATGTGCAAGGCAATGCCCTTGATGTCACTCCCAAAAACAACAATACAAAGAAATTGTTCATAGAGAGTTATGGCTGCGCCATGAATTTTAGTGATAGCGAGGTGGTGGCTTCCATTTTAAGTAAACAAGGATACAACACCACTCAAATACTAGAAGAAGCAGATTTGGTGTTAGTAAACACCTGTTCTATTAGAGATAAGGCAGAACAAACTGTTCGCAAGCGATTAGAGAAATACAACGCCGTAAAGAGAGATCACAACCCAAAAATGAAAGTTGGTGTTTTGGGCTGTATGGCAGAGCGCTTGAAAGAAAAATTTCTAGACCAGGAGAAAATAGTAGACATGGTGGTTGGCCCTGATGCTTATAAAGACATTCCTAACCTTCTGGCAGAAGTAGAAGATGGAAAAGATGCTGTAAATGTAATTCTATCTAAAGAAGAAACCTATGGAGATATTTCTCCGGTAAGATTAAACAGTAACGGTATCAATGCCCTGGTGAGTATCACCAGAGGATGTGATAATATGTGCACCTTTTGTGTGGTGCCCTTTACCCGCGGGAGAGAGCGAAGCCGTGACCCTAGAAGCATTTTAGAAGAAATTAATGAGCTGTCTGTAAAAGGCTATAAAGAAATCACCTTATTAGGGCAAAATGTGGACAGCTACCTTTGGTATGGTGGGGGGCTAAAAAAAGAGTTTAAAAATGCCACAGAAATGCAAAAGGCTACGGCCATTTCTTTTTCGCAGCTACTAGATCAAGTAGCCACCGCGCAGCCCCATATGAGAGTTCGCTTCTCTACCTCAAACCCACAAGACATGACCCAGGATGTGTTTGTAGTTATGGCAAAACACAAAAATATTTGCAATCATGTACACTTGCCTGTGCAAAGCGGTAGTGATCGTATTTTAAAAGAAATGAACCGCCAGCATACCGTAGCGCAGTATATTACACTTGTAGATAAGCTTAAAGAAATACTGCCAGATTGCAGCATTTCTCAAGATTTAATTACTGGGTTCCCCTCAGAAACAGAAGCAGATCATCAAGACACATCTGGCCCTAATGCAACAAGTAAAGTTTGCTTTTGGATACATGTACAAATACTCTGAAAGACCCGGGACGATGGCCGCTAGAAAGTTTGAAGATGACATCCCAGAGGCCACTAAAAAAAGAAGACTGACAGAAATAGTTGAGGCCCAGCGTGCCCACGGAGCTTACAGAACTCAAGAGTTTGTTGGCAAGACTACCGAGGTACTCATTGAGCGTTCTTCTAAGAAAAATCAAGACCAATGGAGTGGTAGAAACCAGCAAAGTATTGTTGTGGTGTTTCCTAAAGAGACCTACCAACCTGGAGATCTTGTAAATGTAAAAATTATACGCTGCACAAGTGCTACACTAATTGGCCAGGCAGTTGGTTTGAGTAAAGCATAAGGACAGAAAAAAATAAAACCTATGGAAAGTGTACAAGCAACAAAGCAACGATTTGGAATTATAGGAAATGATCCTAAACTTAATCGTGCCATAGAAAAAGCAATTCAAGTTTCGCCCACAGATATTTCAGTACTAGTTACCGGAGAAAGTGGTGTTGGAAAAGAAAGCGTGCCTAAAATTATACATGCGCTGTCTCACAGAAAACACGGAAAATACATTGCCGTGAACTGCGGCGCAATACCAGAGGGAACCATCGATAGTGAACTCTTTGGACATGAAAAAGGAGCCTTTACAGGAGCCTCTGCAACCCGTAGCGGTTATTTTGAGGTGGCAGATGGTGGAACTATTTTTTTAGATGAAGTTGGAGAATTGCCCCTGCCTACCCAGGTAAGACTATTACGGGTATTAGAAAATGGGGAGTTTTTAAAGGTTGGGTCTTCCAAAATACAAAAAACAGATGTACGCATTGTAGCGGCCACCAACGTAAAAATAGTGGAGGCCATTGAAAAAGGAAATTTTAGAGAAGATTTATTTTACCGTCTAAGTACCGTAGACATTAACCTTCCTCCACTTCGTGAGCGGTCTGAAGATATTCATTTATTGTTTCGGAAATTTGCTAGTGATTTTGCTCAAAAATATAAAATGCCTACCCTGCGTCTTGATCAAAGCGCTATAGATTTATTATTAAAATATCGCTGGAGCGGAAACATAAGACAGCTAAGAAATGTGGCAGAACAAATATCTGTGCTAGAGCAACAGCGAGAAATAAACGCGGCTACTTTAAGCCAGTACTTGCCAAACATGTCTAGCAATTTGCCTGCGGTTATTAGCACTAAAAAAAGCAGAAGGAGATTTCTCTAATGAAAGAGAAATACTTTACAAGGTTTTATTTGATATGCAACGAGATGTAAACGATCTTAAAAAGCTTACCATGGAACTCATGAAAACTGGAAATGCAAATAAAGTACAAGAAGAAAACTCTTCTCTTATAAAGAAGATATACAGCCAAGAGCAAAACAATGAGGCGGTGCTTGCAGCCATTGTTGAAGAGGAGCCAAACGGCAATCCTATGGCTAACAAAGTAGAAGTTCTCGATATGCCAAATAGTGACGCTGAGCTTAGAAAAGGAAATTATGATTTTGTAGAAGATGTCAAAGAAGAAGAAAGTTTGTCTTTGCAAGAAAAAGAACTAGAGCTGATAAAAAAATCATTAGAAAAATATGATGGTAAACGAAAAGATGCTGCAGATGAACTTGGCATCTCTGAACGCACATTATATCGAAAAATCAAACAATATGATTTGTAATGTAAAATAGTATCTTTGAATACCTAAGACACAAATCTTGCTTTTGTATTAACAACCATTGTATGTTAAAAAAAGGAATCTCATTTTTTATTTTTTTAATCCTTAGCACCGCTATAACAGGATGTGGTATCTATTCTTTTACAGGAGCAGATATTGATTACAGCAAGACCAAATCATTTCAAGTAAATTACTTTCAAAACAACGCTGCTATTGTAGAGCCTGGTATGGCAAGAGAGTTTACCCAGCAGCTTCAAAATCTTCTACTAAACCAAACTAGCCTAGATTTAGTTAACAGTGGTGGAGATCTTATCTATGAAGGCGAAATTACAGAGTATTATATCGCGCCCATTACAGCAACCTCACAAAACACAGCTGCACAAAACAGGTTAACCATAAGTATTAATGTGCGTTTTTTTAATAAAAACAGTGAAGAAAAAGGCTTTGAACAACGCTTTTCATTTTACAAAGATTACACCGGGCAAAGCTTGTTGACAGGCTCAGAACTAGATGATGCTTTAAATGAAATTTTTGAGCGTATCACTCAAGATATATTTAATAAATCACTCGCAAACTGGTAATATTTTGAACACACAAAACTATACCTTATTACTAGCAGACCCCCAGCAAATAACAAAGCAGGCACTCCCCGATTTGGTTGAAGTTATTGACACCTACCCCTACTTCCAAAGCGCGAGAGCATTATGGCTAAAGGGTTTAAAAAACCAAGAGAGTTTTAGATATAACGACGCCCTTAAACTTACGGCGGCCCATACCACCAATAGAGACATATTATTTGAGTTTATTACCTCAGAGAGCTTTGAGCAGGATCAAATTTCATTGCAAATTTTAAGCAACGACCAGGCCATTGGACAGTATGATATTGAAATTGGTGAGGATCTTTCTCAAACCATTGATACAGAACAAAAGCAAGAACAGAAACAGGCTCTAGAAGATGCTGAAGCGGTCTTACATCCAAACTTATTTGAAAAGAAAATAGCAGATATAGAACAGATGATTGCTGTATCCCAGGAATTTTCAAACAAAGAAGATATTTCAAAAAGTGCTAATGAGAAGCAAGCTGCCTCAAGCCAGCTAGGAATTGACACTCCGCTTGCCTTTTCAAAAAAAGACAGGCATTCTTTTTCTCAGTGGCTTCAATTAACTACTGCCACCCCTATTGTACGAGAAGAAATAAAAGAGCAAAAGCCCTCGCACACAACAAAAGAAAAAGAGCACAAGAATGATTTGATTGAAAAATTCATCAACGAAAAGCCGAAAATTAAATCATTAAAAAATAGCCCTCAACAACAAAACACAACACAAGAAGACTCAAAGCCCTCAAACTCCTTGATGACAGAGACTTTGGCTAAAGTATATCTGCAGCAAAAAAACTATAAAAAGGCAATTCAAGCTTATAAAATATTAATTTTGAAAAATCCCGAAAAAAGTGGTTTCTTTGCAGACCAAATTAGAGCAGTAGAAAAACTGATAAACACAGAAGCATCATGAGTACTTTTACAATATTTTTAATTTTAATTATTTTCGTAGCATTTTTGCTAATAGTAGTAATAATGGTTCAAAACCCAAAAGGTGGCGGATTATCTTCTTCTTTTGGAGGTGGAGGATCCACACAAATGGGTGGTGTACAAAAAACCACAGATTTTTTGGACAAGTCTACATGGACCCTTGGAGGTTTATTACTTGTGTTAATTTTACTATCAAGCATTCCTCTTGTAGGGAGCATTGAAACACAACAATCAAGTATTCAAGATACAGAGGTGATACAAACCGCATTACCAACACCGGATAACGCTCCTGTAGATACGCCATAAAAAACACCATAACACTTAAAAAAAATGTCAGCTTGTCACTAAGCTGGCATTTTTTATTTTTATAGCTATAAAAATGTCAGTTTTAAGGTGTTGGCATACTTTCTGCCAATAGTTACTTATAATAAAAACAACGTCTAATACAATTTTTGCTTTTGCAGAAATTAAAAACTAATATAATAATGGGATTAAAAATTCAACCTCTTTCAGATAGAGTCGTGGTAACACCTCAAGCGGCAGAAACAAAAACAGCCTCTGGATTATACATACCAGATAGCGCTAAAGAAAAACCACAACAAGGCATCGATCGCTGCTGTAGGAAATGGAAAAAAAGACCACAAGATGACAGTAAAAGTTGGTGATACTGTACTGTATGGTAAATATGCTGGCACAGAATTAAAGCTAGATGGAAAAGAGTATTTAATTATGCGCGAGGAAGACATCCTTGCAATAATCTAACTATAAAAGGTAACAATTATTAACTACTATAAACCCCGTGTTTAAGGGGTTATCAAAATTAAAATAACATGGCAAAAGATATAATATTTGACTTAGATGCTCGTAATGGCATTAAGCGTGGTGTAGATGCATTGGCAAATGCAGTAAAAGTAACATTGGGTCCTAAGGGGCGTAATGTAATTATTGGTAAATCATTTGGAGCTCCAGTTGTAACTAAAGATGGAGTTTCTGTGGCCAAAGAAATTGAATTAGATGACCCCCTTGAAAACATGGGTGCTCAAATGGTAAAAGAAGTAGCAAGTAAAACCAACGATTTGGCTGGTGATGGAACTACAACAGCTACCGTTTTGGCTCAGGCTATTGTAAAAGAAGGACTTAAAAACGTTGCGGCTGGTGCCAACCCAATGGATTTAAAAAGAGGGATTGACAAGGCAGTAGAGGCTATTGTTAAAGATCTTGAAAAACAAACCACTACAGTGGGAAATTCTAGCGAAATGATTAAACAAGTTGCTGCCATCTCTTCAAACAATGATGAGGCTATTGGTAGTTTAATTGCAAAGGCTTTTGGAAAAGTTGGTAAAGAAGGTGTCATTACCGTTGAAGAGGCTAAAGGAACAGATACCTATGTAGATGTTGTGGAAGGAATGCAGTTTGATCGTGGTTTTTTATCTCCTTATTTTGTTACAAACAGTGAGAAAATGCAGACAGAACTGGAAAACCCAATGATTTTATTGTGTGATAAAAAGATCTCTTCTATGAAAGATCTAATGCCTGTCTTAGAACCAGTTGCTCAACAAGGGAAGTCTTTACTTATCATCGCAGAAGATGTAGATGGAGAAGCTTTGGCTACCTTGGTAATCAATAAAATGCGCGGGTCTTTAAAGATTGCTGCGGTAAAAGCGCCAGGATTTGGTGACAGAAGAAAAGCAATGCTTGAAGATATTGCTATTTTAACTGGAGCAACGGTAATTAGTGAAGAGCGTGGTTTTACCCTTGAGAATACGACCATTGAAATGTTAGGAACTGCAGAAACAGTAACTATAGACAAAGACAATACAACCATTGTAAATGGAGCTGGAAAGAAAACAGATATCAAAACTCGTGTAGGACAAATTAAATCTCAAATTGAGACAACTACCAGTGATTACGATAAAGAAAAGCTTCAAGAACGCCTAGCAAAACTAGCTGGTGGTGTAGCGGTATTATATGTAGGTGCTGCCAGTGAGGTAGAAATGAAAGAAAAGAAAGACCGTGTAGATGATGCGCTTCACGCCACTAGAGCTGCTGTTGAAGAAGGTATTGTTGCCGGTGGTGGAGTTGCACTGATACGTGCACAAAACACACTTGGGAAAATTACAACAACAAATCTAGACGAGACAACAGGAGTACAAATTGTAGCTAAGGCTATAGAGGCGCCCTTGCGCACTATTGTGCAGAATGCTGGAGGCGAAGGAAGTGTTGTGATAAATAAAGTCTTAGAAGGAAAGAAAAACTACGGGTATGATGCAAAGTCTGAAACCTATGTTGATATGCTAAAGGCTGGTATTATAGATCCTAAAAAAGTAACTAGAATTGCACTAGAAAATGCAGCCTCTGTTGCTGGTATGATCTTAACTACAGAATGCGCTTTGGTTGACATTAAAGAAGATACCCCAGCAATGCCCCCTATGGGAGGTGGAATGCCTGGAATGATGTAACAATACGTTTTTCATACATAAAAAACTCCTTACTGTTTGTAAGGAGTTTTTTTTTGCGCCATTTTGAAGGCTTATAAGTTGCGCCTCAAGTTATTTACAGGGGATAGTCTTACTTATAAGTAAGGCTAATGAAAAATGTCAATTAAGCATTTTTCTGGTGAAGGCTTCCTACTTTTTGAGCAAAGAAAGCTAAGTATGCAAAGCACAAGATGCAAATAATGTAAGACTCGTGTATCCCTATAATATCAGCCAATTTTCCTTGAATGGGCGGAATAATAGCTCCACCTAAAATCATCATTACTAGAAATGCAGAACCTTGCGAGGTATATTTTCCTAACCCTTTTATACTTAAAGAAAATATAGAAGGCCACATAATAGAGCAAAACAAACCTCCGCTTAAAAAGGCATAAATTGCTATATTACCTGAAGTAAATAGCCCTACAAGCATCGCTGCCATGCCTAATATACCAAATATTTTAAGTGTTCTTGCTGGGTTGTCTTTTCCGAGAAAGAAACCTATTATTTGCAAGGCAACACATGCAGAAAATCCAAGACAAATGAACTACTTCAAATTCTGCTAAGTAAATAGCCAATAGAATTACCCCAAAAGCAACATAAGGAACCACTATATAAAGTATTTTTTTTAATCCTTCGGCTGGATTAAATACTGCTATGGCACCAGCCCATCTACCTATCATTAAGCCTCCCCAATAAAGAGAAATATATGGAGCCACCTCTGACTCTGTAAGGCTACCAAAAGCTTTGGTCATTAACAGTTCTCCTAGATTACTTCCTATAGAAACCTCTACTCCAACATAGGTGAAAATAGCCAACATCCCAAGCACTAGTTGAGGATACTGCATGGCTCCCCAGCCCTTAGGATTTGACTTAGCCATTTTATTGGCTCCTAATAAACCTCCTACAATAGCCAAAAGGCCGATAGCTGAAAGAATTAAAATTAAATGATCTGCTTTATCGTCTAACTTGGCCCCTGGAGCCAACCCTGAATATTGTCTAAACACAAAAAAGAAAACAACAATTAGTATTACTGTAATTGCAATTAGAGTGTTTAATGCCTTTTTAGCACCTATAAAATTTGCGTCTGCTTTTGCATCTGGTAACTTATTAGAAAACTTAAATAAGGCCGCAGACAAAAGAAATAGAAGCCCCACTCCTACATAAAGATATTGAACAGAAGATAAGGTTATGGTCTGGTTTGAAATAGACGCTGCTATATCTGCCTTAGCCGCAGTTCCAAACAACACTGCGCCCACTATTAAAGGACCAACAGTTGTGCCTAAAGAATTAATTCCTCCAGCTAGGTTTAATCTATGAGAGCCTGTTTCTGGATCACCTAAAGCTACTGCAAAAGGATTCGCAGCTGTCTGCTGCAATGAAAATCCTAGGGCTACAATGAACAATGCACCCAAAATAAAGGCGAAGGCAGACGAATCTCCTGGATCAGCGCCATTGACTGCCAATATCATGGCTCCAGCTCCTACGGCAGATAAAATCAACCCTTTAACAATTCCGCTTTTGAATCCCCATTTATTCATTATGTCAGTCTTTTTTAGACTAGACACCACAAATAACATAAGCGCTCCCATATAGTATGCACCATAAAAAGCAAAATCTATTAATTGACTCTGAAACTGGTCTAAATTAAAATAGGTTTTACAAAACGGAATCAATACACCGTTTCCAGCAGCTATAAATCCCCAAAAGAAAAATACAGTTACTAGTGTTGCCAGTGCACCATTATAATTAGTGGCCTTGTCTGAGGACAGATCATCAGGTAGATTTTCTGAATTTTTAGAATCTTTCATTTGTGTAATTAATTTGAGTTTCAAACATAAACAAAAAGGCAAAACATATATATATGTTTCGCCTTTTTTATCTAAAACAGGCAGCATGTTTTAAATGCTGCTTGTTTAGTGTTTCACAGATACTAGTGTACCACTATTTTTTTAGTGAATACTTGGTTTCCTGATTTTAATTGTATGATATACAAGCCACTTACTAGGCCTTGGGTAGAGATAGTCTGGGTTGCAGTTGCTGGGTTTAACGCTTTTTCACGCACTGTCATTCCTAGTATGTTAAATATGGTAGCGTTTAACTGTCCTAACTCTGGAGTGATACCAGCTATGGTAACAAAGCTGTCTGTGTTTGCTTTGTATACATTTAAGGCGTTTATACCAAGGGTATCTCCATTAGAGAGTACGCTGTTGTCTTTAAAGACAATAAAGAATCTATCTACACCGCTAAGATTACTTTGAGCTGTTAGCTCAAAGTCCCCATCTTTTAGTGAAGTAAGGGTCCCGTTTAAGGTATCTTCTAGATATACAGAGATATCTTGAGGCAGTTCCATATCTGCAATACTAATAGTAAAGGCCTGTCCTGCATTTTGTCTTATCTCTAGAGGCACTCTGGTGTTTTGCATAGCATCCATACCCATAGCGTTTATTGCAAAAGCTGTTTCTTGGCTTCCTTGGGCAAGTCTTGTACTTAATTTTGTTGACTGGTTGTATGCTCCTGCATCATATCCAGGATCAAGACCTAGAGAAAGACCATCTCTAAAGTAGAAATTGGTTGCTGCTCTTTCTATCTCACCATTATAAAGCTTTAATCCTACATTGTAAGTAAGAAGCTGTGGTCCTGAAACAAAATCTCCAGTTCCTGTAGTAGTACGCATAGCAGCTGTAAAATCAAGAGCGGCATCTGATGTGCTTGCTGCAGCTACCCAAAATCCTTGACCAGGAGCTATTGAAAAAGCACCTGAAAGCTCATTGTAAATATCGTAATCAGAGCCATTCCAACCATATACAGCCAAACGCTCATTATCAATAACAGTGCTGTTTGCATCTATAAAGTTAGTAACTCCTGCAGCAGTATTTCCTGATATATATGAAGGGAAAGGGTTTGATACCAAATTCCATCTTCTACCTCCGGCGCCGTTTGCATGGTTGTTAACAATATTGATGCTTTGAGATGTAGTTTCCATAGCACCAGTAAAGGCTACTGTAGTTCCAGCTGTACCACCTGATGGAGGTGGAGGCAGATCCTCTGGTGACATTGCCATTGCATACCCTTGTGCAGGTGTAAAGCTTCCTGTGTCTGTGTCTGTCTGTAGCATATCTAGTATATTGTCCAGTTGCATTATCATACTGGGCAAATGCATAATCATCACCAAGTACTTGTATGTTGGCTCCATTTGCCGTTATAAAATCTGCAATGGTCATCCCGTTAGGAGACTCCTACTAAATCCCAACCGCCACCAAGGGTGTCGTCATATACATTCACATATCTGTTGTAAACGATATCTCCGCTAGCAGTTCCTTCCACAATTAGAGAAGAAAAATCATCTGCTGTAGAATTTAGAGTAACGCTACCACTGTTGGTAAAATCTCCAGAAACTGTTAAAGAAGAAGTCTCGTCTATAGTAAGGGTGTTGCCAGAGGCTACAAATAGTGAGTTAACTGCAGCATCTGTACTTATTATAGAAGGCTCATTGGTAAAGGTACCATCTATAAAGACAATATCACTACTAGTAGGAACAGCTCCTGTGCTCCAGTTTAAGGTGTTATTCCCAGTCACTATTAGTAGTTCCTGTCCAAGATGTTTCAGTGTTTCCTGGAGTACCTCCGTTAAAAATACTAGCTTGCCAATTAGAAGCCGTCGTAGAGTTATCTGCAGTTGTATCTATAATCTCATAACTAGGTCCAGAACCATCGGTGGATGACACATCACCATCATCATAGGCTACAGAATCTATAATAGTTGAAGCAATGTTTTCAAGTGTGATGGTAGCTGCACCATTGCTCATATTGTTAGTGTCATTGGTCGATTCTAAAGGGTCTGAAACATTACTATAATCAGGAGTGAAAGGATTATCATTATTAAAGGTTCCATCACCATTACTCCCCATTGCTATTGTGATGTAGGTGTTATTTGGAAAGTTTGTAGATGGTGGAAAAGTAAATGTGTTAGTGCCAACATTTAGGGTCCATGTAGAGATATCTACATCACTGCCATTGCTATTATACAACTCTATCCATTCATCATCTGTGCCTGGTGTATTGTACATAAATTCAGTAATTACAATATTTGGAAAGTCATCATCCTCATTGGTCACAATAATAGTTTCAGAAAGACCATCGTATGAGTCATCGGAAAGCGTATCATCTATCGCAACTGTGATTGCTACATCTTGATTCCCATCTTCAGTTGCATCATCAACCCCAGTGGCGATTATAGTTTGGGAAGTATCCCAATTTGAGCTTGTAAAAGTTAATTGTGATGGCGTCACTGTTACTTCTCCAGTATCACCACTTGTTACATTTAATACCACATCGCTGACTGGTGCTGCATTTAAAACGGCAGTAAAGGTTGCTGTAGTTCCAGATTCATTGGTATTCCCTGATGAACCACTAAGTGTAATTCCAGCGCCTGATCCGAGCATGATAAAATTAGTTGAATCAAAAGTTTGTGCTGAACCAGAGGTGGCCCAATTATTATCATTATATATATTATTTAAATGACCAGGTTTATCATTAGATCCTCTAGAGCCTGTATATACTCCATTATCACCACCAAAATAAACTGCAGTAGTACCTATAGCTAGGCCTGAACCGCTTAAAGTTCCAGCATCGCCAGAATCTTCTCCAGCAAAAGCAATAAGAGTATATGTGCCTGAATTATATAAGTTATCAGAAGTTTGATAAAGGAAAAACCCATCCCCACTGTTACCAAGGGCCATATTTCCAGCTAATTGACTAACTGTCCCACCAACTGACACAGAAGTTTTGGTTAGGGTAAATACTGATCCAGCCGAAATTGATGGAGTTATCCAAACATAAAAGCCCTCTCCCGAATTAAACGAGTTTCCGTTCCATTCTTCATCAGTAAAGAATACAGATTCTCCTGATGAAACATCTGCTAAAGCAACTAAAAGAATTTCTTCAGTATCTACACCTACTCCAATAATTGCTATATCACCCGCAGATAATGATTGAGAATTAACTTGGTTTGAGTACAGTGTTGTAAGGAGTAATAATAATGCGGTTTTCAATATATTAAGTGTCTTCATAGAATCTATTTAAAAAATAATGTTGTGTAAATTATTTGATCTAAAGATAAAAAAATTACCAAGTATTAACACAAATGATGCGTACAATGCAGTTAATTTTAGACAAACAGCTAACAATAAAGCTAAAGGGTAAAATAGCAAAGTTGTTTTTATGTCGCCTATTAAAAATTTGAAGCAAAGATGTAGCTCTTTTGTAAAGTTGAGGTTACCGCTACATTATCCTTCTATAACCTTTGAGTTATTTTATGTAGTTTGAGGAAGAAACTTATTTTTTGATTACTCCTAATTTTCTTTTCCAAAAGGCTGGGTCAGTAACAAGTAAAAACAACCAAACTCTGTATTTTTTATAGAAAATACATTACACAAAGACCCTAACACATGTTTTAAATACAAGTATGTTTTAATTCTAGTAGTACGTCTATTTACTTTTTTGGGATTTGTAAACAGCTCTTTAAACATATTGAGATAGGCTTTTGTTTTTTTTGTTTGGGTATACTCCAAAGAATCTGGATTATTAAATACTTCCCCGCAGGCCGCCAAAAAACAATGTAGTGGATTATTTAAGCTGCTAATAGTGTTAACTGCATTTTTTGCAGATACTTTTTTAGAGAGTAAAAAAACATCGTAGGCGTTCCTTAAAGCAATTCTTCTATAGAGAAACCTGTAATCATTTATTTGGCCTGCTAGTATTGTTAAATTAAGCATGTTAGCATCACTAAGCATAGCAACATTATCTACAACTTGGATACTGCTTTTTATAGTGTCATAGTTAAACTCCTGAGAATATGATTTTCTTAAAAGCTCGCTATGTATCTCTATAGCAGCAATGTATTCTTTTTTAATTAATCTAGGATAGTGTCTATGCTCTGGCTTCAAGCTTTCGGGATTATCTGTGTAATGATACCCATGCTCTTTTAAAACCTCTATTGCTTTTGGGTAGTCTTGGCTAGAAAAAAGAAAATCTATATCACCAACCATTCTTTCTGTAATATCATTATAAAGACCAGCTAGCAAATTGGCAGTTCCTTTAATAAATATTGGAGTTATATTATGAGATAATAAAAGCGTGTTCAGCTCTTTTGCCTGAAAGATTATTTGCTTGTTTCTATCACGATTTGTATCGGCAATATGCTCCATAAAATTAAGTAATTCTTGGGGTAAATACTGTTAAAAAACCCTCGCGTTTTAGGGCGCAATACATGGCCGGAAACACGTAATGGCCCGTACTTACCTCAACCACAAACTCCCAGTCTATATCGTTTTTTTTGAGGCGCGCTTCTATGATTTGTTTGTTTTTTTTCTCTAAAGAAATCGTCAAACACATGGCAACAAAATAATAAACGTCTTTATAGCTCATCTCTAAAGAGTTTAGAAACCTGAGCTACCATCTCATTGTTATTAGAATAGGTAAGTTCAAAACAATCTAAGGCGGCAAACCAATCTAAGAAAATGGCTGCATTTTCCTTTATTGGAGACAGCCATGAATCTGGTACTAATTTTTGAAAAGCAGTTACTTTATCTATTTTTTTACAAGACAAAGGAGCGTCTTTTATATACTTTATAAACACAAGCCCCTTGCATGGCACATGAGTGGAAAAATCATTGTTATTTGGCTTTAAATACCTAACCATTTTTTGTGCTACCTTAAATTCATACTCTTTACTATCACTAAGCTCTGGATAGAAAGGAAGTAGGGTATCTAGACTTGTTTTTTTAACTGAAATTGCAGCTGGAAAAGAATATATTTCTTGGTTGTGGGCATCAACGGGCACAAAATCATCTGCAATACAATCAAACCCATGGGCCTGTAAAAGCGCTAGTGATGTGCTTTTCCCATTTCCAGAGTCACCTAAAAAAAGCATGGCGCTGTTTTTGTTTGAAACAGCAGAGGCATGAAAAACACCCAGCCACTTATCTTCTTGCTTGTTATGAATTTTCTGGATGAGCTGCATTGAGAATTTCCCTTGGAAAAAATGAGCCTCATCAAATGGCCAACTCTCAATTAGTTGATCCTCTACTGCCAAAAAAATGCGGGCGTTTTGGGTAAAGGTTTTTAAACAAAATTCATGCTTTTGCTCAGCTACTTCAAGATGCTCAAACTTTGGATGAATTAAAAAGCAAGCTTCTTGACTGTCAAAACAAGCCTTAATTATAAGGTTGTTTATTTTATAGAATTTCTCTACAGAAAGCACCCCAGGGATAGTAACTCCCTCAAAGCTTTCTTTCTTGTTAGAATTACTTGTTGGGTCTAAGTCTATAAAGCGTTTTTTAAGATCTAGCACAAAATCTGCAGTTTCTTTAATAGGCAAAGACAACTCTTGTGACAAATCTCTTGAAATATCCTCAAAGTCTATACCCTTAGATAGCTTACTCACTAAAAGGGCTGTAGTGTTTTCTAGAACCAGGTATTGGTTATCTCTAGAAGACCACAAGACTGTTTTATCATCTATTGGTTTTAGTAAAAAAATAGCTTGAATATTTAAATTAAATAATTTTAAAAATACAAAAAACCAAAGGTAAAACAATACATTGTTCTACCTCTGGTTTAAATTTATATTAAAAACAAAATCCTGCAAATTAATGCTAGAGCCTTTTTTTATGGGTGTTATTTTTTATTTTTATTTCTTCTTACACCTCTTGCACCATTTTGGCTACCTCCACTAAAACCTTCTGGTGGAGATGGTTGTGCAGCCTTAAGAGGATTTAGCATAACCATAGTACCTAATGCAGCAAATGTTGCATAAGTCCCCATTTTTTTTAGGGCTTGTTTTCTTGTTATGTCTTTTGATTGGTTTTCTTTATTTTTTAACATGTTTCCTATTTTTTAAAATACTAATTACTGCAAATATGCTAAATTATTTACAGTAATTAGAATTTATAGTTATTATTCTACAATTATTTTTTTAGTGAACACTTGGTTACCTGATCTTAATTGTATGATATACAAGCCACTTGCCAAGCCATCTGTAGAGATAGTCTGGGTTGCTGTTGCTGGGTTTAACGCTTTTTCACGCACTGTCATTCCTAGTATGTTATAATAGGTAGCGTTTACTTTCCTAGACTCTGGAGCTTATGCCGGCTATGGTAACAAAGCTGTCTGTATTTGCTTTGTATACATTTAAGGCGTTTATACCAAGGGTGTCTCCACTAGAGAGTACACTGTTGTCTTTAAAGACAATAAAGAATCTATCTACACCGCTTAGGTTACTTTGAGCTGTTAGCTCAAAGTCTCCGTCTTTTAAAGAGGTAAGGGTGCCGTTTAAGGTATCTTCTAGATATACGTAGATATCTTGAGGCAGTTCCATATCTGCAATACTAATAGTAAAGGCCTGTCCTGCATTTTGTCTTATCTCTAGAGGCACTCTAGTATTTTGCATAGCATCCATACCCATAGCGTTTATAGCAAATGCTGTTTCTTGAGCTTCCTCTGGGTAATCTTGTACTTAGTTTTGTTGACTGGTTGTATGCTGCTGCATCATATCCAGGATCAAGACCAAGCGTAAGACCATCTCTAAAGTAGAAATTGGTTGCTGCTCTTTTCTATCTCACCATTGTAAAGCTTTAATGCTACATTGTAAGTAAGTAGCTGTGGTCCTGAAACAAAATCTCCAGTTCCTGTAGTAGTACGCATAGCAGCTGTAAAATTAAGCGCTGTATCTGTAGTGCTTGCTGCGCTACCCAAAATCCTTGACCAGGAGCCATTGAAAAAGCACCTGATAAATTATTGTAAATCGTGTAATCTGATCCATTCCAACCATATACAGCCAAACGCTCACTATCAATAACAGCACTGTTTGCATCTCATAAAGTTGGTAGCTCCTGCAGCTGTATTTCCTGCAATGTATGACGGGAAAGGGTTTGATACCAAGTTCCATCTTCTACCAACATTGTTTAAACCATCGTTATTGATAATATTGATGCTTTGATCTGTTGTTTGCATAGCACCAGTGAATGTTACTGTAGCACCTGCAGTAGTTGCCATAGAATATCCTTGAGCAGCCTCAAAAGCTTCCTGTGTCTGTGTCTGTAGCATATCTAACCCACTGTCCAGTTGCATTGTTAAACTGAGCAAAGGCGTAATTGTCACCAAGTACCTCAATGTTAGCTCCGTTTGCGGTTATAAAATCTGCAATAGACATATCTACGGGTGAGCATACTAAATCCCAACCACCACCAAGGGCGTTAGTCATATACATTTACATACCTGTTGTATGTGATATCTCCAGTAGCTGTACCTGTTACAATTAAAGAAGAGAAATCATCTGCAGTAGAGTTTAGGGTAACTGTACCACCACTGTTGGTAAAGTCTCCAGAAACGGTAAGAGAAGAGGTCTCATCTATACTTAGGGTGTTGCCAGCCATCACTAAAACCTCACTTATAGCAGCATCTGTTGTACCGTCTATAGTTACAGCTGCATCAACTTGCATAAAACAAGCAGTAATAGCTCCATCAGTGCTAGTGCTGTATGCACCACTGATTATAGCATAAGAGTTTGCATCTGGAGCACTGTTGCTCCAAGAAGTACCATCCCAAGTTGTTGTTGTCCCTGAGCATGTTGGTGTAAGGGTGATATCAAAATCGAAGTTACTGATTGAGTAATTAGAATACCAAGCGATAATATATTCAACGTTGGGGTCTACATCGAAACTTACGTTAGACGCATAATTATTTCCTGCTCCAGTTGCACATGTATCACCTGCAGAATATAATTGTGTTGCACAACCTGGCTCAAATATATAAAGTGTGGTATCTACACCTCCGTTACAAGAACCAATATCTAACGTACCACCTGTTGTTGTAGTGTAAGAATAAAAAGCAAACTGTGAGTAACCAACATATTGGTGAATGTCTTGAGTATTTGTACCTTCAAAAACCTCTACTGGAGTAGCACATGA
This sequence comes from Aequorivita sp. HC6-5, assembly GCA_905182755.1. GTDB lineage: Bacteria > Bacteroidota > Bacteroidia > Flavobacteriales > Flavobacteriaceae > Patiriisocius. The sequence goes on from CAJJCS010000005.1 coordinate 340,711, forward strand.
TAACCCATCTGTGTTGGTTGTGATACTATTTGTGTACACTCAGATACTCCACCTGCATTTATAGCATTTACACCAATAAAAACTGTAGCACCAGAATTCAAACCATTTAAAGTGAAGGTTGTGTTTGTAGATGTGCCAACCTCATACATTCCTGCTTCTGTTGTACCATATAAAATAGAATACGAAGTTGCTGTACCTCCTGTTGTTGGTGCGTCCCAACTTAGAGTAATACTCTGCCAAGATTGATCTGTAGCACCGTCAATAGGTGTTAAGTTTGTTGGGCATCCAGGTGCTTCTACCTGTGTCCAAGAAACGTAAGAAGACCATGCGCTGTAAGAAGAGTTAAATGTAGAACCACAATTAGCTCTAACTCGAATTTTATACTCGTTTAATGTTGTAAGTCCTGTCAATGTTAGACCAGGATAAGGCCAATTATCAGTTACGAGAACAACATCTCCACCTGTAACATCTACCAATTCATATTGATAAAGGTCTGCTGGGGTTGGGTTGCTATCTGTCCAATTAACCTCAGCGGCATCTGCAACAATATTACTTACAGCTACGCCAGTGACATCAAGACAATTAGGGGTCTCTCTTACTGTAAAGCCTCCAACATGAAAATCATAATCAGGAGCATCATCAATAGTACCCTCAGTAGCCCAGAGAGCAAATTGTACGGATGAGCCTGCTACAGATGTCAAATCTATGGTGTAGGCTGTTCCTGTATATGCTGGCTCATTTGAAGAATCCCAAGTTTCTAGACTTGTCCAAGTTGTACCACCATCAAGTGTTTGTAATAGTTGTACCTGATCATCGGTACCTGCCATACCTGCTGCATCTTCAGATGCAGAGTTATAATCAGTAACTGCTAATGTAAGTATCAACTCGTGCGCATCTCCAGTTGGTATTGCGTAAATTGGTGAGATTAGCCACTCTTCATCACCTGTATTATATAAATTTACCTTATTACTTGGAACACCGTTAAAACTTCTGCCAGCAATCCAACTTGAAGTTGAACCTGTTGGACCCTCAGAAGGGGTTCCATTCCCAGCTTGTGACCAACAATCGGTAGGCGGGTTTAATGTAAAATCTGTATTTGAGGGGAATGTGGATACCACAGCACAAAGTGTAGTGAAAGAAACTGGGCCTAACCAGTCACTGGTGTCACCACCACCACAATCTGCTCTTAAATATATTTGGTAATCGTTATTTGCTGTTAATCCAGATAAGGTATACGGGTTTGTTGTAACATCTTCTGTGGTTGGAGTACCTGTAGCACTTCCAGAAGCAGTTACATCTACAAGTTCTAAGTCCCACAGAGTTTCTGTACCACCAGCCGTCCAGGCCAAATCAACAGTAGTTGCTGTTTCTCCAGAGGCCGCTAAAGCAGAAGGATTTAAACAACTAGGTGTTTCAACAAAAGAAACGTTATCTATAGCAATATCTCCATACCATCCAGCGCCTCTTGTACCACGGAAGGTAACTGTAACAGATTGTCCTGCGTAGGAAGATAAATCTACATCAGCTGTAATAAATGGTGAAGCGTCAGATGTTTGCTGTTGTCCTGTTATTGTTAATACAGTATCTGCAGAATTAATGATTACATCCAGAGATCCCATATTGGATCCATACATGTGATAATCAAAACTCAAAAGTGGTACCGTTAAACTAGATAAATCTATAAAAGTTGTTAAACCAGTTGTAGAACCAGTAGAACCAGCAGAGGCCTCTGTAAAAAAATAATTCCCTGTTGTTATTGAAGGGTTTGGACCTGTGCTGGAGGAGCTAGTATCTGTCCCAGCAGCCATTTCCCAGAAATATGAACCACCACTACTAGTCCAGCAATCTGGAGTTGATCCTGAGTTATCCATTCCTTCAGAAAAAGGTAAAGAATATGTTCCACAAAGTGTTGTGAATGAAACTGCAGATGCGTAATCTGTAGTACAATCTGAACTAATTAAAAAATCATAAGTTGTTAGAGCCGTTAGTCCTGTAATAGAAACTGTAAGTCCAGTTTCTCCAGATCCTGAGGCTACAACTCCAGCGCCTTGTGCATTACCAGTTGGAACAACTTCCCAATCATAAGATGCTGCACCATTGGCTGCATCCCATGTTGCAGTAGCAGTAGTTTGTGTAATAGCAGACATTGTTGCTGAAGGATTTTCACAAGCTGGTGGAGCTGCACAAGTGAACGTCATTGATATTTCTGTAATACCAGCACTAGAACCACAATCAACACTACCATCTGCATTAACCCACGCAGAAATAAGTCCTGTTGTTGAAGTAACTGACACACCAGTATGGTCACCGGATGCATTGTACAAAACAGTTCCACTTGCGTCTAATGAACTTCAACATCATCACAACATGACTCAAGTCTTCCAGCATTAAAGGTAACAGTAATATAATCACCTGTTGTATCTACGGCTACTTCAGCTATTTGGTTAACACCATTTTCGTAGCAAGCTGTAACTGTATCTCCACATCCAGGATTCGTTGTGAACGAAACTGCAGATGCGTATTCTGTAGTACAATCTGAACTAATTAAAAAATCATACCCTGTACTAGCAGTTAATCCTGTAATAGATGCTGTAAGTCCAGTTTCTCCAGATCCAGAGGCTACAACTCCAACGCCTTGAGCGTTACCGGTTGGAACAACTTCCCAATCATAAGATGCTGCACCATTGGCTGCATCCCATGTTGCAGTAGCTCCTGTTGCTGTAATAGCTGACATTGTTGCAGAAGCTCTTCAGCGAGTGTGCAAAAGCTTTATTTGGGTGCTATGCTCCGGAGCAATTACCATTAAATCCCTTGATTGAAAGCCTAATCTCGACTGGATACGTTTCATCATTGTTCCAAGACCAATTGTAATTGATAGACCCATTTCTTAAATGGAAATCGTGTCGAACTTTCCAGCAAGTTTGTATTTTTTCAAAGCACATTACAACTTCATTAACCTGATTCTATGTTATGGAAGTAACCGGTTTTTAGTTCAGGATTGGCTTCACATTCGCTGATATTCCCGTTTCTGAATTAAAAATAAAATATACTAATCAATTTTCAAAATTTATTCAGATTGATGGAATGGATGTCCATTATCGTGACGAAGGAATTGGTCAAGTTATTGTTTTATTACATGGTACTGGTGCTTCTTTACATACATGGGACAAATGGACAAAAGAGTTGAAAAAAAAATATAGGGTGATTCGTTTAGATCTTCCAGCTTATGGCGTTGAAACACACGTTTTTAATTGTCATTTATACAACAATATTATCTAAAATAAAATAAAATGATAACACAAAATAAATTAACATTATTTTACTATTAAAAATAAAATGAGAGTACACAATTAATAATTAAACTAAATATAGAAGTAGTATCTGCAAAGACTATCTTACTTAAAATGAACATAAAAAGGGACATTTATCAATGTTTTTTATGTGAGAATTTTAGTAAGTGATAGTTTGAAATAACATAAAATAAATTAACATTATTTTACTGACAAAATTAATTTGAAACATACCAATTCATAATTAAACTAAAATTATGATGATATATGCAAAACTATACCCCTTAAAACAAACTAAAAGACCTGTTTAAAATAATATTATTTCCAATTGTTTAGGCACATAAAAAGGAGCAACCGTTACACCAAGGCTAGCAGAATAAAAATCTAAGCAATTTTTTTATTGGTATTACTATTAATCATTACAACCTCTTTAGCAAGCTGTAACTTAATTGTAGAAAAAAAAGATGATGCGTCTTTATTATTCTTGATCATAGCATTCAAAAAAAGTTTTAAACTAATGTTTTCGTTAATACGTTTATCTATAAATGTATTTAAGAATAACCCATAAAAAAGTAGATCTTAAATGTTTTGCTACATTTAATTATATTTGGGTATGAATAAAAAACAAATAAAAAAATCAAATATCTTCATTCATATTCCTAAAACAGGAGGCACCACTATAAACTGCGCCATGAATAATAGTGAATGGCAAACAACTCCAGATTTTAATTACAGACATATAGATTACAAAACAAAGAGATCGAATTCTGCAGATATTTTTAACCCCTTAAAATACGAGCTATACGAGCAACATAATATATTTATGCTTCTCAGGCACCCTGTAGATAGGCTACTCTCCGAATATTCTTTTATTAAGACTAGGCCAGAATTTATGAATTTAATAAAACCAACACCAAAAGATTTTGATAGCTACATAAAAAACAAACAAACTCAAAATTACATGATTGCTTTTTTGGTTGGAAAAAGACATGTTGTTATAACTTCTGTTGACAGAGATGATCTTGAACTTGTTAAAAATGCAATTAGAAATATAGATATTAAAGTTGGAATATTTGAGCAATATGCTGCTTCTTTATCCTATTTCAGTGAATACTCAGAACTAAAATGGCCAAAAAAAATAGATATTAAAAGAATAACACTCAATAGGCCAACAGTTGCAGATATTTCTGAAGAAACAAAACTACTAATACTAAAAAATAATGCATTAGACCTGGATCTTTATCAATATGCGCTTGATATTTTTAATTCTAAAATTAAAAATATATCAAATAAAAAAATTAAATTCAAAGGAAATAAATATGATTATGTATTAAAATTCACCCAAAGATTTAACTTATTAGAAACAACACTTACTAGTTTAGATTTTTTAAAAACAAACGCGTTATTTTTTGATAATTTAAACAATCATTTGCATCACGTAATTCGCATAAAAGACGGAAAGAATTATGTTGCATTATGGAATAAGGCATTTATAAATGCCTTAAAAAATAGATGTTCCAATACTTCACTCTGTAATGATATTATAACAAATGCTATACATAGAGATCCTCTCACACAAAATATACAAATTGGAAATTGTATTAATAGAAATTTTAAAGCAAATACAAAAAATATAAAGTTATTTCAAAATAAATTGGTATTCGACCCAACAGTAATTAAACCAAAAACTAAAAAATTTAAGTGGTTTTAATGTGTTTCAAAAACAATCCCCATAACTTCAGATTTGTTAAGCACTGCATGGCAATATCCGTTGGGTATAAAAACGATATCTCCTGCCTCTTGAGTACAACAAAACACTGCATCAACTTTATTAGGTAATTTTGGAACTTCTTTTTTAAACCAATCTTTTGCATGAGTGCCTTGTGGATATTTCTTATTTGATGCTTGAAGTGTATTATAACCATTAAGATTATGAGTTTTACTAGCATCATAAAACACCCACTCCTTCTGGCCCTCTTGTAAAATATTAAATGCATTTCCATGAATATGTGGTAGTGTGCCAGCATCTTTTATTGAATGAAAAAAGAAAAATCGCTGAATATCTTTGGTTGTAAAAAAAGGGTTGGGCGTTTTAATATCCTTATAAAAAAGTGGTGGTTTTTTTGGGTTAAATGGTTCTAAAGTTAAGGTGCTAACGTTCTTTAGTTTTTCAAAATAAAACTTTAGAGTAGTTTGATCTTTTGCATATGCTGGTCTAGAATCTTCTATAATTTTACAGATATAACTCCCCATATTGTCTTTGATATAATCTTTGCTCCATTTACTGTGAAGGGGCCAATGTTTTGCTGCTCCTTTCAATAAAACTGGAACACGAGGGGTTTTATAGAATTATCCCCATACAAAAATGGAAAAGTTTTTTTTGGTAATTCTGGTCGTTTACGAAACAAATTAAATATTCCCATTCTTCAATATAAATTGATCCTTTTCTTGAAAGATTATCTAATCCACGGTCTTAAAACTTCCAAACATATTCAAATAATTGATAATCATATTTATTGGGGAACCAGTAATTCTTTTTTTTGTTGCTTATAAAATCTATGACATCTTCACTGCCACAGCTGTTGCTTACGAACCAAAACCTTTTTCCTAAGCTTAACTCCTGTTTTTTTTTCAAAAAGATTATCAATAATTGGAATATTGATTTGTTATACCACAATGAATAGGCAAAACGCCTATGGTGTTTATGATTTTTTTAAAATCATTGGTGCTAATGTTTTTTGTATGCCCCAGAGGCTTTCCCAATAAAAACTTTGTTTGATAATTTTGTGTTTCCTTATACTCGATATACTCCTCTATTGAGTTAGGTCTTCGTTTTAATTTAGATAAAAGAGCTGCTTTTTGATCTCCATTTTTGCCATTTAAAATATGATATTGAAAATTAAACTCAGATACAATACGTTCAACCGGGTCTCTAAACAAAATGAATAATTGGCTATCAATAAATTCTTGATTTTTGTTTGAATTAAAAATGGTAGGAGCTTTAAATTTTCTCTCTATTGAATTAAAATCTACATGCATGATTTTAGTGTTTCCAACTTTATCTATTTTATGTGTTGGGGTTGTTGGATCAAAATTTTGTGGTTTTATAGAATCCATTAATAGCCCAACAAATGTAGATCCTCCACATTTAGGGATGTGAATAAAAATTGACTCTTTATTCGCTAATGAAGTTTTCGATTTATTTAAAAAATACTTGAACATTGTAAAATAGTAAGAACCAAATATAGTTTATAAATATGGAAACACTAAAAGAGTTTTTTTTTTACAGCGGTAGGTTTTATTTAATTTATAAAAACAAAAAAGCCAAAACGTACGTCTCGGCTTTTTTTGTACACTATATTGACCTTTTTTCGAACCAAAATATCGACATATTCAAAGAGTTGGCTACTCAAGATTCGTAATAAAATATCGATCGAAAACTAAAAAATAGACCTAGAAAGGATTACTTTGTAATCATGAAAAGCTCCGCTTTGAAAACAATAAAAAGCAAAAAATATTCATGTCTCAAAGCTTATTTAAGTATTAAAATTTTGTTGTTTACAAACTTTTCTCCTCTGTTATTTCCAGCACTAATCATTACAATATAATTTCCTTTCTGTAATGAATTTAGATTAAGATTCGCTTGTTGCATGCCTTGCTCTTGCTCAATAACTTGCGTCCATACTAATCGCCCTAACATGTCATAAACCTCTGCTAATACTCCATCGATTAACCCTGGCAAATAATACATGACAGTTATATCTCCAGTAGATGGATTAGGAAATAGACTAAATTTAATTTGTTCAAAATTTTCTAAAGAAAGAGCATCTTCTACATTAACTGTTCTTATTAGTTCTACTGCTGCATTACCGCTAGCATCTGATACATTATAAGTTACTGTATAACTTCCTACAATAGCTGTATCTACTGTAGATTCGTGTAACAATACTAGAGGTAATATCTCCATCATAGTTATCTGTAGCGGTTGCGCCTGCATCTGTGTAGGTGTCTCCCACTTCAAAGGTTACTGGATTATCTCCCAGCAAAGTAATCACAGGAAGGGTTGTATCTACAACATTAACTGTTCTTATTAGTTCTACTGCTGCATTACCGCTAGCATCTGATACATTATACCTTACTGTATAAACACCTACAATTGCTGTATTTACTGTAGATATAGTTAACAATACTATGAGGTAATATCTCCATCATAGGTATCTGTAGCAGTTGCGCCTGCATCTGTGTAGTCATCTCCTACTTCAATGGTTGCTGGATTATCTCCCAATAAAGTAATCACAGGAAGGGTTGTATCTACAACATTGACTGTTCTTATTAGTTCTGCTGCTGCATTACCGCTAGCATCTGATACATTATAAGTAATTATATACGTTCCAACAGCATTGGTGTCTACAAGATTCACGGTCACTATACTACTAGTGATGTCTCCATCATAATTATCACTTGCAGTTGCACCAGCATCCGTATATACACTCCCTACCTCAACAGTTACACTATCATCACCTAATAAAGTGATTACAGGAGCAGTAGTGTCAACTATTGATGAAGTTAGAACTAAAGAAACATCATCAACTTTAATAGATGAGTTTACCGTTTTAAGACGAATTCTTGCCGTCACATT
>CAJJCS010000006.1 GCA_905182755.1 Aequorivita sp. HC6-5
CTTATCTTACCGCTACTGTGAGGGCTGTTGAGGAAGCTAGACCTGCAAAAGACAATGAAGAGTTTTTGGTTATCGTAGAGACCATAAAAGAGAAGTCACTGGCCATAATCAAGGACAGTCCTAACATTCCTAGCGATGCATCCTTTGCTATAAAAAATATAGAAAGCCCTTCATTTTTGATCAATTTTGTTTCTTCCAACTTAAATATTTCTGTTGCAGAAAAGCAGAAACTCTTGCAAATAAATGACTTGCAAGAGAGAGCTTTGGAAACACTCAGGTACATGAACCTGGAGTTGCAAAAACTCTCTCTAAGAAAAGATATCCATACCAAGGTGCACAATGACATCAACAAACAGCAGCGTGAGTATTTCTTGAATCAGCAAATGAAGACCATTCAGGAAGAATTGGGAGGAAGTACCTCTGAGGCTGAGATTGAAGACATGAGAGTGCGCGGTAAGGCAAAAAAATGGAATGAAGACACCGCAGAACATTTTAACAAAGAATTGTCTAAGATGCAACGCTTAAATCCTCAGGTTGCAGAGTTTAGTATTCAGAAAAATTACTTAGACCTTCTTTTAGAATTACCATGGAATGAATTCAGTAAAGATAAATTTGATTTAAAACGTGCCAAGAAAATATTAGATAGAGATCATTATGGTCTTGATGATGTTAAAAAACGCATCATAGAATACCTTGCCGTTTTAAAATTACGTAACGACATGAAATCACCCATCATTTGCCTGTATGGTCCTCCAGGAGTTGGTAAAACTTCTTTAGGAAAATCTGTAGCAGAGGCACTTGGTAGAGAGTACATACGTATTTCTTTGGGCGGTTTAAGAGATGAAGCCGAAATACGAGGGCACCGTAAAACTTATATTGGAGCAATGCCGGGGCGTATTATAAAAAGTCTTAAAAAAGCAGGAACAAGTAACCCTGTTTTTGTGCTAGATGAAATTGATAAGCTTTCTATAGGTAGTCAAGGAGATCCTTCCTCTGCACTTTTAGAGGTGTTAGACCCTGAGCAAAACAGTTCTTTCTATGATAATTTTTTAGAATTAGGTTATGATCTGTCTAAGGTAATGTTTATTGCAACCTCCAATAGTTTAAGTACCATACAGCCAGCACTTTTAGACCGTATGGAGATTATCAATGTTACGGGATATACCATTGAAGAAAAAGTTGAAATAGCCAAGCAGCATCTACTGCCAAAGCAATTAAAAGAGCATGGCTTAACCAAAGAGCACCTTAAAGTAGGTAAGGCGCAACTAGAAAAAATTGTGGAAGGCTATACTAGAGAAAGCGGTGTTCGTGGTCTAGAAAAGCAAATTGCAAAAACGGTACGTTATGCTGCTATGAAAATTGCAATGGAGGAGTCTTACAACATCAAGATAAGCAATCAAGATGTTATTGAAATATTAGGAGTTCCTAGACTTGAGAGAGATAAATATGAAAACAACCAAGTAGCAGGTGTTGTTACCGGCCTTGCTTGGACCCGTGTTGGGGGAGATATTTTGTTTATTGAATCTACCATTAGTAAAGGTAAAGGCACCCTAAACATGACAGGAAACCTGGGTAAGGTTATGAAAGAATCTGCCACCATTGCCTTAGAATACATAAAATCTAATGCAGAAAAGCTTGGTCTTAAACAAGAAATTTTCGAAAAGTACAATGTACATATCCATGTACCGGAGGGAGCGACACCAAAAGATGGCCCAAGTGCAGGAATTACCATGTTAACCTCATTGGTATCTTTGTTCACTCAGCGCAAAGTAAAGAAGAGTTTGGCCATGACTGGAGAGATTACTCTTCGTGGAAAGGTACTGCCTGTTGGAGGCATTAAAGAGAAAATACTTGCAGCCAAAAGAGCACGTATTAAAGAGATCTTACTGTGCGAGGAAAACAAACGAGATATAGATGAAATTAAACCAGAATATTTAAAAGGCTTAACCTTTCATTATGTAAAAGAAATGAGTGATGTTCTAGCCCTTGCCTTAACAAAAGAAAAGGTCAAAGGAGCTAAAAAACTATAAGATGACTTTAAAAGCAGCTAGGGATATAATTTCTAGCTGTTTTTTATTCTAAACTCTTTTCATTTCTCTCGAAAATAAATTATACTTACACTCGTTATTGTATTAAAGAATAACGCGGCGCTGCATATGAACCAAAAGGTTTTATTTTTAGTAACCTCACTGATAACTTTATCTGCCTTTGGGCAAATAGGAGGGCGTTCTACCTATCAGTTTTTAAATTTAGTTAATCGATCCAAGACAAGCTGCTTTGGGAGGTAAAATAGTTACCAATTATGACTATGATCCAATTCAAGGACTATTTAACCCCGCCGCTATTAATCCCCAGATGGATAAACAACTATCTGTTAATTACAATAACTACTTGTCAGATGTTAATTACGGTTCGGTAGCCTACGCATATTCTTGGGATAGATACACGCAGGTTATACATGCAGGGATTACCTATATCAACTACGGAGATTTTGCTGGCTACGATACCCAAGGAAACCCTACAAATAGTTTCTCTGGATCTGAGGTAGCAATTTCTGTAGGCCATGCGCGTAACATTCCTTTTACTAATTTCCATTATGGAGGTACTATTAAGTTTATATCATCTCAACTAGAACAATACAGTTCCTTTGGGGTCGCTGCAGATCTAGGTATAATGTATGTTAATGAGGATTGGGATCTACAAATAACGGGTGTTGCTAGAAACATAGGTACCCAACTCACGCCCTATGATATAGACCTTGAGCCGCTTCCTTTTGAAATCATTCTAGGGGCATCACAAATTCTAGAGCGTATACCAATTCGTTGGCATTTTACTTTAGAGAATATGCAGCGGTGGGATTTGGCTTTTTCAAATCCAGACAGAGAAACTACAGATTTGGAAGGGGTTGTTACTACAGAAAACATTAACTTTATAGACGAGGCATTTCGTCACGTTATTCTTGGTCTCGAACTGTTTCCTGAAAGCGGGTTCAATATTAGGTTTGGTTATAACTTTAGACGCGCAGAAGAATTACGTATTATAGATACCAGAGCATTTGCTGGTTTGAGTGCGGGTTTTGGTATTAAGCTTAATAAAGTGAGATTAAATTATTCATTTTCAAAATACAATACTGCTGCATCAAGTAGTTTTTTTGGGCTCAACATAGACTTACAATAATGAAAAAAATCACCATCGCCATTGACGGTTTTTCTTCTACCGGAAAAAGCACCCTTGCAAAGCAACTTGCAGATTGGCTAGACTACATATATGTAGATACGGGCGCTATGTATCGTGCTGTAACTCTATTTGCAATGCAACAAGGATTTATTGACAGATGCTAAGGTAGATCAAGGTGCTCTAGAAAATGCTTTAAAAGATATATCTATTGATTTCAAAAAAAATGAAAGTACAGGTGTTGCAGAAGTTTTTTTAAATGGTATTAATGTTGAAAAACAAATTAGAACCCTTGAGGTTTCAGCTCTGGTAAGCCCTGTTGCTGCGATTTCTGCTGTACGCACCAAATTGGTAAGCCAACAACAAAAACTAGGTAAAAACAAAGGAGTTGTTATGGATGGTCGTGATATAGCTACCGTAGTGTTTCCAGAGGCAGAGCTTAAAATATTTCTAGACGCATCTGCCCCTACAAGAGCAGAGCGCCGATATAAAGAACTTATTGCCAATGGGGATGAGGTTTCTTTGCAGGATGTCTTGAACAATGTAGTGGAGCGAGACCATATAGATTCTACCCGTAAAGACTCACCTCTTATAAAGGCTAAAGATGCCATCGCTATTGATAATAGCCACATGAATTTGGAAGACCAATTTCATGTTATTTTACAATTAGCCAAAGACAGAATAGCTGGCCGCGTTTAATGGTTTTGTTGTAGTAACTTGGCGACTTATTATTTTGAATTGTAACCCGCTTCTGTTTAAGGTTTAATACCCGTGTTCTAATAGCCTCTTCGCTATTGTAATTATTTACCCTATCACTTTGGAAATTAAAAGAAAAGAATTATTTTTGCAGCCCATTTTGACGGTGTAGTAATAGCAATTTGGACATATAAAATAAACATAATCCTTCTACGGGTAAATCGTTTAACTATTACAGCCTTGTAGAATACAAAGTAAAGCCTTGTGGTTTTCTTATCAAATAGAATCATTACAAGAGGATACAAAAATTGAAAAATGGCTGAAAAAGCAAAAGACGAGGCAGCAAAACCAGCTGCTAAGAAAGCAAGAAAAAGAACTCCAAAAGTAGAAGCTCCTGCTGTAGAAGTTCAAGAAACAGCAGAAGCAACAACCCCAGAGGCTGCTGAAAAACCAAAAAGAGAACCTTCTCTTAAGGAATTAAACCCTGAAAAATTCTTAACAGATTTTAACTGGCACAACTACGAAGAAGGAATTGATCCTGTAGATGATGGTAAGTTATTAGAGTTTGAAAAATTAGTAACAGAGAATTTTGTAGATACTTTAGATGATGAAGTAGTACAAGGAGAAGTGGTACATATCTCAGACCGTGATGCTATTATAGACATCAACGCTAAGTCTGAAGGTGTTGTTTCATTAAATGAATTCCGTTACAATCCAGGTTTAAAAGTTGGAGATAAAGTAGAGGTTTTAATTGATGTGCGTGAAGATGCAACTGGTCAATTAATTCTTTCTCACCGTAAGGCCAGAACTATTATGGCTTGGGATCGTGTAAATAAAGCACACGATGAAGGAACTATCGTTAATGGTTTTGTTAAATGTCGTACCAAAGGTGGTATGATTGTAGACGTATTTGGAATTGAAGCGTTCTTACCAGGTTCACAAATTGATGTGAAGCCTATTAGAGACTACGATGTATACGTTAACAAAACAATGGAATTCAAGGTTGTGAAGATTAACCACGAATTTAAAAACGTTGTTGTATCTCACAAAGCGCTTATCGAGGCAGATATCGAAGAGCAGAAAAAAGAAATCATTGGGCAGCTTGAAAAAGGACAAGTATTAGAAGGTGTTGTTAAAAACATTACTTCTTATGGTGTCTTTGTAGATCTTGGTGGTGTAGATGGATTGGTACACATTACAGACCTTTCTTGGTCTCGTATCAACCACCCTAACGAGATTGTAGAGCTTGACCAGAAATTAAACGTTGTAATCCTTGACTTTGATGAGGATAAAACACGTATACAATTAGGTCTTAAACAATTAAGCGCACACCCTTGGGATGCTCTTGGTGAAGAACTTAAAATTGGTGACAATGTAGAAGGTAAAGTAGTTGTTATTGCAGACTACGGTGCATTTATTGAAGTTGCTGAAGGTGTTGAAGGATTGATCCACGTTAGTGAAATGTCATGGTCTACGCATTTGCGTAGTGCACAAGACTTTGTAAACGTAGGTGATAAAGTTCAGGCACAAGTATTGACTATGGATCGTGAAGAGCGTAAGATGAGCTTAGGTATTAAGCAATTAACGCCAGACCCATGGACAGACATCACAACAAAGTATCCTGTAGGATCTACTCACAAAGGTATTGTGCGTAACTTTACAAACTTTGGTGTATTTGTTGAATTAGAAGAAGGAATTGACGGACTTATTTATATCTCTGATCTTTCTTGGACTAAGAAAGTAAAGCATCCAAGTGAGTTTACAAACATCTCTGACACCCTAGAAGTGGTAGTGTTAGAATTGGATGTAGAAGGACGCAAGTTAAGCCTAGGGCACAAACAAACTACAGAAAATCCTTGGGATAAGTATGAAGCTGAGTTTGCTGTAGGATCTGTTCATAAAGCATCTATTGACGAGATGGTAGACAAAGGAGCGGTTATCAACTTTAATGGTGATATCACAGCATTTGTACCAAAACGTCACTTAGAGAAAGAAGACGGAACTGATGTAACAAAAGGTGAGGAGATAGAATTCCAAATTATTGAATTCAACAAAGAATTCAAGAAAGTGGTAGCCTCTCATATGGCGATACATAAAGAAGAGGAAGCTAAAATCGTGAAGCAAGCTGCTAAGAAAGCTAAAAAGCAGTCTGACGAATCGAAGCCTACATTAGGTGACGCTAACTCTGCACTTCAAGCATTGAAAGACAAAATGGACGGTAAGAAATAACCCTCTCATTTTTTAAATACTAAGAGCTCTGATATTTTCAGAGCTCTTTTTTTTTGCTTTTTTTAAAGAAAAAGTATGAAGGTTTAAACCTTTAGCTATGGCCTTACATAGCATCAATTTGGTTGGTGTTAATTCTAGATGTGCCCATAAATAAGATTTAAGTAAACAGAACACTATTTTGGTGTTTAAATTTCGGCTAAAGAGGTATATTTGCACGCATTTTAATACATTTTAACTATGAAAGCCGGAATTGTAGGATTACCAAACGTAGGTAAATCAACCCTTTTTAATTGTTTGTCTAACGCCAAGGCGCAAAGCGCGAACTTTCCTTTTTGTACCATTGAACCAAATATTGGAGTGGTAAATGTGCCAGATGAACGTTTGGTGAAGCTAGAGGAACTGGTTAATCCAGAAAAGGTATTACCAGCAACTGTAGAGATTGTTGATATTGCAGGGCTTGTTAAGGGCGCCAGTAAAGGAGAAGGACTAGGAAATCAATTCTTAGGAAACATAAGAGAAACAGATGCTATTTTACATGTGTTGCGCTGTTTTGACAATGATAATATTATCCATGTTGATGGAAACGTAGACCCTATTAGAGATAAAGAGACTATTGATATAGAATTGCAATTAAAAGATTTAGAAACAGTAGACAAAAAATTAGAAAAAGTAAAGCGTTCTGCCCGTACAGGAAATAAAGAAGCCCAAAAAGAAGAGGCAGTATTAGTTAAAATAAAAGATGGCCTAGAACAAGGGGTGTCAATAAGAGCCATCGAAATTTCTGATAAAGATAGAGAAGAGTTTGTAACCCCATTACAGTTTATTACAGACAAACCTGTTATGTATGTATGTAATGTAGATGAAGATGCAGCCTTAAATGGTAATGCATATGTAGATAGCGTAAAACAAGCAGTAGCCAAGGAAAATGCTGAGGTTGTTATTTTGGCCGTTGGGACAGAGGCAGATATAACAGAGTTAGACTCTTTTGAGGAGCGCCAAATGTTTCTAGAAGATTTAGGTTTGGATGAGCCAGGATCAGCAAAATTAATACGTGGCGCCTACAGGCTTTTAAATTTACAAACCTACTTCACGGCAGGTGTTAAAGAAGTACGCGCCTGGACAATTCCTGTAGGTGCAACAGCTCCGCAGGCAGCTGGGGTGATACACACAGATTTTGAAAAAGGTTTTATACGTGCAGAAGTTATTAAATATGATGACTATGTTAGTTTTGGAAGTGAAACTAAAGTGAAAGAGGCTGGAAAAATGGGCGTAGAAGGAAAAGAATATATTGTTAATGACGGAGATGTGATGCATTTTAGATTTAACGTCTAGCATTAGCTAGAATAAACGTATTCAAACCGTTGTTATTTTATTTAAATAACAACGGTTTTTTTATTTAAAATTATAAATCAACAGATCGAAATAACACTTTTATATTCTTAACAAAAACAGAAGGTTGTTCACAATTTTGACAAGGTATTTGTTAATTACTTTGTGTTGTAAATTTTCTCAAATTTGTCTTGTAAAGGGTATATTTAACAACTATTCACGCGATTTTATGGCAGACACAAAATATACCGAAGATAATATACGATCCCTCGACTGGAAAGAGCATATTCGTATGCGTCCAGGTATGTATATTGGAAAGCTGGGTGATGGTTCTTCTCCTGATGACGGTATCTATATATTATTAAAAGAGGTACTCGATAATAGTATTGATGAATTTGTGATGGGTGCTGGAAAGACCATTGAAATTAGAATAAAAGATAAAGAAGTACGTGTTCGTGACTTTGGTCGCGGTGTTCCTTTAGGGAAAGTAGTTGATGTAGTTTCTAAGATGAATACTGGTGGGAAGTATGATTCTCGCGCATTTAAAAAATCTGTAGGTTTAAATGGGGTAGGTACAAAGGCTGTAAATGCATTGTCTTCCTACTTTAAGATAGAATCTATTAGAGATAATAAAGTAAAATATGCAGAGTTTTCTCAGGGAGAATTAAAGCAAGACAGTGCGGTAGAGGATTCAAGTAAGCGTAAAGGAACAAAGGTTGTTTTTATTCCAGACGAAGCTATTTTCAAAAACTTTAAGTACCGTAATGAGTATGTTGAAAAAATGCTTAGAAATTACGTCTATCTTAATCCTGGGTTAACCATAGATTTTAATGGCGAAAAATTCTTTAGTGAAAACGGACTTAGAGATTTACTAGAAGACAACATGTCTAAAGAAGACATGCTGTATCCAATTATACACCTGCGAGGTAACGATATAGAAGTAGCTATAACACATAGTAAAACACAGTACAGTGAGGAGTATCATAGTTTTGTTAATGGACAAAACACCACTCAAGGTGGAACCCATCAAGCAGCCTTTAGAGAGAGTTTGGTGAAAACCATTAGAGAGTTTTATGGTAAAAACTATGAAGCCAGTGATATTAGAAAATCTATTGTTAGCGCCATTAGTATTAAAGTGATGGAACCTGTTTTTGAGAGTCAAACAAAAACAAAACTTGGTTCTACAGATATGGGAGGTGATTTGCCAACTGTACGTGCCTATATTAATGATTTTCTAAAAACGCAATTAGATAATTTTTTACACAAAAATCCTGCTATTAATGAAGTTTTACAGCGTAAAATTATGCAAGCAGAGCGCGAGCGTAAAGAGTTGTCTGGCATTAGAAAATTAGCCAAAGACCGCGCAAAAAAATCAAACCTACACAATAAAAAATTACGTGATTGCAGGATTCACTTAGGTGACACAAAAAAAGAGCGCAATTTAGAATCTACTCTTTTCATTACAGAGGGAGATAGTGCATCTGGTAGTATCACAAAAAGTAGAGATGTTAATACACAGGCTGTATTTAGCCTTAAAGGGAAGCCTTTAAACAGTTATGGGTTAAGCAAAAAGATTGTGTATGAAAACGAAGAGTTTAATCTCTTGCAGGCTGCCTTAAATATCGAAGAGTCTATGGAAGACTTGCGTTATAATAATATAGTCATCGCAACAGATGCCGATGTAGATGGTATGCATATTAGGTTACTGCTCATTACATTCTTCCTTCAGTTTTTCCCGGAGGTTATAAAAGAAGGTCATTTGTATATTTTACAAACGCCACTCTTTAGGGTCCGCAATAAAAAGAAAACCATTTATTGCTATTCAGACCAGGAAAAAAGAGACGCACTAGAGGAGTTAAAACCAAAACCAGAAATTACTCGATTTAAGGGTCTTGGTGAAATATCTCCAAATGAATTTGTTCATTTTATCGGAGACAACATTAGGCTAGACCCTGTAATGCTAGACAAGCAAATGAGTATTGAAGAAATGCTTTCTTTTTACATGGGTAAAAACACACCAGATAGGCAGGAGTTTATTATCAATAATCTAAAAGTGGAACTAGATGTTCTAGAAGAAGAGGCCTAATAATACCAAAACAAAGTACGTACCAAAAGTGAAATAATAGCACATGAACGAGGATCAAAATCCAGATGAAGAATTAAACCCAGAAGGGGCCAACCCGCAAGATGGCCATCAAGAAGACGCTCTTGATGCCCAGATTATTGGAGAAGACCAAGAGGATTTTGATTCACCACAGACAGAGGAGGGTGAAACCATTACTCGCGTCACTGGAATGTACCGTGAGTGGTTTTTGGATTATGCTAGTTATGTTATTTTAGAGCGTGCTGTTCCTGCCATTGAAGATGGTTTTAAGCCAGTTCAGCGCCGTATCATGCATTCTATGAAAGATCTTGATGATGGCCGCTATAACAAAGTAGCCAATGTTGTAGGGCATACCATGCAATATCATCCACATGGAGATGCAAGTATTGCAGATGCTATGGTACAGTTAGGACAAAAAGATTTACTCATTGACACCCAAGGAAACTGGGGTAATATCCTTACTGGAGACAGAGCTGCTGCGGCAAGATATATTGAGGCTCGTATTTCTAAGTTTGGTCTTGATGTTGTCTTTAACCCAAAAATCACCAAGTGGCAGTCTTCTTATGATGGAAGAAGAAAAGAACCAATAAACCTTCCTGTGATGTTTCCACTTCTGTTGGCACAAGGAGGAGAGGGTATTGCCGTTGGTTTGTCAACAAAAATATTACCACATAATTTTATTGAACTCATAGATGCTTCTGTAAAACACCTGCAAGGTAAACGCTTTACTATTTTTCCAGATTTCCCTACAGGTGGAATTATAGATGTTACAAATTATAATGACGGTCTAAGAGGTGGTAAAATAAGGTCTCGTGCCCGTATTGGCCAACACGATAAAAATACACTAGTTATTACAGAGATTCCTTTTGGAACCAATACAGGGTCTTTAATTGACTCTATTTTAAAGGCCAATGAAAAAGGTAAGATTAAAATAAAAAAGATAGAAGATAACACTGCCGCAGATGTTGAAATTCTAATTCATATTCCGTCTGGTATTTCTCCAGATAAAACAATAGATGCCCTGTATGCTTTTACAAACTGTGAAAGTTCTATATCTCCACTGGGCTGTGTGATTGAAGACAACAAGCCTTTGTTTGTTGGAGTGTCTGAAATGTTACGTCGTTCTACCGACAGAACTGTACAACTTATTAAAGAGTGAGCTTGAAATACAGTTGCATGAATTAGAAGAGCAGTGGCATTACGCATCTTTAGAGCGTATTTTTATAGAGAACCGTATTTACCGAGATATTGAAGATCAGGAAACATGGCCAGGGGTAATAAACGCTATAGATAAAGGATTACAGCCACACATAACACATTTAAAGAGAGGAGTTACTCAAGATGATATTGTTCGTCTCACTGAAATACGCATCAAGCGCATCTCTAAGTTTGATATAGATAAGGCGCAACAAAAAATTGACGCCCTAGATGCTAGTATTGCTCAGGTAAAACACCACTTAAATAATCTTATTACCTATGCCATAGATTATTTTACTCGTTTAAAGAAAGAATATAGTAAGGGTAAAGAGCGTAAAGCAGAAATAAGAGTATTTGATGATATTCAAAAAACCAAGGTTGTAATTAGAAACACTAAGCTTTATGTAAATAGAGAAGAAGGCTTTGTAGGTACTAATTTGCGTAAAGACGAATACGTAACAGATTGTAGTGATATTGATGATATTATTGTCTTCACACAAGATGGAACATTAATGATAACAAAGGTAGGCAGTAAGACCTTCATAGGTAAAAACATTATACACGTTGCAGTGTTTAAAAAGAAAGACAAGCGCACTACCTATAACATGATTTACAAGGATGGTCCTAAAGGTCCAACCTATGTTAAACGCTTTAATGTAACGGGTGTTACCCGTGACAAAGAGTACCCGGTTTCTCAAGGTACCAAAGGCAGTAAAGTACTTTATTTTACTGCAAACCCTAACGGAGAGGCAGAGGTGGTACATATATTACTGCGTCAAAGCGGAAGTATTAAAAAATTAAAATGGGATTTATACTTTAGTGATGTTTTGGTAAAAGGACGCGCCTCTAAAGGGAACATTGTTACCAAGTATCCTGTAAAACGTATCGAGTTAAAGGAAAAGGGACTTTCTACATTAAAGCCCCGTAAAATTTGGTTTGACGAGACAGTACAGAGGCTTAATCTAGATGAGCGTGGTGAGCTTGTGGGTGAGTTTAGACCCACAGACAGATTATTGCTAATTAATCAAAGAGGACTTGTAAAAACCGTGATTCCAGAGATTACCATGCATTTTGATGAGGATCTTATTGTAATGGAGAAATGGGAGTCTAAAAAGCCTATTACTGCCATACACTGGGCTGGAGAGAAAGAGCTGTTTTATGTAAAGAGATTCCTTATAGATACTCCAGAGAAACTAGACAATGTATTAACAGATGATTCTAAGTCTTACCTTGAAACGGTCTTTACAGATTATAGACCTGTGGCAGAGCTTGTTTTTACCAAAGAAAGAGGTAAAGAGAGAAAGGATAATCTTGTAATTGATCTGGAGAGTTTCATTTCTCTGAAAGGAATTGGTGCTCTTGGTAACCAATTAACAAAATATAAAATATTAGAAATTAACTCTCTAGATCCTTTGCCTTTTGAGTTACCTGAAGTAACACCAACGGCTGCCATTGAAGTAGTTGACCAGCAAGCTGTAAAAGCTGTTGATACTGCAGAGACTTCTGTTACAGACCCAGAAGATTCTTCTAAGGATGAAAACTCCAGTGAAGATAAGGAGCCACCAATTGGTGATGGTGGACAAGCTTTATTATTTTAATACTTTAGTTGGAAGGGGAGAGATTAGAATTGGTTTCTAAGGTGTTTACTTTATACTTCTTATGTATAATCGTTCTACTTTTTCTCGCGCCCAAGGGGTCTTGCGTAGAAATTTTAAACTAGAGTTTATTGTTGGGTTTAAAGCAAAGCAGTTAATACGTACTTTCTCATCCATATATTCCCAGCCATATTTAGCAACTAGTTCTTCCAAAATGGCTTTAAGGGTAATGCCATGTAAAGGATTGTTGGCCTGTTTGGGTTTGCTGTCTTTTTTACTAAAAATCCCAAATAATTCTTTATTCTCTCTTTGAGGGATAGAATTATAAGATTTTTCAAAAACCAGTATATTAAACAGTGGGCTTAAGTAATTTTTGTATTCTTTTAGACTTCCACCAAAAGGACGTTTTTCTAGATCCTCGGTGAGCGGAAAATCAAACCACAAACCAACTAGCTTCCCTTTTGGGGCAAGTAAAGAGGCCATTTTAGTGGCGTATTTAAACCTGTTCATTCTTTGGGGTACAATCGAGCAGAAAAATGTCTGTTCTATAATAAGATCGTAGACTCCTTTGTGTTTGAAAAAATCTTTCTCAATAAGGTGTTCTTCTGTAAAATCAGGATTTCTTTTCTTGAACTCATTCAAAGGTATGTCTGAAATATCAAGTATAGATACATTTGTAAAGCCTTGTTTGTGAAGGTATGCTGCTTCATGGGCATTACCAGCGCCTGGTATTAAGATGCGCATGTTTTTGTCTGTGAGCTGGTCAAAATACGTTTTTAAGGGTGTAGAAACAGCCCCTATATCCCAACCTGTAAGATCATCTTTGTAGCGCTGGGTCCAGTATTCTTTATCACTGCTCATGGAATATTAACTTTAGTAACCGTTCCTTTTTTAACTAGGTTCTCTTGGTTTTGCTTTTTAACCACCATCTGGAATTCAAAAAGATAGGTGTTTTCTGTGGTGCTTAGAATTTTAAAATGCACCGCTTGTTGATCGTAGGTGTTTTTTGGATTTAGTTTACGCATGATATACTCGCAATTATTAATCCAACGTACAGAGAAGGTGTCTGTAACTCCTTTATAGGTTTCAATAGCGATACTGTCATTGCGCACAAAGGTGGAGCTTACAAGTTCTGTGCCCACAAGTTGTTGGAATGTAAAGGTCCCTGTTTTAAAATCTTCACAACTTCGCTCTACATTGTAACAACTACAACATAATAAGGAGCAAAGAAGATAATAAAAATAACGCATTGTGTTTTTTTACAAAGTTCGGCAATTAACTTTAAAATATAAGCTATTAAGAGTTATTGTATTGCTTGAAAGTACCATCCTTATAGCATAGTATAATACGCTCTATAGCAGATGTATTTGAGTTTTTTAGTGCCATATTTTCAAATACGCTGTTTTCAGCTTCCACACCAGGTAGTGTGTTTTGTTTACTTGTTGTCTTAATTTGAGTGTTTACTTTGTTTAATGGAGTAGGGAAGGACCCTTTTCCGTACAACAGCCAATACAAATCTACCTCTGGATAGGTTTGAAGTACTTTCATAACAAATTCTAAACTAGGTTTATTTCTACCAGAGAGTAAATGAGAAATGGTAGATCTGTTAAATGCTATTTTTTCTGAAAACGATGTAGCAGTAACTCCATAGAAATCTAGAATTTTTTGCAGTCTTTTAGAAAAATTTGAAGTGTTTACCATTGTAACCTTTGTAAAACAAATAATATGTTACAAATGTAATTTATACCTCTTAAAATAACAAGTTAATTGATGTATATTACTATTTTAATTTAACTATAGCTTTATATAAATGTATATAAATTGCTGAAATAGTGTAATTTAGTTAAATTAAAGTATATATCCGTGATATGCACACGCAAAAGCAAGTGATTTGTTTACAAATGGCACCTATTTTAAAAGCACATCTTGTTTACACATGTAAACTTAGGTTTGATTACTTTTGTAATTATACACTTGTACAATGCAAATTACTTCTTGGTATACACGCAATTTTGAAGACCGTTTAAAGGGGCGTTACATTACCATTAACCACATCCTACCCATATTAGACCACTACAGAGAAGTTTTCAATGTATCTGTAGCAGGATTTTCTGAAAATGGAGTAGAGATTCCTCTAGTTAGCTTTGGTCAAGGGGAGTAAAAAAGTGCTTATTTGGTCACAAATGCACGGCAATGAGAGCACTACAACAAAGGCTTTGTTTGATTTTTTTAAGTTCATCACTTCAAACAAGCAAGTAACAAAGGATCTGCTTTCAAAACATACATTTTATGTGCTTCCAATGTTAAATCCAGATGGAGCAGCCTTGTATACTCGTGAAAATGCAAACGGTGTTGATTTAAACAGAGATGCCCAGGCGCTTTCACAGCGAGAGAGTAAGGTGTTAAGATCTATTTTTGATGCCCTGCAGCCAGATTTATGTTTAAACATGCACGATCAGCGCAGTATATTCGGGATTAAGGGTCCAAAACCAGCGACACTATCTTTTTTGGCACCCTCTGCAGATATTTTAAAAACTATAACACCTGCAAGAGAGGTAGCGATGGGGCTTATTGTTAAAATGAAAAACTATATTAAAGCCCATCACCATAATCAAATAGGACGTTTTGATGACTCATACAATCAAAATTGTGTGGGTGATAGTTTCACCAGTAGTGGTGTACCAACAATTTTGTTTGAAGCAGGACATTTTAAGGATGATTATAGCCGTGAGCAGTCTAGATCATTCGTGTTTTACGCCCTAATTGCACTATTTGACCTAGATGCAGCCTCTCAAAACAATAGCGTAGACTACAAAGAGTATTTTAATATCCCTGAAAATCAAAAAATATATAAAGATGTAGTTTTGTATAACGTTCGTGTTGATGGAGAAGATACTCTGCAGACTATTAGCTTTCAATACAAAGAAATAATACATGACCAAAACATTGTGTTTGAGCTATACTTTGATGCTGTAGAGGTAGATAAAGATGTCTTTGGTCACCAATACTTTGATTTACAGGGCGGAAAGGTATTAGTGAATTCTCACCAAAATATCGTTATCGATAAAAAAATATCAACGATTTTTGATATTAATCGAAATTTAATGTTGATTTAACATTGAAATATGTTTTTATTTTAATTTAGGATATTATCTTTGTGGTTAAATTATACCACATGAAGTTTAAATTAGACGCTACAGATCAAAGCATTTTAGATATGCTTATTGAAAACACAAGAACTCCCTTTACAGATATTGCCAAAAAACATGGTATTTCTGCAGGAACGGTACATGTTCGTGTTAAAAAAATGGAGGAGGCTGGAATTATTACCGGGTCTTCACTTCGCCTAGACTACAACAAGTTAGGGTATTCTTTTATAGCGTATGTTGGTATTTATCTGCAGAAAACATCTCAAACGCAGTTTGTACTTGAAAGAATCAATGAAATCCCATATGTTACTGTAGCCCATGTAACTACTGGGAAATTCAACATTTTTTGTAAAATAAGAGCAAAGAATACAACCCATGCAAAAGAAATCATATACAAATTAGATGACATAGAAGGAGTTACTAGAACAGAGACGATGATTTCATTAGAGGAAAGCATCAATGACAAAAAAAGACTCATGCATTCTATATTTAGAGCATTGTAACAAACGATAACATATATTTAAAACCCCCACTATTACAAATAGTGGGGGTTTTTGTTTACAGCTTTTATGTAGTAATTTAAAATTCTTTATAGTAGTCAAAAGCCTCCTTAATTAGGGAGTTGGAAACTTCTTTATTGATGTGAGTCTTGCCAAAGTCTTCTAGCAGTACAAATAATGTAGCTCCTGCTTTGTTCTTTTTGTCGTGTTTTAAAAGCGCAATGATTGATTCTATATCCTGCTTGTTAAATGTCTGCTTTTTAAAACTAGTTAATATAAATGCAGTAACAGACGCTAGCTTGTTTTTATCAAACCCAACTAGAGTACTTGAGATGTAAGTGGCTAAAACAATACCAATTGCAACGGCTTCACCGTGAAGAAGTGTTGGCCTACTTTTACTCTCTAGGCAATAAGATTCAATGGCATGACCAAGGGTATGTCCGAAATTTAGTACTTTTCTTGCACCCAATTCTTTAGGGTCTTGTGTAACAATATTGTTTTTAATCTCTATAGATTTCCAGATTAAGTTATGGGTGTTTTTTAGATTTGTGATATCAAAACCTTGAAGCTGTTCCCAATAGTCTTTGCTGTCTATAAGGGCGTGTTTTAACATTTCAGCAAATCCAGAGGTGATTTCTTGTTTTGGTAATGTGTTTAAAAAAGTAGGATCAACAATCACAAAACGAGGATTATTAACGACACCTATCTGATTTTTAAGCATCCCTAAATCAACCCCGTTTTTACCCCCTATGGATGCGTCAACCATTGCTAGTAGTGATGTAGGGATGTTTATAAACTCAATTCCTCTTTTAAATGTAGAGGCAACAAAGCCCCCTAAATCTGTTACAACACCACCACCAAGGTTAATGAGCAGGCTACTTCTGTCTGCACCTTTTTCTGACAATGTTGTCCATATATCCATACAGGTATGAATTGTTTTATTTTTCTCGCCACTGGGCATAATAATAGTTTCAACAGGGGTGTTTATACCAGATTTTTTTACAAATAGCTCGTGACAATGCTCATGAGTATTGGTGTCTACTAATATAAAAATCTTAGTTGGATTTAATTTCTCAATACCAGTGCGTAACAATGACCATGGGTTATCATTGCAGTAAATGGCTGTATGTTGAGTCACAATCTGTTTTTCCATAGTAGTGAGTGTATTATCAGTTTCTATAATTTTTGCTGTTTTACGCGTTATAAATTATTCAAACTTAGAATAACAAAATTATAGCATTGTATTTCAACGACCATCAAAACTAACTATATTTGTACGAGAAATTTTTATTATGGCCTTAAACACTCTTTTTGACAACACACAAACTGCATTTAAATTAAAAAGTGACTCAGAGTTAGAGCGTGCTTATTTTTTATTTAAAATGATTTCTAAAGAGCCTTTGGTAAAAATAGGAACGGTAGCTACAAAAGTTGCTCTGAATCTTAATTTACCAGTAGAAGGGCTAATACGCTCAACGGTGTTTGACCATTTTTGTGGTGGGGTAAATGAAAAAGATTGCATGGGGGTTGTTGATAATTTATATAGTGCTAAGGTAAGCTCTGTTTTAGATTATTCTGTAGAAGGAAAACAAGAAAATGCTCAATTTGATGCCACCATGCAAAAGGTACTAGAGCTTACTGAGTTTGCCAAAAACAAAGATGCAATGCCATTTTCTGTATTTAAACCCACTGGTTTTGGTCGTTTTGAAATTTGGAGAAAACTTTCAGAAAATGAGCCATTAACCACCCAGGAAAAAGGGGAGTGGCGGTCTATACAAGATAGGTATGAAACGGTTTGTAAAACAGCTCATAGTTGTGATATTTCTTTACTTATAGATGGAGAAGAGTCTTGGATGCAAGATGCGGCAGATGATCTATGCCAGGCTATGATGGCCAAATACAATACAGAGAAAGCCATTGTCTTTAATACACTACAATGTTATCGTTGGGACCGTTTAGACTATTTAAAAGAGCAGCATGCAAAAGCCGTAGCGGGTAATTATAAATTAGGCTTTAAGGTTGTTAGGGGAGCCTACATGGAAAAAGAAAATACTCGTGCCCAAGAAAAAGGATATCCAACACCTATTTGCGAAAGCAAACAAGCTACTGACACCCATTTTAACGCTGTTATGGAGTATATACTAGACAATCTAGAGGATATCTCTTTATTTATTGGGACCCACAATGAGGAAAGTAGTTATATGGCCCTAGAGATACTCAAAATCCAAAGCTCTACAAAAAAACGACACCAGAGTATGGTTTGGACAATTATATGGCATGAGCGATCATATAAGCTACAATCTAGCTGCTCAAGGTTACAATGTTGCAAAATACATTCCTTTTGGACCTGTAAAGGATGTTATGCCCTATTTAATTCGTAGGGCTGAAGAGAATACTTCTGTCGCTGGGCAAACCAGTAGAGAGCTAACGTTACTCAAAAAAGAGAAAACCAGAAGAAAATCCTAAATAGGTGTTAAACCTCTGTAAGGTTTTGGTCTTCAAAACTCCAAGCGAGCATCCTGCTATTTTTGTTACCTATATGCATCACCACTGTTTTATGACTTGCTTTTGCTTTGTCTAATTGTTTGTATAGTTTGTTTAGGTGCTCTTTATTTGAAACTAGTGTTGTAAAAACACCCACTTGATGTTTGTGTTTTAAACTCTGTTTAATCATTCTTTTTATAAAAAGAGCCTCACCGCCGTTACACCAAAGCTCATTTGCTTTTCCGCCAAAATTTTGCACCAGCTCTTGTCTAAAAGCGTAATCTTTATCTTTTGATATGTTAGCTAGTTTGCGCATGGTTCCTTTGTTTGCCTCAATCTCGCTTGTATGAAATGGCGGGTTACATATGGTAACATCAAAATACTCATCTTCTTTTATAATACCAGTAAAAATATTTGCATTATCTTTTTGATGTCTTATTTCAATATTGTTTTTTAATCCCTTTGTTGCTGCAACAATTTCTTTGGCAGAAGCAACAGCATCACTATGTATATCTGCACCTACCATTTGCCAATTAAAAAGTTGGGCTCCTATAATAGGGTAGATGCAGTTTGCACCTGCTCCTATATCTAAGACCCTATAGCTTGTATTGTCATTACTTTCAGGTGAGTGCTCATCAAGCAATGTTTTAACATGGCATAAGTAATCTGCCCTTCCAGGTACTGCAGGACATAAATGCCCGATAGGCAGCTGATAATGATCTAGTTTGTAATGTTGTAATAACAACGCTTTATTTAGCTGAAATACCCCTTTTGGATTTGCAAAATCAATCGTTTGAATTTCATGCTCGTTGGTAAACACAAACGCTTCCAATTCTTCATTGGCTTGGATTAGCAACTCAAAGTTGTAAGGGTTTCTGTGTGGGTTTTGTAAATGCATTGTTTTTTATTTGACTTTTTATAATGGTACAAAAAATTGCCCATAGATAACACAATGGGCTAGTTTATTATATATTTTCCTGACTAATAAGTGTATTTCTTTTAATTAGATATTAACCTTGCCTGACAACAATCTAAAGCTTGAAGCCCTGTTATTGTAATATTATTGAAGTTATTGTAGCAGTTTTGTCACAATTTTGGACCTTCATCTTTAAGTTTGTATTTTCAACAAAGCCTTCAATAACATATACCTTACAGGAATCTAATTTTGTATTGCTTTCTCCAAAATTAACATCTCCAAATCTTAGTAAAGAAGATACAGCAGAGGTGTCAAGATTGTTTTGTTTCAAAGCTTGAAGACTTTGTATAGAGAACACTCTTTGTTTGATTTTAATATTTTTTAAAGTGCGTGCATCTGGACCATAATCACAGCCGGCTTTTTTCCCGTTTAAAAAGAAAAATAACAGCAGTAGGCCAATGACAAATCCAAAACCATAAAAACCAAATCTTTTTGCAATATGCATCCTTTAAAATTTAGCGGTTAAACGTACGTTAAAAACCCTTGGTGATAAGTAGTTGGGTATGGAGTATTGTACCTTGGTGTATACATCTCTTACAAATGTATTTGAAATAGAGTTTTGTACATCAAAAATGTTGAATATCTCTGCGCCAAGAGTAAGTTCTTTAAAGTATTTAAAAACACCTTCTTCTTTTGGTCTTGTTGCATCAATAAGCACATAAGATACTCCCAGATCTACTCTTTTGTAATCTGGCAAGCGTTCTTGAAAATTATAAGGGTCTGCGTAGCTAGGGGAGCCTCCTGGAAGCCCTGTGTTGTATTGCAAGTTTAAGTACCCTTTTAAATTTGGAACCACCTTGACATAATCTTGAAATAGCATGCCTATTTTTAATCGTTGATCTGTAGGTCTAAAGATGTATCCTTTGTCGTCTATGTTTTCTTCTGTTTTTAAATACCCAAGACTTATCCAGCTTTCTGTTCCAGGAACAAACTCTCCAGCCAAGCGTAAATCTAACCCATAGGCATAAGCAACAGCGTTGTTTGAAGCTCTATAACGTATTCTAACATTATCTAGGGTGTAAGGATTTACATCTGTGAGTTTTTTGTAGTACACTTCAGAGTTTAGTGTAAATGGCCTATCCCACAAATTAAAACTGTAATCATTACCTAGAACAATATGAATAGATTTTTGCGCCTTCACACCAGGTCTTACGGTTCCTGTAGAATCTCTTAATTCTCTATAAAAAGGGGGTTGGTGGTATACACCTCCCGAAAGCCTGAAAAGCATATCTCTATCCCAATTTGGTTTAAGACTCACTTGCCCTCTAGGACTAAATACTGTTTGGGTAGTGCTTTGGATGTCTTGCCCACTCACAGTCCAATTATGTGCTCTTACACCTGCATTTAAGCCAGAGATCACTACTACCAATAGTTGTTCTTTTACTCCACTGTCCGTAACCACTTAGTCTGTTTATCTGTACATCATTTTGAGCACGTATATTTGTGTAGGGAACAATCTCAGATGTGAAAGGCTCATAGGGCTGTAAATTCGCGAAATCTACAAGAGGTGGCCTTATAGAGAATCCTGCAGAATCTATAATCTCGTATTCCTGTACGCGGTCTCTGATATCTTCATGGGTAAATTTTACACCGTATTCAATTTCATTTTCTCCAATAGTAGCATTCCCTTTATGCTCTAGATTTACAATCAAGGCATCAAGGTTATTTCTTGCATGTGTGAGTTGAGAGCCAATACCTTCACTAAAGGTAACATCTCCTAGGTTTTCACTTCCAATACTAGTGTCTACCTCTCCTAATCTGTATTGGGCTAAAATATCAAAGTATTCTTGTTCTTGGGTTTGATATATAGATCCAATAAATTTTGCAGTATAGTTTTGGGAGGCCACGTAGGTTGCTTTCAAGGCTCCAAAATAGGTATCATACTTATCTTCTTCTTGACCTTCATAAAATACCAAAAGGGCAACAGGGTCTGCAAGGGTTCCAAAATTGGTTTGCCTTGTTAGGGGTTTATAGCTGTATTTGTTTATGGCAACATTTCCTAAAAAACCTATTTCAAGTTTATTATTAAACTTGTAGCTAAGGTAGGTTTGAGCGTCTAAAAAAGTAGGTTTAAAATTTGTTTGAGTCTCTTTAGCATTTACAAACAAACTATTGTCTCTATAGCGTAAACCCACAATACCGGTAAACTTTCCATCATCAGAGATATCACCTGCAGAAACACTAACTCCAAGTAAACTAGCATCTAGACTTGCTTGCACCTCTGTTGGTTTTCTGTAGGTTATATCTAGTACAGAGGAGAGTTTGTCACCAAATTTTGCTTGAAAACCACCCGCAGAGAAATCTACACTAGAGGTAAGGTCATCATTCACAAAACTTAATCCTTCCTGTTGTCCACTCCTAATTAAAAAAGGCCTGTATACCTCAATTTCATTTACATATACTAAGTTTTCATCATAGTTACCCCCACGAACAGCATACTGAGTACTAAGCTCGTTGTTGCTATTAATACCTGGCAATGATGTAAGTAGGCTTGTTACACCACTTATGGCAGAGGGCATTCTTCTTATTGCCTCTGGACTTAGGGTGGTTATTCCCTCCACGCGTTTGTTTTCTCTTCCTGAGATAACCACTGTTGCAATTTGTTCTATGTCTGTCTTCATGACAGGATTTAATTCATAATCCTCGTTGTTTGATAGGTTTAATGTTGCTTGTACATTTTTATGACCAATATGGCTATATGTTATTTGCACATTCTCATTGGCGGTAATTTCAATAAGATAATACCCATCTAAATCAGAAATTGCCCCTGTGTTACCAAAGGTTATGTTTACACTTGGTATTGGCTCATCAAATACATCAAGTATAACACCCCTAACTGTTGCCTTTTGAGCCCAAAGTGCACTAGAGTATAAAATGGAGAATAATAGTAGAAGTTTAATGTGTGTTTTCAAAAGCGAATATTAAAGTTTTTTTCTGAAAAATATAGCCTCAAATGTAGTGCTATTTCCAACATTATCGGTTACAATTAATCTTAAATTGTTTTGAGTATCAGTGACGATGTTGTCATTAAAGTCATAGGTTAAAACGTCTTTTTTATAATTATATTCCATCAATATAAACCTGCCATTTAATGTTGCTCTATAGCTGCTTATACCACTATGGCTGTCTTCAATTTTTATTTTTAATGTTTTGTTGTTGCTTATCCATTTTCCATCTGTAAAATTAGCGGCCTTTATAGTGGGAGCAATGGTATCCATGAAAAGTGTGTAGGATCCAAGAATTCTAGTTTTTGCAGTAAGAATGTTGTTTTCTCTTCTTGTTGTGGTGTAATAAAATGTGTTTTTATAGGCCTGTCTAGCAATATAGAGTTTGTTTTTATCTAAGGTATTGTAATTACTAATATCCATGCTAATAGAAATATTTTTATGCACAGGTATATTATCTCTATGCAAATGCAATGTATCTCCAGATGTTTTAATATCAAGGTATCTGCCTTGGTATAGTGCGTTTTTGGGAAAATCTACAGTAAAAACACCTCTTTGGATAGTACTTGAGCTTTCAGATGGAATGTATTGCAGGTCTTTTGGCAGTTCTGTTTTAACAACCAGACTGTCTTTTTTGCCTATAACTGGAATGGTTATGTGTGCTAAATTTCCTTGGTAATCTTTAATTTCTATGGTGTAGTTAGAAGAAAAACCATCTGCTACATTCACAAAGCCGTTATCATCTTCTTGGGTAATGATACTTAGAGGGTTGTTTGTTTGGCGAAATAACTTCTGGATTTTAATTTTTTGTTCTTTAAAATATGTGTAATCAATATATCTATTTAGGTATCGTGTTTCATCAAAGGAGATTTTTTCAAATTTAATATCTATTTTGGGTTTGCCGTTATAGGATGTCTTAATACGATACACCCCATTTTTATTATAGGCTCCATTTTGCTGATCTGTGGCGGCAATACCAAAGCCAATTTTTCCGTAAGCACTAATTTTTTCTGTTTTATAAGAGCCGTCTTTTTGTTTTATAAGTCTAAGTTTTACAGGCTCTGAAGATTGGTTTACCGTAGCATCATCACCCACAGGATATGCAAAAACAGAAGTTACAGAAGGATCTTTGGTGTCTGGAATCTCTAGACCAAACAGCATTGGGTTCATGGGTCTGGAATAAGAATCTCTTATCTCATAATGAAGATGTGGGCCGCCACTACTTCCAGAATTACCTGTGTAGGCAATAAGATCTCCTTTTTTAACTAGGAGCGAATTTTCCTTTGGGAAAAGTTCAATCTCATACCGCTCTTTTTTGTATTGGCTTTGTTTTACAAAGTCTTGTATGGTAGCTTCAAACTTTTGAAGATGGGCGTACACTGTGCTATAACCGTTAGAGTGTTTGATGTACAATGCTTTGCCATAGCCGTAATGTCCTACTTTAATTCTACTCACGTAACCATCTGCAGGAGCATAGATTGGAACTCCACTTTTTTGTTGGGTTTTAATATCTAGACCGCTATGAAAATGATTGTTGCGCAGTTCGCCAAAACTTCCAGATAGTACCATCGGAATGTCTAAGGGATTGGAAAAATAGTTTGGATCAATCGTTTTTTGCGCTTGTAATTGAAAAACTGAAATAACTAGTAGAATACGTAATAGGTTCATAATATGCTTAAATCTGTCTACTATAAAGGGAAGTGGTACACAAATATTGTGATAGTCTTTCAATAAAACAAAAATTAATGCAAAAGAGTTTGTTTATTAGGTAGGGTCGGTTAACTTTGTGGTAATAGTATTGAAATACCCAATGTATGAGTTCTATTATAGAACAAGTTGATTCTCTAGAAGATAAGATTAGTAAACTCTTGGTTAAGTATTCACAACTTACGCAAGATAAAGCCTCTTTAGAGCAAGAGATCAAACTATTAAAAGAACAGCAAAGTAGTTTTTCTTCTGAAATTTCAGAATTAACAACAACATGCAGTACTTTAAAATTGGCAAATTCGATGCTAGGCAGCGACCAATATAAACGAGATACAAAACTCAAAATAAATGCTCTTGTTCGGGAAATTGATCAGTGTATTACACACCTTTCTCAATAGCAATAAGATATGTCAAACCAATTAAAAATTAAACTTTCTATAGCAGACCGGGTGTACCCATTAACAATACATCCAGACCAAGAAGAGGGCCTTAGAAAAGCCGCTAAAAAGATAGAAGGAATGATTAAAAAGTTTGAAAGCAGCTACGCAGTTAGAGACAAGCAAGATGTTCTTGCCATGTCTGCATTGCATTTTGCAACCCAAGTAGAGCAAAAAAACATTGAAACGGTAGAAGGTGGACAAACAATAGTGCACAAAATAAAAGCACTAAATGATTTATTACAAGACCAACTAACGTAACGTTCTTTTAAATACAAATAGGTTACTGCCTACATTAATATACATTTTGGTAAACTCAACAGAAATTCTTTTGAGAAGGATGAGTTAAAGTTGTAAAAGCGCGCCGTCTTTGTGCGGATTCTTGATCAGCTTGTTAGTCCTAAACTTTTTTTAAAGGAGTTTACGCAAATCAAATATTGATGTAGGTTTTTTTATGCTCAATTTTTTGAGCACAGTTTACAAATAGTAAGCCCTAGAATTTTAGGGTATAACAATTAACAAATACAATCATGGACAATATAGTCACGATCATAATAACAGCAGTAGCAGCATTAGCAGTAGGGTTTATAATAGCCAAAATGTTAGAGAAAAACAATGCGGCTACCGCGATAGCTTCTGCAAAAAAAGAAGCAGTAAGTATTATTAAAAATGCTGAGAAAGATGGAGAGTCTTTAAAGAAAGACAAGATGCTACAAGCCAAAGAGCGCTTTATTGAGTTAAAGTCTGAGCATGAAAAAGTGATCAATTCTCGAGAAAGAAAAATGGTAGAGGCAGAGAAGCGAACCAGAGATAAAGAATCTCAGGTTTCTAGTGAGTTGGCAAAAAGTAAAAAATCTAATGATGAGCTAGAAAACAAAAAGAAATCATACACTGAGCGTTTGGTTTTTATTGAGAAAAAACAACTCGATTTAGATAAGATGCATAAAAATCAAGTAGAACAATTAGAGGTTATCTCTAGTCTATCTGCAGATGATGCAAAAAATCAATTAATGGAAACCCTCAAGGATGAAGCCAAAACAGCTGCTATGGGGTATATACAAAACTCTGTTGAGGAGGCTAAGATGACCGCACAGCAAGAGGCTAAAAAAATCATCATAAGCACCATACAGCGTATTGGTACTGAGGAGGCTGTTGAGAACTGTGTCTCTGTGTTTAATCTAGAGAGTGATGATGTAAAAGGGCGTATTATTGGTCGTGAGGGAAGAAACATTAGAGCCATTGAGGCGGCCACTGGAGTAGAAATTATAGTGGATGACACCCCTGAGGCAATTATCCTTTCTTGTTTTGATAGTGTAAGAAGAGAGGTAGCAAGACTATCATTGCATAAACTAGTAACAGATGGTAGAATACACCCAGCTAGGATAGAAGAAATTGTAAAGAAGACTTCTAGACAAATTGAAGAAGAAATCATAGAGGTTGGTAAGCGTACAGTTATTGATTTAGGAATACACGGGTTGCAACCAGAACTTATAAAAGCAGTTGGGCGCATGAAATACCGCTCTTCATACGGTCAAAACTTATTACAACACTCAAGAGAGGTTGCTAAGCTTTGTGGGGTTATGGCTAGTGAGCTTGGTTTAAACCCAAAACTGGCTAAAAGAGCAGGACTGTTGCATGATATTGGTAAAGTGCCAGAGACAGAAACAGAACTACCGCATGCAATTCTAGGAATGCAATGGGCAGAAAAGTATGGAGAGAAACCAGAGGTGTGTAATGCAATTGGTGCCCATCACGATGAAATTGAAATGACAAGCCTACTCTCACCAATAGTTCAGGTTTGTGATGCTATTAGTGGTGCAAGACCTGGTGCAAGACGTCAAGTACTTGATAGTTATATACAGCGTTTAAAAGATCTTGAGGATATTGCCTTTGGTTTTGGTGGTGTAAATAAAGCCTACGCTATTCAAGCAGGAAGAGAGTTAAGAGTTATGGTAGAAAGTGAGAAGGTATCTGATGATAAAGCTGCGCAATTATCTTTTGAAATTTCTCAAAAAATCCAGACAGACATGACCTATCCAGGTCAAGTAAAAGTTACAGTAATTAGAGAGACTAGGGCAGTAAATATTGCCAAGTAATTTTATTAAACATTAAGTTAAAAGCTTTTTTAATACTTGTATTGAAAAAGCTTTTTTTTGTTTTATAGGTAATTACGTTCTACATAAAAAGGGCCAAAAGGCACCACAGAACAGATAATAGCTATAAATAGTTTTTTGATACTCCAATGTAACACGCGCCAAGCATATACAGCAAAGGCGATGTATAGTATAAACAAAACTCCATGAGCCATACCCACAATTTTAACTAGTTGAGGCATATCCCAAATATACTTTAAGGGCATTGCAATACAAAGCAGTACTATAAATGATATAGCTTCTAGGGAACTTATAATTTTAAATACTTTGATACCTTTATTCAAACCAACTATTTTTTACAAATATAGTTGCCTAATATATACCTAGTAGGTGTTTTAAGAAAATTTTCACCCTTTATTTTCTAACAAAATAGTACCTTTCCTTTTTTAATACTTGAAATTACACATCATGAAATCAACTGCTATTTTTACGACTTTATTTCTTTGTATAGCCATGCTATCCTGTGATAAAAAAAACGACACAGGCAATACAGACAAGGGCTTCACACTTGATTACGAGAAATTCACTTTAGCTAATGGTCTTGAGGTTATTTTACATGTAGATAAGAGTGATCCAATTGTTGCAGTTGCTACTGTGATGCATGTAGGGTCTAATAGAGAAAAGCCTGGAAAAACTGGATTTGCTCATTTCTTTGAACACATGTCTTTTAATGATAGTGAAAATGTTCCTGTAGGAGCAAACCGTAAAATGATTCCAGAGTGGGGAGGAAGCCGTAATGGTGGAACTTGGAGCGATGGTACTATATACTATGAAGTTGTTCCTAAGGATGCCTTCGAGAAAATTCTTTGGATAGACAGTGATCGCTTCGGGTATATGTTAAACACCGTTACCAAAGAAGCACTAGAGCGAGAAAAACAAGTAGTTAAAAACGAAAAACGCCAACGTGTAGATAATGCTGCCTACGGGTATACAGATGAAATTATCCGTAAAAATCTATATCCACAAGGACACCCTTACAGCTGGACTGTTATAGGCGCATTACCAGATTTGCAAGCTGCAACCCTGGAAGATGTAAAAGAATTCCATAAAGAGTACTACGGCGCCGCTAACGCCTCTTTGGTAATTGCAGGAGATATTGATATACCTGAGACTAAAAAACTTGTACAGCAATGGTTTGGTGAAATACCAAGAGGGCCAGAGGTAGCTTTCATGGCTCCAATGCCAGTAACTTTACAAGAAACAAAATCTTTGTTTTTTAAAGACAATTTTGCAAAACTGCCTGAACTACGTATGGTATTTCCAACGGTAGAGAATTATAATAAAGATTCTTATGCTTTACAGATATTAGGGCAATTACTTAGTGGAAGCAAGAAATCTGCACTCTACAAAACCATTGTAGAGGAATCTAAGCTTGCGCCAAATGTAGGGTCTTACCAAAATAGTAATGAGCTTGCCGGTGAATTTATTATTAGAGTAAGAGCAAACCAAGGTGTTGCTCTAGATGATGTAAAACAAGCCATAGACCAAGGACTATTAAATTTTGAAACCAATGGCTTTACAGATAATGAGCTAACTCGCATCAAAGCAGAACTTGAAACCCAAGTCTACCAAGGAGTTGCTACAGTTTTAAATAAAGCCTTCCAGTTGGTGCGCGACAATGAATTTGCTGGTGATCCTGAGCAAACTATTAAAGATACTCAAATCATCAAAAATTTAACTAGAGATGATATCACCCGTGTATATAATACCTATATAAAAGACAAACATTTTATACTCTCTAGCGTGGTTCCAAAAAATACTCCAGAGCTTGCTGTGAGTGGTTCTATTGAGGCAAGTGTTTGGATTGAGCAGGTTGGCACAATGGCGGCAAGTGAACAGGTTAGCCAAGGAGCAGAGGCTGTCTATGAAAAAACAGCAACTACTTTTGATAGATCTGAGCCAGATTTTACAGAAACACCTTTACTGAAAATGCCAACTATCTGGAGCGCTAATCTTGATAATGGTATGGCATTGTATGGTATTGAAAACACAGAATTACCCCTTGTTAATTTTCAACTCTCCATTAAAGGAGGCCATACTCAAGACCCAGATTTAAAAGCTGGTGTAGCATCATTAATGGCAGATTTAATGAATGAAGGTACCCAAAGTAAAACAGCAGCAGAGTTGGAAGAGGCAATAGGTCTTCTTGGGTCAAGCATATACATTAGCGCTGGAGTTGAACAAATTACTGTAACAGGTAGCTCTCTAGATCGCAATTTTGGAAAAACCATTGCCCTTGTGCAAGAGATGTTAATCTCTCCGCGTTGGGATGAGACAGAGTTTTTGCGTTTAAAGCAAGAATTACAAACCTCATTAAAAGGCAGAGAGGCTAACCCAAGGGCTATAGCTGCTGTTAATTTTAATAAATTACTCTATGGCCAGACCCATCCTTATGGTGTTCCCACTAGTGGTACCCTTAAGAGTGTTTCATCTATTACTCTTGATGATGTAAAACAGTTTTACACCAATATATCTCCTAAAGTTGCAAGTTTTCATGTGGTAGGAAATGTTAGTAAATCTCAAGTAGAACAAACCCTTGAAAGTATTAATAACAATTGGCAAGCCACTGATGTTGAAATGAGAAGTTATGACGCGCCTTCTCACAATAAAGCTGGTACTCTTTACTTTATAGATGTTCCAAACGCCAAGCAGTCTGTGGTATATGTTGGAGATATTGCTTTATCTGCTACTAACCCAGATGCTAAAAAGCTAGACTTTGCTAATGAAATATTAGGCGGCGGCTCCAGTGGTAGGTTGTTTCAAACATTGCGTATTGGTAAGGGGTATACCTACGGGGCGTATTCTAGAATACCAAAAAGAATGGATAAAGCTGCTTTTACAATTTCCTCTAGTGTAAGAGCAAATGCTACTTTAGCATCATTACAGATTATTCAGCAAATGGTTCAAGACTACGGCGCTGGTTTTACAGACAAAGATGTTACTCTCACACAAAACAAAGTCATAAAAGCCAATACGCGTGCTTTCGAATCTTTTGGAGCAAAACTAGGGCTACTTAGCAATATTAGCACGTATTCAAAAGACTTGGATTATGTAGATAAAGAACAAGAGCTACTTGCTAGTATGACCCTTGAAGATTTTAAAACAGTAATTAATAAATACATCAATGAAAATAACATGGTTTATCTGGTTGTTGGAGATAAGGCGTCGCAGCTCTCCGAGGTTAAAAAACTAGGAAAACCGGTTATCGAATTAGATATCTACGGAAATAAAATATAATATGACACAATTACAAGGGAAAGTAGCTTTCATCACCGGTGGGAGTAAAGGAATTGGTTTTGGAATAGCTCAAGTATTGCTCCAAAAAGGAGTACATGTAGCCATTACAAGCAGATCTTTAGAGAGTGCACAAAAGGCAGCAAATCAGTTATCTGTATTTGCCGCAGACTCTGCCAAGGTATTGGCTCTTAAGGCAGATGTACGAGACTACCAACAGCAACAAGATGCAGTAAAGGCTACAGAAAGTACCCTAGGTAGTATTGATATTGTTATTGCAAATGCTGGTTTAGGAGTTTTTGGAAGTATTGAAGACATTACAATAGAGGGCTGGAACCAAGTTATAGAGACCAATTTAACGGGCGTGTTTTATACCCTAAAAAGCACCCTTAGCTCATTGAAAAAAACCAAAGGATATTACATTACTATTTCTAGTTTGGCCGGTACAAATTTCTTTGCAGGAGGTACTGCATACAATGCAAGTAAATTTGGTGTTACTGGATTTACTCAGGCTGCGATGCTTGATTTGCGTACTCATGGCATTAAGGTAAGTACCATTATGCCTGGTAGTGTCTCTACTTATTTTAACGGAAACGAGCCTAGCCAGAAAGACGCCTGGAAAATACAACAAGAAGATATTGGAGAATTGGTGGTAGATTTACTAAAAATGAATCCTAGAACACTGCCTAGTAAAATTGAAGTTAGACCATCATCTCCACCAACAAAATAGTATGATGCTCCTTGATTAATTTTTTGTATTGAATCTTAAAAATTACATTTGTTATAAAAATAGGATATGGCTGGTAATACCTTCGGAAATTTTTTTAAACTAACCACCTTTGGAGAATCTCATGGGGAGGCTATAGGTGGTGTCATTGATGGGTGTCCTGCTGGAGTTTCTATAGACTTAGATGCCATTGAAAATCAAATGATGCGCCGCAGACCTGGGCAGTCTGATATTGTCACCCAGCGTAAAGAAGCAGATACCGTTCGTTTTCTATCAGGAATATTTGAGGGTAAAACAACGGGTGCTCCAATTGGGTTTATTATAGAAAACACCAATCAAAAACCTGCAGACTACACTCACATTAAAGATAGTTATAGACCAAGCCATGCAGATTATACCTTCGATAAAAAATACGGCCACCGTGATTACAGAGGTGGTGGACGCTCTTCCGCCCGTGAAACTGCATGTAGGGTAGCGGCAGGAGCTATTGCAAGTCAGTTATTAGGTGCAATAGCTATAACTGGGTATGTGTCTTCTGTTGGTGATTTAACATTAGAAAAACCATACCAGAAGTTAGATTTTAATACCGTAGATAGTAACGTGGTGCGTTGTCCAGATGCAGAAATGGCATCAAAAATGATTGCTAAAATAAAAGAAGTTAAAAAACAAGGAGACACCATTGGTGGAATCATTACCTGTGTTATACAAAATGTTCCTGTAGGTTTAGGCGAGCCTGTTTTTGATAAATTACATGCACAACTGGGCAAAGCAATGCTTTCTATAAACGCAGTCAAAGGATTTGAGTTTGGTAGTGGATTTAAGGGCGCTACAATGAACGGAAGCGAGCATAACGATCTTTTTAACCAAGACGGGACTACCAAAAGCAATCTATCTGGAGGTGTTCAAGGAGGCATAAGTAATGGTATGGATATTTATTTTAGGGTAGCTTTTAAACCAGTTGCGACGATAATGCAAAAACAACAAACCATAAACAGCAAAGGTGAAAAAGTAGAAATGCAAGGCAAAGGGCGTCATGATCCTTGTGTTGTTCCAAGAGCAGTACCTATAGTAGAGGCTATGGCAGCCTTGACTATTGCAGATTTTTGGTTAGCCAATAAATTATCTAAATTGTAAGTTTAGTATCCACTTTAACTTTATTATCAACTACAGTATATGAAAAAATTAGCATTACATTGGAAAATTCTTTTAGGTATGTTAGTAGGAGTGCTCTTTGCGCTACTGCTCACTAATTTTGATTGGGGCGCTTCATTTATTGGAGATTGGATCAAACCCTTCGGAACTATATTTATTAGCTCTTTAAAGTTAATTGCTATCCCACTTATATTGGCGGCTTTAATCAAAGGTATTTCAGATCTAAAAGACATTTCAAGTTTGTCCAAAATGGGCATGCGGACAATTTCTATATATGTTGTAACAACAGTAATAGCTGTATCTATAGGGCTTACTGTGGTAAGTCTAATACAACCTGGAAAAACAATTAATGAAGACACTCGTAATGAACTTGTTGAAGCCTATGGCGGTGATGCAGATGCAAAACTTCTTGCTGCAGCAGCACAAAAAGACGCAGGTCCTCTGCAAGCGCTTATAGATTTAGTGCCAAGTAATATTGTAAGTGCTGCTTCTAGTAACAGAAATATGTTACAGGTTATCTTCTTTGCAGTGTTTTTTGGAATCTCATTGATTTTAATACCCCAAGAAAAAGCAAAGACTGTCAAAGACTTTTTTGATGGGCTTAATGAAGTTATCTTAAAAATGGTAGATTTAATTATGCTAGCGGCGCCCTATGGTGTCTTTGCATTAATGGCTGCACTAGTTGTGGAAGCCCCAAGTGCAGACTTATTTGCAGCTCTTGGTATGTATGCCATATCTGTAGTATTTGGTTTATTAGTAATGGTTGTTTTTTATATAGTACTAGTAAAAGTGTTTACTAAAAAGTCACCCAGGTTTTTCTTGAATGGTATTGCTCCTGCGCAGTTATTGGCATTTTCTACTAGTAGTAGTGCGGCAACGCTGCCCGTAACTATGGAGCGTGTAACAGAGCATTTAGGAGTAGAGGAGGAGGTATCTAGTTTTGTGTTACCAATTGGTGCCACCATTAATATGGATGGAACTAGTTTATACCAGGCAGTTGCTGCGGTTTTTATAGCGCAAGCCTTTGGTATGGATTTAAGTTTCGGAACCCAATTGGGTATCATTGCAACGGCAACACTAGCCTCTATTGGATCTGCGGCAGTTCCTGGAGCTGGTATGGTAATGCTTGTTGGAGTATTGGGGTACGCAGGTATTCCTGAGGCTGGACTTGCGTTAATATTTGCCGTAGACAGGCCTTTAGATATGTGTAGAACGGTAATTAATGTAACTGGTGATG
This sequence comes from Aequorivita sp. HC6-5, assembly GCA_905182755.1. Classification (GTDB taxonomy): domain Bacteria; phylum Bacteroidota; class Bacteroidia; order Flavobacteriales; family Flavobacteriaceae; genus Patiriisocius. The sequence continues at coordinate 33,026 of CAJJCS010000006.1, forward strand.
CAACGGTGTCTATGCTAGTTGCAAAATCTCAAGGCAAACTAGGTGAGCCTAAAATTAAAAATTGGGATGATACTTATACCAAATAATATATCATATAGCTATATAAAAAAAGGCGGTCTATCAAGACCGCCTTTTTTTATGACCACAAGGGCACTATTATTTTTGAATTTCAACACTGTGCGGGTAAGGAATTTCAATCCCTGCTGCATCTAAAGCGAGTTTTCACGTTCTCTAGCGTAGTGCAATGAACCTGCCAGAAATCTTCAGATTTAACCCAGCCCCTGACTGCAAAATTTACAGAGCTATCTGCCAATTCAACAACATCTATACTTGGAGCAGGATCTTGTAAAATATTTTTTTGAGAGGTAAGTACGTTTAATAAAACTTCTTTTGTTTTTTTGATATCAGCATCGTAAGACACGCAAATTACATGACGTACCTGTCTTGTGCCCTCAGAGGTAAAATTAGTGATACTACCATTAGATAAATTACCATTTGGTATAATGATTAAATGATTTCCAGGGCCAACTATCTTAGTAGTAAAGATTTCAATTTCCTTGACTGTCCCTTTTTTACCTTGAGTTTCTATGAAATCTCCAATTTTAAAAGGTTTAAAAATCATTAGCATTACCCCGCCAGCAAAATTAGAAAGTGATCCTTGCATTGCCAAACCAATGGCCAAGCCTGCCGAGGCTAGTACAGCAGCAAATGAAGTGGTTTGAATGCCAAGATTACCCAGTATGGAAAGTACTAGCAAAACTTTTAAAACAATACCCGCTAGGTTTAGTAAGAATTTTTTTAAACTCTCATCATAATGGCTTTTGTCCATAAGGGCATTTGCAGCCTTCATTAGTTTTTTAATAGCCCATGAACCTATAATCCAAATGGCAATGGCGCCTATTACTTTGATGCCATATTCGCTTGCTATACTTATTACTTTATCTAATACTATTTGATAATCCATCTTTTTAGTTTATGTTGTAAAAATACTACTCATTTTGAGAAAATGTATATTTTTTACTTTTTTAATCAAACAACACCTATTTATGCTATAAAAACTTTTCTCTTAAGCCCGGTGTTGGTATCATACACTGCTCTTTCTTGCCAAACCACTTGTAACGGTTTTTGGCAATAAAATCATAAACTCCATCTCTCATAAATCTGGGGATGATGAGAAGTGCAAAAAACAAGGGCCAAAGATTTGACATTTTTTTTGCAATACGGAGCGCCGCCGAAGACTTTATATACACATTCCCATTCTCGATAAGCACTATAGAGTCTAGCATTTTGGCATCTATAGCATGCTTTTTTAATAATAAGACACCTTGCTTTTCTTGGAGAGGAGTAAATTTAAACACATTTCCGGGATCTCTATTTATCACAAAATTAACGGCTCCGTTGCATAAATTGCAAACACCATCAAAAAGAATAATACTGTGTGTAAATTGTTTATTCATACCTCTCAAAAATAATCATTAACATGCAACAATGAGTATCTTATTTGTTTTCAATACATTAAGATACTTTTTCTAAGGCATCTAGATTTACGTTAGTAGTAAAAATACCATAGTTGACAATGGCTTTTTTCTTTTCTATGGTGTCTATAGTGCCTATTGCCTTGCCATCTAGCATACGTACTCTGTCACCAACTTTTAAGGTTACTTTGGCTACCGGTGGTGGCGCTTTTTTTGCAGCCGCTTTTTCTTTCTTTTTACGAGTACGTATTTCTTCAACTTTTACATCTACCTCTTGTTGTGTGATACGCTGTTTGGTTTTAACCTCTTTTTTTTGTTTTGGGGCTATTTTCTTGCGTTTGCTGTTTTCTACCATTACCAGTTTAAAGAGCTCTTCCTGCAACAGTTTTTTCTTTTTGTTGTTGTGATATTTCTCAGAGATTTGGTTAAACTTTTTACCAATAGCAATTAATTTTTGGTTGCTATCATACAGCTCTTGATAGCTCTCTAGTTTATCTTTCACTTTCACATTAACAGCCTCTAATTCTTTCTCTTTCTTTTTGGCCTTTTGAGCAGAACTTTCAAGATATTCAGAGTTTTTGCGCAATTTTGACCTTTCTTTTTGTAGGTCTGCTATAGATTTATCAAAGCGTATTTTACCACCTTCTACCTTCTTTTTGGACCTGTTAATAAGGCTATATGGTATTCCGTTTTTTTGAGCAACTTCAAATGTAAAAGAACTTCCCGCCTCACCAAGGTAAAGTTTATAAAGAGGCTCAAGGGTTTTACTATCAAACAACATATTGGCATTCACGGCATGAGGAAGTTCATTTGCTAAGAGTTTTAAATTCGCATAGTGAGTGGTTATAATTCCAAAAGCTTCCCGCTCGTAAAACACTTCCAAGAATGTTTCAGCAAGTGCGCCACCAAGTTCTGGGTCTGAGCCGGTACCAAATTCATCAATTAAAAAGAGCGTGTTTTTATTGCATTTACGCAAAAAATGATTCATCTTTTTTAATCTGTAACTATAGGTGCTTAAATGATTTTCTATAGATTGGTTATCTCCAATATCTGTAAGTATACGGTCAAACAAGCACATTTCACTATCTACTTGCAGGGGAACTAAAAAACCGCTTTGTAGCATTACTTGTAATAAACCAACCGTTTTTAAGGTAATACTTTTTCCTCCCGCATTAGGCCCAGAGATAACGATAATACGTCCTTCTTGGGTAAGTGCAATACTTTGAGGATGGGTTTTTTCTTTTCGTTTTTTGTTTGCTGTGTATAATAAAGGATGGTATGCGTTTACTAAAGAGAGTCTTCGTTGAGATGTTATAAGAGGTAATACTCCATTAATTTCCACGGCATACTTAGCTTTTGCCGATACGGTGTCTATGTGTATTAAATAATCTTGATACGCTGCAAGTAAAGGAGTATAGGGCCTTACATACTCCGTAAGCATTTTTAAAATACGTTTAATTTCTTCAAGTTCTTCATATACTAAATTACTCAGCTCTGTTGTGAACTCAAAGGTTTCTTGGGGCTCCATGTAAACTATACTACCAGTTTTTGAAGTGCCAAGCACGGTACCTCTAACTTTACGTCTATACATAGCCTTTACCGCCAAAACACGTCTATTCTCTACAACAGATTCTCGTATTTCATCAAGGTAATCGTTACCAATGTATCTAGTTAAGGCTTTACCAAAAGAAGAGTTTACTTGTCCTTTTACAACATTTAGCCGTTTACGAATTTGAGATAGTTGCACAGAGGCATCATCTCTTAGCTCTCCATATTTATTAAATATAGCTTGAATCTCTGCAGCTATATTTGCACGATAGGATATGGTATCGGCATTTTGATTTAAGTGAATATAAAACTCTTCAAATTTTTTAAAAAATGCCTGTAGGGTATGGGTTGTCTGGCAAATGGTTAAAATTTTTCTAAAACCAGTAGTATCCAGTGAGCTGTTTTCTATATCTAGTAATTGTAATTCTTTAAAGATAGGTTCAAAACCATGATTGGGTATAGGAGCGTCACTACCAAAAGAGGCGGTGTATTCTTTTACTTGTTGTAACGCAGTCTGGATATACTGCGAATCATCAAATGGCATGATAGAAAGCACTCTTTGTTTTCCAGGATCTGTGATACAAAAATTTGAAACCTGCTGCAATACAACAGGAAACTCTAAATCTTCAAGGGTTTTGGAATCAATTTTAATCATACTTGTAAACAAGGGGGTCATTATATTTTAAATAATTACTTTCTAATGATTCACAAAAGAAGTAATTTTAGAACACAAAAATACACATAATGCATGTTAATATTTCCCCAACGTGGGCACCTATTTTACAAGAAGAATTTAGCAAAGAATATTTTAAGTCTTTAAGCTCATTTGTAGATAAAGCCTATCAAGAAGCTACTTGTTATCCTGCCAAAGAAGATATATTTAAAGCCCTACACCAAACCTGTTTTAATGAGTTGCGTGTTGTTATTATAGGTCAAGACCCCTACCATGATGTGGGACAGGCCAATGGGCTTAGTTTTTCTGTAAAAGATACTATTGCGCATCCTCCATCACTAAAAAATATTTTTAAAGAACTAGAAAGTGATTTAGGTATAGCTATCCCCAAATCTGGAAATTTAGACCGGTGGGCAACCCAAGGAGTTCTTCTGTTAAATGCAACATTAACTGTAGAGGCTCATAAACCAGCAAGCCATCAAAAAAAAGGCTGGGAAACATTTACAGATGCTATTATATCTGAAATTTCAGCTCATAAACAAGGAGTTGTTTTTTTGTTATGGGGAGGGTTTGCCAAAACAAAAGCAAAATATATTGACACTACAAAACACATTGTTTTTACAACTGGACACCCATCACCACTTAGCGCAAATAGGGGGTACTGGTTTGGTAATAAGCACTTTAGCTTAACAAATGAGTGCTTGGCAGCACAAGGGAAAAAGCCAATTTCTTGGTAATGAAACAAAAAAAAGCTATTCATTCTAGTGAATGAATAGCCGGTAGTCTTAAACTATACTTACTTAAAAAAAACTTACTCTTTATCTTTTTTTGAAGGCTCTGTAGCATCGTTACAACTAAAGTGTAACAAAAAGAAAGTGGTCGCTACTAAAGAGGCTAAAATAATAAGAAATGTGTTCATGTGTTTTGTATTTACATATACTAGATGAGCAATAAGATAAAGGGTTGCGTTGGGTAGAATAAAAAAATAGAATATAAATGACTTGAAAATAAAAACAAATAAAATATTGACAAACAGGTAGTTAGACTATAAATCAAATAGAATCTTATCTTGTGAAACGATGTTTTCAATTAATTCTAACTGCATTAACTTTTCTTGAACATGCCTAAGATCATTAATTGAAAGCTGTTTTTGACTCCACTGCGTGAGAGATAGCCACTGTTGTACATCTTCAATTTTTTGTTTGTATCTGTCGGCAATTAGAAGATCCACTCCCGGGGTTTGCTTAAATTTTTGGGTAGCGTTGTTAATTATACTCAAAATATCCTTTACAGCAGTAGGGTCTTGTTCTAATACAGTATCTCTTACGGCTATTACAAAGCAAGGCCATGGAGTAGGGCATTCTCCTAGTAATTTAAATGGGCCGTTGTCTACATATGGTTTTGTAGTAAATTTCTCCCACATAAAATAATCACCTTTCCCTTTTGGAAGGTTTTCAAGGGCACCCTCTAGATTTTCTATGACTTCAAAATCAAGCTCTTTTTCAATGTTCCAGCCTTGATTCTCTGCATTAACGTAAGACATTAAGTGTGACCCTGAACCATATCTACTAATAGCAGCTTTGGTCCCTTTTAAATCTTTGATAGAGGTGTAGTGGCTATTTTTAGATACATGAATTCCCCAAATTAGAGGAGAATTGATAAAAACTTGTACTATTTTACAAGGATTCCCTTTCGTGATATCTCTTACAATTCCTTCGGTTAGAATAACAGCCATGTCAATCTGGCCATCACGCAGGGCGTTACACATTTCTCCTGTACCGCTGTGGTAGTCTTTCCAACGTAAGTTGATGTTTTTATTTTGGTACTCTTTGTTTTTTAAAGTAAGGTACCAAGGAAGGTTAAAGTGCTCTGGGACACCACCAATTTTAAAATTTTTCATAGAATAACCAGCTTCATTTATAGGGTAATTTGATAGCCTTGTAAAAATACAAGATTTATACTTTATTGGCTATAATATTAAGAGTTGTTGTAATTAACCTGGCAACTGTTTTGTTTGGAGAAGCGCTAAAGGTTTGAGTAGCCCTATTGGCTAAAATAGCATTTAGAGAAATAGCATGATGCCCTAATAATGCCGCTAGTCCATAAATTCCAGAGGTTTCCATTTCTAAATTAGTAATTTTAACACCCTGATACTCAAAACAGGCAAGACTATTATTTAAGTTCTCGTCTTTGACCTTAAGGCGAAGTGTCCTTCCTTGTGGTCCATAAAAGCCAACATTAGTTGCCGTGCAACCCCTGCTAAATATAGTATCGTTAAAATCTAAAAGTAATTTTTTGCTTGCATTTACCACATAAGGGGAAGCGTTTTGTGGGCTCCACTTACAGTGAATTTTTAATGCATCAGAGAAGCCCTCATCTAGAAGACTACCGGTGTCATAGAAATGAAGTAAATTATCAAATCCTATTGCTTTCTCTGAAATCAAAAAACTATCTATAGCGATGTTTTCTTGTATGGCGCCACTAGTGCCAATTCTAATAAAAGTTAAGGTAGTATGTTCTTTTTTTATTGTTCTTGTATCAAAATCAATATTTACCAGCGCGTCCAACTCATTAAAAACAATATCTATATTATCTGTACCAATACCTGTAGAAATAACCGTAATTCTTTTGCCTTTATAGGTCCCTGTATGGGTTTTAAACTCTCTTTTTTGATGTTTAAACTCTATGGTATCGAAATGTTTTGAGACCTCACCAACTCTATCTGGATCACCAACTGTGATAATAGTAGTTGCGATATCTGCAGGTTTTAAATTTAAATGATAAATACTACCATCTGCATTTAATATGAGTTCACTTTGGGCAATTGGTTTCAAGAGTTAAAGTTTATAGTTATAATTTGAACGGTATGTAACAAATGATATCGTGATTTTAAAAATCTATTTATCCGCCAACACGTTTTGTTTTAAAACCTTTTGTTTGTAAAAAGCTCATTATTTGATCTCTGTAATCTCCTTGAATGATTATTTGCTCATTTTTAAAGCTACCACCCACACTCAGGAGTTGCTTTATTTGTTTTGCAAGTTGTTTAAAATCACTCGTGGCACCCGTGTATCCTTCAATGATTGTGGTAGGTTTTCCTTTTCTTTTTTCATACTTACAAATTAAAGGATCCTGTTGTATCCAAATTTTTTGGTCTTGTATTACTACAGGTGGGGTAACTTCAACGTGGTCTGGATATAACTTTTTAAGTTGGTCTTTTAAATCCACGGTTATTTTTTTAAATGTCCAATTTCAATTAAACGCTGTATTAAAAAATCTCCGGCCATAATATCATCAAATGATTTTGGATGTTTCTCATCAATACATAGATTCTCATACAGCTTAATTCCATATCACTCTATTGGATGCATAAAAAATGGTATTGAATAACCGAGGAGCTATCCCCACTGTTCTTTGGGAGGATTTACAACTCTGTGTATTGTAGAGCGTAATTTGTTATTTGTATGTCTCTCAAGCATGTCACCAACATTAATAACTAGCTCATCTTCCTCAGGAATTGCATCTATCCACTGTCCGTCCTTACGCAATACTTGTAGCCCTCCTGATGATGCTCCCATAAGCAGTGTAATTAGATTTATATCTCCATGTGCTCCAGCTCTTACTGCTCCTTCTGGTTCTTTGGTAATAGGAGGGTAGTGGATAGGTCTTAAAATACTATTTCCGTTTGATGCCCAGTGGTCAAAATAGAATTCATCTACACCAATGTATAGCGCTAATGCCCTTAGTACATAGATTCCTGTTTTTTCGAGCATTCGATATGCCTGCATACCAGTGGCATTAAAATTTGGGAGCTCATCTACTTGCACATTTTCTGGATACACCTCTGTGAGGTTTGCATCCTCACTTGGCTCTTGGCCGAAATGCCAAAACTCTTTTAAGTCTCCCTCTTTTTTTCCTTTGGCATGTTCTTTACCAAAAGAGACATAGCCTCGCTGTCCTGAGAGGCCCTCTATTTCATACTGCTTTTTCTTTGCTAGATCTAGCGCGAAAAATGCTTTTACTTCTTTGTAAAGATTTGAAACAAGAGCATCATCTAGAAAATGGCTTCTTAGTGATACAAAGCCTATGTTTTCATAGGCAGTGCCAATTTCATTTACAAATTTTTGTTTACGATTAGGGTCTTCGCTTAAGAAGTCTGCCAAATCTACACTTGGGATTTTATTCATGAGCTAAAAATTTACATACAAATATATTAAAATACAAAGGTTATATTGTGTTTGAAAAAAATGTATTTATTCAATTTGAGCATTTTCTTTTTTTATACATTTGAATTCTTATATAAATATCTATGAGCTTGCAAGCAGCGTCAAAAATTAATTTCGATTACCAAACTCAAAATATCTACTAAAGATAAGTTAGTTTTTCTTTATAAATCGATGTTAAAGCCTCGATTAATTGAGGAGAAAATGCTGATTTTATTACGTCAAGGTAAAATATCTAAGTGGTTTAGTGGTATTGGGCAAGAGGCCATATCTGTAGGTATTACAGCTGTTTTAAATAAAGAAGAGTATATTTTGCCTATGCACCGTAATCTAGGTGTGTTTACAACTCGAGAAATACCTTTATCAAGACTATTCTCTCAGTGGCAAGGAAAAGCCAATGGCTTTACAAAAGGTCGCGATAGGAGTTTTCATTTCGGAACTCAGGAATTTAACATCGTGGGTATGATTAGCCATCTAGGACCTCAATTTGGTGTAGCAGATGGTATAGCGCTTGCAAACAAATTAAAAAACAACAAACAGGTTTGTGCCGTATTTACAGGAGAGGGTGGAACCAGTGAGGGAGATATTCATGAGGCACTAAACGTTGCCTCTGTTTGGCAATTACCCGTACTTTTTTGTATAGAAAATAATGGCTATGGACTCTCAACCCCTTCCAGTGAGCAATATTTTTGTAAAGATCTTGCAGACCGAGGTAAAGGGTATGGCATGGAGTCTCACATTATTGAAGGGAATAATATAATTGAGGTGTATACCAAAGTAAAAGCCCTTGTTGAAGATATGCGTGAGCATCCAAGACCTGTACTTTTAGAATTTAAAACCTTTAGAATGCGTGGTCATGAAGAGGCTAGTGGTACCAAATATGTACCTCAAGACTTGTTAGATACTTGGGAGGCTAAAGATCCTCTTATTAATTTTGAAAATTATTTACTTGCTCAAAAACATCTTACCCAGGAAGATATTTCTGATTTTAAAAGTGACATTAAAAAAGAAATCACTGATGGCTTAGATTTGGCATTTAATGAGCCAACAATTATTGCCAATAGAGCGCAAGAATTAAAAGATGTATACCATCACTACGAGTATCAGGAAATAGCACCTAATGACCAAACCAAAGAACTACGTCTAATAGACGCTATCTCCCAGGGGTTAAAACAATCCATGGAGCGTCATGACAATACGGTAATTCTTGGACAAGACATTGCCGAATATGGTGGTGTATTTAAAATCACGGATGGCTTTCTAGAAGCTTTTGGTAAGGATAGAGTTAGAAACACACCCATTTGTGAATCTGCCATTGTCTCTGCAACTATGGGGCTTTCTATTTGCGGGTATAAAGCAATTATGGAAATGCAGTTTTCTGATTTTGTGACATCTGGTTTTAATCCTATTGTTAATTATTTAGCAAAATCACATTATCGTTGGGCTCAAAAAGCAGATGTAGTAATACGTATGCCTTGTGGCGCCGGGGTTGGCGCTGGTCCTTTTCATAGCCAAACCAATGAAGCTTGGTTTACACACACCCCAGGATTAAAGGTGGTATACCCAGCCTTTCCTTTTGATGCCAAAGGGCTTCTGGCTGAAGCTATAGAAGACCCAAACCCAGTATTATTTTTTGAACACAAAGCATTGTACCGCAGTATTCGTCAAGAAGTGCCTACGCAGTACTATACACTTGCTCTTGGTAAAGCTGCTGTTTTACAACAAGGAGAACAAGTAACGATAGTTACTTATGGTATGGGCGTGCATTGGGCATTAAAAACCCTAGAGAGTGATACCACTATAAAAGCAGACCTTATAGATTTGCGTACTTTATCTCCACTAGATACACAGACTATATACGCTTCTGTGAAAAAGACTGGAAAAGTAATCATTTTGCAAGAAGATTCTATGTTTGGAGGTATTGCTAGTGATATTTCTGCTCTTATCTCTGAGCATTGTTTTGAAGATTTAGATGCGCCTATAAAACGTGTCGCAGGATTAGAAACTCCAATTCCTTTTGCGGCAGATTTAGAACGGGAATACTTAGCCAATGATAGGTTTGATGCTGCCTTAAAAGAATTAATTGCTTATTAAACATGACGCTAATTTTTTAATCTCTAGTTGAATACCATTGTATCATTCACAAAGCTATTCTTGGTTTTAAATTACTTTAGCAAGCCTAACAAAAAAAACACCTTTATGGAAGCACTTTTTACACTTGAAAATTTCATCACCCTTGGCCTATTAACCTTATTACAATGTGTTTTAGGGCTAGATAACTTACTTTATATTTCTCTTGAATCTAAGCGTGCTCCAGTAAAGGATCAAGCTAGGGTCCGAAAAATAGGTATCATTGGAGCAATCGTTTTACGTCTAGTACTACTGTTTGTTTTATTAAAAGTAATTGTACTTTTTCAAGACCCATTGTTTGAAATTAATCTAGAGGGTATTGTAGCCGGCGTTTTTAACTTACATAGTTTAATTGTTTTGGTTGGTGGGGTCTTTATAATGTGGACTGCAGTTAGAGAAATCATGCACATGATGGCTTTGGAGGCTCACAATCAAATAGATGCAAAACCAAAATCTGTGTCTATGATTATTGCCTCTATAATAGTCATGAATTTAATTTTTTCTTTTGACTCTATCCTTGGAGCAATTGCCTTGACTGATGTTTTTTGGGTAATGGCCACTGCAATTGTTATTGGAGGAGTGGTAATGATTTGGCTAAGTGGTAAGGTTACAGATTTTCTAAAGAAGAACCGTATGTATGAAGTCCTAGGGCTTTTTATCTTACTAATTGTTGGTATCATGCTTTTATCTGAGGCAGGACATCTTGCCCAACTCGAGCTATTTGGAAACCACGTCACACCAATGAGTAAAACTACTTTCTATTTTGTAATTGCTGTACTCATACTTGTAGATTTGGTGCAAAGTAAATACCAAAAGAACTTAAATAAACATATTTAGTGTATACCCAATTACTACCCCAAGGTGCCCCAAAAGTTTTAGCAGTTAAACTCAGTGTAATTGGAGAACGCAGTGTGCGCTCTAACCATCCATGGATTTTCACAGACAGCATCGAAAAAATAAATAAAGAAGGCATGTCAGGTGATATTGCTATCATATTTAGTCATTCAAAAAACAAAGCAATAGGTGTTGGTTTGTATGACCCAGATTCTCCAATTAGAATAAAAATGGTCCATTTTGATGGTGGAGCTACCTTAAACAAAGTATTCTTTTCAGAAAAGATAAAAAAAGCATATGCTTTAAGAGTACCCTTGCTAAGAACAAAAACAAATAGCTATAGGTTACTTTTTGGTGAAAATGATGGCTTCCCAGGATGTATTGCAGATGTGTATGCTAATGTATTGGTAGTAAAGTTGTACAGTAAAATTTGGATACCCTATTTAAAGGATATTATAGATAGTCTTATCGCTGTATCTGGAGTTGAAACAGTAGTGATACGTTTGAGTAGAAAACTACAACAAGATACTAGTGTTACTCTTGAAGAGGGTTGTGTAATTTACGGCTCTCTGGACAATCAAACCATTGTATTTAAAGAACATGGTATCTCCTTTTCTGCAAATGTAATTAAGGGCCATAAAACAGGTTATTTTCTAGACCATAGAGAAAACAGAAGAAGGGTAGGGGCATTAAGCGCTCAAAAGACAGTTTTAGATGTTTTTAGCTATGCAGGTGGTTTTTCTGTACATGCACTTGCCAATGGTGCCAAACAAGTTACAAGCCTTGATATAAGCAGCCAAGCACTTGATCTAGCCAAAGCAAATGGTTTATTAAACAAACATAAAGGCTCACATAAAACAATAACTGGTGATGCATTTACAGAAATGCAGACTCTCATTGATAAAGGTACAAGTTTTGATATTGTGGTTATAGACCCTCCAAGTTTTGCAAAGAGTAAAAAAGAAATGGTAATAGCCAAAAAAAAATACAAACAATTGGCAGCCCTGGGAGAGAAGCTAACAGCAAAAAAAGGAATTCTGGTTTTAGCCTCTTGTAGTTCTCGAGTAGGAGCTGAAGATTTTTTTAAAATTAATACCACAACCCTAGACAAGCAAAAAAGAAGCTATACCACAATAAAGCAAACCTACCACGATATAGATCATCCCGTTGGTTTTCTAGAGGGAGCATATTTAAAGTGTGGGTATTATCAATTTAGCAGATAACCTATTGTACTAAAAAAGACCTTGATACTTACATCAAGGTCTTTTTTAAATACGGAAGTATAATAAGTGTTAATGCATTTGCATTTTCTCTTTTTTACGTTGTAGTTGAGATTTTACATCACTAGTAGCCTTTGCAATAGAGGCCTCTAATGAGCCGCTGTTTGATCCTGCAAAGAGTGTTGCTCCTGGAATGTTAATTCTTATTTCACAAATTAAACCTGTTTGAGTAGAACTCGTGTTTTCTTTTTTAAGATACACATCACAGGTAACTATAAAATCATACTTGTCTTCTAGTTTAGTAAGTTTTTCTAAGACCATGTTTTCTAGTCTTTTACTGGCAGAAACGTCTTTGTATTCAAAGTTGATATTCATAAGCTGGTATTTAAATATTATACTTAAAGATATACTAGATCAATAACAAAAGCAACTTATTTAAACCTTTTATGAAATATTTAGGAGCCTTACTCTATATATGCAGACTATATACTAAAGTATCTGATCTATACTATTTAGGAGTTATAGCACAGTTTTCTAATTGCTATAAATAGAAACACAAAGACAGATAATACTATAAATAGAGGGATTATAACATCTTTAAGCCCTAAAACAAGTAATACGCCAATAAGTAGTAATTGAAAGCCTAACCCAAAAAAAGAAAGACTGGTCATAAACCAATTTGGGAGTATGCTGCCTGTAAAGGCATTTCTATCTAAAAAGTAGATAATAGCATCAAAGCCTCCGTATAATATACGGTAGGTAATAAATAAAAGGGTGACTGTTTGTTGTTTTTCGCCAGGTAGCGCAGTAGGTGTTTTTGTTTCAAAAACCCTACTTGTGGTATCACCGTCTACTTTATTTCTTAAAATCACATAATAGTAATTGTAGAGTGTGCCCTGCAGCTGTAAACAAGCAAAGGCAATGCTAGCCATAAGAAATGAACTCGAGGTAATGGTGTATAGCGTATAGAAGATGGCGGCATTTAATAAGATATCTGCCACCGAATCAAAATAGCGACCTGTATAGGAGGGAGTTTGTTTTAGTCTTGCCAGTTCTCCATCTGCAGCATCTAAAATTGATTTCAATAATAAAAAAAAGAGTGCCGTTATAAAATAACCATATTGCATAGCTATAATGGCAATTATTCCAGAGATAATAAACATACAAGTTACTTGTACTGGAGTGATGGAGGTGTTTACAAAAGATCTAGCGATATATCTTGCAATTGGCCGACCATAGTCTGAAATATCTAAAAACTTATACTTAGAGGGTACTTTTGACATGCGTGTTTAGTGAGCATTTTTAGAAGGTTTCAAGGAAAACACCTTGTCTTTACACTAAAACAGCACTATAATTTGAATTCAAAAATACTTAAAATACAAACGTGATTTAAAAAATCACAATTGGTTTAACAGTATTTTATGCACAAAACACAGTAAAGACTACCCAAGTGTTCTTTTTGTATCTACTTTAACGTACCATAAAATTAGAATAGAAATACCAGAACAACAGGCAAAACCAACAAACAGAGGCAGGGTAGATGTTGCTACAAAACGACCTATTAAAGTACTAATAGGCACTGCCATCATAGTAGATATAAAACCGGTAATAGCTGCAGCAATACCAGCTATATGACCAACGGGCTCCATGGCAAGGGCTCTAATGTTTCCGAAGAGAAAGCCTATAAAAAAGAATTGTAAACCAAAGAAACCAAGAAGATAATATATGTGCGGGGTTGGGGTGTTGTAAAAAATAATAATATACAAGACAGATACTATAAAATACCCAATAAGGGAGAGCGTGACGAGCTTCTCCATACCGTATTTTACTACAAAAGATCCGTTCAAGAAAATAGCAATACCAATAGCAACGGCAAGGCCTGCAAAAATATACGGGAACTCTTGTTTGAGGCCATATTGTTCTTGAAATATTTGCTGAGAAGCGCTTAAATACACTAAAAAAGACCCTACGATAAAGCCTGATATTAAAGTAAAACCAATGGTCCTTTTATAACTCAGTGTTTGTTTGGCACCTTGGATTAGTCTGTGAAATTCAAAAGGTATTCTATTGCTTGGGGCAAGGGTTTCTTTTTGACGTATCCAAAACCAAATGGTTACCAAAACGCTAATGGCTGCTTGAACATAAAATATTGCTTGCCAAGTATAACTATCTAGCACAAATTTACCCATGGCTGGTGCTACAATTGGGATTAAAAGAAAAACAATAGTTACAAAAGACATAATACGGGCCATATAATCTCCTTGGTATAAGTCCCTAATAATAGCTATACATATAGTTCTAGGGGCAGACAGGCCAATACCTTGTAAAATTCGCCCTAGTATCATCATCTCTAAACTAGTAGCATTAACGCACAAAAGACTAGCCAGTAAAAAAACACCAAAACCCATATACACAGATGGTTTTCTACCAATAGCGTCAGATAAGGGGCCAAACAGTAAAGGACCCAAACCTAATCCCAAAAAAATCATGGTAATTAGTAGTTGATTATCTGCTTGTAATACAACGCCTAAGTCTAAACCTATGACATCTAAAGCTGGTAATAACGCATCTATAGCCAATGCTGTTACAGACATAAGAGCAGCCATTAAAGCAATAAATTCTAATTGAGAGGAGCGGTTTTTTTGCACGTGGCAAAAGTAAACTTTAATCTCTGTAGTTATGCAGTGATTGTATAAAAGATACTGTGATGCATTAGTTTGTATAGACTACGTATTTACCTTAGTAGGATTGGAGTCTAAAAACTCTATTTTACATAATATAAATTATAGAACATTTTTGATTGTATCTTTAAATTAGAAGTGAGCAACATGTAAACCATAATCTATAAAATCAATATTCTGTACAATGGTCAACAAATAATTAAATATGCGATTCTAAGCGGGATAGAAATTATTCTAGGTAGAATATAAACTACAATAAAAAAGGATGGCTAATATAAATAGTATCTTTGCCTTGATTAAATATCTATGTAATACTACTTACTATTTTTAAAATTCTATGGCTTTTAAAAAACTACATCCAGCAATCCAAGAGAAATTAACTTCTCTAGAAATTGAAACTCCAACTGTATTTCAAAACAAAAGTATTCCTGTAATAAAAAGCGGCGCTAATGTATTTTGTATTGCTCCAAAAGATAGCGGAAAAACAACAACACTAATACTAACTACGTTACACAAATTAAAGTATCAGGCTGCTGGAAATGCTCCTAGAGCAGTCATTGTAGTAGAAAACACAAAAAGAGTCTTAGAATTGCATGAGGCTTTTTTATTGTTTACAAAACGTAGTTCTTTACGTGTTTATGCTAGCCATGATGAGCTTCATATTGATATGCAAAAATCTGAAATATTTGAAGGTGTAGACATTTTAATTTCTACCCCTAAGATGTTAAATAAATTATTCTTAGCAAACGGAGTTCACACCTCTCAAATAAAATCATTTAGTATCGATGATGCAGCGTTTCTGTCATTAGAATCTGCATATACAGCCATGATGTCTATAACTCAAAGTATTCAAAAATGCCAGTATGTAATCTATACAGAACACTTACATCCAAAATTAAAACGCTTTGAATCTTATTTCATGGAGTATCCCAAAACAGTTAAAGTATAGTTTATTAAATACATAGCTAAAACATCAAGATAATGATTCCTAAACTACACTACATTTCACAAGGAAATACCCCTAAAGAGCACCTAGATAATATCCAAAAAGCATGTACATCTGGTATAGAATTAGTGCAGTTATCTCTTGATATTACCTCCCAAAAGAAACTTTTAAACTGTGCCTGGCAGGCTAGAGATATTACCGCTCATTTTCAAACTAGATTAATAATTACAGACCATTGTAAAATAGCAAAGGCTGTTAAGGCAGATGGGGTGCATTTTTCATCCCTTGGCTCCTTCCCTACCAATGTAAAAACAGATCTTTACTCTTGGCAATTAGTAGCAGGCAGTGCAAACACAATACAAGACTGTGAAAAACTGCTAGACAAACAAGTAAGTTATATCTATTTAGGGCCTTTTAAAACAAGTGCTAAAGATACTACCCTACCCCTTTTGGGTTTAAAGGGTTACTCGGGTATTACTGCGCTATTAAAAACTGGTACTCCAATAATGGGTTTTGGTGGTGTAACCACTCAAGATGTTACTGCAATACTACAAACAGGTCTTTCTGGTGTTGCTGTATCTGATGCTATTACTAGTGATTTTAATGCCATTAAAACTTTCCATGAGTTACTGAAATCTTCAGCAACGGCAGAACAGCGCTATAGCATGCCTTAGTATCTAGGCAGATATCTAACAGATTTTGGTTGTTGCAAATTAAATAGTGTACCTTGGTATTGTGTTTTAAAACATGTAGATAAAAGGTTTTTTAAATTTTAAAATTGCTCTTGTAAATAAACTATTATGAAATTAAATTTATTGTCTTGTACTTCTCAAAGGCCCGATAAAAGAGCCATTGCTGCCTGTATTGTAGAGATGGCATCTGGAGTTAGCCCATCTTTATCTAATGAGCTTACAGAAATACTATTATTAGGTGATGCTGTAGAGATTGATGTGCATGACAAAAATACGGCTACTGCCCTAAGAGCATTAAGAAAGTTGGATGTTGATTATGAAATTTTAGAATAACTACACATTCTGCTCACTACCAATCTATAGGGAAATAATCCTTTAAGAATTTACCACACCAATGTTTACCGGTATTAATTCCGTCAATTAAAGGATCCATAACTCTAGCTGCTCCATCTACAATATCTAATGGTGGCTGAAAATCATGATTTCCACTTTCTTTTTAGATAATGCCGCCGGGTCTTCATCTGTTACCCAACCTGTATCAACAGCATTCATGTAAATTCCAGATTTAGCAAAGCTTGCCGATGATGTATGAGTAAGCATGTTTAATGCTGCTTTAGCCATATTTGTGTGTGGATGTCTATCTTCTTTTTTAAACCTATGAAACTTACCCTCCATGGCAGAAACATTAATAATATGTTTTTTGCCTGTATTTTCTTTCTTCATAAGGTTAGACAACCTATTACACAAAACAAAAGGAGCAACAGCATTTACTAACTGAACCTCTACCATTTCTGTGGTTTCAATTTCTCCTAAGGGTAAGACGCCAACTGTTTGTTGTTCTTAAATCTACTTGTTGTAAATCTGCATCTAGTTTACCTTGAGGAAACACCTCTGCATTTTGTAAGGTATTGTCAAAACTATATGGTATTTGAGATAATGCTGCAGAGTTTCGAAGTCCAATGCCTGGCTCAGGATCCATGCCAAGTTACTGGTAACTGATTGTTTTTATTATGTTTTGAGGATGAACAAAGGTCTAAAGTTCTTGATACAGAGAATATGATCTTTTAATAAGTCTTGTAGCATCTTTAGGTAGCTGTCTAAAGGTAATTTTTCATTTTCCATTAAATGATAATAAAACCCTGAAGGTCTTCGTACAGTTTGAGCTGCATTATTTATTAGAATATCTAATCTATCGTATTGCTTTTCTATAAATTACAAAAGATCTCTACACTTGGTATGTGTCTTAAATCCAAACCATGGATTTGCAAACGATGGCCCCATTGATTAAAATCATCCTCTTTGGAAAATCGCAAAGCAGAATCTACAGGAAAACGAGTGGTTGCTACAACCGTGGCTCCAGATCGCAATAAGCATTAAAGTAATATGATATCCAATTTTTAATCTAGAACCTGTAATTACAGCAACTTGATCTTTTAAATCTGTAGTTTGAAAACGTTTGGCATAATTTAAATCGCCACAAGATGTGCACATGGTATCATAAAAGTGATGTAGCTTGGTATAACTGTTTTACACACATAACAGTTTCGTGGAGATTCTAATTCTAAGGTTTCGTTCTAGAATCTGAGCTGCAGCTAAGTAATTTCGGAGCTACAAACAATGCTGCATTCCCTAGCAGATCGTATACCCGTTGTTTTTCTTGCGTGCTGTGTCTTTCGCAATCATTTTACGTTTTGCCGCTTTTTTTGCATCCTTTCTTCTTTGCTGATGCTCATCTCTAGTTGGGCGAGACAACTTTCCAGAGGCCTTTAATAGTGCTGTTCTTTTTTCTGGAGGGAGTTCAAAAAGTTGATTTGTATCGGCAAGTAAATGTTCTAGCGCTGAAATACAAGCATCTATCTCTTGATTAGTGAGTATGTGACTATTATCTGGTAATTTCTGATCTTCGGGCATATATACGGGTCATTGAGGCACGCTATGTTATTGAATTTATTTTGGGCAATATAACAATACCTCTATCTAGTAATGTTTATAATTTCAATAAATTATATTGTTGAAATTAAAATAGTTTGGTGAAAAGATATCTACTGATTTATGTGCTATAAATCACAATGCTATTACAACAAATTGTACCTTTATATTTATGACATTAATTGATGTGCTTTCTGCGTTTTCTGGTAGTTGTTTCCTGTTTTATGGCGTGAGCTGTTTGTACTCAACCCATATGACCAATGAGTTTAATCGCTTTGGAATACCTCAGTATTTAAAATTAACAGGGACCCTACAAATACTTGGAGGCCTAGCCTTACTAATTGGATGTTGGAAATTTCCGATACTAGCTCTTATAGGCGCCGCAGGGCTTGCACTGTTAATGCTATTAGGCTCTGTAGTTCGCAGTTAAAATAAAAGACAGCTTCCTGCAATCTAGCCCAGCCTTTGTCTTTGCTGTACTAAACAGCTACTTGGCGTATGGACCTTTTTTAAGGTTATATGGTTTACAAGCCTATAATTGCCAAACAAAACAGTAAAAATAATGCTGCTGGAAATGATTTAATTAGCGCATCTTTTATCTTAATGTGCATAAGTATAGATCCTGTAAGTAAAAGCCCAAGTGCAGAGGCTGCAACAAGTTCTAGATCTGCAAACCAAATAGATGCTATTAAAGCCAAAGAGAAACCTACTTTTAAAAACCCAACAACATAACACATTGTGCTACCAAGGCCATAGACGTCAAACTCTTGCATCATCGTTTTTGCATCACCACCTCTCCATCTTGAAGGTTTGTTGTATTGCAAAAGCCAAACATTAAGTAAACTTAAACCAACAATAATTTTTAATGCAATTTTTACTTCTTCCATAGTATTTGTTTTTAGTCTGTAAGAGTTATCAATGTTACCTTTAAATATAAAGGTAGAAAAAATAAACAGTTCTTAAACAGATATGTATAAATTATGTTTTTAGTTATTTGGTAAATAGTAGCTTTTTATAAGTGAGCTTTAAATAGTGAAAATAAAAAACGCTATGTTATTGAATAGCTATGATTCAATGACATAGCGCTTTGCTATACCTTATAAGTAGCACCGCTACTATTTTTCTAATTTAACTTTAACTGCGTTCATTCCTCTTTGACCTTTTTCTAATTCAAAAGAAACCTTGTTTCCTTCTGTGATTTCATCAATAAGACCACTAACATGG
>CAJJCS010000007.1 GCA_905182755.1 Aequorivita sp. HC6-5
AGGCTCCTGTATATTATCTATATGGGTAATTGGATAACTAACACGTGTGTTTTGAGTTATAGAAATGTTTGTGTAATCTACGACGCCCTGATCATCCATTATCACATTCTCTAGTATTGCTCCAGATTTGATTGCCTTAAAGATATCTGGCTCATTTTCTTGGGAGAGATTAATCACCTTTGCATAACAACCGCCTTCAAAATTAAAGACCGTATTTTCTGCAGTCCAACCATGTTCATCGTCACCAATTAGCCTTCGTTGAGGGTCTGCAGAAAGGGTTGTTTTTCCTGTGCCAGACAAACCAAAGAATATCGCCGTTTGGCCGTCTTCTCCTACATTTGCAGAACAGTGCATAGGCAAGGTGTTTTTATAAACCGGTAAGATGAAATTTAAAGCAGAAAAAATTCCTTTTTTAATTTCTCCTGTATACCCAGTACCTCCTATTAAAGCTATTTTCTTCTCAAAGTTTAGGATTGCAAAATTGTGTTGACGCGTTCCATCAACAGCAGCATCTGCCATAAACCCGGGTGCATTTACGATCAACCATTCTGGGTCAAAGCCTTCCAACTGGGTTGCTGTTGGGCGTAAAAACATGTTATATGCAAACATGTTTGACCACGGATACTCATTGATAACACGTATATTTAATTGATATTGTGGATCTGCACAAGCATAACTGTCACGAACATATACTTCTTTTTCAGAAAGATAGGTTGTTACCTTATCATACAAAGCGTCAAATTTGTCTGCATCAAAAGGAATATTGATATCTCCCCACCACACTTTATCTTGCGTGACAGCATCTTTAACAATGAACCGATCTAAGGGAGAACGCCCGGTAAACTCGCCAGTATTTACTGCAAGTGCCCCGTTATCTGCCTGTTTTGCCTGTCCTTTTTGTAATGATTGTTGATGAAGTTGTTTTGCAGAAAGTTGATAGTTAACTTTTGCATTTTTGATTCCGTATTGATCAATAGAAATCGTTTTTGTAGTTTGGTTACTAGCCGCCATACTTTTTTTTAATTGTTGTGCAGCAAAAATAACAAAACATAAACAAGTAATAATACTATATCACCTTATTTATCCAATCTGAGTGTTAATAAGTTATCCCACAACCGGTTCTATAAAAACCCGAAAGCTGGTGTTAAAATATTCTATTTCATTTTAATAATACTGTATGCTAATAAAGCCCAACCAAATATAAGTAGCAAGCCTCCAATAGGAGTCACGGGCGCTAGAAAAGAGACAGAAAAAGGCAAGACACTTTTAAGTGCAAGGATATATAACGAACCGGAAAAAAAGAACGTTCCAAAAACAAAAAACCTAAAAACACCTTTTACTTTTTTTATATCTAATCCAGGAATCAATGCTAAGGCTAATAAAGCCAATGCATGATACATCTGGTAGGTTACACCCGTCTGGAAAACGGCCAATGAATCTGGAGAAATCAATGGCTTAAGACCATGGGCACCGAAAGCTCCCATTACAATTGCAAGCATCGCAAAAAGGCTAGCAATTATGACTATATTTTTATGGTATTTTATCATAGTGTATGGTACAAATTTGTATTTTCGTCAATGTCTTTACAGCACTATAAAGATAATTAAAACCAAATAGATGAGAAACATATTAATTATAGGCGCCGGTCGCTCTGCAACGAGTTTAATTAAGTACTTATTAGACAAAAGTGCTACAGAAAATTTATTCTTGACCATTGGAGACATCAATATTGAAAATGCACAAAAACTTACAAGTGGTCATCCTAATGGGCGCGGTATTTTGCTAGATGTTTTTGATCACCAGCAGCGTAAACAAGCTGTTAAAGACAGTGATGTTGTTATCTCTATGCTTCCTGCTCGTTTTCATATAGAGGTAGCTCGTGATTGTATTTCTTATGGAAAACACCTGGTTACAGCCTCTTATATTAGCGATGATATGCAGCAACTAGATCAGGTGGCTAAAGAAAAAGGGCTTGTGTTTATGAACGAGATTGGGCTTGACCCTGGCATTGATCACATGAGCGCCATGCAAGTTATAGACAGCATAAAAGATAAAGGAGGTAAGATGCTCTTGTTTGAGAGTTTTACAGGAGGCCTCGTTGCTCCCCAGAGTGACAACAACCTTTGGAATTATAAATTTACCTGGAATCCTCGCAATGTGGTTTTGGCAGGTCAAGGAGGTGCTGCAGAGTTTATACAAGAAGGAAAGTTTAAATACATACCATACAATAGGCTTTTTAGAAGAACAGAATTTATTGAAGTTGAGGGTTATGGAAAATTTGAGGTATATGCAAATAGAAATAGCCTAAAGTATCAAAGTGTATATGGTCTTGAGGATATCCTTACCCTCTACAGAGGAACTATTCGTAGGGTTGGATTTAGTAAGGCCTGGAATATGTTTGTACATCTTGGAATGACGGATGACACCTACAGCATTCCAAACTCAGAAAACTTAAGCTATCGTGAATTTGTAAACAGCTTTTTACCTTATTCACCTACAGACAGTGTAGCGTTAAAACTAAGACACAGCCTTAAAATTGATCAAGATGATTTAATGTGGAATAAAATTGAAGATCTTGACATCTTAAACCCAACCAAGACCCTTGGCATTAAAGATGCAACACCAGCACAAGGACTACAAAAAATACTTATGGATAGCTGGAGTTTGGCTCCAGATGATAAAGACATGATTGTAATGTACCATAAGTTTGGCTATGAACTAGAGGGTAAAAAATACCAAATAGATAGTAAGATGGTTGCCATTGGCGATGATCAAGACTACACTGCAATGGCAAAAACTGTTGGCTTGCCCGTTGCTATTGCAGCCCTTAGAATATTAAATAAAGAAATTACAACACCTGGGGTACAATTACCGCTAAACAAAGAGGTGTATGAGCCAATTCTAAAAGAGTTGCAAGAATTTGGCATTCACTTTACAGAAACCAAAGTCCCGTATTTGGGTTACAACCCAATGAATGTTGTTGGTTAAGGTTTTTCATGCCATTAAAAGAAAGCCTGTGTATAATCGGCTTTCCTTGATTACCTTCTATTGAGAAACATCATTATAAAATATAGTAAGGTTGCCAAAGACCCTAAAGCGGCTACCAGATAGGTTCTAGCTGCCCATTTTAAAGCGTCTTTTGAGCCGGCTAATTCTTCCTTTGTGACAATGCGCTCTTTTTCAAGCCATGCCAAGGCGCGGTTACTAGCGTCATACTCAACGGGTAGGGTAATGATAGAAAAAGCAGTGGTTATTGCAAATAAAACAATCCCTAGTAGAAATATATTAGTGCCAAAAATAGACCCTGTACCAGAGAGTACCAGACCAATCATTATAACAATGTTTGACAACTTACTGGCAATGCCAACGGCAGGTACAATTTTACTTCTTAGCGTTAGCCAGCTATAGGCTGTGGCATGCTGCACAGCATGACCAACTTCATGGGCTGCAACAGCTGCCGCTGCTGCATTTCGCTGGTTGTATACAGATTGACTTAAATTTACAGTTTTGTTTTGGGGGTTGTAATGATCTGTTAGTTGACCACTAACACTAATTACATCTACGTCTGTAATTGAGTTGTCGGCAAGCATTTTTTCAGCAATTTCTCTGCCACTCATGCCATTTTTTAACTGTATTTCAGAATAGTGTTTAAACTTGCTTTTTAATTTCTTGCTAATATAAGAACTCGCCAAAAAGATAAGTCCCGCAACGATATAATATCCCATCATACTAATTTGTAATTTTAATTATAAAGTATCCTGCAAAAAGCGTGCTATTTTTTTATCCTACAATATTAATAATCTTTCCAGGAACTACAATTACTTTTTTAGGTACACGCCCATCTAGTTGTTGTGTGGTTTTTGGATTTGCCATTACAGCAGCTTCTATATCCTCTTTAGACATATCTAGTGGCAGTTCCATTTTAAAACGCATTTTACCGTTAAAAGAAATTGGGTATTCTTTACTGCTTTCTATCAAATGGCTTGGGTCAAAAACTGGAAACTCGGCCCCAGAAATACTATCCTGGTGTCCTAATTTACTCCACAACTCCTCTGCAATGTGAGGTGCATATGGTGAAATTAAAACCGTTAAAGGTTCTAGAATTTCTTTACTGTTGCACTTTTGAGCTGTAAGCTCATTTACGGCAATCATAAAAGTAGAAACCGAGGTATTAAAACTGAAATTTTCAATATCATCTTCTACCTTTTTTATGGTTTTGTGTAGCACCTTTAAAGCATCCTTACTTGCTGGTGTCTGAGAAACATTAAAAACCTCATCTGTGCCTAAATGAAACAAACGCCATAGTTTTTTCAAGAAACTATGCACCCCAGAAATTCCTGCAGTACTCCAAGGTTTTGCTTGTTCTAGTGGTCCCAAAAACATCTCATACATACGTAGGGTGTCTGCGCCATATTGGCTGCAAATATCATCTGGATTTACCACATTATATTTTGACTTAGACATTTTTTCAATCTCACGTCCCACTTTAAAACTGCCGTCATCTTCTAATTCAAACTCGGCATTTTTAAACTCAACGCGCCAGTTTTTAAAGGCCTGAATATCAAGCTCATTGGAGGTGTTTACAAAAGAAACATCTGTGTGTATGGGCTGTGTGGTATAGCCACTAGTTTTACCTTTAGAAACAAATTTATTTTCTCCAGCAACTCTATATGCAAATGCACTCTCTCCCAAAATCATCCCTTGGTTGATCATTTTTTTGAAAGGTTCTTTAACTGGTACGTGCTGCAAATCATACAAAAACTTTACCCAAAATCGGCTATACAATAAATGGCCCGTACCGTGTTCACTACCTCCAATATACAGGTCAACATTTTGCCAATAATCTAGGGCCTTTTGGCTTGCAAATACCGTATCTCTGTCTGCCTTTTCCATGTATCTAAAGAAATACCAGCTACTCCCAGCCCATCCTGGCATGGTGTTTAGCTCCAACGGAAATACATTTTGGTTATCTATGAGCTCGTTACTTACCACGGCACATTTTTGAGCATCCCAGGCCCAAATATCTGCGCGCCCTAGAGGAGGCTCTCCTGTTTCTGTGGGAAGGTATTTTTCAATCTTTGGAAGCTGGATAGGTAAGTGTTCTAACGCTATGGTATGAGGTAAGCCGTTTTTATAATACACCGGGAAGGGTTCTCCCCAATAACGCTGTCTAGAAAACACCGCATCACGAAGCCTATAATTTGTCTTGCCGGCACCAGCGCCTATTTTTTCTAACTCATAAATAGCAAGCTTTACCGCTTTTTTATAAGATAAGCCATCTAAAAAATCACTGTTAGTAATTACGGCTGTGTCTTTATCAATAAAGGCAAGCTCGCTGATATCTGCATTTTGAAAAACATTAGGGATTGGCAAATCAAAATGTTTGGCAAAATCATAATCTCTTTGATCTCCGCAGGGTACTGCCATGACAGCTCCTGTTCCGTAGCCTGCCAAAACATAGTCTCCAATCCAAATTTGGATAGGTTGTTTAGAAAATGGGTGCTGGGCATATGCTCCTGTAAACACACCACTTATGGTTTTTACATCTGCCATACGCTCACGCTCACTTCTTTTTGCAGTAGCCTTTACATAAGCATCAACGGCTTGTTTTTGATCTGGCGTGGTAAGTGTAGCCACCAACTCATGCTCTGGGGCCAAAGTCATAAAGCTTACACCAAATATGGTGTCTGGCCGTGTGGTAAATACCGGTATTTTTGCGTCGTGCTCTTTTACATTAAAAACAACTGTAGCTCCTACAGATTTTCCAATCCAATTGCGCTGTGTTTCTTTAATAGATTCACTCCACTGCAAAGTGTCTAGATCTTGCAGTAAGCGTTCTGCGTATGCAGAAATACGCATGCTCCATTGCTTCATTTTTTTGCGGACCACAGCATAACCTCCTCTTTCACTTACACCATTTACTATTTCATCATTGGCCAACACGGTTCCTAGCTCTGCACACCAATTTACTTCGGTTTCTGCCAAGTAGGTTAATCGGTACCCTAAAAGTATTTGCTGTTGTGTTTCATTAGAAAATCCAGCCCATTGGTTTGCTGTAAATAGTGCAATCTCATCATCGCATACGGCTGCTATATTTGCGTTTCCATCTTGTTCAAAAATGGCAACTAAGGAAGAAATACTGCGCGCTTTGTCACTGGTTTTACAATACCAACTATCAAAGAGTTTGGTGAAAATCCATTGTGTCCATTTGTAGTATGCTGGATTTGAGGTACGCACCTCTCTACTCCAATCATAAGAAAAACCTATATTGTCTAACTGTTTTCTGTATCCTGTAATGGTATTTGATTGATTATCTACCCCGCCCTCTATATTTACTTGTGTGGTCTGCGCTGGATGCTGTCCTGTTTGAATAGCATACTGCTCTGCGGGCAACCCAAAAGAATCATAGCCCTGGGGGTGTAGTACATTAAACCCTTTATGCCGTTTGTATCTCGCATATACATCACTGGCTATATACCCTAGAGGGTGGCCAACATGTAAGCCAGCGCCAGATGGGTAAGGGAACATATCCAGTACATAGTACTTGGGTTTTTGGCTTTCATTAGATGCGTGAAAGGTTCCGTTATCTGCCCAATGCTTTTGCCATTTGGCTTCAATTTCATTAAAATGATACGTGCTCATTGATCCTGGGTTTATGAATAACAAATTTACATCTATTGTCCGAATTGCTAAAGATACCAAGGCCAAAACTTGAAATTCAAATTAAAGCCAAGCAATGCTTAAAAACAGTAAAGTCATACCCTGTGTTTCAATGAATTTCGTATTTTTACTGCACAACAAATACGTGCAATTCTAGTTATACCTCTATGGCATCCTCTTTTGAAACATTTCAGAAACGCAGATTAATTTCATCCTATTTTTCGGTAGTTCTGAGCATCTCTTTGGTATTGTTTTTACTAGGGCTTATTGGGCTATTGGCATTAAACAGCCAAAAGGTTGGTGACTATTTCAAGGAACAAATTCCTCTTGTGGTGTTTTTAAAAGACAGTGCCAAGGAAGCAGAAATAACACAACTAAAACAAAGTCTAGCCCTAGCAGATTTCACAAAAGAAGCAATCTACGTTACAAAACAGCAGGCCGCACAGCAGCACAGTGCAACCATTGGTGAGGATTTTATGGAGTACCTTGGTGATAATCCCCTGCAAAATAGCATTGATGTGCGTTTACTGGCAAAATTTGTTACGCCACAAAAAATTGAAGCCATTGTAACACAACTTAAAAACAAAGATTTTGTAGATGATGTTATCTACGACAAACCCCTTATAGAAAAACTCACAGATAATATTACCAAAATTAGCTTCTGGGTTATGGTTACTGCAGGGGTATTTTTATTAATTGCCATACTTTTAATTAACAGCTCCATAAGGTTGTCTGTCTATTCAAAGCGATTTACCATAAAAACCATGCAAATGGTAGGAGCTACAAAACGCTTTATTAGACTGCCTTTTATCTTAAGGAGTTTACGCCTTGGTGCTATTGGGGCCTTTTTGGCTATCTGGGGCATGGCAGGTGTGATGTACTACAGTGACAAAAGCTTTCCAGATCTTGAACTATTGAGTGACAAAATAATGCTAGGGAGCTTGTTTGGGTTTGTGTTTTTGATGGGTTTATTCATTTCATGGATAAGCACCTATTTTGCTACACAGCGCTTTTTAAATTTAAAAACCGATGAGCTATATTACTAAAGCTATTGGAGTTATTTAATATTTGTAGGACTCGCTTTAAAAGCAACCAAGTTTCACAATTAGGTTTGGGAGAGGAAATACTTTTCACAGAATTTTAATTCCCTACCTTTGTTACTAATTTAGATAACCTTTAAATATTACCCTACTCTTTAGACACTATTATGGGAGAAAAAAAACGAAAACAAATCGCCAAAGCGCATTTTATTTTTGAACGTAAAAATTATATTTTTATGGCAATAGGAGCTGGGCTAATTGCTTTAGGCTTTATATTAATGTCTGGAGGAGGAAGTAATGACCCTGCAGTATTTAATCCTGAAATTTACAATTGGAGACGCATCCGTCTTGCACCTGCACTTATTTTGATTGGCTTTGGAGTTGAGGTGTATGCCATTTTATTAGATACTAGAAAAAAGAAATAAATGGACGTATTGGACGCTATTATTCTTGGAATAATTCAAGGTTTTACAGAGTTTTTACCTGTTTCTTCAAGTGGTCACCTAGAACTAGGGAAAGCTATTTTAGGAGACAACTCTATCCCTGAAGAAAGTCTTCTTTTTACAGTAATACTTCACTTTGCAACAGCATTAAGCACCATAGTGGTTTTTAGAAAAGACATTGTTGAAATTTGTACTTCGCTGTTACAATTTTCTTGGAACGAAGAGACACAATTTGTGTCAAAAATTGTAATCTCTATGCTTCCTGCCGTTGTGGTAGGATTGCTTTTTGAAGAAGAACTAGAATCCTTTTTTGGAGGAAACATTGCCTTTGTAGGATTTATGCTACTGGTTACTGCGCTACTTTTGTGGCTGGCAGATAGATCTAAAAACACCGGCAAACCAGTTACCTTTAAAAATGCCCTTATTATTGGACTATCTCAGGCGGTAGCTATGTTACCTGGCATCTCTAGAAGTGGAGCTACCATCTCTACCTCTGTACTTCTGGGTAATGATAAAAGTAAAGCGGCGCGATTCTCTTTTTTAATGGTAATTCCGTTAATCTTTGGAAAAATTGCCAAAGATTTACTGGGCGGAGAACTAACCACAGAGGCTACCAATTTTACCACACTAGGTGTTGGTTTTATAGCGGCCTTTATAAGCGGTCTGATTGCCTGTACATGGATGATTAAACTAGTGAAAAAAAGTAAACTGTCTTACTTTTCTATCTATTGTGTAGTGGTAGGATTACTTGCCATTGGTTTTGGTTTATACAGTTAAATAGTAAATATGGATCTGGGCAAACTACAAAAACAAGATTACCAAACAGGACAAGTACTTCTTATAGACAAACCCCTGGGCTGGACCTCTTTTCAAGTGGTAAACAAAGTAAGATGGCTAATACGTCAAGGCTTTGATATCAAAAAAATAAAAGTAGGCCATGCCGGGACACTAGACCCCTTGGCTAGTGGACTACTAATTTTGTGCACCGGTAAATTCACCAAACAAATAGAAACATACCAAGCCCAGCAAAAAGAATATACAGGCACTATCACTCTTGGAGGTACCACACCTAGTTATGATTTGGAAACACAGATAGACCAAAAGTTTGCTATTGCTGGTATTACACAAGAAGCTATTAATAAGGCTCGTGAGCAATTTGTGGGTGATATAATGCAACAACCTCCTATTTTTTCTGCCTTAAAAAAAGATGGAAAACGCTTATATGAATATGCCAGGGCTGGAGAAACAGTAGACATACCAAAGCGTGGGGTACATATCTCTGCTTTTGAAATTACTGGTATTGATCTGCCTGATGTGCACTTTAGAGTAGCCTGTAGCAAAGGAACGTATATAAGGTCTTTGGCGCATGATTTTGGAAAAGCACTAAACAATGGCGGGCATCTATCTGCATTACGCCGCACAAAAATTGGCGAATTTGATGTTAAAAACGCACATACCATTGAAGCTGTAATTGCACACTTTGATGGTTCTGTAGATTCTTAAAAACTAGGTTAACATCCGTGTAATATCATCGATAACACTTTGGCCTTTATCTTTGGTATACCAAATTTGCAAGTCTTTTTTAAACTCTGGGCTAAGGCTACCATTTGCAGCTTTGTAATGGGCTACCATTTTTGTAGCCTCGCTAGGTCTTGGGCCCCATTGCCCAATAATAACTCCAGAGACCTCATCTACAGCAATTAACTTTGGGATAGCCATGGCTCCATTGGTTAAGAAGTGTTGCATTAAATCTATATGCGCATCACGCAAGACTACTTTTAAAGTAAGATGTGGTGTTATGGCGGCAATTTTATTGAGCACCGGCAAAGATTGTGCAGCGTCACCACACCAACTCTCTGTGAGAACTAGCCAAGTTACCTTCTTTTGATAATTAGAAAAAAGAGTTTGATGAGTTTCTGAAACCTTTGTGGTTTTATCCAAGCGCCTCATTCTTGCATCATTAAGCTTGGTGTAATTAATCAGGGCATCTGTTTGATTTGGCCCAGTGGTGGTTTTTAATTTAGCATGGTTTGAAACTTCTTCTCTAAACTCTTTATAGCTAGTACCTGCTGCTAAGGCATTGCTTACTAATGCTTGTTTTGTGTTCATCTAATTTTAATATGTTTATAAGTAAACTATAGATGTAAACTTACTATCATTAATAATTCAAAAAAAATAATCGATACATTTTAACTAAAGTCTTCAAAAAAGATTTTAAAGTTTTACCAAAAATGTGTAGTTTTAGTTATTGAAATATAAATGTAACTATCTATTAACTAAAACTTTAAAATCATGAAAAAAAATTATTTCACAATCGCATTAGTTTTCTGCTTTGCTTTTATGGGTATCGCACAAAACACAGTAACAGTAGATGCAAGTGCAGAACAACTTGGCTATGCAACAGTATTAAACCTAGATGGTAGTTTTGCATTTGGACAACCTTGGGGAGTGCCAGAATTACAAACCATAGTAGATCCTGCAAATAATACTATGAGTTTGCATCCTAATTTCAACACCTACGGTGATAATCCAGCTGATCCATTTTGGGTTGATCAAACATCGTTGCTTGGCGCTAAATTCATGCTCATGGAAACCTATGTTCAGAGCACCGAATTAGTTGGTAGCCCACTTACTTTTGAAGGTATTGTCCAGGAAAATACACTTCTAGGTAGTGGATATGTTGTCTTTAATGTAAATAATGGGCCGCTACTAGGGCAACACCAATCAGTGCCTGCAGATTTTGGAGGAGCATTTACAACTGATGGAGTAACTGAAGATTTAGTGCTTTTACTTGATGAGGGAAGTGATCCAGATCCCAACGATGGCTGTGAACCAGTTACTAATTCTGGTGATTTAGCAGGAAAAATTGCAGTAATTAGAAGAGGAGTATGCGAATTTGGCTTTAAGGCATTGGTAGCACAAAATGCAGGTGCTATTGCTGTTGTTGTGATTAATAATGTTGAAGGTGCTCCTATTGTAATGGCGGGTGGTGATTTTGGAGATCAGGTGACTATTCCTGTATTAATGGTTTCTGATGTAACTGGCGCAGCGATTGTTGCAGAATTAGCCGCTGGCAATACAGTAAATTCAACAATGTTTTTAACAGATTATCTTTATTATGCATTTATCAAAGTTTTTAATAGTGATTTTTCTGTTATCAAGGATGTGTACGCATCTATAGAAGAAGCTGGAACTGAATTCTCTTTTACCTTTGACGATATTGGGGCTGAAGATGCTTTTGTACAATATGGTTTTGGAGTAGGAGGAATAAATGCAAACCCTGCAGATGAGGCATCTTTAGGAAGCGTTGTTGTAACAAGCAACACATTATCGGTTAGCGACTTTACTACTATTAATGTTTCGCTTTTCCCAAACCCAACAACTCAAAATATAACTATCCAGTCAGATAAGCAAATTACAGATGTTGCAATTTACAATACACTTGGACAAATTGTAAAGAATGCCTCTCCACAGGCAACTAACTTTTCTGTAGAAACATCTAACTTAGATACGGGTGTTTATTTTGTAAGCTTAAAAACAGATACAGCTAGCAAAACAATAAAGTTTATCAAACAATAAAATAATTTTATATTAAAAAAAAAGGTAATTGCTCTAGATAGAGCAATTACCTTTTTTTATACCCCTTTTGGATATTTTTAAAGGTTCCTCTTTTGAAGAGTAAGGTATTTGTTATTGGCAGTGTCTATATCTAGCGCGCGCAAGGTCTGTATATACCTATTTATATAAAAAATACTAGGTTGCGTCAATGTAAATGATACGAAATTAATAAATTGTTACTTAGTAACTCCATAGGTTCTTTAAGAGAGTTTTACAGCTTTATTATTTTCTTGGTAGTGCTTCCAAAGGACCCTGTAAAGGTCGCAAATAATGCGCCTCTCCAACTATCTTGCAGCTCAAGAGTAAGGGTCCCGTTTGCTTGGTTTACTTGCTTGTTGTAAAGCTCTTGGCCAAGAATATTGGTAATTGTTACTCTAAGGGTTCCTGCTACATCTTTAAATTTAAAACTAACATTACCCTTAGCCGGGTTTGGAAAAGGCCCAGTAATGGTCTGTAATTTAAAATCTGCGGTCCCTAATTCACCCACTTGTATGGTCCAATACCCTTGTGGGGCAACAATAGGTCTAGTTAGAGTTTTTCCAGAAGTTGCCTGAGCCCATATGTAATACTCAACATTTGTTGTTTGCACCGTAATATCTGAGCTCCAGATATCATTACTGGTTAAACTCATAGCTGCTTCTTGGTAGGTAGTAGTGCCCACTTCTCTGTAAAAAACAGATGCATTTGCTACTCCGCTATTGTGTTTTATACTTGCCTCTATGGTAATGCTCGTGTTTTCTGGGGCAGTGGGTATGGCTTGATGTACAATCCAAAGAGGGTCTTCAACACCAATAGAATGGGTGATGCAATGAATAGCACCCAAAGAAGAAATTAAATTCTCTCCTTGATTATCTACATCTATCCCAACAACATTGTATCCTGGCATTAAATCACGCCACTGAGCTAGGGCGGGGTTGTCTACACTTGGCCGGTAGGTTGGCACTAATATTGTTTTATTAACAAACACTGCATTGGTGTACGTTCTATAATATCCTCCATTGTCTGGGTAATTGCCACTGGTACTTGGCGGCGCATCAATCCAGTTAACTTTGTAAGGAGTCCCGAAGGCAGAAACCTCATTGTCCAGAACCTCTTGGATATTTGCTTCTATCTGCGGGCCGTCTGCAACCCCTTGTGGATATCTGCTCACCACAAGGGTTTGCTCATCGATAAGTTTCATGTGCATATCGATGTGGTTGATTACATCATAGGGAAGGGCCTGCATTTTTATATAATTCTGGATGCCCATATAATCTTCCATGATTTGATCTATTTGGGCTTCTGTTTTGGCAGAGACATTATAAGGGTTTCCCGGCTCGTTTTCTTCTAGTATTAGCTCAGAGGCAAAGGCGTTTCCCAGTCCATCACTCATATAATTTCCACCTGTATTTACTAAATCATTAGGAGCCGTATCTGTCACATACAACGGAATATCAAAAAGCATAGCATGGCCAAAGGGCACAGTATCATCATTGGGTCTAGGTCTATTGTATATCCAATCTGTAAGTGCTCTGTCTCCAACTTCATTCTCATAAATTGTATTTCCGGCATAATCACGTATCCAGATGCTATCCCAATCTCTATCCATGAATATAACATTGGTTAAATCTATTCCTGCACTAGTGAGTGTATTTGTAACCGCATTTTGGTTTTGAGTTGTGATAACAACCTTACATTCTTGAACTCCAGCGGCCACAATTTGAGTTAAAATACCATCATAGTTTGCCTGCCAAGTTATGACCAAATATTCTATTTCTTCCCACTCTGCAGCTGCCCTAACAGGAACACTCGGAGGCGGGGTCATGGTATATCTTGCGAACTGATAGTCTGAAATTATTTGTTTTTCAGTTTCAGTGAACCCCTTTGGCAACTGTGCACTTACAAGTGTGGTTGCAAAGAGTATTCCTAGGGCTATATACCTGTGTAAAAGTGTTTTCATGCGTAATTTTTTATAAAAGTCTGAAACTTTTGCGAATTACAGTAGTATTAAGGATATTTATGTGAGATTTAATATTCCAATCTCAGATTATTAGGTAAGATAAGAGAGAAATAACGCTCTGTCTATCTCTCTGGCTCCTAAACTCTCAAGATGATTGGTATATACTTGACAGTCTATCAAGGTGTAGTTTTGTGAAATACTCCAAGCCACCAAGTGAGCAAAAGCAATTTTTGAAGCGTCTGTCTTTATGCTAAACATACTCTCTCCACTGAAGAGCTTCTTTCCAGGTAAATCTATACCATATAGGCCTCCAACGAGTATATCTGCGTCCCAAATCTCAATAGACATTGCACTGTTTTGACCATGCAGCTCCAAATAAGTTTGTTTCATTTGCTGGCTAATCCAAGTGCCCTGTTGCCCCTCTCGTTGTACCTGGGCGCAGGCGTCTATTACTGCCCCAAAAGCTGTATTAAAAGTAACCTTGTAGGAAGTTGTTCGCAGTGTTTTTTTAAGTGATTTCGAAAGTTTAAATTCTTTTGGAAACAACACCATTCTGGGGTCTGGACTCCACCAAAGTATGGGTTCATCCTCAGAAAACCACGGAAATATACCCTGTTTGTAAGCCAATAAAACGCGCTTTGGAGATAGATCACCCCCAAGGGCTACAATGCCGTTGTGATCTGCGGTATCAGCTTCTGGAAACCAATGTGTATGATCTAGTACATGCATCATACCAGCAACAGCCCCACTATATAAACAATACTACCAAGAAGCATCAATAAAAGGGTATAGGGCAAAATCTCTCTGGCTTTTAGTTTTGTAATTCCTAACAGGGGTAATGCCCAAAAAGGTTGTAACATATTGGTGATTTGATCTCCGTAAGACAAGGCCATAATTGCTTTTGGCAAGCCAACTCCTAGTTTTAATGCAGATTCTATAACAATAGGACCTTGTATGGCCCATTGCCCTCCTCCACTAGGTACAAATATATTTACCAACCCTGCACTTATAAAAGTAAAAATAGGAAGGGTTTGTGTGGTAGAGATAGACACAAAAAAGTCTGAAATATCAACCACCATACCGCTCTCTCTCATAATACCCATGATGCCAAAATAGAGCGGAAATTGAATTAAAATACCCGTTGCTCCTTTAATGGCTTCTTCTAGGGCATGAAGAAAGTTTTTAAAATTTTTGTGTAGTAAAAAAGCCAAGCCCAACATAAAAAAGTTTAACAAATTTGGAGTAATGGAGAGGGATCCTAAAGCGCCCCAATACCTATAAAAGAAGGCTACCATAACCAAAAGACCAAAACCAATACCCAAGGCATTAGATTGGTCTAGTTTTTCTGCACCCTTAAGGTGTGTTTTGGTTGAATTGTCAGGGCTGTAAATTGGCAAATTGGTTGGTGTTGTAGGTGCTCTTTTCGCAATAAAAAACAAAAGAGTTGGCACCAAGACAAGTAAAATAGCAAATAGACTTAAATTAAAGGTGCTTAATACCGTTTGGTCAAAGGCAATACTATCTGGGAGTTGGGCTATTATAGTTGGATCACTAAGGCCAGACATTATGCCCTGTATATGGCCACTCTCTGCAACTTTTAAGGGTGCAGAGCCGCTAATACCTCCGTGCCAAATCATGAGCCCTACATATCCAGAGGCGCCCACCAAAGGGTAATTAATTGCAAAGCCTCTATTTTGTGCAGACTCTGCAACTTTTCTAGCCAAAATTGCACCAAAAATGAGTCCTAATCCCCAATTAAAAAAAGAAACCATCATGGTAGTTACGCTTACCAAAATAACAGCACTTGCCGTAGAATGAACAAATTGAGTGAGTTTTCCAATAAGGGTGTTTAATGGACTGCTTAAAACCAAAATATGCCCTAACACCAAAATAAGCATCATTTGGTAGGCAAATACCAGTAAGGCATTGTTCCAAATTCCTTTTTCCCAGTAAGATAAAATAGTTAGTAAATGGTTGTTTTCACCAACTGGGCTTGTAAAGAAAAAAGCCAGAAAAATGGTGATAAGGGTCAACAATACTGCAATGGAAAAGGGAGATGGCAGTACTTTTTTAAATATATTTTCTATTGATCGTGTAATAGACATGCCGTAAAAATAAACAAATTTAACACCATCACTATGGCGTTTTTTGGAACTTTACACATAAAAAAACGCCCAGAGGTTGAAACCGCTGGGCGTTTATAACATGAGTTTTAAGCTCTAAAAAGGAAGGTCGTCATTATCTTCCTGGTTTATATCACTTGTAGGCTCAAATGCGTCTGCAGGTGGCATTGGAGGCATTGGTGGTGCTCCCGCTGCTTGAGGTGCTCCTTCGATTCTCCAACCTTGTATAGAGTTGAAATATTTTGTGACATTTGTTTTTGGGTCTAACCACTCACGCCCTCTAAGGTTGATGCTTACTTTTACATCTTGTCCCGGTGCATAGCTATTCAACAAATCTGTCTTGTCTTGTACAAACTCAATCATGATGTGCTGAGGGTACTGCTCTTCTGTGGTTATTACTAACTCTCTTTTTCTGAAACCGTTGCTACCAAAAGTTTGAGTTTCTCCAACTAGTTTTACTTTTCCTTCTACTTCCATAGTGTTACATTTCCATCATACGCTTTTATTTTTCACGTTAATGGCCATCTTTAAAAATTAATATATCGTTTTAAGTATTTGGTTTCCCTTCAGAAATAATTGTTTTGTTTATTGTTTTATAAGCAGCTCCCAAGCACCTTGTATATCATCCAAAGCTAATCGTTTTTGAGCCCCTTGTGCTACGTGCTGTTCTAGATGTACTATAGCCTTTGCTCCCTTTGGCAATACCTCAACATTGGCCAGCATGGCTAGATCATTTCCTGTGAGAAATTTGCTTGTACAAACAGCCTTAGGCAATTGGTCAAAACCAATACCCAGAGTAGATAGTGGTTTAGGAACTTCAAACATCCCTTGTTTTGCTCTTCCGTACCAATTACCGCCCATTCTTGAAACGGCATCCAGTTTTACGGGATCTATTTTACCATCTGCATCCAAAACAGCTTCGTTGATATGCATTTTAAGTACTTCACAAATCACTAGGTTTCCTGCTCCCCCTTCTGTTCCTAAAGAAATTACTTCATTCACCCTGCACTCAAACTGCACCGGAGACTCAGCCACTCTAGGAGGCTTAATGGTTTGTGAGGCCAAGGGAGTTAACCCTGCTTTCTCAAACTCATTGACACCTTTGCCATACTCTGTACTGGAGAGAGACATTTGTTGCACAATATCATAATTTACAATATTTATGACCACCTCTTTTACTTGCAGTACATTTTCATAGGTGTGCTTTGTGGTATTATCACGACCACGCCTTGCAGGAGAAAATATCATAATAGGCGGGTTTGCACTAAAGACATTAAAAAAGCTGAAAGGAGATAGATTCACATTACCCGCCGAGTCTATAGTACTTGCAAAGGCAATAGGCCTTGGTGTTACCGCGCCAAGCATATAGCCGTGCAACGCTGCTGTACTTACTGCTTTTGGATCAATGGTTTTCATATATACAAAGATAGCAATTACACTAGGGTGTAAAAATTTGGTTGTACAATAATATTAACATAATTACATTATATTTATCACAACTTAATGTAGTTCTTCATGCAGCAAAATACATCTATCGTTCGTTGGGTTTTTATAGCTGTCTACTGCTATTGTTGTGGGGCTTATTTTATGGAATACGCTTGCTTTTTTTAACGAATTAAAAGAAAATGAACGACAAAAAATGCAAATTTTTGCAGAAGCATTTAAAGAGGTTTCTTCATCTACAATACTTATAAACGCTA
Source organism: Aequorivita sp. HC6-5 (assembly GCA_905182755.1). GTDB lineage: Bacteria > Bacteroidota > Bacteroidia > Flavobacteriales > Flavobacteriaceae > Patiriisocius. The sequence goes on from CAJJCS010000007.1 coordinate 17,524, forward strand.
ATATTAGTAAAATTTCAACAGAGGCAATACGGCTCAACAGTACAACACCCATGATTAGCTTTAGTCATGCAGATAGTATTTATAACAGCAAAAACATTGATGAGCGTATTTTAAAATCTCCAATTAAAAGAGATGCGCTTATTAAAGAATTTAAATCTGAATACAAACCCCTTGAATTAAAATATGAGGGTAAAATATTTCAGACAGTATACTTTGGCAACTCTCCACTGATTAATAAATTAAAATACTACCCCGCCATACTTATTTTGATACTGATGCTTTTTGTAACGGTAATATATTACTTTAATGAAACAGCAAAATCTTCCATACAAAACAAATTATGGGCAGGTATGGCCAAAGAAACAGCACATCAAATAGGAACACCCCTGTCCTCTTTGGTAGGCTGGACAGAAATATTACGCAGCGAGAACGTAAACCCAGAGTATATTCTAGAAATGGAAAAAGACATTAAACGCCTGGAGACCATTACCGATCGTTTTTCTAAAGTGGGCTCAAAACCAAAACTAGCAAAAGCAGATATTGTCTCAGAAACAATTTTGGCCTATGATTATTTAAAAAGTAGAAGTTCTAAACTGATACATTTTAAAATTAGCACGCCAAACACACCTATTTTTGTACAATTAAACTCCCAATTGTTTGGTTGGACTATAGAAAACCTTGTTAAAAATGGCATTGATGCTATGAAGGGTAAAGGAGATATAGAAGTAATTGTGGAAACAAGTCCTAAAAATGCGCTCATTTACATTTCAGACACTGGAAAAGGAATCCCAAAGAGATATCACAAAAGAATCTTCACAACTGGCTTTACTTCTAAAAAAAGAGGATGGGGTCTTGGGCTCTCACTGGCAAAGCGAATTGTTCATGAATACCATAGTGGGAACATTAGAGTTTTAAAAAGTGTTCAAGATAAAGGCACTACCTTTGTAATCTCAATTCCGCTTACAGATAACGTATGATCACCAAACACCCTCTTCACGCCGCCCGTTTAAAAAATAATTGCCCTGAGTGTTTTGCCAATGATGGTCTAGAGTTTTCTTTCACCCAAGAACAAATCACTAAAAAACTCTTTACTAGAGCAGAGAAAAATATTTCAGAAAAACTGTATTGTCATAGCTGTGAAAACACCATTTATCCTGTAAACTGGAATGATGATATAGAACGGGTGTATCAGTATCATAAAAAACAAGCAAAACCCAAGCAAACATCGGTTAAATTGACAAAACTTGGATACCTACTAATGGTGGGAAGTTTACTGTGTATCACCCTTATTGCAGTAGTATTTTATTACAACGCTATAGGGCTAAACTAGGTTGTTTGCAATCTGCTTAGCAAGGGCATTAAGCTCACCCTCACTTTGGGTTTCTTTGTGCTGAAACGTCATCTGTTTCATGTCATTTAAGGGTATTAAATGCACATGCACATGAGGCACTTCAAGTCCAATAACACTCACTCCAACACGTTTACAGGGCACTGTTTTTTCAAGGGCAATTGCCACTTCTCTACTAAAGCACATTAGATCAAGGTAAAGCTTTTCAGACATGTCGAAAATCTTGTTGATTTCTTGCTTTGGAACGCACAGAGTATGGCCTTTGGCATTTGGGTTTATGTCTAAAAAGGCAATAAACTGATCGGTCTCTGCTATTTTATAGCAAGGAATTTCTTTGTTGATTATTTGAGTAAATATACTAGGCATTAATCTCTAGTGATTTCAATTACTTCAAACTTCATAACCCCAGCAGGTACTACAACATCTGCAAGATCACCAACTTCACAACCAAGCAATCCTTTACCAATTGGAGAATCTACAGAAATTTTACCTGTTTTTAAATCTGCCTCACTCTGGGCCACCAATTTGTAGGTCATTTGCATGCCATTGGCCGTATTTTTAATTTTCACTGTTGAGTGAATTAAGACCTTAGTCATGTCTAGTTGAGACTCATCGATAACACGAGCATTTGCAACTACTTCTTCTAGTTTACTAATGCGCATCTCGAGCATTCCTTGGGCTTCTTTTGCAGCATCATACTCTGCATTTTCACTCAAATCTCCTTTGTCTCTAGCCTCACCAATATCGTTAGATGCTTTTGGGCGCTCTACGTCCTTGAGGTAGTTTAACTCTTCCTTTAATTTTTTTAGTCCTTCTAGGGTATAATATGATACTTTACTCATTTGTTGCGATTGTTAAATTAGTTTTTGCATAGCTGCGCTTCATCTTCAAGCTATGTGTCAAAAAATCCTGCCAAATAGCTTTGAGTTGCATCAACAAAGGCAGGAATAGAAAAATCCCATACAGGACGGGATTTCTAATACAAAGATACTAAAAAATATTTGTTAGGTAATTTTTGTACTTTCGTGAGTATAAAAATGGTATTGAAAATGAAAAATATTTGTATTGGTATTGGGTTGTTTTTCTCCTTATTAGGATGTGGCACCGATGAAGATTCTTTGGGGCAATACAACCCCTATCTAATAAACCCTCAGGTAAACATTACCCTAAATTTAAACCTACCTCAATACAATGATCTTAATTTTCCTGGAGGTTCTGCTATAATTACCAGTCAAGGAATACGCGGTATTGTTGTCTATAGATTAAATGAAGATTTATTTACTGCCTTTGAACTTAGTGATCCAAACCACATCCCTAGTGATTGTTCAAGGATGACAATTAATGGCATTGAGGCGACTTGCACCTGTCCTAATGAGGATAACACCTACAACATTGTAACTGGAGAGCACAAAACAATGCCAGAGCTTTATCCTATGCTAGGGTATAGAATAGACCGCACTGGAAACACTTTGAGAATTACAAACTAAACCCGAGCCGCAGCGTGTTGTTTAATTAACAATTACTTTTTTTGACTATCTGTTGGTTGTTTACGTTAATTACAAGAAAATACACCCCTGGGGTATACCTCTTCACATCAATATGTGTAAGGTCTTTTTCTTTAGTAAATAGTAATTTTCCAAAAACATCATACACCTCTATACTACTAAGAGGTAGGTTAGTACTTAGGTTAATCACAGTACTGGCTGGATTTGGATACACGCTCACCGTATCCTCTAAATCAAGATTTGCACCCATATTTAATTCGCCTTGTTGATATACTTTAACGTAATCTATTAGCATGCTAGCCTGGTCAAACCCAGAAGGTATATTTCCTGCAATACCTCCCATAGCCATGTTTAATAACACAAATTGGTCCTCATAAAATGGCCATGTGCTATCATCTTTTACAGCAGGATTATACGTGTAATAACCCACACCATCTAGCAAAAATGTTATTTGATCTGGAGACCAGTTTAGGGAATATACATGAAAATCATTTTCAAGATCTGAGGCAATAGTACCGCCTCCATTTGGATTACCAGCATAACAACACGGAGTGTGTAAAGAACTCTTGATGTAGTTTATGTCTTGGTTAGGAAATATCCCGTGTTCCATCATATCTATCTCACCACATGCAGGCCAACTTGTTGTACCATATTGTGAATCCCAATAAGCTCCATTCTCATTTATATTTTTACCCAATGTCCAAATGGCAGGCCAAGTACCTGCACCTACAGGAATTTTAGCTCGTACATCTACCCTACCATAGGTAAATGCAAATTTTGCATTCAACCTAGCTGAGGTGTAATTTTTTGTTAAACCTTGATCTGTATAGGTCTCTTGCTTGGCTACAATATGTAACAACCCTGAAGAGTCTACAAAAGAGTTATCTATACGGTTGGTATAATGCTGTTCTTCTCCATTAGCCCAACCTACACCTGGTATAATAACCTGGGTTTGATGGTGCCATTTTGATGGGTTGACAATTCCTGGAGTTTCAAACTGGTCTTCCCAGACCAAATTGGTATACGCTACATCAATCTCGTGTAGATTTACTTCTGTAGAACCATCATCAATGTTGTCAAGCAAATAGGAGCCTGCAGTAAAAACTCCTCCGTCTATAAAAATAACCAACCTACTATATTCTCCAGTTGCATTTACTGGGGTACCCCCATCGGTTAATACCGCCTGAGAAAAGTCAAAGACAACGTTGTTTGTCCACCCGCCGCCAGCGGGTATATTTTGAGTAACCTCAACATCAGGGTTTTGGCCATTCTCTAGTTTTATTAAAACGGTATGGGCATTAGTGTCAAAGCCATAAAAAGACAAAGAAATAGTGTTCTGAAAATCCAAATCAATGGCTCTTTGCAAATCAAGGTAAAATCCTTGCCAAGAGTTAGACCCATCATTAAAAAATTGGCCAACCTCATTGCTAGGGTTTTCTGGATCTGTATTCAAAGAGAAGCTACTACCTAAAAAAGAAGAAAAGTTTTCTGAAGGGTCAGAAAAATCTACGGGCATTTGCTGCGAGAAAGATAGGTGACTTAAAAATAAAAAAACTAAAAGGAGATAAGTAGGTGTATATTTCATAAAGGGGTGTATTAAAGTAACAAATATAATGCATGTTGTTACATAGTTTTTATTGTTGGCCTATACAAAAGCTATACAAGAAGGTTATATTAGTTTATTATTAGATATATAAATACAATACAGATTAATTGGTGTTGTTTTTTAAACAAAAAAAGATCCAAAAATAAAATTTATTCTTGGATCTTTAATTTGACTAGTTTTTGAATTGTAAAAACAGTGAAAAAGTCAATAATCATACATGCCCTGTTAATTAAAAGGTTAGTGTAGCACCCACCAAAAAGTTGATTCCTGCTTGTGGGTAAAATCCTGCGCCTTCAATGGTAGTAACAGTTCCTGGGGTCGAGAAATCATCATCATAGGTGTAAAAATATCCATTTGAAATGTACTTGACATCAAAGATGTTATTTACCAACCCTTGCAATACCAGAGATTTTGCAAAAGATAGATTTGTAATGGTATAATTTACGCTAAAATCGTTTAAAAAATAGGCATCCAATTTTGACGTTTGGCTGTCAATATTACCCAGGTATTGTTCCCCAACATATTTTGAAAGCAATGCTACTTGAAGGTTTTGTGTAGGGCTATAGTCAATACTATTTCCTGCAATAAAGGATGGAGAAAATGAAATATTGGTCGTCCCTAAATTTACTAACTCACCATCTCTTGAGGTTGTGTAATCTTTATTTTTATTGCTACTCAAGGCTATATTTGGTCTTACATGTAGTTGCTTTAACACCCTGAAATCTCCCTCAACTTCAAGTCCTGCTCTATAGCTATTTCCACTAGTTTCTCTTATAAAGCCACCAGAATCATCAAGCTGGCCGGTAAGCACTAGTTGGTCTTTATAATCCATGTAGTAAAGGTTGGCACTTAAGGTGTTGTTTTCACCTGTAAAGCGCCATCCTAGTTCATAATCATCTAGTATTTCTGGGGTAAAAACACCTTGCTCAAAGTCACTACGTCTAGGTTCTCTGCTTGCTCTTCCATAAGAGACATACAATTGATTGCCCTGGTTTAGGGAGTAACTAGCACCAAATTTTGGGTTAAAAAATTCATACTGCTCATCAACTACCATATTCACTTTATCACTAGTTAAACCAGCAGTTTTGTAATTAACTATTCGCATTTGCAAATCACCAAAAACAGACCAAGAATTATTTATCTTATAACTTGCCTTAGAAAATGTGGTAAATTCATGTTTGTCTCCAGTTCCAAAATAATAGCGATCTCCCAAATTTGGGCCTGTAAAATTAGTTGCCCAAATTACCTCTCCAAAATGAAGCCCCTGATAATAGCTGTAAAAAACACCTGTAGTGGTGTCCCAGTTTTCATCTTTATAATTTGCATTTGCGCTTAAGGCATAAAAATTATTCTCCAACCAACGACGCCTCACCAAATCAGATTCAGTAGAAGTCTCTCCGTCTATGGTAACGGGTAATAAACCATGAAAACCAAGAGATGCATCTTCTTTATATTCTTCAAAAAACCCACTTCCTTTTGTATAGTTAAGTGTAGCACTTGTGCTCCAATTATTGTTATAGCGCTCATTCCAGATAAGTTGGTAGTGATCTTGGTCATAATCATCTACTTGATTTTGGTGAAAACGAACCGTTCCGTCCTCATCACTATACATCCCTGCAGGGTTAAAGGTAGGGTTGGTGTTTAGTGTTTGCTCATCAATTCCAAACCAAGACTGGTAGGTAACTTCTCTACCACCAAAAACGAGTGCTTTAATAAAGGTATTGTCGGTTTTGTAGGAACCCTGCAAAAAATAAGACTTTAAATCACTAGAGGCTCTATCTATATAACCATCACTAGTGATATTTGAGACTCTTCCAGAGATTTCAACTCGATCGTTTAATAGTCCTGTAGAGAACTTCACACTGTGTTTTCTGGTATCAAAAGAGCCGTAGCTATTTGCAATTTGAGCATAGGCTTCTTTGGAGGAGCGGTCTGTATCGATGTTTAAACTTGCCCCAAAAGATCCTGATCCATTGGTAGAGCTACCAACACCTCTTTGAAGTTGAAGGCTTTCTATAGAGGAGGCAAAATCTGGGAGGTTTACCCAAAAAGTACCTTGGCTTTCGCTATCGTTATAAGGTATCCCATTAATGGTAACATTAACACGAGTTGCGTCACTTCCTCGAACCCTAATCCCAGTATAACCAACTCCTGCCCCAGCATCACTGGTGGTTACTACCCCTGGTAGGTAGTTAAGAAGCACGGGGATGTCTTGTCCTAAATTTCGCTTGGCTAGGTCCTGTTTTGTAAGGTTGCTGTGGGTAATTGGAGAATCTGCAGCTACCCTCACACCATTGAGGTAAACCTGTTCAAGGGCTTGAATTTTTGTAGTGTCTTGAAGTTTTTCTTGTGCCTGAAGGATTCCTGCACTGAGTAAAAAAATAAACGCGTAATATTTCATTCGTACTTTTTTTATGACGAATAAAAGGGGTAATTATTCTTGTTAAATAATCGTTTTTTTGAATTAGCGCAATCAAGGTCAATAAAGAATATTCTCGATACAGCACATCTCGACAGCGCTAAAAGCATTCGTTTTATTCCTAAACAGCATTACCTGTTCTAGGTTCTATGGGTATAATCTCAGCCAATATAAAAAGTGTTCTTTCAAAAATAGTTTTGAAAACCCTTATTAATTAGCACCCCTTTGAGATGTGATACAAAGATACTTTATTAGTAATATTAAAACACAATAAATAAATAAAAAGTTGTTCTCGGATGTGTAATAAGTAATGAGCAAAGCAGTAAAATACTAGCTTATAGATTATTACGAAATTTTAAAATATTACTCTAGTGTTGGTGGTTTTCTATTTGCCTTTTTAAGGGCATGATTTTTTTTGGAGACAATGCGTTTTTCCATAGCATTTCTTGAAGGTCTTGATTTTTTTCTATGCTTGGCAACGCGGAGGCTTTTTTCAAGCAGCGATATAAGACGCTCTATTGCTAGGGCTTTATTTCTGTGTTGGCTCCTAGACTCACTACAGGTTATGGTGAGTATCCCGTCTTGAGAAATACGGTGCTTTAATTTCTCTAGTAAGCGCTGTTTTTCTTGAGAGGTAAAGATCTGGGAGGCAGCAATAGTGAAACTAATGACTGCTTTACTGGCGGTTTTATTAACGTGCTGCCCACCAGGACCGCTGCTTCTTACCGCTTTAAAGGAAATCTCTTTTAAAAGTTTTGCGCTATCCATTAGGCGCTAGGTTGATGGGATGAGATGTAGTAAATCGTTTACATTCTTTACGGGGCTGAAGGTTAAAAGTGGTACTTCTACAAAAATAGTATTCCAATGTGCCATGGCACCATTCCATAAGCCGGGGGCTTCTAGAGCTTTTATTGGAACTCCCTCAACGGTTTTGTCTGAAATAAAACAAGCCAATGGATCTACATAATGATTAAGATTGTATTTCTTACCCGTATAATCTCGTGTGCCGCACACTAAATCTACAGGATTAAAATGAGTAGCTCCATCAACAATTGAGGCTTGTTTTGGGTCTGAAATATCTATTTGAGAAAGCTCAACAATTTGAAGTGATAGTTGCCCTTCTTGATTTTTTACCCAAAAAGGGCCACCTCCAGGAGCTCCTGTATTTTTAACAACACCGCACACACGAATAGGTCTGTTTAAAATCTCTGCGATACCTGCCTTGGTCTGAGGAATTTCTTTGATCTGTAACTCTTTCCATAAAAAAGCTTTCATTTCGCTGAGTTTCTCTTCTGTGATTTGTTCTTTCACAATTCCTTCCAGGTATCCAAATATTTTATGCTGTAGTTGCAATAGCCTCCCTGCTAACATTTTTTTATTTGTAGCAACAGCATCAATGTGATTCTCTACGGTAACATTATCTATGTTTTTAATAAAAATAATATCTGCATCTACTTCATTTAAGTTTTTGATAAGCGCTCCATGTCCAGAGGGTCTAAAAACTAGATTTCCTTCTTTGTTTTTAAAAGGTTTATTCTTTAAATCTACAGCGATAGTATCTGTACTTGGATCTTGGAAAGAATAGGAAATTCGTACATCTACTTTTGTTTTCTTTACTATTCTATTTTTTACTTTCTCAAAAGTTTCTTTGAAAAGATGTAAGTGCTTTGGAGAAAAGGTAAAATGCAAATGTGCTACCCCGTCAACGGCTGCATATTGTGTGGCCTCAAATAATTGTTCTTCAAATGCACTTCTGGTATACTTTGCGTATTTATGAAAAGGGATAAGACCCTTAGGAAACCCTGCATAATTAAGATGTTTTTTGCCTAGCATTAAGGACACAAAAGTATTGATACGATAGCCTTTTTTTGACTTCTTGTACTCAGGCCTATGACTTCTAATTTCTTTTTGCACCAAAGAAGTGAAAGGAAAATATTTAATGTTGTCTATAAAGGTTTTTAGAGAATCTAGTGCATTTGACTTTAGATAAGGAGTGAGTTTTTCTTGATCTGGGTCATAGTTGTCCAAAAATGTGTGTAAAAACTTAAACATCCTTGTGGCAGCACCACTAGCAGGTACAAATTTTATAATATCCTTTTGCTCTTTTATCTCATCATAGTACCCAGCCAATTTTTTTTGGGTAGCCACATCATACACCTCAACCCCATTATCAAGCCCTGCATGTCTTGTAACATGTGTGAATGGAGCGCCATCCTTGAAGGTTTGAAGCTGTTTTTTTACCTGTTTCTCGGTGAGTCCATGAGAGATGATTTGGTCAAGTTCTTGGGGTATGAACATCTATTACTTGTGTTTAATTAATGTATTTATAATAGCAATAGCATTGGTTAAACGCTCTTGTTTTGATCCTTCCAAAATAGTGTAAGGAGTGTTATTTTTTATTAATTGTTGTTCAAAAATACGAAACATTTTGTCTCTATCATTGGGCCTATCTCTTAAGTTATCTTTCTCCCAAGGTACATCTATATTGGTAAGAAAATAATGATCATAGTGGTGGGTTTGACTTGCCTTTATAATTTGAGCAGGGCACCACCCATTGTAATAATACTCGCAATAGGTCTTTATTTGCAACATATTGGTGTCTAATAAAAGTAGTGTATCTGTCTGGGCGGCGAGTTTATTTTCATCACTAATGTGTCCAAGGGCGATGGGAAGCAGGTCTTTTTTTTCTATGGTTTTTTTAACGCTTTGCCACTTTAATTCTAAATAAGTGCGCATGTATTCTGGCACCCACAGAGCGTTAAAGTGAGCTGCCAATTGAGTTGCTAAGGTTGTTTTTCCTGAAGACTCAGGGCCAAACAAAACAATCTTTAAGCAACTGCTTGGATTTTGTTTAAGTTCTTTTTCCATGCTAAATAGCCATAAATGGCTATGATTGTTAATACAAAATAAAGAATACTACTAAAGGTGTAGCCTTTGTAAAAATACAGCGGTACTGTAATGATGTCTCCTATAATCCAATATATCCAATTTTCAATTTTACGTTTTGCCATGAGCCACATTCCTACAAAAAATATTCCTGTCGTTAATGTATCAAGATAGGATGTCCAGTGATTAAACTTATCAAAAACAGTATATACCAAAAACACAAAAACAACTGTCATAATGAAAATTCCTAAAGAAATTAAATGTTCCTTAGGGGATGTTTTACTGATGGGTGTTGCAGGAAGATCATCAACATTACGTGTCCAGATATACCAACCATACAGGCTCATGATGAAATAATACCCATTAATCATCATATCACCCAACAAGCCCCATTTTAACAACAGATATACAAAAATAGCGGTGCAAATCATCCCTGTAGGAAACACCAATACATTGTTTTTTTTAGCATATACAACAGAGGTAATTGTAAAGAATGCCGCTACCAATTCTAACACAATATCTAGAGTATCGTAGCCAGAATATTGAGAAAAAAGAAAATCAAAAATTTGGCTCATAGTCACTTCTGTCTGATTTTACGATTTTAATATACATTAAGCCACCTTCTACCGCTTGTAGAGCAACCTTAATTTCTTTTTGTAACATGCACATAACCTCATCATATCCTCCATACACTTGAGTACTCAATGGATTTTCTAAAACGGTAAGCCCAGATGCTCTTAGTTTTTTAATAAACGCTGTTATAGCGGGTTCATAAGAGTCTTGTAAAGGTGTAAAGGTAAGTTCTACTGAAATATGCATGAGGTTTAGATTATTCTTGTAAAGATAGTATTTTGGTGTGGGGCATAAAAAAGAATAAAATCAAAAAAAGGTTTGATATGCTTGAATGTTGTTTCTAATAAATTGACAGTTACAACTATTAGATGCGTTAAGCAGTAATAGCATATACCAATGTAAATTCTTCAAATTCTTGGAAGTAGACATCGTAGGTTTCACTCCTGTTTTCTGCGTATACTTTAGCAGAAGTGCCAGGGTCATCTAGCCTGAAATCTTCAACGAAAATATGTTCTAGAAAACTAACTCCAGGACGAGCAAAGCTTTTGTATACAGCCTCTTTTGTTCCCCAAACAATAGTAAGTTTACGTATAATCGCATCCTCATTTGCTAAGGTGCTATACTCGTCTAGGGTGGTAAATTTATGAGCAATCTTTAAAATTTTAGGCCGCTGTTTTTCTATATCAATGCCCACGGGGTGGTCGCTAATGATAATAGCAGAAAAAGTATAGGAGTGCGTAATTGAAATGTATTTTCCATCTGCAAGGTGAGGTTTGCCGTTTTGATCATAACTCAAATCAAAATCTGTATATCCAAAATAGGCTAAAAGGTGGCGAATACTCATAAACCCGCGACGATGCAAATCGCTTTTCATGCCATCAACACGAGCTTGACAATGATCTGTTAGCTTAATATCTTTACTCAATACATCAAAGGACTCTTCTATCTTCCAAATCAGTAGCTTAGTGTTGGGATTAAATGTTATAGTTTTGTAAAGAGGCATTAGACTTTGATTGGTTTTGTGTATTTTTGCAGTCGAAATTTTCAGTATAAATACCATTACAAAGTAGTAAATATATTAATAAGTTCTCTGCCTTGGTAGAGATAAAAAATTACATATTTTATGTCAACAAACACCGTCCCGTATACACCCAATAAAGTAAAAGACATCTCCCTTGCCAGATTGGGGACGCAAAGAAATGAACTTGCCGAAGCAGAAATGCCAGGGCTAATGGCTTTCGCGAAGAGTATAAAGATGAGCAACCACTAAGTGGAGCTCGCATTGCAGGTTGCCTGCACATGACTATTCAGACAGCTGTCTTAATTGAAACCTTATAGCACTAGGTGCAGAAGTTACTTGGAGCTTCTTGTAATATTTTTTCTACTCAAGATCAAGCGGCAGCAGCTATTGCTGCTGCAGGAATCCCTGTATATGCCTGGAAAGGGATGAACGAGCAGGAGTTTGAGTGGTGTATCGAAGCAAACGCTTTTCTTTGGTGAAGGATCGCAAGCCACTAAACATGATCTTGGATGATGGTGGAGATTTAACCAATATGGTTCTTGACACCTACCCAGAACTAGCCCTGGTATTAACGGTCTTTCTGAAGAAACTACAACTGGAGTGCACCGCCTGTATGAGCGTGTTAAAAACGCAACGCTGCCTATGCCTGCTATTAATATTAATGATCAGTGTCACAAAATCTAAAGTTTGATAATAAATACGGATGTAGAGAGAGCGCAGTAGATGCTGTACGTCGTGCTACAGATATTATGTTGGCTGGAAAACGTGTAATTGTTTGTGGCTATGGTGATGTTGGTAAAGGTACTGCCGCATCTTTTAAAGGAGCTGGATCTATTGTTACTGTTACAGAGATTGACCCTATTTGCGCCCTTCAAGCGGCCATGGACGGTTTTGAGGTAAAGAAACTAGAGACTGTTATTGCAACTGCAGACATTGTAATTACAACAACGGGTAATAAAGCTATTGTACGCCAGGAGCACTTTGAAGCAATGAAAGACAAAACCATTGTGTGTAATATTGGTCATTTTGACAATGAAATTGATGTGCCATGGCTTAATAACAATGCTGTTAAAGATGAGATAAAGCCACAGGTTGATAAATATACATTTAACGGAAAAGACATTATTCTTCTTGCTGAGGGTCGTCTTGTAAACCTAGGTTGTGCAACAGGACATCCTAGTTTTGTGATGAGTAACTCATTTACAAACCAAACACTCGCCAAATAGAATTATGGAAACACGCAGATAATTATGAAATAAGGTATACATGCTGCCAAAGCATCTTGATGAAAAAGTAGCGCGTTTACACTTAGCTAAAATTGGTGTAGAACTTACAGAACTCAAACAAGACCAAGCAGAATATATTGGTGTTACCGTTGAGGGACCTTTCAAGCCAGAGTATTACAGATACTAATTTGGAATTATAATTTCCTCGGAAATTTTAAAACTCAAAACCCTTGCAGCTATTGTTACAAGGGTTTTTTTATGGGGCTGTGTTTTCTAAAAATGTAACTCATCCATACCGGGTCATTCTCGCCAGATACAATGGCTTTTCTATCAACAAACTCCCAATTATTTTGATTCATATAATTAAGTAATTGCGAGGCACCTTTAAGATTTTCTATACCCTTGGCTGTAATTATTTTTCCTTCAAGAGAAGGCTGAGCTTCAACGCGGATGCGCTTTATTTTTCCTCGATTATTGGCTTTCTGGACCACTATAACCTCTAAAAAATCATAGTATACATTTTGTTGGGCTTGAACCACACTGCCGGCTGTTAATAGTGTAGTTAAAATCGTAAGTAGCAAAATATGTGTTTTCATAAAAAGGTGTGTTTATGGGTCTAAGATAAAATTAATTCTCTTTAAAAAAAGCCGCTCATAAAAAAAGCCTCAAATCATTAAATGATTTGAGGCTCTATAGTAAGGTAGACTATCTACTAAGCTTCTGCCACAGGGACGATGCTTACATATGATCTGTTGTCTTTCTTTTTAGTGAATTTCACTAAACCATCCACTCTTGCGTGAAGTGTGTGATCTTTTCCACCATATACATTCTCACCTGGGTGATGTGTATTCCCTCTTTGTCTTACGATGATGTTCCCTGCAATGGCAGCTTGTCCACCAAATATCTTAACGCCTAGACGTTTTGATTCTGATTCTCTACCATTTTTAGAACTACCAACTCCTTTTTTATGTGCCATTTTCTCTTAGTTTTAAAGATTAACTTAAAGCAGCTATTAATTCAGCTTTCTTCATAGAAGTATAGCCTGTAATACCTTTTTCTTTTGCCATTGCTTTTAATTCAGCAACAGTATTAGAAGAAATGTCATTTGATGCAGTTTCTTCTTTTTTTGCAGCAGGCTTTTCAGCTTTTGGAGCTGAAGGCGTTGCTTTTTTAGCAGGAGCCGCTTTTTTTGCTCCAGAGGCTACAATACTTTCAATTACAATTTGTGTAAGAGATTGTCTGTGACCATTCTTTACTCTGTATCCTTTTCTTCTTTTCTTCTTGAATACAATAACTTTATCACCTTTAAGGTGCTTAATGATTTTTGCTCCTACTTGAGCTCCATCGATAGCCGGGGCGCCAACAGTAACTTTATCACCATCACTTAGCATTAACACATTGTCGAAAGAAACTGATGCTCCTTCTTCTGCTGCTAAACGATGTACAAAGACTTTTTGATCTTTTGCAACTTTAAATTGCTGCCCTGCTATTTCTACAATTGCGAACATAGCGTTTCGTTTATTTATTAATTAATAATTCCGCTTCATTTTAAAGCGGTTGCAAATATAATTGTAATTCCTCTAAAAACAAACACTTTATTTGCTAAAATTTCACTGATAAAACTTACAAGACAATACAGTAGCAAAAAAATAATTTTTACTCTTTGGCTTGGGTCAATAAATCATTTTTTATTGGTCATCAACACCCCTAATAAAATAAAGGCTGCAGCCCCTGCTTGAAATAAAGAAAAACGCTCTCCATCTAGTAGGCCCCATAAAAGCGCCATAACAGGAATGGTATAGGTAACCGAGCTAGCAAATACCGGAGTGCTTACTTGCACCAGTTTATTGAACAGCACTTTTGCAACAGCAGTACCCACCAAAGCTAAAATAAGTAAGTACCCTAAAGAAACATGTAAAACCGTGTTGCCCACAAATTCTAGCCCAAAGAACCCAGAGTAAAGTAATACCAAAAAAGAAGGTACTAGTAAAACAATAAAGTTTCCGGCAGCAATGGCCATTGCAGGCAAGTCTTGAAGATACTTTTTCAAAATATTTACATTTAAGGCATAACATACAGATGCGGCCAAGACCAAAGTACTATACCAATAATTTTGATTAGGATTTACATCTGCCCCACTCCATATAAGCAACAGGCTTCCAACAAGACCTATAATAACTCCAATTAATTGGTTGCGAGAAAACACAATCTTAAACAACACAGCTCCCAATATAAGGGTAACTATGGGTGTGGTTGAGTTTAAAATAGAAGCCACCGCGCTGTCAATCTGGGTTTCGGCAAAGGCAAACAAAAAAGCAGGTATAAAAGTCCCTAAAAAGGCAGAAATAACAATCCATTTCCACTGCTGTTTTTTAATTTTTTTTAAGTAGGAAAATCCAATAAGGAGCAAAAAAATAGCGGCAAAGAGAGTGCGCAGAGCACCTAATTGGAGGGGTGTTAGCCCTACTAGGGCTTTTTTAATTAAAATAAAAGAACTCCCCCAAACCACAGAGAGTACACTTAAATACAACCACTTTTTATCTACTATTTTCATAACAAAGGCAAAGGTGGTGCTAAATATTGAGTTTTAGATATTTGAAAATTATAAAAAAAACCCAAAATAAGTCTTAATTCCACTCTAGGGTTTCCATAAGGTGCATGATGTCTTCACGTAAATAAACAACCGCTGGGTAGATAGAATCAAAATTTGGTTTGACATCAAAATACAGGGATCCTGAAACAAAGTTTTGAAGACTGTCTGTTAGGTAAAAATGAGATTGTGACGCCGCATCACCATTAATACTGTAAAACACGCCATAGGTATTATGGTCTTTGTTTTCAAATATTTTTTCAGGGATGCTAATGGCTACTCTGTCGTGATTATAGGCCAGCTTTTGCGCATCATAGAGTAAAGAGTTTAGGTTGTTGTTGCGTACTTTTTGGTAGGTAATATACACGGCAGCATTCATGCTAGGATAACTTAGTCTAGTGCCGCAGTTTTTTGTTTTTATAACCCTGGCCAGTTTATTAACATCAAAATCATAGGCGCAATCTGTGTCCGCTTTTTTATAGACTGGCTCTGGATAGTCAAGACGCAGTTTTGCATTTGGTTTAATTTGTACATCATCATTACATGCTATAACAAGCAAACAACATAAAAAGAGGATATAGTTTTTCATTAGGCTTTGGGAAGTATGGATAGTTTTATTTGTTTGATGCGTTTGTTTTCAAAGGCTTCAATAGTAAAAGCGTAGTTGTGATAGGTTAGCACTTCATTTTTTTTGGGGAAGCCTTTAGATATTTCAAGTAAAAATCCTGCCAAGGTTTCTGCTTCTCCTTTTTGATCTTCAAACACTGTAAAATCTTCAAGACCAATTACTTTGTAAAAATCTTTTAAAGGTGTCTTGCCTTCAAAAACATAATTATTTTCGTCTAGTTTAGAGAATATTAAATCTTCATCATCAAACTCATCACTAATCTCACCTACAATTTCTTCTATAATATCTTCAAGAGAAATAAGACCGCTTGTCCCTCCATACTCATCTACAACAATGGCCAAGTGCATTTTCATTTTCTTGAACTCATTGAGCAAATCATCCAGTTTTTTGTTTTCTGGAACAAAATAAGGTGCCCTTATAAGGGTGTTCCAATCTAGGGTTTTAGCATCTATGTGAGGTATTAAATCTTTTACATATAAAATTCCTGATATGGTATCTACATTATCTTTATACACCGGAATACGCGAGTACCCGTTTTCTATAATTAAAGGCAGAATTTCATGATAGGGAAGGTCTTGGTTTAAGGCAAAAATATCCATCCTGTTTTTCATGACCTGTTTGGTGTCTGTAGTACCAAAAGTCACAATACCCTGGAGTATCTTTTGCTCTTCGGTAGTGGTTTCTTTTTGATCTGTAAGCTCTAATGCCTGTGATAGCTGGCCTACAGAAATGTTAGATTTTTGTTTTCCAAATTTCTCTTGAATAGAAATTGTAATAGCCTGCATAGGGCTACTTAAAGGGGTGAATAACACATCCAACACCTTTAAAGGCAATGCCATAAAGGTTGCGAAACTAAGACTGTTTCTACTGGCATAAATCTTAGGTAAAATTTCGCCAAAAAGTAAAATCAAAAACGTAACCACACCAACCTCTACCACAAAGACGAATGTTAACACCAAAATACACTTGGTTTAAACCCGCAAACCATACTTGTCCTAGACTATCAAAAAGAAGTACAATAGCTATGTTAAGAAAATTGTTGGCCACTAAAATTGTCGCCAATAATTTCTTAGGTTTTTCCAGTAATAAGGAAACTGTTTTTATTTTCCTAGAGGCCTTGCTTGTTGACTCTATTTCTAGATCTGCTGGTGTTAAAGAGAAAAACGCTACTTCTGCGCCAGAGATAAGGGCAGAGAATAAAAGGAGTATTAAAAGCACTGTAATACTTGCAATAAAAGGGCTGTCAATAAGCGCTAAAAAGAATAAACTGGGAGGTTCTATATCCAAAATCGTTGGGTTGGTTACTACTTAAAAGGGCGAGTCGTCCTCTTGTGTCTGAGGAGCTTGTTCAGGGGAGCCGCTGGAGCTGCTGGCTGCTGTGGCGCACTACCCTCTGCTTTGGGAGTTAAAAAGGTAAACTCTGTGCACTGTATTTCTGTGGAGTAGCGGTCCAATCCTTTTTCATCTTGCCACTTACGGGTTTTAAGACGCCCTTCTATATACACCTTGTCCCCTTTTTTAAGATACTTTTCGCACACCTCTGCTGCCTTGTTGCGCACCACAATGTTGTGCCACTCAGTATTATTAACACGCTCACCGGTAGTGCGGTTGGTATATGTTTCATTGGTTGCTAAAGGAAAACGACCAATGCTGTTTCCTCCTTCAAAATAATGCATTTTTACTTCATCTCCTGTATGTCCTATCAACATTACTTTATTAATTGTGCCACTCATTGTTATTTATTTTAAGTATACAAAGTTACTCTTTTAAATACCTATAATATATTAATAAAGCATATTTGATTTAAAACCTCTCTAAACTCTGAAATAAAGTTACTTCATCAACACCGGCACCGCATATCTCTATACTTCATCGAATGGATCCCTTGAGGTAATTTCACTTTTAGTTTGAGCTATCCAAAACGCGTGTAGTAAATGTCTGGTGAGATAGCTTGTGTATCACAGACTTTTCTTGTATACTTAGACAGATCAATATCGATTTGCTGTTATAATTTCAACACTTCGGCATTCTTGTAACTGCATTTGATCTACTTCTTCTTTGGGTTTCTACCAAGGGAAATTCATATAGATTGCTGCCAGATTCCTTTTTGGTGCGCTGTTGTAATATGGTTTGATGTTCCTGTGAGAGTATCTACAATATAATTAAAGTATCTGTTTCTTAACTTTTGTATTTCTTTCAGCTTCACGGAAGGTTTGCTACTTGCTTGTTTTTATAAGCATCAGCATTTATCATTGAAAAATACACTGCTGTACAGTCTAGGATTTTGAGGCACACAATAGCGAGCCCCAAACTCCATTAAAGCCTGATTATAGGTCCCTGGATCTGAGATGTCTATACAGCTGCTGAGCCAAGGCTTTAAAATCTTTTACTCCTTGGGTAGTGTTAATTGGAGTGGCAATTCCAAAAAGCCTTGACAGAACCCTATACACGTTGCCGTCTACAACGGCAGTGGGTTCATATCAAAACATATAGAGCCCTACGGCGCTTGCCGTGTAATCTCCAACTCCTTTTAGAATCTGAAGACCTTCATAGGAATCAGGAAACTCACCACTTAGCTCATTGGCTATATATTTGGCTGCAGTATGAAGGTTTCTTGCACGAGAATAATACCCTAGGCCTTGCCATAGTTTTAGCACCTTTTCTTGAGGCGCCTGGGCAAGTGATTTGACATCCGGAAAGGCGCTTGTAAATGCCAAATAGTAAGGGGTTCCTTGTGCCACCCTAGTTTGTTGCAAAATAATTTCAGATAACCAAATAAAATAAGGGTCCTTGGTGCTTCTCCAGGGGAGATCCCGTTTATTGTCTAAGTACCAATCAATGAGATTTTTAACAAAAAAATCCAAAGTTTCTTTCATATCACAAAGGTAGCTTTTATGTAATTATATTTTAATGCATTACGTTTTGATATATTGATTTTAAAATTCCTATATTTGCCGTCTTGAAAAATTGATTACTTACATAAAAAAAAGAAACACATGACTAAAGCAGATATCGTAGCTAAGATTTCAGAGAAACTAGGAATGGAAAAAGGAGATGTTCAAGCTACTGTAGAGACATTTATGAACGAGGTAAAAACTTCATTAGAAGGTGGAGACAATGTTTACCTTAGAGGTTTTGGAAGCTTTATTATCAAGACTAGAGCAGAAAAAACGGGTCGTAATATTTCAAAAAACACTACGATTAAAATACCAGCACACAACATTCCAGCCTTTAAGCCGGCAAAAGTATTTGTTGAGAGTGTAAAAACAAACGTTGAAGTAAAATAATATTAATTGCCTTATTTTTAGGGCTCCATAAAACTATCAAATATGCCAAGTGGTAAAAAAAGAAAAAGACATAAGGTAGCTACGCACAAGCGTAAGAAGAGAAGACGCGCTAACCGTCACAAGAAAAAGTAGTTATAAACTACTTTTTTCTTTTAAGTACCTACGGGGTTTTCAATAATGTTCCGTAGTTAAGTTCTTTGAAAATGAAATACTAGTTGTATAAATTACCTTTTATTATACTAGCATTTCTCCGGGTTTTTACTGATATTTAATGAAAATTAGTTTCAGTATTACAAAAAACCTGTGACAATTATTGTTTAATCCATCTGTTGGAGGCAAACGGCAATAGTGCCCTTGCCAATAGCGGATATAAATTAATGTAACGTGAACTACGAATTATTTATTAGATCCAGTTCACAAGAAGTTGATTTTGCTCTTTTAAAAGATGGAAGACTCATCGAGCTAAACAAAGAAGAAGAGGCAAATAATTTTGCGGTTGGAGATGTATTTCTCGCTAAAATTCGCAAAAGTATGCCAGGTCTTAACGCCGCATTTGTCAATGTTGGTTATGAAAAAGATGGTTTTTTACACTATCATGATCTAGGACCTAAAGTAGCTTCTTTGTTGAAGTTTGTAAAACGTGTAAGCACAGGTAAACTTAAAGAGTATTCTTTAAAAGATTTCCCATTTGAAAAGGAGATTGATAAAAATGGAGGCATTAACAGTGCCATAAAATCCAATCAATCTATTCTGGTACAAGTAGTAAAAGAACCCATTTCCACAAAAGGACCTCGTATAAGCAGTGAGCTATCTATAGCTGGCCGTTATATTGTTTTGGTTCCTTTTTCTGATCGTATTTCTGTTTCTCAAAAAATAGAAAGCCGTGAAGAAAAAGATAGGTTAAAACGCTTAATTACAAGCATAAGACCTAAAGGATTTGGTGTTATTATACGCACTGTAGCAGAAGGCAAAAAAGTAGCAGAACTGGATAAAGACTTACAAAGTCTAGTAGATCGCTGGACAGCGATGTGCAAAAAGCTACAAGGTGCTCACCACCCAAGTAAGGTGCTAAGTGAGCTGAATAGGGGTGCCTCTATGATACGAGATGTTTTTAATGACCAATTCTCGGGTATTCATATTGATGATGAAACTCTGTATTTACAAATAAAAGATTATGTGCAAGAAATTGCACCTGGTAAAGAAAGTATCGTTAAGTTTTATGACTCAAAAATACCTATGTATGAAAAACATGGTATTGAAAGACAAATTAAAACAAGCTTTGGAAGAACTGTTTCAAGTTCCAAAGGAACCTATTTGGTTATTGAACATACAGAAGCCATGCACGTTATAGACGTGAACAGTGGTAACCGTAGTACAAAAAGCAAAAACCAAGAAGATACTGCCCTAGAGGTTAATATGATTGCTGCCAGTGAGGTGGCAAGACAATTACGTCTTAGGGATATGGGAGGAATTATTGTGGTTGACTTTATTGATATGGCAAATGCTGCCAATCGTAAAAAGCTGTTTGATCATCTTCGTGAGGAAATGAAAAACGACAGAGCAAAACACAAAATCCTACCTCCAAGTAAATTTGGGTTGATACAAATTACACGCCAACGCGTTAGGCCAGAAATGAATATCAAAACCAGCGAAGAAGCCCCAGGGGGTGAAATTGGTGAGATAGAAGCGCCGATTGTGGTGGTACAAAAGATTACCGAGGAGCTCAAAAGGCTTTTCAAAAAAGACTATAAGGATATAACATTAAGTACACATCCTTTTATAGCAGCCTTTTTAACAAGAAGGTTTTCCATCTATGCGCCATAAGTGGTTTGTGGAGCATAAAAAATGGGTGAAAATAGAACCAAGAGATGCTTACACGTATCTAGAATATCACTTCTATGACAAGAACGGTGATAGACTAAAATAACCATAACCCTTCTTTGCTTTTGCAAAGGAGGGTTTTTTTTTGCTTTAGAAGTTTTTTTCTAGCTTCAAAAAAGATCTGCGCTACTATTTTTAAGTGTATTTTTGAATCCCCTTATGAGTTTCACCCACAAAACATATACCCTGCAGCAGGCAAAAAGAAGTATTGAAAAATACTGCGTCTACCAAGAGCGTTGCCATCAAGAAGTAACTAAAAAGCTTCGGGAGATGCGCATGATTCCTCAGGCCATTGACGAAATTATTGGTCATTTACTGGCCCATAATTTTTTAAATGAAACTCGATTTGCACAGGCCTTTGCTCGTGGAAAATTTAGACAAAAAAAATGGGGAAGAAATAGAATTACCCGAGAATTAAAAATGCGTAGTATTTCTGCATATAATCTCAAACTGGCCCTTAAAGAAATCCCACAAAACGAATACCTAGATACCTTTGATGTTTTGTTTGAAAAAAGAGTTGCCCAACTCTCTGGAGAAACCGATGGACAAAAAAAACGAAAAAAAATAGCAGATTACCTCCTGTATCGTGGATGGGAATCTGCTATGATTTTTGAAAGACTTCGAGGCCTTACAAACAACTAATTGTAATTATATACTATAGTTTTGCCTTTGCTTTGGCAAGCTCGTTACGCTCTATTTTATGATCTGGACGGGTCCATTTTGGTTTTTCTGCTTGGTCTTTATACTTAGAATATTGCGCCTCTACAGATTGTGGTTGGTCTTTCTTTACAAAAGGTTTCATGGGCTGTAATCCCAGAAGCTCAAAGAGTTTCATGTCTTCATGCACATCTGGATTTGGCGTTGTTAACAATTTGTCTCCAGCAAAAATAGAATTTGCACCTGCAAAGAAGCACATTGCTTGCCCCTCTTGAGACATTTGTGTTCTACCTGCAGATAAACGCACCTGTGTGTTAGGAAGTACAATACGGGTAGTGGCTACCATGCGTATCATTTCCCAAATAGATACAGGAGCTATTTCCTCCATTGGAGTTCCCTCTACAGGAACTAAGGCGTTTATAGGTGTGCTTTCTGGCTGCGGGCTTAAACTAGCTAAGGCCACCAACATTCCTGCTCTATCTTCAATGGCTTCTCCCATGCCAATAATACCACCACTACAAACCGTTACATTGGTTTTACGTACATTTTCTATGGTGTCTAACCTGTCTTGAAATGCTCTGGTAGAAATGACATCTTTATAATAATCTTCACTGGTATCAAGGTTATGGTTGTAAGCGTACAAACCAGCTTCTGCCAAACGCTGTGCTTGATTTTCTGTAATCATACCAAGGGTACAACATACTTCCATCTCCAGTTTGTTGATGGTACGAACCATCTCCAAAACACTATCAAACTCTGGCCCATCTTTTACATTTCTCCATGCAGCTCCCATACAAACGCGTGATGAGCCGCTAGATTTTGCTCTGAGTGCCTGCGCTTTTACTTGGCTAACACTCATTAAATCATTTCCTTCTATATCTGTGTGGTATCTCGCCGCTTGTGGGCAATAACCGCAATCTTCTGGGCAACCTCCTGTTTTTATAGAAAGTAAGGTAGAAACCTGTACTTGATTAGGGTTATGGTTTGCTCTATGAACAGTTGCAGCATCGTACAATAATTCCATCATGGGCTTATTGTAAATGGCTAAAATCTCTTCTTTGGTCCAGTTATGTTTTGTCTGCATCATGATTCAAAAATAGGTAATTTTTTCTATTCGTTTTAAGAGTTTTCTAGAATTATATGCGGGCAGAAAAACAGGCCTTTATTTATGCAGGTTTTTAAAGTGTACGAGCCTAATGCTATAAAATAAACAGGTAAAACACCTTTATTTTTTATGGCCGGCAGAGAATAATACTTACCGCATTACCTCCAAAGCCAACGGCATTAACAAGCACGGTTTTTAGGGTTGAAGGAAGATCTCTAGGGTTGCTATAGAAAGGGTTCTCAATAAATTTATTGTGCTGCAGCATGTATATTGCCATTTCAATACTTAACATGCCGCTGGCGGCAAAAGTGTGTCCTACCATCCATTTATTTGAAGTGAGTAAGGGCTGCTTTTCTTTAAAGAGTATATCAATGGCATTTTTTTCTGCAACATCTCCTTTTACAGTTCCTGGCGCATGCATAATTATAGCATCTACCGTTTTAATGGCAGCTTTTTTAAGGGCCATCTTCATGGCTTTTTGTATGCTGTTTGCATTTTGGGTAATGGAGCTATTATGAGAAATTATCTCACTACCAAACCCATAGCCTTTAATTACTGCCAGGGTGCGGGCAGAAATTCCTTTTTCCAAAACAGCAACTGCTGCTGCCTCTCCCAAGAACCATGGTGTTTTTTGTTTTTTGAAAACCCATAGACTCACAAGGGCTATCATGGGCGGCTTTTGAGTATAGCTTTAGGGCTTGCATTTGTGCAATAGTGAATGGCGTAAGGGCCGCCTCACTACCTCCAACCAAGAACCCCTGGGCCATGTCTGCTTGTAGCCAAGCAATACCATTTAAAAGGGCATGCATTGCCGTAGAACAGGTAACAGATTGGTCTATCTGTAGGCCTTTTGTGCCTAACTCCTGAGAAACCCAAGAAGAAATATTACCCAGAGTTGTGGTAGGTGATGTAAAGGGAGATACTTTTCCTGTTTGTAAAAAATCTGTGTGGTACTTTTCAAATAAAGAAGTGGCTCCTCGAGAAGAGCCTATGTTAATATCAAGGCTTTGTTTTTCTAGATCTGTGTTTTGCAAAGCATGCTTAGAGGCTAAAATTGCAAGTAGTACGGTTCTATCTAGTGTTTTATAACTTGGGTTTGATGCTTTTAACTGCGTAAGCGCTTTTTGTGTTTTTGCGGAAATTTCGGTGACAAAAACCTCTTGAGAGCCTATTTTCTTTTTAACAAATAGCGGCTTTTTTGACAAATAGCTCTCCCAAACTTCTTTGGGTGAATCCCCCAAAGCAGAAACAGAAGCAATTGCTGAAATAGAAATAGGTGTGTGCAAGGTTTTATGATTTCATGCAAAAATAAAGGTTCTTAGTTTTCTAAAGGCTTTAAATATCAAAGAAATACTAATTATTATAATGGGCCAATGCCTCCTCTATTGCGCTGTAAATAGTATCAAGCTCTTGTTTAGTAATTACATACGGAGGGAGCACATACAGGGTGTTGCCCAGAGGCCTTAACGCTACCCCGCGGTCCATAAAAAACTGATACAGCTCATCTCTTAAATTTCCATAACGCTGCATTTCTATGGCAAGATCTATGGCAAGAATCACCCCCTTACAGCGTACTTGTTTCACAGCAGGATGTTGCTGTATTTTTTCTGCAAAAACACTGTGTGCACCTGCAATGTAGGCGCGTTTTTTTAAAATTTCAGGAGAGGTAAGCAGCTCAATACTGGCTATAGCGGCCGCGCAACCCACAGGGTGGGCGCTATAGGTGTGGGCATGAAAAAACCCTTTATGCACTTGGTGGCTTAAAAAGCCATCAAATATTTCTTGGGTGCAACTTGTGATACTCAAAGGAAACATGCCCGCTGTTAGAGCTTTACTTAGGCACATAATATCTGGGGGTATGCTGCAGCTGCTCTACGGCAAAGTTGGTGCCTGTTTTTCCAAAACCAGTCATGATTTCATCTGCAATGCAAAGCACATCGTGGGCTTTACATTTGGCTATTAATGCATCTAGGCCTTTGGCGCTATGAAACTTCATGCCAGCAGCACCTTGCACAAGGGGTTCAAAAATAAACCCGGCGCAGCTGTTTTGTTCTAAAATAGTGGTAAGCAAGGCCAAAACTTCTTCCAAATTATGGTCTTGCGGGGTAGGGATGCGTTTTACCTTTAGTAAAAAATCTTCGAAAGGGCCATTGTAAGAAGACAATCCTGAGGCGCTCATAGCACCAAAGGTATCTCCATGAAATCCGTCTTCAAAGGCTATAAGAGTGTCTCTTTTTTGAGATTTATTATGGTAGTATTGAATGGCCATTTTAATGGCTGCTTCCACAGCCGTAGAGCCATTGTCATTAAAAAATACTTTTTGTTGATTGGGGGGCAAGATCGCTACCAATTTTTCTGATAACTCAATGGCTGGCTCGTGAGTAAAGCCGCTAAACATTACAAAATCTAGGGTTTGCATTTGTTTTGTCATTGCCTGGGTAATGTATGGGTTACAATGTCCAAACATGGCGGTATACCAGGATGCAATGCCGTCTATATAGCTATTTCCGTGTTCATCAATTAATACAGATCCTGATGCTTTTACAATACCAACGGGAGCCCTAGCAGTTTGGTGCTGGGTTAAAGGATGCCAAATATGGGCAAGATCGCGTTGGGTTAATTTCATTGTACAAAGTTACACTTTTTGAAGCACTGGATAGCTTGATGCGTCTTGGATATTAGACCCTCTAATTTATCTTAAACAGTAATTGTTGTGGGCGTAGTATTTTAAAGCATTGCTCTTAGATCTTCGGCATATTGTTTTACTACATTTTTATCAAAATACGGCTCTTGGTCTATGCGTCCTAAAACAGGAACGCCACTCATTTTTGCAATAATAGCGCTCTGTTGATGGATGCTTGGCTCCACTAAAAATAATGCCAAATACAGGAATCCCTCTTGATTTTAACGCCTCGATGGTTAGCAGAGTATGGTTTA
The DNA here is from genome assembly GCA_905182755.1 of Aequorivita sp. HC6-5. Taxonomy (GTDB): domain Bacteria; phylum Bacteroidota; class Bacteroidia; order Flavobacteriales; family Flavobacteriaceae; genus Patiriisocius. The sequence continues at coordinate 43,193 of CAJJCS010000007.1, forward strand.
TACTACCAAGGTAATGCCGAGATACCACAATCACTTTATCCAAGGGGAGTATTAAATCTATAACGGTTTGTGTATCGTTTAAAGGCACTAGAAGACCTCCCGCGCCTTCAATAACCAAATTGTTTTGGACCTTGGGCCGTTTTATTTTTTTTACAGAAAGACCAACACCGTCAATCTTTGCGGCGGCATGCGGGCTCATAGGTGTTTTTAGGTTAAACGCAGAGGCATGAAATTTTGTTTTAGTATTGGAGACTAATTGTTGCACTTTATGCGTGTCACTATGTTCCAATTCTCCAGCTTGCACTGGCTTCCAGTAATCTGCCTGCAAGGCCTGGGTTACAATGGCAGAAACTATTGTTTTACCAACCTCTGTAGAGATACCTGTGATGAAATAGGTTTGATTTTTCATGGTGTAAATATATAGAACAAACTGCTTATTTTAATTTAAAAACAATAGCAAGCTAGCAATGTGTTTTTATGGAGTTAGTAATTCTTTAAGGAGCCTTACTAAGGCTTTTATATCTTCTTTTGTATTATAGCTATGCAAACAAATACGCAGGCGTTCTTGCCCTTTGGGAACTGTTGGAGACAAAATAGCCTTGACATCAAACTTGTTTTGCTGCAGAAGGGCTGCAACATCTTTGGTAGCCTTATTGCCTTTTATAACACAGCAATGTATGGCAGATTGACTTGGTATAAAGTAGTGGGTTAGTTGGGCATCTAGGATACACTGTTGCAATGTTGAGATATTGTCTTGTAATTTTTTTATGGCATCGCCATTATCCTCTAGCTCGACTGTATGCTGCCCTTATGGTAGCTAGTGTATGTGGAGGTAATGCTGTGGTGTAGATAAAACTTCGTGCAAAATTTATTAAATAACTCTTTAACTCACAGCTTCCTAAAATAGCCGCGCCGTGACAACCCAGTGCTTTACCAAAGGTAACTATGCGTGCAAACACCAAATCTTCAAGACCTAATTCTTGCACAAGGCCTCTACCCTTAGGGCCAATAACGCCAGTGGCGTGCGCCTGGTCTACAATTAAATAGGCGCTGTATTTTTTACACAGGCTAGCTACCTCCTTTAAGCGCTGGACTGTCTCCATCCATAGAAAACACAGCCTCTGTAACAACATAAATTTCTGGGCGGGTTTTACTAGAAGTGTTTTGAGCCTCTAAAAGAGCCTCTAACACCTGTAAATTATTATGAGCAAACTTATGTCCTTTGGCATGACTCATGGCAATACCGTCTCTTATAGAGGCGTGGCACAGCGCATCATAGAGAATCACATCACCCCTTTGGGGCACACTTGAGAAAAACCCAATATTTGCATCATAGCCACTATTAAAAATAAGGGCAGATGGGGTGTTATGAAAGCCAGCTATTTGTTTTTCTGTGTCAAGGTAAAGAGGGTGGTTTGCCGTTAAAAGCCTAGAGCCTGTTGCGCCATTTGCCTGATAGTTGTGTTGTTTTAAAACACTACAGGCCTTGAACATTTTTTTTGAGCTGCTAAAGCCAAGGTAGTCATTGCTAGAAAAGTCTATCAAATCTTGCCGTAAACCCAAAGATCTAAGGGAGCTATCACTGGCTCTTGCATCTATTTTATCTTGTAGTTTTTTGGGCAACATCCCTCAAAGATACAGAAGCTCTTCACAAATCATAGAAATTAAATAGTATCTTTTATCAAGAAAAGAAAAATGTCTTTGAAGTAGGGTATTAAAATAGAAAAAGTCCCAATTTCAATTAATGAAATTGGGACTTTTTAAAAAATATATTAGGTACTTAATCTGCAAGTACAATCACTTTATTGTTATTCATTTCAACAGTACCACCAGAAATTTCAAGCACCCATTTACCATCTTGCTGGGTGAATTTATTTTCATATCCTGGAGTAATAGTAGGGCTTCCAGCAAATTTCACTTTTCCTTCACTCAAAAGAGATACAATAGCCGCGTGATTATTCATCATCTGGAACTCACCATCCATTCCTGGAAGGGTAATGCTTTCTATTTCTCCGGCTACTAATGAAGCCTCTGGACTTACTATTTCTAAATACATACTATTGAATTACGACACCCTAAAATTAATTAGGCCTCTGTTAACATTTTTTCTCCCGCCTCGATAGCTTCTTCAATAGAACCTTTCAAGTTAAAAGCTGCTTCTGGAAGGTGATCTAACTCACCATCCATAATCATGTTAAATCCTTTAATTGTTTCTTTAATATCTACAAGTACACCTTTAAGACCCGTAAACTGCTCTGCTACGTGGAAGGGTTGAGACAAGAAACGTTGTACACGACGTGCACGGTTTACTGCAAGTTTATCTTCCTCAGATAATTCTTCCATACCTAAAATGGCAATAATATCTTGTAACTCTTTGTAACGTTGTAATAACATTTTTACTCTCTGAGCACAGTCATAATGCTCATCACCTAAAATAGCAGCCGTTAAAATTCTAGAGGTAGAATCTAGTGGATCTACCGCTGGATAAATACCTAGCTCGGCAATTTTACGAGACAATACTGTGGTTGCATCTAAGTGAGCAAATGTTGTTGCTGGTGCTGGATCTGTTAAATCATCTGCAGGAACGTAAACCGCCTGTACAGATGTAATAGAACCCTTTTTAGTAGAAGTAATACGCTCTTGCATTGCTCCCATCTCTGTAGCTAATGTTGGTTGGTATCCTACCGCAGATGGCATACGACCTAATAGCGCCGATACCTCAGAACCTGCTTGTGTGAATCTAAAAATGTTATCTACAAAGAAAAGTACATCTTTTCCTTGACCATCTCCAGCTCCATCTCTAAAATACTCTGCAATGGTAAGTCCAGATAATGCAACTCGTGCACGTGCTCCTGGTGGCTCATTCATTTGTCCAAAAACAAAAGTTGCTTTAGACTCTCTCATGGCCATGTTATCTACCTTAGATAAATCCCAACCGCCTTCTTCCATAGAGTGCATGAAATCATCTCCGTATTTGATAATACCAGATTCTAACATTTCTCTCAAAAGGTCATTTCCTTCACGAGTTCTCTCTCCTACTCCTGCGAATACAGAAAGACCACCATGCCCTTTTGCAATATTGTTAATCAACTCTTGAATCAATACTGTTTTACCTACACCGGCACCACCGAAAAGACCAATTTTACCCCCTTTTGCGTAAGGCTCAATTAAATCAATTACTTTAATACCTGTAAAAAGTACTTCAGAAGATGTTGAAAGATCTTCAAATTTAGGAGCATCTCTGTGAATTGGTAAACCGTCTTTTCCTTCTTTAGGAAGTGCAGCCATACCATCAATAGGATCTCCAATTACGTTAAATAAACGCCCATATATATCAGCACCAATTGGCATCTGTATAGGTGCTCCTGTTGCAACAGCATCCACACCACGGCTCAAACCATCTGTACTGTCCATAGAAATGGTACGCACTGTGTTTTCTCCCATGTGAGATTGTACTTCAAGAATTAACTTGTTTCCGTTATTATTAACTTCAAGACTATCATAAATCTTTGGAAGTTCTGAACCGCTTGCAAACTCTACGTCTACAACAGGTCCAATAATCTGAGCAACTTTTCCTGTAACTTGTGACATTATTTTGGATTTCTGTTTTTACTATAAGTGCAAAATGCACCCCTTTTTTAACGCTGCAAAGATAGTTTTTTCTAATGTAATATTACAAACTTGAAATGCTCTTTTTTGAACTTATTTTACTCCCTAAAATAATAGAGGCTAGAAAATTGCATCTCACATCTCTAATTTGGCAGCAATTGCAGCTTTTGATTTAGGGGGAAATATAATCTGAAATTTAAGTAAGGGGTTCGCAAAAACTGCGAACATTGTTTTTAAAGAGTTTTAAGTACTTGGTCCATAAGCTGGCTATCTCTAGAAATTTCTCTGCCATCAATTTCTACAATAGGGGTTAACTCACCCATGGTACCCGTTGCAAAAACACCCTCTGCGTTAATAAATTCGCTTAACGACAAGTCTGCCTCTATGAGCTGTATACCATGGTCTTGGCAAAGCTCCATTACCGTATTTCTAGTAATTCCTGGAAGGCAGGCATGGGCAAAAGGGGTGTAAACCTTCCCTTGTTTTATCATAAAAACATTACTGCCGTTAAGTTCGGCCACAAAACCGCGATCATCAAGCATTAGCCCTGCATCTTTACCTGCTACATTGGCTTGTATTTTGGCAATAATATTATTGAGTAAATTATTGTGGTGTATTTTACTATCCAAAAACTGTGGCGCATTTCTACGCTGGCTTGTACTGAGCACTGTAATGCCGCTATTGTTGTCATACACAAGGGGTTTCCACTCTGCCAAAACAATTAAGCAAGACCCGCTTTGGTTTAACCTAGGATCCATGCCGCTGGTGATTTTCTCTCCCCTGGAGAGTGTGAGGCGTATGTGAGTATTATCATCCATGGCATTGGCATCAAGGGTTAGCTTGATGGCTTTTTTAATTTCTGCTTTAGAGGGTATATCTGTAAAAGCTAATGTTTTTGCGCTTTGGTGAAGGCGGGTTAAATGCTTGTCAAGACATACTATCCCCTGCGGGTAGACTCGCAACCCTTCCCAAACAGCATCACCCCCTTGCACGGTGCTGTCAAAAACAGACACTTTTGCCTGGTGGCGAGGATACAATTTATCTTTAATATACACCTGTATATGGTCATTCTTAGGGTTTGCTTTTTGTAACATCTAGTCGTTTTTTAGGATGTGGTTTTTTAAAATAGTATAATGGATTAGCGCCTGGTCTAAAACAGTCTGTAAGCTATCTGGCATTTCTTGATTGCTGGTTTTTTGGACTCTAAACCCCGTTGAGTTGTGCACATTTCCATACCAATACTGGGCCCAAATACCATCCTCTTGGATACCTCCTTTTTGCCAGGACAACATGTCTTTGGTAAACGGAATATCCAGCGCATCACAAATTTTCTGCAAATACCCTTCAGGGTTTTTTAACAACTGATCACTATCTATAACTATGGGTGTCTTGCCTTGGTTTTTTAAATACGTAAAGAGTTCTGCTGCTTTTTTAATGCCAATATCATCCAGGGTTGGGTTTTTAATAACCTTAGAGAAGGAGGCTAATAGTTTTTCTGGATGGCGGATGAGTATCACGTTATTCCAAGGCAGAATATGAGCAGGCTCCTTAGATAGATAATGATGTGCCATGCCTTTAATAAAAACATATTTATTTGTTTTTGACACCTCATCTATTTGAGCCAACACCTGTTTTTTTGAACGGGGAAGCGCCTTTAAAATTTCTTTACTACCTGGGTGGGTTACTTTTAAATTTGCATTGGCCAAATAATAGCCGTAAAAGGGTTCATCTAGCACCTTAACGCAACTATTTTGCGCAAAACTATACATAAGCGCCGTAGACACATTTCTTGGTCCAGAAATAAGATTGATGATTTTCACTGTTTAAAAATACCAAAAAATAAAAGGGAAACAATTGCTTGCTCCCCTTTTTAAAAAATTATCTTTTTTACTTACTCAACGGTAACACTCTTGGCCAAGTTTCTTGGCTGATCCACATTTCTGTTAAGCATCACAGCAATATGATAAGATAATAGCTGCAAGGGTATGGTAGTTACTAAAGGGGTTAAGGTTTCTGGAGTTTTTGGAACTTCCATTACATAATCTGCCAATTCTCTTACAGCAGTATCTCCCTGGGTAACTACAGCAATTATTTTTCCTTTTCTTGCTTTAATTTCTTCAATATTGCTCACTACTTTACCGTAATGATTGCTATTAATAGCAACTACCACAACTGGCATTTGCTCATCAATAAGTGCAATTGGGCCATGCTTCATTTCTGCGGCTGGATATCCTTCTGCGTGTATGTAAGAAATCTCTTTAAGCTTCAATGCGCCCTCTAAAGCAACCGGGAAATTGTATCCTCTACCTAGATATAAGAAGTTTGGTGAATCTTTAAACACCTTTGCAATTTCTTTAATCTCATCATTACTCTCCAGGGCCTTAGCAACATGTGTAGGAATGGTGTCCAACTCCCTAAGATGCATCATGTAGTCTGACCTAGAAATGGTGCCTTTTACGTGCGCCAGCTTTAAGGCAATCATGGTAAGCACTGTAATTTGAGTAGTAAATGCCTTTGTTGATGCTACTCCAATTTCTGGCCCAGCATGGGTGTAGGTTCCAGAGTGTGTTTCTCTAGATATGGTAGATCCAACAACATTACAAATACCATATACAAAAGCGCCTTTTTCTTTGGCAAGTTTTATAGCAGCAAGTGTATCTGCGGTTTCTCCACTTTGAGATATGGCAATAACAACATCTTTTTCTGTAATAACCGGGTTGCGGTATCTAAACTCACTTGCGTATTCTACCTCAACGGGTATACGCGCCCAATCTTCAAAAGTATATTCTGCCACTAGCCCTGCATGCCAAGAGGTACCACAGGCAACAATAATTATTCTGTCTGCATTTACAAACTTAGGGATGAACTCCTCTAAGCCTCCTAGTTTAATGATTCCTTGGTCTGCAAGCAATCTTCCCCTGAAAGTGTCTTTTATTACAGCAGGCTGCTCATAAATCTCTTTTAACATAAAGTGATCGTAGCCTCCTTTTTCTATTTGCTCAATATTTAATTTTAGTTCCTGTACAAAAGGTTTAATCCTTTTGTCACTCTTGATTTTTCTAATTCTAATTTCTCTTCCAAGACGAATAACAGCCATCTGTTCATCCTCTAGGTAAATAGCATTATTGGTAAATTCAATAAATGGAGAGGCGTCACTGGCTATAAAAAACTCATCCTCACCAACACCAATGGCCAAGGGGCTTCCTAGTTTTGCAACAACAATCTCATTGGGTTTTTTTTGGTCAAAAACAGCAATAGCATAGGCTCCAACAACTTGGTTTAATGCAATTTGTACTGCCTTACCCAGCTTAACGCCTTCTTTCTTTTTTATTTCTTCAATAAGGTTTACCAGTACCTCTGTGTCTGTGTCTGAATGGAACACATACCCTCTTTTAATTAATTCTTTTTTAATAGAAGAATAGTTCTCTATAATACCATTGTGTATAATTACCAAATCACCACTATTAGAATAATGTGGGTGAGAGTTTACATCATTAGGGACTCCGTGAGTTGCCCAGCGGGTGTGTCCTATACCAAGGCTCCCTTTTGTTGTTATTCCTTTAGCAACCTCGGCTTCAAGGTCTACCACTTTTCCTTTGGTTTTGGCTAGCTGTATTTTAGAGCCGTCGTATAGTGCAATTCCTGCACTATCGTAGCCTCTGTACTCCAGGCGTTTTAAACCGTTAATAATTATTGGGTATGCCTCTCTATGGCCTATATATCCTACTATTCCGCACATAAATTTTAATTTGAGTCTGTATAATAAATTTGGAGTTTTAATCTTTTTGTAAGATCTGCTGAAGTATTTCCATGTAAAATTGTGCCCTGATGACTCATAACACTACCAGATGGAACCTGCTCGGTGTAATTTCTGCTTGGGGAGATGGTATTTAACACATCTTGAAAATTTGGTACAGCAACATTTTGAGAAACAATTACCCCTAGTTTTACATTGGTAGAATCTTGGTGTATAAGGCTACTCAAGTGGTTTGTGATTCTAAGCTTATAGTAATCACCCTTGCCATCACTATCTCTTACCAGGCGGCCTAAGTGTGTTGTGTAGGCATCTACCTGCTCAGAGTCTCCTGAGGTGGTATCTAGGTTATAATCTGTAAGCAACCTACCGTTATCAACATCATATAAAATTAACCTTTCAGGTTCTTTATAGCCATCTGTAATGGCATCTTTATCTACATAAAAAATAAGGTTTGCCTCATTAATAAGCCAGTTGTTTTGGCGTATTTCGTCCAACTCATCGGCAACTCCATTGCCGTCATTATCATCTCCGAATAAACTTACAACGGCTGCAATGCCCTCTCCTCCTCTAAGGTATAGTCTATCCTCTCCGTTTTGCTGATCTTGGCTAAGTAACTCACTTTGTATTTGACCATTTAATTCATTTTCAAACACATTTACATTTATCGCGTCAAAAAGCAAGGTGATTTTTTTCTCTTCTCTGGTTGGAGGTTCTACAACATCTCCATCAGAGAGCTCCTATACTTGGAGTGTCAAACTGTGATGTAAAATAAATATCAATTTTAGCGGCAGTCATGTCAAACTTTAAAAGGTTTGTATCTGTACCGGTTACCTCAAAAAATATACCTCTAAATATTCTCTAAAATTGTTGTTGTTTAAAAGTTCTGGAGTGCCTTCCATGTTCAGGATTTTATCCCTAAAAAACGCCTCGGGTAGTTTAACACGAATACCAGGAGCTACAATGCTATTCTCAGAGGTATTGTCTCCAGCATCATCTTGCTCAAATGTAGTTTCTGTGTAGCTCTCTGTAGAGGGCAAGAAATCTGTGATCGAATAAATTAATTCTCCCTTGAAACTTTCAAACAAGTCATTTTGATTACTGAAATATCCCTGAACATCCTCAAACCCAGAATTTGGATCAAAATCTCTCAAGAAGTAATTAGACTCAAAAATAGAAATGTCCATAGGAGTAGTTCCGTAAACAGAATCTAAAACATAGCTCGACTCGTCGAGTTCATCAGTTATTTCCTCACTAAAATAAGGTATGTATAAAACAACACTATCTAGCCTTGGCAGAAAATTAACAGAAGGGTTTGGAGTCTCTAGTGCTACTTGGGCAAGTAAATTCACCTTTGACATTCCGTACACAGGGTCATTGTAAATCCCGAGTTGGTTTATCTGCAAACCGTTGGTTTGAACAGCCTGAAATTCTTTGCTGTAAGACCGTATTGTTGAGGTGATATCTAGGGTTGCATTTACGTCTTGATCTCCAATAACTTCAGAACCTATGGTTCCAATTTCTTCTTCACAAGATGCCATTAGTACAATGGCGAGCAATACTACCAAAAGCTTTGGTAATGCATTATTAATCTTCATACGCTAATTCTAAAAGTATGTTACTGCTCTAATACTTTTGTTTGATAAAATTCTAAATATTCTCGTTCCATGTCTTCCATTTGCTGGAAGGCAAGTACCGGTTTATCTAATCCCTCTATGTATGTTTCCAGTTCTTTTGAAATATCTTCTGAACCAATAATAACTGCATCTGAGTTATTGATAGCGGCTTTCATTACATTTTCAAAAGTAGGATTGTCTAGGTGGGTTAAAGCCTGTTCATCTATAGCATCAAATTTGATTTTATTAGAAACCTCAGCATTGAGCGTTCCATTAAAACCTTGGTTGTATACAGAGGTTACAATCTTGCTGTTTTCAAACAAAGGCTCATTTCCGTAGTAGTTTCTTAGATAAAGAGGTAAAAAAGAAGCCAACCATCCATGAACATGGATAATATCTGGAGACCAGTTTAGTTTTTTTACAGTTTCAATAACACCTTTGGCGAAAAATATAGCACGCTCATCATTGTCTTTAAAAAAGTTTCCTTCTTCATCTGCAAAGGTTGCCTTGCGTTTAAAATAATCTTCGTTGTCAATAAAGTAAACCTGCATACGCTCTTTAGGAATAGAGGCTACTTTAATTATTAGCGGCATATCTAAATCGTTGATAACAAGGTTCATTCCAGACAAACGAATCACTTCGTGTAATTGGTGTCTTCGTTCGTTTATATTACCATAACGAGGCATAAATATTCGTATTTGGCCACCGTTATTATTTACCATTTTTGGAGCTTCAAATGACATGGATGAAATCTCTGTTTCTGGCAGGTATGGAACCACTTCTGAGGAAACATATAACACTCTCTTATCTTTCATAAAATCTTTGCTTTTATGTATTATGTGTAAAACGCACAAAATTACGAAAATTTATGCAGACTTAGTTTCAATATCTTAATTTTGCTTTGAGTTTAAAAATCAACTATGGAAGTCTTTACAGAAAATAAAACCTTAACTGCCGCATTGCGTCCGTACAGGGTTTCAAAAAAAATCGGGCTTGTTCCTACCATGGGAGCCCTTCATAAAGGCCATTTATCTCTTGTAAGCCAAGCTTTAAAAGACAATGACCTGGTAGTGGTAAGCATCTTTGTGAATCCAACTCAATTCAACAATCAAGGTGATTTGGTTAACTACCCACGCACACTCCACAAAGACGTAACTCTTTTAAAAACGTTACAAGCAAATGTAGTAGTCTATGCGCCAGAGGCTAACGAGCTTTATAGCAACAACATTGTCTCCAAAAATTACAACTTTGGTGGTATTGAAAGAGAAATGGAAGGCAAGCATAGACAGGGTCATTTTGATGGTGTAGGCACTGTGGTGTCATTGCTTTTTAAAGCCGTACAGCCTAACACAGCATACTTTGGAGAGAAAGATTTTCAGCAATTACAAATTGTAAAAAAAATGACGGCCATAGAAAAATTGCCTGTCGAAATTATTGGCTGCCCTATTATAAGAGAGCCAAGCAATCTTGCCATGAGCTCAAGAAACAAACGATTGAACCCCCAAGAATTAAAAGCCGCAGCAATTATTAATAAAAGTTTAAAATTAGCGGCGAAGTATTTTCATGAAAAATCAATTTCACAAATAAACACCATGGTGGCAAATTGTTTTAAAGATAGCAGCCTTAGCCTAGAATATTTTGAAATTGCAAATGAAAAAACCTTAAAAACCGTTCGCCGTAAACGAAAAGGAGTTTCCTATCGTTGTTTTATTGCGGCTTTTGTGGGAGAGGTTCGTTTGATAGACAACCAAAAACTGAGTTAATTTTCTTTAACTTAAGAATTCATGCATCTTAATTTCATATATCTTTGCCAGTATGTTGATACACGTAGTAAAATCTAAAATTCACAGGGTTAAAGTAACCGGTGCAGAGCTCAATTATATTGGGAGCATTACCATAGACCAAGACCTTCTTGACGCTGCTAATATTGTAGAGGGAGAAAAAGTACAAGTGGTAAACAACAACAATGGGGAGCGTCTAGAAACCTATGCCATTCCTGGGCCAAGAGGTAGTGGAGAAATCACCCTTAACGGAGCAGCTGCTAGAAAGGTGTCTAAAGGCGATATTTTAATATTAATTACCTACGCCATACTCACGCAAGAAGAGGCAAGTACATTTAAACCCTCACTTGTGTTTCCTAACCAAGATAATTTACTTATTTAAGGTGAATAAAACACTTACAAAAATTTTAAAAATTATAATCCCACTTGGTCTGGGTGCTTTTTTGATATGGTATATCTACAACCAGTTTACCCCATTGCAACTAGAGGAACTAACAGGGTATATTAAAAATGCAAATTACTGGATTATTGCAGCCGCTGTATCTTTAAACCTCTTGAGCCATCTAGCAAGAGCACACAGGTGGTCTTTCATGTTAGAGCCCCTGGGTTACAGACCAAAACTGGCCAATAATTTTATGGCAGTATCTGTAGCCTATCTTATGAATATTTTTATTCCAAAAAGCGGGGAAGTCTCTAGGGGTATTGTGCTAGATAAGTATGAGAAAATTCCTTTTTCTGCAGGGTTTGGAACCATTATAAGCGAACGCATTATAGATCTTTTTTTTCTAATAGGTTTTATTCTTGTAGCACTTGTGTTGAAATTTGACATACTGCAGGGCTATATCATAGAGACGATCCCTACCTCAATTGTAAATACCCTATTGATTGGTATAATTGCCCTTATGGTATTTGTGGTGCTATTTTTGAAGTTCTCTAGATCTAAAACAAATTCAAAAGTTAAAACCTTTTTGCTAGGACTAAAAGAAGGAGTGTTGAGTATTGTTACCATGAAAAAGAAAGGGTTGTTTGTAGTGTATTCTTTTGGTATCTGGGGGCTGTATTTACTCTCTTTTTTTGTAGCTACTCAGGCACTGTTAGAAACCTCAGATATAGGCTTTGGCACCGTTATTATTGCCTTTGTGGTAGGTAGTTTTACCTTTGCATTTACCAATAGTGGGTTTGGCACCTACCCTGCTGCAATGGCAGGAGTATTGGTTTTATTTAATGTCCCTTTTACTGTTGGAACTGCTTTTGGTTGGATTATTTGGTCATCAGGGATCGCATCAATTATTGTAATTGGGGTTGGGTCACTATTATTTTTGCCGGTGTACAATAAAAACAACTAATTGTTAGTTTTTGAAAGCCGAGGCACATTTTAAAATTTAAGTATCTTACGGCTTTCTTAAAATTTCAGACATGAAAAAAACAATCCTACTTTTGACTTTTCTAACCTTTAGTTTTCTTGCAAATGCGCAAATAATCTACGAGGAGTTTAATAGTGATAGACTCCAAGAAACTAGAAGATTAAAAATTCAGCTCCCTCGCAATTACGATACAAACATAGATAAAGTATATCCTGTTATTATTGTCCTTGATGCAGACTATTTATTTGAGCCAGTTGCAGGTAATGTAGACTACTTTAGCTACTGGGAAGACATGCCAGAATCTATTGTAGTGGGTGTCATGCAAGCCAGAACACGCTTTGATGATTGTAATTACGACCCAGGCAATTACCTACCCTCAGAAAAAGGTGCAGACTTTTTTGAATTTCTTGGCCTAGAGCTTCTACCATACATTGATGAGAGCTACCGTACCGCAAAATTTGTTGTAGGTGTTGGCCATGATTTTACAGCAAACTTTTTAAACTTTTATCTCTATAAAAGCCCACCGCTTTTTAATGGATATATTGTGCTAAGCCCAGAGCTGTCTCCAAACGCCACCAAACGTATGGCAGGAAGAATTCCAAAAATTACCACAGAGATTTTTTACTATTTGGCCACAGCAACCGATGATATTAAAGAGCTAACCCAAGACGCAGAGGCGCTAAACAACACCTTAAAATCAATAGATACACCAAATTTTAATTACTACTATGATAATTTTCAAGGGGCCACCCATTACTCTTTGGTAGCCCGTGGTATCCCTGTAGCGCTGGAGAAAATGTTTGCTATCTACCGCCCAATAAGTAGGGAAGAATACAACACGGTTTTACTAACTATAAAGACCCCTATTAGTGATTACCTTATTGACAAATACAAAACCATTAAAGATCTTTTTGGTATTGATGATCCTATACGGGTTAACGACTACATAGCAACCACCAAGGCCGCCGAAAAACAAAAACAATGGGAGTCACTCAAGGTTATTGCAGAAATGGCAAAAAGAGAGTACCCAGAAACCGTATTAGGCCCATATTATTTGGGGCGTTACTATGAGGAGGTAGGAGAACCTAAAAAAGCAATGCGTATTTTCCAAGGAGCTTTTGATAAAGAAGAGGTCGGTTTTATAACCCTAGATGTGATGCTGGATAAGGCAGACAAAATCAAAGAGGACTTTGGGTACTAAAAAACAGCCTTAATTGTTAACTACTTTATGGCTGTTATAAATCAAATATCAAGATAATCACTATTTTTATAGCTACCAATGGCTAAAACAAAAACTACTTTTTTCTGTCAAAATTGCGGGGCACAATCTGCCAAGTGGCAAGGGCAATGTACCTCTTGTAAACAATGGAACACCATTGCAGAGGAGGTCATTCAGAAAGCAGAAAAAGCAACCTGGGATATTTCACAAACAAATACATCCGCTACAATAAGAGCCTCCAAACCTCAAAAGGTTTCTGAAATATCTACCAATGCAGAGGCTAGAATAAACACCAAAAACAAGGAGTTAAACCGCGTGCTGGGAGGCGGGCTTGTGCCTGGCAGCCTTACCCTTTTAGGAGGCGAGCCTGGAATAGGAAAAAGTACCTTGATGCTGCAAATAGCATTACAATTACCTTACAAAACGCTCTATGTTTCAGGGAGAGGAAAGTGCGCAGCAAATTAAAATGCGAGCACAAAGAATTCATCCCAATAGTGAGCACTGTTATATTTTAACAGAAACGAAAACCCAGCATATTTTTCGGAACATTGCACAAATGCAGCCAGATATTGTAGTGATAGACTCTATCCAGACCTTGCATACAGATCATATAGAAAGCAGCCCTGGAAGTATCTCCCAGATACGAGAAACCACAACAGAGCTTATAAAATTTGCTAAAGAAACTGCAACCCCTGTTATCCTAATTGGGCACATCACCAAAGACGGAAATATTGCAGGACCTAAAATTTTAGAACACATGGTAGATACGGTACTTCAGTTTGAAGGAGACCGCAATCATATTTACAGAATTCTTAGGGCCAATAAAAATCGTTTTGGAAGTACCAATGAAATAGGTATTTACGAAATGCAAGGTAGTGGGCTTCGGGAGGTTTCAAACCCCTCAGAGATACTACTGTCCAAAAACGAAGAAGAACTCAGCGGAACAGCAATTGCATCTACCCTTGAAGGGATGAGACCGCTGCTCATAGAAATTCAAGCCTTAGTGTCTACGGCTGTATACGGGACTCCTCAAAGAAGTGCTACTGGCTATAATGCCAAACGTCTTAACATGATTTTGGCCGTTCTTGAAAAAAGAGCAGGCTTTAAACTTGGAGCCAAAGATGTCTTTTTAAATATTACCGGAGGTATCTCTGTAGATGATCCCGCCATTGACCTGGCGGTTGTAGCGGCAGTACTCTCCAGTAATGTAGATATCACCATAGACAAAACCATGTGTTTTGCTGCCGAAATTGGCCTGGCCGGTGAAGTGCGCCCTGTAAATAGAGTTGAGCAGCGCATCCTAGAGGCAGAGAAATTAGGCTTTGAAAGCATCGTTATCTCCAAATATTGTAAGCTTCCCAAACAAACCTATGGCATACAAATTATTAAACTAGGGAAAGTACACGATGTGGTAAAACACCTGTTTGCCTAATACACTATAAAAAAAAAGCTATACTATTTCTTACTAAGGAGCAGGATTAGGCATTGCTTGATGCACCTGTTGTATTTCTTTTACTATTTCTGCAGACAAGGTAAGATGGATACTCTCTATATTTTCTGATAGCTGCGGGATGCTTGTAGCGCCAATAATGGTGCTGGTTACAAAGGGCCTGTCATTTACAAAAGACAAGGCCATTTGAGAGAGGGAGAGGCCGTGTTTTTTTGCGATAGCATCATAGGCCTGAGTTGCTTTAACAGAACCCTCGCTATGATACCTAGAGTAATTTGGAAACAAAGTTACTCTTGCTCCTTCAGGTTTTTTTCCGTCTAAATACTTGCCAGACAACATGCCAAATGCAAGGGGAGAATACGCTAAATATCCTATGTTTTCGATGTGTAACACTTCTGTAAGTCCTATCTCATCTCTGCGCTGTAATAAACTATAGGCATTTTGGATAGACACCATTTTAAGTTTCCCTTTTCTGTGCTCCTCCATGTAACGCATCGCGCCAAAAGGCGTTTCATTACTAAGGCCGATGTGACGAACTTTCCCGGCTTTAACGTAGCCATCCAGGCGGTTTAAAATTTCTCCTATATTATCTTCCCACTGCTCATTTGCGCTGTGACTATAATCACGGACTCCAAAAATATTTACAGCTCTTTCTGGCCAATGTAATTGATATACATCTAGATAATCTGTCTGCAAACGCGCTAAGGTTTTATCTAGCGCATCATCTAAAGAGGCTTTGCTAAAATCAAGATTTTCGCGCATTGAGTTAAATATACCGCGGCCACTCCCTGTTATCTTAGAGGCTAAAACCACCTTATCTCTGTTTTTGTTTTTGGCAAACCAATTGCCAATGTACTGCTCTGTGAGGCCTTGTGTTTTTGGGGTATAAGGAACCGCATACATTTCTGCGGTATCAAAAAAATTAACGCCTTTATCAAGGGCGTAAGTCATCTGTTGGTGCGCCTGGTCTTCTGTGTTTTGACGACCAAAGGTCATGGTTCCTAAACAAATTTTACTGACCTTAATATTGGTGTTGGTAAGGGTGGTGTATTTCATGAAAATGTGCTGTTAGAACAGCGTCAAATTATTAATTACGGTGAGAATCAAAATTAAAATAAAGCTTTTTTTAAAAAGCCAGCTCTACCATATGAGGGCAATGATCACTATGGACGGCTGCTGGCAGTATAACAGCACGTTTTATGTGCTGTTTTAAAGGCTGAGAAACCATATTATAATCTATACGCCACCCTTTGTTATTAGCTCTTGCATTTGCACGATAGCTCCACCATGTGTATTGGTCTGGTTGTTTGTTAAGGTGTCTAAAACTATCTATAAAGCCTTGATTTATAAAATCATCAAGCCACGCACGCTCTATGGGTAAAAAACCGCTAGAATTTTTATTTGATACGGGGTTGTGAATATCAATGGCCTGATGACATATGTTGTAATCTCCACAAATAACCAAATTAGGAAGTTCTTTTTTCAAGGTGTTTACATACTCTTGAAATAAAGCCATATACTCTAATTTGTGCTCTAAACGGGCACTATTGGTGCCGCTAGGGAGGTACAAACTCATAATACTAACCTCTTTAAAATCTACTCTTATGTTTCTACCCTCAAAATCCATAGACTCAATGCCCGTTCCATAGGCAACATGAATTGGTTCTTGCTTGCAGAAAATAGCCACGCCACTATAGCCTTTTTTTTGAGCACTAAACCAGTAATGGTATGGGTATCCAGCTGCCTGGATAGCCTCTAGATCTACTTGTTCTTTAGTTGCCTTGGTTTCTTGTATGCATACCACATCTGCATCGGTGGTTTGCAGCCAAGGTAAGATATCTTTGCGCATTGCTGCACGAATTCCGTTTACGTTATAGCTTAGTATTTTCATGCTACTAAATTAAATAAGATTGTATTTTTAGCTATGCCTATCTTTGAAAGGTTTTCATAAAACAATCAACAAATTATAAATTTTAACGTTAATAAATCATAGCAACGCTGTTTGACCTAAATGTAAAGGGTGTCATCTTATGAAAAAGGTATTATTTTTTGCGGTATTATTTATAACCTTTTTGGGTTATGGCCAAGAAAGTGGGGCAAAGTATCGTAGCAAAAAAGTAGCGGTAAGAGATTCAATTTCTGGTGGATACTGTAGGGCTTAATCCTTCAAAGTTACGTATCGAAGACTTGCAGGGAAACACCATAGACCCTTTACTGTATAGCGTTGATTATCCTAACGCTTTGGTATTTCCCTCAGAAATTTTACTAGCCAAAAACGATTCCTTACGTATAGACTATTTGGTGTTTCCTGAGTTTTTAACCAAAGAATACTTTGAGTTTGACCAAGCAATTATTGTAGAAAGCACAGGGAGTATTGAAAAATTATATACGCTAGATCAAAGTAGTAATGAAAGTCTGTTCACTCCTTTTAATGGGCTTAATACCTCGGGTAGTATCTCTAGAGGGATTACTATTGGAAACAATCAAAACGCTGTTGTAGACTCTCAACTAGATTTGCAAATTACAGGAAAATTAAGCGATAAAATATCCATACGGGCTTCTATACAAGATGCAAACATCCCAACCCAGCAAGGAGGCTACACGCAAAATCTAGAAGAGTTTGACCAAATATTTATTGAACTCTACAGTGACACCTGGAACATTCGGGCCGGAGATGTAGACCTGCAAAATCAAAACAGCTATTTTGGCCGCTTTACAAAAAAAGTGCAAGGGATATCTCTAGGGGCAACACTAGCGCATGATAGTGGCGCCAAAACTAGCACATTTGCATCTGGAGCACTGGTAAGAGGGGTCTTTAGTAGCAGTAATTTTGTAGGGCAAGAAGGAAACCAAGGCCCTTATAAACTTGTGGGCCCTGATGGTGAGTTGTTTGTTCTTATTGTATCTGGTAGTGAAAAGGTGTATGTGAATGGTATGTTGTTAAACCGTGGAGAGAATGAAGATTATCTTATTGATTACAATGCCGGTGAGATAAAATTTAACCCCACCTACGGCATTACAGCAAACATGCGTATTAGGGTAGAATATCAATTTACAGAGCGAAATTATACTCGTTTTATTGGTTATGGCGGGGGAGATTACACCTCAGACACCTTTGATATTGGCGCCTATGTGTATACAGAGAACGATGCAAAAAACCAACCCTTGCAACAGTCTCTATCTAGTGAGCAAGTAGCTATACTGCAAGGAGCTGGAGATGACCAAGGTGCAATGACAGCGCCGTCTTCTGTGCCAGATACCTATGAAGATGGCAAGTTTTTATACAAAAAACAACTCTATTTAAATGGAGAAGAAATATTTGTGTTTTCAAACAACCCCCAGGACGAGCTTTTTAATGTGCGCTTCTCCCTTGTGGGAGATAACCTTGGAGATTACATTCTCTCTGAAGGTTCGGCAATTAATAAAATTTTTGAATACATCCCTCCTATTAATGGTGAGGCTCAAGGAAGTTACGCGCCTTTTATACGGCTTAATGCCCCAACAAAATTACAGGTTGGAGGTGTAAAAGCGAGCTACCATCCTGGGGAGAAGACTACAGTCAATTTTGAATTAGCTGGAAGCAAAAAGGATCTGAATTTGTTTTCTGAGCGAGACAACAATGATAACGACGGCTATGCGGCGCATCTTGAATTTCAGCAAGATATTATCAAAAGGCCCGATAGCTTATTGGTGAGCGCTGTTGGAACTTTTGATTTTATAAACCGAAATTTTAGATCCATAGAACGCTTGTATAATGTAGAGTTTAATAGAGACTGGAATTTAACAAACCCTCAAGGAGACCAGCGTTTTGTTACCCTTGGAGTAAACGCAGCTTCAAACACATTTGGCACGGCTTACTATAATTTTGAACAGCTACAATTTTCTGAAAATTATAAGGGCTCAAGGCACCAACTCGCGGCAAATACAAGGTATAAAAAACTTAATTTGATAGCAGGTGCAAGCTATCTTGATAGTGAAAGTAGTGTGCTTAAAACACAATTTTTGCGAGGAAACTCTAGGGCTAGTTATTCTTTTAAAAAGGCCTGGATAGGGGCTAAAGTAGGTTTTGAAAACAACAGTGTACGCGCCATTGAAAAAGACACCTTAACCCCTTTGAGCATAAAATACACGGCCTATGAAACCTTTGCTGGTGTTGGTGATAGCACCAAGGTGTTTTTGCAAGGTGGATACCGCTTTAGAACCAACGATAGTTTAAAAAATGGTAGCGTGCAGCGGGTGAGTAAAAGCAATACCATTTATCTGCAGTCTAAAGTTCTTAATACTAAAGATAGACAGCTATCTGTGTTTGCTAATTACCGTGTTTTAGAAACTACCACAGATCAACAAACACAAACATCATTAAACGCCCGAGTGTTATACAATCAAAACCTTTTTAAGGGGTTTTTAAGACTAAATACCAGCTTATCTTCAAACAATGGAGTAACACCTCAACAAGATTTCACTTACATAGAGGTAGACCAAGGAGAGGGTATTTACACCTGGAATGATTACAACGCAAACGGCATACAAGAACTTGAAGAATTTGAGATAGCACAGTTTCAAGATCAGGCAAATTTTATTCGAATTTTACTACCAAACCAACGCTTTATAAAAATACGAGAAAACACCTTTGGGCAAACACTCACATTTAATGGCCAGAAGTGGTCTGGTAAAAAAGGGGTTTTAAAAATAATTTCTCAGTTTTACAATACAACCTCCTTTATCATTGACAGAAAAATACGCAGAGCCAACGAAGATTTTAACATTAACCCCTTTAAAGACGGTAAACAAAACCAGTTGGGGCTGGTGTTAAACTTTAGAAATACCTTGTTTTTCAATAGAGGAAAACAGCGCTATACCACAAACTACACCTATCTTAATACAGCCACAGACAACCTCCAATCTTTGGGGTTACAATCAAGCAAACTTGAGAGTCACCAACTCAACTTTACGCATAAATTTGCGAAAAGCTGGCTGCTAATTGCCAAAGGTATCAGTGGAACAAATGAAAGCATTTCTGAAAATTTTCAGGCTAGAAACTATATTCTAGAAACCTTAGATATAAATCCTAAAATATCATACCTGCTAAATAGCCAAACTCGTTTTGATGTTTTTTACAACAGTGTTGGCAAAGAAAATACCATCAATGGCTTGGAGGTATTAAGCCAACAAAAATTAGGCGCCTCTTTTGCATATGCAAATGCAGAAAAAATCTCTATTAATGGTGAATTCTCTTTTATTGACAATGCGTTTAAAGGGAATGCTTTCTCACCTGTTGCCTACCAGATGCTAGAAGGGCTGCAGCCAGGAAATAATTACACATGGCGCTTGTTGTTTCAAAAACGTATTACCAAATACCTGGATGCCAACCTTAATTATAATGGCAGAAAAAGCCAAACAAGCAATGCGGTTCATACGGGTAGCCTACAATTAAGAGCCTTTTTCTAGAAGAAGTTATTCCATAAAAAAAAGGCCCCATTGCTGGCAGCCTTTTTTTATGTCTAAAAGTATAATGTGTTATTTTACAATAATACGCTGTACTTTATTTAATGACTCAGATCCAATTTTTATGAAATACACTCCAGAAGAGACATAAGACATATTGATAGTCTTGTTATACCCTGCGCCATTGTGCTCTAAAGTATAAAAAGCAAGATTTTGTCCTAGTGTATTATATACATGTATGTTTAAATCTTCTGTATAGGTTGTTGTTGAAAACTCAAGATCAAACATCTTGTTATCTGTAGATGTAATAATAAATTCTGCATCAGAGAATGTTGCGTCATCTAATCCTAGTTCTCCAGATATGTTTGCAGTATAGTCATTAGTACGACCAAATTCTAGATCATCACATGGGTTTAAAACATCACCATCTTGATCATCATCTTCTCCACGTAGTCTCATTCTGTGCGTTCCTGGAGTTACCCCAGATATAGTTGAAAAGTCTACCACAAAATCATAATCTTGATTTTCATTAGCAACCAACTCGCTGGCAACTAACTCAGATGTTTCAAATTCATTGTTGTCATTAAAGTCAATCCATAAAGCAAAACGAGAATCTGCATAACCAACTTGCAATGTACCTTCAAATGGGTTGTCGTTTAGTACAAAGTTAAATACAATGTCTGAATCGTCACTGTATCCAGCTGGATCTGTTCCACAGTTTACATCAAGGTCTTGATCTGCTAGACTAAACTCTGTAACACCATCGTTAAAATCAGCACAATTACTCTCTGGTTGGCATAATGTACTGGTTATTGTTACTACCAAAGGATCATTAGCAGGATTATCATCACCATCAAGTGCTGTAGCAGCTGTAACAATATAATCTCCTATTTCAGAAAAATCTTCTGTTGCCGTAAATGTATATGTGTCAGACTCTCCAACAGCTAGAGTACCTGTGTAGGTTTCTGTTACCTGAGACCCTCCATTTATATTATAAAACACCGGGATAGATGTTTGGGTGAGCATACCAAAGTTTTGTAATGTGATGGTAATTTGTTCTGCTGCTCCTAATGGTCCTGACGTTGGAGCTGTAATAGCAACGACTCCAGTATCATAATCAAGCAAGCTTGTTACATCTTTACAAAACTGGTCGTTATCTGGCAGTTCATCTCCAGTAATTCCAGTAGCTGCACAAATAGTATAGGTTGTACCATCTGCTCCAAGATTTGCTGTAGCTGTAAATGTATAATCAAAGTTTGATCCTGGAGGTATTGGGCCCGCAATCACTTCATTTATTGTTGTTCCTGCGTTTATTGTAAAACTTACTGGAATATTTGTTTGTACGTCTACACCAAAGTTGCGAACAGTTACCGTAATGTTCTCAGTAGCACCTAGGTCACCATCTTCTGGCTGTACAATATCTATAACACCCATGTCTAAAGTAGCTTCTGGCGCTACTTTAAATACCGCTACATGATTTGTGAATCTATATTCTGTGATAAACCAAAATTCGTTATCGTTATTTGGATCAACATCTAATTTTGCATAATCCCCAAATCTATTTCCATTAATATTTCCTGTACTGGCACCAAAGATAGTTTCTTCTACAGTCATGACACCTGAAGGGTCTGTTGAAAGGCGCCCGGTGTAAGCTGCAGAAACTCTATTTTGTGTTGGGTTAGGTGTATTGGGTCCAGCCATAGTTGAGTAACCCATGCCAATATTTCCTTGGTTATCCATTGCCATACTTCCCATCCATGCGTGTCTTCCATCTGGCGCAGTGTAAGTTCCTTCTTGTTCCATACTCCAAGGACCTCCATCTGTAGTTTGACGAAACTCATACCAACGAATACCAGCTCTTTCAATACTATTACTAGCCTCTACATCAACAACAAAGTTGAAAAGAGCAGAATTATAGGTTGGAAATTTTCTGAACTGTGCTTGATTCATAATTGTAGATTGCAGTGCATCTATTGAAGAACCATTGGCGGGCTGAGCTAAATTAGCAAAACTACCACCGTCAAACACATTTATAAAAGGTTCAATATTTGTAAATACTTCTGGGTCTGAAACATCTGAGTTACTAGGAGTGTCAAAATCTACATTTACAGTCCAAATATTAATAGCATCTTGTGATACACCACCAAATCCATCATCTCTCATATACACTAGTGGAGCGCCTCCTGTTGTAGGGTGCACGTCATTTGTTATGTTAAGTACTTGCGCACTTGTAAAACCTTGTCCTTGTACACCACTTATTGTAAATCCTTGTATGTTTGCCGATGAGTCTCCATCTAAAACAGCATCTCTATCAATTACCCATACATCTCTAGCTCCATTATCTGTAATGTAATATCCATCTCTCCAAACTGATAGTTTGTTGTAATCATTTATTTGAGAAAATAAATATACATCCCAAGTAGATGTTAATGGATTAGAACCACTAGAAACAGCAATTCTTACTCCTGAATTAACATATAGATAACTAATAACCCATCTTTGGGCTAGATTATCATATGATGCAGTTAAATCACAACAACCGTTAGAATTAAAAATTTGCAGATGGTGCTGTTGGGCCTTGTACAATGTTTCCTACCTTGTCATAAATCATAAAGCCATTATTGTAAACAATAAAAGCATGTTCTGGACCTACAGCGATAGCTGGGTCAGAGGGAGAGCCTACACTATTTCCAACCTCAAAATCAAACAATGCATCTCTTGTAGGAATTTGTCCTGCAAGTGGATGTGCATTTTCAGTGAAGTAATCATTTTTTGTTTGAGGATCTTTTCCTGGAATCACATTTACCTTAGCAGACCTCCCATCTTGTGGCGGGCTTGTTTGAAAAATAGGTGTTTCTAGGTTTGATCTAGAGGCCAATGAAGGCACTGTGATTTTTTGAGCAGATTTCCCTACATAAGAAAGACCATCTTGAGTATCATCTTGAGCTTGCGCAGTAATAAAAGCTGCAAACAAAAATAAGAGTAGTGTAACTTTAGATTTCATATTATTGATTTGAATTTAATTTTTGATTTCAATATGCTAAGATATAGATAATCAAGACTTCAAAAAAAAATTGACACACAATAGTGAGGTTTTAATGAGAATATTAGATTTTTTGCACTTGATAATTAAAATAAATGCTCTTTTTTAGAGATTTATCTCTGGCCGCTGTGTTACAACAAATTTCATTATATTGTATGATATAGTAGTAGTATCACAGAGACGTCATATAATAAAAATATCCAATGATTGTAAAACACATTTATATTACGCTTTTTATTGTGTTGGGAGTTTGCTGCTCATCAAAGAAAAAAAGCGCTGATATAGCCGCAAAAAACCAAATAAGCAGCGTCAAAAAAGCTGAACTAATCTCTAAGGGTTTTACCCCTGGAGTCATCCAGGAGAGTACCCAAAAAGAAGATTGTATATTCACAATTCTAGTTAGTGAGCAAAATAAACAGCCCTACTTCCTTGATCCTATTAATCTAGATGAGGCCTACAAAAAAAATGGCCTAGCCGTGTTTTTTAAATACAGAGCCTTACGTATGATGAACCGCTGCCAGAGAGCAAATCCTGTTGAAATACAAGAAATGCAAACAAATTAACTGCTTTTTAAACGCTCAAATTTCAGAACAATAAAAAACCCCAATGACAATATCATTGGGGTTTTTTATATGCTACAAGACGTTATTTATTGCAGCCAATCTTTCATGGACAAGCTCTTGGAAACCAAATCTGAAATATCTGAAATAGCAATACGCTCCTGCTCCATGGTATCTCTATGACGAATGGTTACTGTTTTGTCTTCAAGGGTTTGGTGGTCTACCGTTACACAAAATGGAGTACCATTAGCATCTTGACGTCTGTAGCGCTTACCAACGGCATCTTTTTCATCGTAAAACACGTTGTAATCCCACTTTAAATCTTCAATAATTTGTTTTGCAAGCTCTGGCAGTCCATCTCTTTTTATGAGTGGGAATACAGCGATTTTTACCGGAGCCAATATGGCCGGTAGTCTCAAGACGGTTCTTGAAGAGCCGTCTTCTAGTGTTTCTTCTTGCAAAGAATTACTAAACACAGCCAAGAACATTCTATCAAGACCTATAGATGTTTCTACCACATAAGGGGTGTAATTTTCTTTGAGCTCTGGGTCAAAAAATTGTAGTTTTTTACCGCTATGCGCCTCATGTGCTTTTAGATCAAAATCTGTACGAGAATGAATTCCTTCTAATTCTTTAAACCCAAACGGGAATTTAAATTCTATGTCTGTAGCAGCATTGGCATAATGAGCCAGCTTTTCATGGTCATGAAAGCGGTAATTTTCTGGACCAAGACCTAATGAGTGATGCCATTTTAGTCTAGTTTCTTTCCAGTAATCATACCATTTCATCTCCTGGCCTGGACGCACAAAAAATTGCATTTCCATTTGTTCAAACTCACGCATTCTAAAGATAAATTGTCTTGCCACAATTTCATTCCTGAAGGCTTTTCCTGTTTGTGCAATACCAAAAGGAATTCTCATTCTTCCTGTTTTTTGCACATTTAAAAAGTTTACAAAAATACCTTGGGCTGTTTCTGGACGCAGGTATAAATCTGTAGCCGTTTCTGCAGAGGCGCCTAGCTTGGTGCCAAACATTAAGTTAAACTGCTTAACGTCTGTCCAGTTTTTAGAGCCGCTCACTGGGCATACAATACCTAATTCTTCAATGAGTGCTTTTACTCCAAGGAGGTCTTCTGCCTCTAAAAGGCGCGCCATGGTAGATAGCATTTCAGCCTTTTTCTCTCTATAGCCAATCACCCTAGCATTGGTGGTGACAAACTCTGTTTCATTAAAAGAATCTCCAAAACGTTTTTTGGCTTTGGTGATTTCTTTTTGAGCTTTATTTTCAAGTTTCTCTGCATGATCCTCAATCAAAACATCTGCGCGATATCTTTTTTTAGAGTCTTTGTTATCTATAAGCGGATCACTAAAGGCATCAACGTGACCAGAGGCTTTCCAGGTTTTTGGGTGCATTAGTATTGCGGCGTCTAAGCCCACAATATTTTGATGCATATACACCATACTTTTCCACCAGTACTCGCGTATGTTCTTTTTTAATTCTACCCCATTTTGAGCATAATCATACACAGCACTTAGCCCGTCATAGATTTCACTAGAACCAAAGATGTACCCATACTCCTTTGCATGAGAAATTACTTTTTTGAATTGATCTTCATTGTTTGCCATAGCACAAAAATATAAAAATCCACTGCCATATGATGGGCAGCAGATTTTATTTTTTAAGTATTTTTTGAAATCTTACTTTAACATGAGTGTTGTACTCCCAATTTGCCTCTGAGCATCAAAAATATTGATGGTATACAACCCCTTCAATACATCTTGTCCTGTAGTGCCTACAATTGCACATACATCAAGGGCTTGGTTTTCATAAAAAACACTTTCGCTTTTGCTGTAGGTTAGTAGATCTTGGCCAAAGGTGATGTTTGATTTATCTCCAATGATGTTATTATCAGGATTAATAACCTGGACATATAATACCCTATCTCCTGCCTGTGCCAAGGTATTTGGCGCTATGGTGTAACAAACCCTAATTTTATCTGCTCTACTAGCGCGCTTGGTCTCTTTTATTTTACCTCCCTTACGAACAATAATAGCCGTAGCATCTAGGTTTGAAATACCAATCAAAGCACCTTTCTCTAAAGAGTTAAACAGTTGAGTATTTGCTGTTGTTACAGAGTCTACGACTTTAATGGTTTTGACTAAAACTGCTGTTGTGCTGTCTTTCTCTATGGCCAATCGCTGAGTGACAACTAGTAGACTATCTGCGCGTTTAAAGAGTTGTGTGCGCTCATTTTTTAAGCCTCTAACCTGGGCCTTATATCTGGTAATTATAGAAAGATTGGCCTTGTAATCCTTGACAGAGTCTAGAAGTACTATGATGCGGTCTCTTGCGGCTATTAAATCTTTGTCTTTAAGCTCATTGTCTTGCAAGATCTCATTGTAAGAAACAACAAGCGCTTCCAGCTCTTTTTGAACCTCAGCTTTATCTGCCTCTAAAAAAAGCACTGTTTCTTTATTTTGTTCTATCAGTGTGTAGGTATACCCCGCCAAGGATACTAACAAAACCACTAATAGGCCTATTAAAATCTTTGCACGATTATTGTTACTGCTTTGAGTTGTCATGATGTGTGTTTGGTGTTAATTTATTACATTACAGATGCCAAAGGTACTAAAACTAAAAAGTAATGCTTAATATACTAAACTCCCTTTTAGATCTTTTATTTCCAAAAATCTGCAATGGTTGTCAGGGAGTTCTCACTGCCCATGAACAAATTATTTGCACCACTTGTAGGCACCAGGCAACATTGGCTGGATTTCATATAACAAAGGCAGATACCCTAAAAAATATATTCTACGGCAGGGTGGCTATCCAAGAAGCAACTGCACTTTTAAAGTTTCAAAAAAAAGGCATCACACAAACATTATTGCACAACCTTAAGTATAAAAAACAAGAAGATATTAGCGCTTTTCTGGGCCAATGGCTTGGGGCAGAACTCTCAGAGATACCTGCGTATAAAAACATTGATGTGGTGGTTGGTGTGCCGCTTCACAAAAACAAACAAAAAGCGAGAGGCTATAACCAAGTAACAGGTTTTGGCAAGGCAATTGCCGAGGCCCTTGACATTGTTTATCTGGAAGATGTGCTGGTCAAGGTTTCAAAAACAGACTCACAAGTTTTTAAAACAAGGAGTAAAAGAATCCAAGACAACCAAGAATTTACCCTTATAAACTCAGCAAAGATAAAAAACAAGCACATTTTACTTGTTGATGACATTGTTACCACTGGAGCTACTTTAGAGAGTTGTGCTGTGCTATTACAACAAGCAGAAAATGTAAAAATTAGTATTGCTACCATGGCAATTTCTCTGTGATAGAGTTCTCTATTTTTTAGAGAGCGTTACAATAAAACTTTTCCTATTTTTGTTGGGTACTATGCAACAGCAACACCACTCAAATACGTATCGTCTTTTATACATCCCCATTGTATTTCTTTTTTTACTTTCTTTTACAGATTGCGCAAAAAAAGGAAGACCCAGTGGCGGGCTTCGTGATACTATTGCGCCAGTTATTTTGCGGAGTGCTCCAGAGAATTTTACGACCAATTTCAAAAACAATGAAATTCGCATCACCTTTGATGAGTTTATAAAACTCAAGGACATTTCCAAGGAGCTTATTATTTCTCCACCACTAAAATACGCTCCTGTAATAACACCCTTGAGCGTTTCTAAGGTGTTGAAAATAAAAATTCTAGACACCCTTAAAGACAACACAACCTATAGTTTTAACTTCGGAAATAGTATTTTAGACAATAATGAAGGAAATCTATTTCCAAATTACAAGTATGTATTTTCTACAGGGAGTTATATTGATAGCCTAACTTTAAAAGGAACTGCTGTTGATGCTCTGCTTCCCAAAACAGATTTTCCAACAACTGTTGCTTTATATCAAGTAGACCAGTCTTACAAAGACTCCCTAGTGTTTCTGGAGAAACCCACCTATATTACCACGACCATTAATGAAACAAACAATTTTGAATTAAGCAATCTCAAGCAGGGCACTTACCAACTCATCGCCCTAAAGGAACAAACTAGAAACTATACCTTCCAGCCTAAAACAGATAAAATAGGCTTTTATAAAGACCTTATTACCATCCCTACAGACAGCCTCTTTGAATTAAAACTGTTTAAAGAAGTGCCAGATTTTAAACCAACACGCCCAAAGCTAGAGAGCAGCAATAGAATCTCTTTTGGGTATGAAGGAAAAACAGATAATTATCAAATTACCTTACTCACGCCAATGGAGGATGATTTTCAATACCAAGTCTTAAAACAGCCCGGTAGAGACACCCTAAACTTTTGGTTTAAACCAAAGGTTACCAAAGACTCACTGGTATTTGTTACAAAAAACAAACTCCAGATTGATACTACCACGGTGCGTTTTAGAGAACTATACTCAGACTCTTTACGCCTTACGGCTATTAACGATAGGTTGATATCTCTAGCAGATACCCTAAAGCTAAAAGCAAATACACCACTAGTTGCTATTAACTCAGAGAAAATTTCTGTAGTTACTAAAGATACCCTAGCCATAGATTTTGTGGCGCAAATAAATACCAAAGAAAATGCTGCCCAGATTGTTTTTGACAAACAAGAAGAACAGCTCTATAGCATCACCCTGCGCAATGGCGCTTTGACAGATTACCTATCAAACACCAATGACTCTATTGTGTATAGGCAACAAGTAAAACCCATTGCAGATTTTGCGTCTCTAAATCTTACTCTTGATAATGCAGATGAGTTTCCATTACTTATAGAACTTATTGATGAAAAATTTAAGGTGGTGAAACAAACCTACCTAGAGGCAAATGCCCCTGTATTTTTTGAGCACATTAGCCCTGGCAAGTACTTTATTCGCCTTATTGTGGATCAAAACAAAAATAAAATTTGGGATCCAGGAAACTTCCTTGATAAACTAGCCCCAGAAAGGGTGGTGTACTACCCTTCAATAATAGAACTGCGCGCCAATTGGAGCTGGAGTGAAACCTTTACCCTAAAGTAAAATCATCTGCGTCTTTTAGAAACTCTAAGGCGTCTCTAGTGCTTTGTATATGCTGTTTATCTAGGGTGATGGTTTGTATAAAAGCTGTTTCATACTCCTGGGTAGAGAGTTGTTTACCCAAACAATCATATACTGCAGAGTGCCCCGGGTACATATGCCCATTTCCATCTTGGCCAATTCTGTTTACACCTATACAATAGCTCATGTTTTCAATAGCCCTCGCCTGCAACAAAACATCCCAAGCAGCAATACGCTTTTGTGGCCAATTGGCAGTGTACAAAACCACATCATACCCTACATTATTGCGGGCCCAAACAGGAAAACGCAAATCATAACATATCAATGGGCAAATTTTAAACCCTAAATATTCAATAAAAACACGCGCAGCTCCAGATGTGAAAACCTGATGCTCACCGGCCAAGGTAAAGGTGTGTTTTTTATCATAGGTGTGTATCTCTCCATGTGGGGTTACAAAAAGTAACCTGTTGTAAAAATCATCCCCATCTTTTATAATGATAGTTCCTACAATGGCACTAGAAAGAAGTTTTGATGTTGTAATAAGCCATTGTACAGTAGGTCCATTTTGAGTTTCTGAAAGCTCCTGCGCATTCATAGAAAACCCTGTGGTAAACATCTCTGGCAACACAATTAAATCTGTGGTGTTTGCCAGTGGGCTGAGTATTTTAGAAAAATGAGCTCTATTTGCCTGTGGGTTTTCCCAGTGCAGGTTAGACTGTACTATACTTACCCTTAGTTTGAGAGAACTCATGAGCTTAGGCCTCTAAAAGAGCTAGAACAGCGGCGCTGGATTGCATTTTAGCATGCTCTAGGGCAGTGTTGCCTTTATCATCCAAGGCACTTTTATCTGCGCCATTAGCCAACAGTAGTGCTGCAATTTCTGGCTTATTAAAGGTAGCTGCAAAAATAAGAGCGGTAGCTCCATTAAAATTTGAAATGTTTACATCAGCGCCGCTTTTAATGAGCAACTTGGCAATGGCACTGTAGCCTTTAAAACAAACACCCATAAGCGCTGTATTACCTGAGGCGTCTTGAGTGTTTATATCTTGAGGCTGCTGCAAAATAACCCTTACAATATCCATATGCCCATAATAGGTAGCTAGCAGTAAGGCAGTAGAACCACGCTGGTCTTTTTCTTGGGCCAATGAAGGATTTTCTTTTACTAAAGAAGTTACCGTAGAAACATCTGCGTTTCTAATAGCGTCAAAAAGGGATGTACTCATAGTGTTTTAATTAAAAAAGCGAATAGTAAAGATACCACACCAAGGGCAATATAAAAAAGCCAAGCATTTCTGCTTGGCTTTTTTATGTATATGCAACATATATTTTGCTTATCCTTTTAAACTTGCAGATAGGTATTCGCGGTTCATGCGGGCAATGTTCTCTAGTGATATTCCTTTTGGACACTCTACCTCACAGGCTCCTGTATTGGTGCAATTACCAAACCCTTCTTTGTCCATCTGTTCTACCATGCTAAGCACACGCTCTGAGGCCTCCACTTGCCCTTGTGGCAACAAGGCGTACTGAGATACTTTTGCAGAGGTAAATAGCATCGCACTTGCGTTTTTACAAGCAGCCACACAAGCCCCGCAACCAATACAAGTTGCAGCCGCAAAGGAGTCATCAGCATTTTCTTTGTTTACAGGAATTGCATTTGCATCAATGGTGTTTCCTGAGGTATTTACTGAAATGTACCCTCCTGCGTGCTGTATTCTATCAAAAGCACTGCGGTCTATCATTAAATCTTTTACTACTGGAAATGCTTTGGCCCTAAAAGGCTCAACAACTATGGTATCGCCATCGTTAAACTTACGCATATGCAGCTGGCAGGTTGTTACCAATCTATCTGGACCATGAGGCTCTCCATTAATTTGCAAAGAACAAGACCCACAGATACCTTCTCTACAATCGTGATCAAACACCACAGGAATATCTCCTTGATTGATGAGTTGTTCGTTTAAAACGTCTAACATTTCCAAGAAAGACATATCTGGTTCTATCCCATCAATAGGATAGGTTTGTATTGCCCCTTTTGCATTTGCATTTTCTTGACGCCAAATTTTAAGTGTAAGTTTCATCTGTATCTTATTTATATGAACGTGTTTTCAATTCTATATTCTCAAAGTTCAATTCTTCTTTATGAAGTAAGGCCTCTTTTGGGGCTCCTTTATACTCCCAGGCAGAAACATACTTGAAGTTTTTATCATCTCTTAGTGCTTCTCCTTTTTGAGCACCATCTAGCTCTACGCTCTCTTCTCTGAAGTGACCTCCACAAGATTCTCTTCTATCAAGAGCATCTTTAGCAAAAAGCTCTCCTAATTCTAGGAAATCTGCAACACGGCCCGCCTTTTCTAGTTCTTGGTTTAAGGTGTCTTTTGTTCCTGGAACTTTTACATTGTTCCAAAAATCTTCTCTCAATGCCGAAATTTCTTCAATGGCATCTTTAAGGTCTTTTTCATTACGAGACATTCCACATTTATTCCACATAATCTTACCTAG
Source organism: Aequorivita sp. HC6-5 (assembly GCA_905182755.1). GTDB lineage: Bacteria > Bacteroidota > Bacteroidia > Flavobacteriales > Flavobacteriaceae > Patiriisocius. Next base: position 74,569 of record CAJJCS010000007.1, read on the forward strand.
CTTTTTATGGTAATAATCTACAGAACGCTCTCCAGATCCAGACATCAATTTATTGATGCGGTCTTTAACTTCGTTTTCTGCTTGGTCAAACTCTTTGGTGTCTGTGGGTATCTTTCCTGTTCTAATATCTTTAGAAAGGTAATCTCCAATGGTGTATGGCAATACAAAATATCCGTCTGCGAGTCCTTGCATGAGTGCAGAGGCGCCAAGCCTGTTGGCACCATGGTCAGAGAAGTTTGCCTCCCCTGTTGCGTACAATCCCTCAACGGTGGTTTGCAGGTTGTAATCTACCCATAGCCCTCCCATTGTATAATGTACTGCAGGGTAAATCATCATAGGGGTTTTGTAGGGGTTCTCATCTACAATCTTCTCATACATCTGGAAAAGATTCCCGTATTTATTTTCAATAACGGCAGCACCCATTTTGTATATATCTGCTTCAGATGGGTTGCTAATTTTTTCTGTTAATGCTTTTTCTCTTCCATAACGCTCAATAGCTGTTGCAAAATCAAGGTATACTGCTTCACCTGTTTTGTTTACACCAAAACCTGCATCACAACATTCTTTTGCTGCCCGTGATGCAACATCACGAGGAACCAGATTACCAAAGGCCGGGTAACGACGCTCAAGGTAATAATCTCTGTCTTCTTCGGATAATTGGGTTGGCTTAAGCCTTCCTTCTCTTATGGCCAAAGCATCTTCTTTCTTTTTAGGAACCCATATGCGGCCATCATTACGCAGAGACTCGCTCATTAGGGTAAGTTTAGACTGATGGTCTCCAGATACAGGAATACACGTTGGGTGTATCTGCGTATAGCAAGGGTTGGCAAAGTAAGCGCCTCTTCTGTGTGCTCTCCAAGAGGCAGTAACATTACTACCCATCGCGTTTGTACTTAAAAAGAATACATTACCATAGCCTCCAGAGGCCAAAACAACGGCATGGGCAGAGTGGCGTTCTATCTCTCCAGTAACAAGATTACGCGCAATAATACCTCTGGCTTTACCATCAACTTTTACAACGTCAAGCATTTCATGACGGTTAAAAGATTGTATTTTACCTCTATTGATTTGACGGTTCATTGCAGAATAAGCGCCTAGTAAAAGTTGCTGTCCTGTTTGTCCTTTGGCATAAAAAGTTCTAGAAACCAAAACCCCTCCAAAAGATCTATTGTCTAAAAGACCTCCATACTCTCTTGCAAAAGGAACTCCTTGGGCAACGCACTGGTCTATAATATTTGTTGAAACTTCTGCCAAACGATGTACGTTTGCCTCACGAGAGCGATAATCTCCCCCTTTTACAGTGTCGTAGAATAACCTGTAGGCAGAATCTCCATCTCCTTGGTAGTTTTTTGCTGCATTAATTCCTCCTTGTGCTGCAATTGAATGTGCACGACGCGGAGAATCTTGGTAGCAAAATGTTTTTACGTTGTAGCCTAGTTCTGCAAGAGTTGCAGCAGCACTACCACCTGCAAGTCCTGTACCAACAATAATAACATCGATGTTACGCTTGTTTGCTGGATTTACAAGGTCAATTTCGTTTTTATGCTTGGTCCACTTATCTGCTAGTGGTCCTGAAGGTATTTTAGAATCTAATATAGACATAGCGATGTTTTTAGTGTGGGAGTTGATTTAAATGCAAGTAAATGGCAATAAAAATAAACCCTACAGGTATTAGTATTGCGTATACTTTGGCAAATCTGGTTAGTGCTACAGAATATTTGTTGTTAAAACCTACACTCTGGAAAGACGAGGCAAATCCATGCCATAAATGCATGGCCAGTAGCGCGAAAGAAACTACATAGAGCCCAACACGCACTGGGTTTTCAAATTTATGAACTGTTTCTGCGTAGTATCTAGTTGGATCTTCTGGGTGAGATTCTACATACTTGTGTATCATTTCTGGAATCCAGAAATCATAAAAGTGTAGTCCTAAAAATGCCAGGATTACCAAACCAGAAATAATCATATTTCTAGAGGCCCAACTAGCGTTTGTGCTGCCTTTATAAGAGGCGTACTTCACCGCTCTTGAACTTCTGTTTTTAAGCTCCAAAATAAAGCCCATCACAAAGTGGAAAACAACTCCAAAAATCAGTATTGGCTGCAAGAGTCCTTGAACAAGACCGTTGTTTCCCATAAAATGGGACCAACTATTAAAAGTGTCTGGAGAGAGTACTGCTGTTGCGTTAATAACAAAATGCTGTCCTAGAAAAAATACTAAGAACAAACCAGAAAGTGCCATGGCAACTTTTCTAGCAATTGAAGAGGATATGATTCCCATTATCGTTGAGTTTTCTAAATTTCTACTTACAAAAATACATCTCAAATTGCGTATCAACAAACAATAGCTTTTGTTTATTGTCAATTTAGAATTGATATGCCTAAACAGCGCTTATTTATTTTACTTCTACTGTTTTATTTATTGTAAAATCTCCTATAGAGACCTCAACAATATAGCTCCCTTTGGGTAAATAAAATGTGCCATTAGCTCCTTGAAAAGTTGAGATATCTCCTTTTTCAAGTTGTTTTTTCCCCTTTTGAGAAACACTAGCGTTGTAAGGCACAACATTAAATCCTTTAGTTAAAGTAACCTCCCAAGACTTTAAAACGTTTCCGCTTTCTTGGGCTACAGAAATTTTGGCCTCACCCCCTAAAGGCGCAAAAATCTGTAGGGGCACACTTGGCTCAAAATAAGCTCCATAGTTATTAAATCCTGTGCTCCCCCAACGACGACTCGCCCTTACACTTGCAATATCTGCAAGCATGAGACTGCCCATTGTTTTTTCTGAAATACCCTGCAGTAAAGAAATATCTGCCTTATAAATACTACGCCCATGAGTTCCTAGCAAAAGGTGTTTGTCTCTGGCCTGAATTGTCAAGTCATGTACCGCAACATTTGGTAATCCTTCATAAAAAGGGTTCCAAGAAGCGCCGTTGTCAAAAGAAGTATATGCCCCATTATCTGTACCTAGGTATAAGATAGCTGGGTTTGCTGGGTCTTCTCTAATTACGTTTACCCCGGCGAGCGGTAAATTGTTTGAAATATTTGTCCAAGATGCTCCATAATTATCACTCATATATACATAAGGCGTGAAATCATCCCAGCGATAACCGTTGAGTGTTAGATACACGCGCTGCTTTTCATGCATCGAGGCTACAACACGAGAGACCCAAAGATCTTTTGGTAATGTGGTAGAAATATCCTGCCAGTCACTCCCTGAGTTTTGAGACACAAAGACCTTCCCGTCATCACTACCGGTGTACAACAACCCGAACTGAAATTTAGACTCATCGATACTAGTTAGGGTTCCGTAGGCAACATTTCCTTGCTTACCGCCGCTGGTTAAATCTTCAGAAATTGCAATCCAGTCTGTTCCTCTGTTCATGGAGCGCATTAATTTGTTGCCTCCTAAATACAAAATATCTTGATTGTGTGAACTTAGTAAAATAGGTGTTTGCCAATTAAATCGGTAGGGGCTATCCCCTAGCTCATGCTTAGGCTGAATGTAGGTTTGAGTATTATCCGCTCTGTTTAACCTAAAATAATTTCCGAATTGAAATCCTGTATATACCACGTTGCTATCTCGAGCATCTGTTTGTATCTGCATGCCATCTCCTCCCATGATAAACTCATATGGGTATTTCCCGTTTTGCTTCCAGCGTGGGCTCTTTTGATAGGTATGAGCACCTACCCAAACCCCATTGTCTTGTAGGCCTCCATATACGTTATAAGGCTCCTGATTATCTACGTGTATGGCATAAAACTGCCCCACAGCGGGTTGGTTGTTTTTAATCCAATTTGCACCGTCATCATAGCTAATATTAACACCTCCGTCATTACCGTTAATTAAGTGTCCTGGTTTGTTTGGGTTGATCCATAACGCATGGTGATCTGCGTGTACATTTGGGGCAGAAATAGAGCTGAATGTCTTACCTGCATCTTTAGATTTTAAAATAGGCACACCATAGATGTAGATGCCGTCTTTATTGCTTGGATCTACGTGTATTTTACCAAAATAGTACCCATAACTGTAATAAATACCGTCCAAAAAGCCCTCATGAGTTTTACTCCAAGTAAGCCCGCCGTCTATACTTTTATAAACCTCTGCGCCAATTACTGGGGTGTCAAACAACATTGCGTTTGCATCTTCCAGATAGGTTGCTAGATCTGCAGGAGCAACACCCCCGCCACGTACCATACTCTTTACGTTATCTGCCCTGTATTTTTCTTGAAAGCCGTTGTTTTTTAAATATGCATTAAGTTTTTTGTTATCTAGGGCTAAAAAAGCTTCACGGGTCATGGTTTTAAATTGCTCTTTAGACAAGCCATTTGAGTTACTAGAAGATCCTGCATCTTCTCTTCTGGCCTGATTGTCATGCACAGCATATATTGTATTTTGGTCAAAAACCGCAAGACCAATACGCCCCACACCTTCTCCTGTTGGAAAACCGCTTTTAGGGCTAGAAACCTTTACCCATGAGCTACCACCGTCTGTACTTTTGTAAATGGCACTACCTGAGCCGCTACCTCTAAAATTCCAGGCTTTACGGTCTTTATCCCAAGAGGAGGCAAACATGATATTAAAATTATTGGGAGCTGCGTCCATCTCTATAATACCGCTTTGATTGTTTACAAAAAGTGTTTGTTCCCAAGAAACACCACCATCTGTAGTTTTGTATACTCCGCGCTGATCATTTTTAGAATACAAATGCCCCACAACACTTACTACCACATGTTTTGGGTTTGTTGGGTTTATTATTATTTTACTTATATGGTGGCTATCTGCAAGCCCTAGATGCTCCCAAGTGTCTCCATTGTTAGAGGAGCGCAAAATGCCAATACCTGCATAACTTGAACGAGAGGAATTCACCTCTCCTGTTCCAACCCAAATAGTTCTTGTGTTCCAATCTACAGCCAAACTACCTACATTTTGAGTAGGGCTATTGTCTAAAATAGGTGTAAATGTGGTGCCGTTATTTACGGTGTGCCAGACACCACCACTTGCATAACCAACATAAAACTCTGTTGGATTGCTAGGATTTACAGCCAAATCTACCACACGGCCACTCATAATGGTAGGTCCTATATTGGTAAAAGGAAGGTTTTTAACAAGAGAGTTTTCTGTGAGTGTTTGTTTTTCTTGTAAAGAAGCAAGCACACTATCTGAGGCAGATGGAGCTTGTTGAGCAAGACCAAAATAGGTCGTAAAAACAAGCACTAGGAGGATGTGTTTTTTCATATGATTGGTTTAAAAAATGTAAAATACAGAAAGCTAAAACTACCTCAAAATTATTTTAGGAAGTTTAACACGGCTAGGGCTGTTTGATTTTTATATTAATTACATACTTTTAGTATCTTTAACACCCTAAAGAGGCTTTCTTAACTCAAGAGTTTGAAAATTTTTGTTGGTCATAGCCTAGTTTTTTAGCCAAATCGTAAACCCAACTATAAAATAACGCCCTTTGGCGTATTGAATAAAAATTGCAATCCTTACTTTTGAAATCGCGTTGTATTAAAACATCACTATTTATGAAATATCACCAAATAGATTCCAAGCTTTACATTAAAAACCGCAAAAACTTTATGGCTCAAATGAAGTCCTCGAGTTTGGCCGTATTTAACAGTAATGACATATACCCAATTGGCGCAGATAGCACGATGCCTTTTGAGCAGGCAAGAGATATTTTATATTTAAGTGGCGTAGATCAAGAAGAAAGTATTTTAGTGCTATTTCCAGAGTGTCCTAACCCAGATCACAAAGAAATTTTATTTTTAAAAGAAACCAACGAGCACATTGCAATTTGGGAAGGAGAGAAACTTACTAAAGAAAGAGCTCTTGAGGTAAGCGGTATCAAAACAGTGTATTGGCTGCAAGATTTTGACAAAATAATGCGAGAGCTTATGGCGCAAAGCCAAACGATTTATTTTAACACCAATGAGCATTACAGGGCAGCTATTGAAACACAAACAAGAGAAGACCGTTTTATACTAAAAACCAAAGCAAGTTTTCCTGCACACACCTGGGCAAAGAGCAATCCTATTTTGCAACGATTACGCGCTGTGAAAGACCCAATTGAGATAGCTTTAATTCAACAAGCCTGTGACATTACACAAAAAGGGTTTAGAAGAGTCTTAGGGTTTGTAAAACCTGGTGTTTGGGAGTTTGATATTGAGGCAGAGTTTATGCATGAGTTTTTAAGAAATCGTTCTAAGAAATTCGCATACACACCAATTGTGGCTAGTGGAAATAATGCCAATGTATTACACTACATTGAAAATAACCAACAATGTAAAGCGGGTGATTTGATCTTGCTAGATGTTGGTGCAGAATACGCAAACTACAGCAGCGATATGTCTCGTACTATTCCTGTTAGTGGCAGATATACAGCTAGACAAAAAGCAGTTTACAACGCTGTAAACAGTGTTAAAGAGCAGGCCACTAAATTGCTGGTTCCTGGAACGCTTTGGAAAGAATACCACAAAGAAGTAGGACATATTATGACCAGCGAATTATTAGGTCTAGGGCTTATAGATAAGGCTGATGTTAAAAATGAAAACCCAGACTGGCCAGCCTATAAAAAATACTTCATGCATGGCACATCTCACCACATGGGATTAGACACCCATGATTATGGATTACTTTGGGAGCCTATGCAGGCAAATATGGTATTCACGGTAGAGCCTGGTATTTATATCCCAGAAGAAGGTTTTGGTATTAGACTTGAAGATGATGTTGTAATACAACAAACTGGAGCCCCATTTAATTTAATGAGAAATATCCCAATTTTAGCAGATGAAATTGAGGATCTCATGAACTCTTAGCCGCCTGCTGGTTTTGTTTTTTTGTGTGCTTAAATATATTTACACATATAAAAACCAGCAGCCCTGGCAGCACCCAGCCCATCCCTTGTTTTGCAAATGGAATCCATTGTTTAACACTATTTAAAGATCCTGGGCTCATGAAAAATTCCAAAAAATCTGGAATACTAAACACAAAGGTAGTTATCGTTACTGCTCTAAAAATTAAGGCAGAGGCAAGCCTTGTGGGTATGCTATTAAGTAAAATTAGCACAATGGTAATTGGGTAAATAAACATTAAGGCTGGCAAGGCTACATTGATAATAAAACGAACATCAAATTGCCCTACCAAAACCCCTATAAGACAGCCCATAATTGAGGTAATTGTATAGGCCCATGGAGTGTTTTTGGCAATCCCCTTTACAAAATCTGCAGTTCCTGTTACTATGCCAACGGCAGTGGTGAAGCATGCCAATGCTACTAATACCCCTAAAAAAGCAGTGCCATAATCACCCAAGGTGTTTGTACTTAATATGTTGAGTAAATCTATTCGCTCGGTGACTTGCAAATTTCCGCTGTAATAAGCTCCAAGTGCAATAAGGCCTCCATAAACTAAAAACAACCCTATGCCAGCTAGAAGCCCAGAACGGGCAATCATGCGTTTTTTTTCTTTATAATTGTACTTGTCTTGCAAGGCCAATGAAATTACAATTACGCCTCCAACTACAACACCTCCAAGTGCATCAAAGGTTTGATAGCCCTCCAAAACCCCTTCAGTAAATGTGTTTTCAAAAATAGTATTCCCCATAGGCGCCAGATCTGCAAAGAAGCCTAAAGCAATTATTAGTAAAAGTAACAGTACAATTAAAGGGGTTAAAAACGTACCAATAAGACTTAAAATACGGGTCCTATTTAAGGCAAAGACCAATACCAACGTAAAATAAATAGCACTTACACTTAGAGAAGAAATATCAAAATAAGGTGCAACAGCAATTTGGTAGGCAACAGATGCCGTTCTAGGAGAAGGCAAGCTAACACATATACTATATATGATAATGGCATATATTATTGCAAATTTGGGAGAAACCTTATTGGCAAAATCCAAAAGAGTTCCCTGCAATCGCGCATATCCATAAATAGCCAAAATGGGTATCACTACTGCAGAAAGCGCAAAACCAATGGCCACCCACACCCAACTACTCCCGGCATTATAGCCTAAAAAGGGAGGCAATATTAAATTTCCTGCACCAAAAAACAAGGAAAACAAAGCAAATGCAACAAGGTATGTTTGTTTGGTGTAATTCATAGAAAAGAATCTTGTTAATGGCTATTTTTGTAACCGAGCTTCAATATACCAAAATGATTTTTCACTACCACAATACCCCAATACATTATCACAAACAAGGCACGGGTCCTGTAATTGTGATGCTGCATGGATTTCTGGAAAGTAGTACAATGTGGCAAAAAATAGCCGCCGTATTATCTAAAAAAAATACTGTGCTTATGTTAGACCTTCCAGGGTTTGGGCAAAGTGGTGTGCTTGATAAAACACACACCATGGAAGCCATGGCAACTATAGTTTGTGAGGTATTAGCATTTGAGAATTTTAAAAGCGCGACACTCTTGGGGCATTCTATGGGCGGTTATGTAGCTTTGGCCTTTGGAGAATTATTTCCAAAAAAACTGGACAAACTAATTTTACTAAACTCAAGCCCTACTCCAGATAGCGCTTCACGAAAAGAAAACAGAGATAGGGCTTTAACTATTATTGATAAAAATAAAGCTGCCTTTATCACCATGGCCATCGGCAATCTATTTAACGCTGAAGAAAAATCCAAACACACCCTGGCTATTAAAGGCCTTAAAAATGAAGCCCTGCATATTTCAGCAAATGGTGTTACAGCTGCCATTAAAGCAATGCGTGATAGAAAAGACAGACGTACACTACTAAAAAACATACCCTGTGAAAAGCATATTATTGCTGGCACCTTAGACCTTATTATACCCCATCAAGATGTTGTTGCGGTTTCAAAACAAACCAATACTACCCTCCACTCCATTGAGTGTGGCCACATGAGTTGGCTAACCAATGGCCCACAGGTTATTGCGCTATTGCAGGGTATTGTTTAACTGCTTTAAAAAAATCTTACTCGTTTTCTTGAGTAGCACTCCAACCTCTTGCAATAAGAGGTATTTTGGTATTGTCTCTAGTGATAAGGTGAGTTCCTTCCGTAGGCTTTAAAATATGACCTATTACTGTCATGTTGGGGTTGGCTTTTATTTTAGGGTAATCTTCTTGAGAGATGGTAAATAACAACTCATAATCTTCTCCTCCATTAAGCGCAATTGTTGTGCTATCCATGTTAAACTCCTCAGAGGTGGTAATTACTTGAGGGTCTAGAGGTATTTTATCTTCATAAATTGTGCACCCAACCTCAGACTGCTTACAGATGTGTAATATTTCAGAAGAAAGCCCATCACTTACATCAATCATTGAGGTGGGTTTTACCCCCAGATCTTTTAATAGTGCAGGAATGTCTTTTCTAGCCTCTGGTTTTAATTGTCTTTCTATCAAATATGAATAAGGCTCTAAATCTGGTTGTGAGTTTGGATTTACTTTAAACACCTGCTTCTCTCTTTCTAGAATCTGAAGGCCCAAATAGGCTGCGCCCAGATCTCCAGTGAGCAAGACCAAATCATTCTCTTTTGCGCCGTCTCTGTACACAACCTGCTTTTTATCAACTTCTCCAAGAGCCGTAATACTTATCATAAGCCCATGGGTAGATGATGTTGTGTCTCCTCCAATTACATCTACATTGTAATATTTGGCAGCAGTGGCAATACCTGCATATAGCTCCTCTAGGGCCTCAACCGGAAATCTATTGGAAACGGCAATAGAAACTGTAATTTGAGTAGCCGTTGCGTTCATGGCAAAAATATCGCTCACATTAACAACCACGCTTTTATACCCTAAATGCTTTAAAGGCATGTAGCTCAAATCAAAGTGTACTCCTTCAATCAACAAATCTGTGGTTACCACCGTTTGTTTTTTGTGGTCAATAACAGCTGCGTCATCCCCAATACTCTTTATTGTTGAGCTTTGCTTAACATCAAAATGTTTGGTGAGATGCTCTATTAGGGCAAACTCCCCCATTGAAGAAATGGGTGTTTTTAAAGAATCTTTATTTTCTAACATGAGTGGTTATTTACGTAGGGCAAAAATAGGGCTTCGATTGCACACGGTATTACTATTTCTAAAATTTATAATCCTTAATTAAAGTAGCCAAATATTTTGTCTGTAAAGCTTTTGTGAAATTTACGTTGTAATATGTTTACAAAACGTTAATAACGCTGGCATTGTGATTGATTTGTAATAAATTTGTCTAATAATAAACTCACTATATTTATTTTACAATTAATTAATAAGTAGGTTTACATTAAAAATTTAAAAAATGAAACAATTACTAATTACTTTGTCTTTTTTATCCATTATTAGTATGTCTGGGCAAACACCTTGCACAAGCGGTACTGCTGGTGAGTACCCATGTAACGGCTATGACCTTCAGTCTTTTATCAGTCTTGATGAAATGGATGCTCAACAAGGAAATGACTCTTGGGGATGGACAGATCCACAAAATGGTAAAGAATATGCCTTAGTTGGATTAGATAATGGAACTGCATTTATTGATGTTTCAGACCCTGTTAATGCTGTTTATCTAGGAAAACTTCCTACGCACACTCAAAACAGTACATGGAGAGATATAAAAACATACAACAACCATGCGTTTATTGTTAGCGAAGCCTCTAATCATGGAATGCAAGTTTTTGATTTAACCAGGTTGCGAGATGTTTCTAACCCTCCAGAAACCTTTGACGAAGATGCTCATTATAGCGGTTTTGGAAGTGCGCACAATATTATCATTAATGAAGACTCAGGATACGCCTATGGCGTAGGAACCTCAACCTTTAATGGCGGCCCTCATTTTGTAGATATTTCAGACCCTACAAACCCAACACCAGCGGGCGGCTACAGTGATGACTCCTACAGTCATGACGCGCAAGTGGTAACCTACTCTGGGCCAGACACAGAACATCTTGGCAAAGAAATCCTGATAGGAAGCAATGAAAATGAAATTGCAATTGTAGACATCACAAATAAAAACAACCCTATTGGCCTTTCTACAATATCATACTCAAATGTAGAATACACACACCAAGGTTGGTTTACTGAAGATCAACGCTATTTTATTGTAGGAGATGAAATTGATGAGATAAACGTTGGTTTTAACACAAGAACGATCATTTTTGATTTTGAAGACCTGGACAATCCATCGTTTCATTTCGAATATGAGGGTCCTACAGAGGCTATAGACCATAATGGTTATGTGAAGGGTGATAAGTATTATTTATCTAACTACAGAGCGGGGATGAGAGTTCTTGACATCTCACAGATTGGTAATGAAAACATAACAGAAATTGGCTTTTTTGATACATATCCAGATAGTGACAGCGCAAATTTTGACGGAGCATGGAACGTCTATCCATTCTTTGCAAGTAACAACATAGTGATTAGTGATATAAACAGAGGGTTCTTTTTAGTAAGAGAACCAAGTATTGGCCAAGATACAGGTGTAAGTAGCAATCACTTCTCCAGTAACAGGAAGTGGCTTGTCTGGCTCAGAGGTGGTAACAATTGAGATCCAAAATTTTGGTGGTACTACACAAACATCAATTCCAGTATTTTATTCTTTAGATGGAGCAGCGCCTGTTAATGAAACTTACACAGGGTCAATAGCTCAAGGAGCCACAGACACCTATTCATTTACAACGACGGTAGATTTATCTGAATTTACAGACTATGTATTTGTTGCAGGAACAGAGCTTGTTGGTGATGACGATACCTCAAATGATGATACAACTGCTGAGGTATCAAATCTTGGCCAAGATACAGGTGTAGTGGCAATCACTTCTCCAGTAACTGGAGTTGGCTTGACTAACGCAGAGGTGGTAACAATTGAGATCCAAAATTTTGGTGGTACTACACAAACATCAATTCCAGTATTTTATTCTTTAGATGGAGCAGCGCCTGTTAATGAAACTTACACAGGGTCAATAGCTCAAGGAGCCACAGACACCTATTCATTTACAACAACAGTAGATTTATCTGAACTTACAATCTATGTATTTGTTGCAGGAACAGAACTTGCTGGTGATGACGATACTTCTAATGATGATACAACTGCTGAGGTATCAACCTTTTTGTGTCAACCTGAAGCAAACTGTACTCTTGGAGATGGTTTAACATTGGTTTCTAATTGAAGAAATTAACAATCCATCAGGATGTGAGACAGATGGTTATGGAGATTTTACAGATCTTATTGCAAACCTAGCACAAGGCGGGACCTATGATATTACCCTATCTACAGGATTTGGGAATCAGTTTGTAAAGATTTGGGTTGATTTTAACAATGACTTTACTTTTTCTAACAACGAAGTAATTTTAAATAACTTTGTTATCGCTCCAGGATCTGCAGCTGGTAATTACACGGAGACTACATCTATAACGATACCAGCAAATGCAACATTAGGATCCCACAGAATGCGTGTAAAGACGAACTGGAGCGCAAATGTTCCTGCAGATGCTTGTGATGAAACAACATACGGAGAGACTGAAGATTACACTGCAAATATCACAGATGAGCTAGGAGCGGCAGATGAAGCAATAATTGATTTTGAAATAGCTCCGAACCCTGCAAAAGAAAATATTACAATTACAGCTACTAGTGAGCCAATAAAATCTTTAGAGGTTTTTAACATTCTTGGGCAACGCGTTTTAAATTTAACATTTGATGCTACACCCTCAAAAAAGGTAAACATCACTTCTTTTAAAAGCGGTATGTACCTCATTAGAATAAATACGCAGATCACTAAGCGATTAATTGTTAAGTAATCACAATGAAAAACCTCTTCAGCTTTATTTATAATTGCTATAGCATTGCTCTTCTCTTGCTCAAATGATGACGGGGTAGATGTCCCCGCACCATATCCAGAAGATTTTTTGGGAGAAATTGATTTTGTTACAACCTTTGGGGGTAGTCAAAATGAGACTATTGTATCTCTTGTACAAGCCAGCGATGGGGGCTATGTTTTAATGGGTTCTACAAATAGCACAGATGGAGACATAACAGGGAAAAAGTGGTGATGATGATGATTTTTGGCTTTTAAAAACAACACAGGAAGGTGAAATTGTCTTCAATAAAGTATACGGAGGCTCTAACACAGATACAGCTACAAGTTTAATCAATACTGCAGATGGCGGTTTTATTGTATGCGGCTATAGTTCAAGTAGTGATGGAGATGTTTCAAACAACGAAGGATTTCAAGACTACTGGATAACAAAACTAGATGCTCAAGGAGAAATTTCCTGGGAAAAAACACATGGCTTTGCAGGGTCAGACCAGGCCCTTAAAATCATCCAGACCGCCAGTGGAAACTTTTTTGTTACCGGCTTTTTTGATGTTTCAGCAAGCGGAAATCAAGGAAATGATGATGGTAAAATGGGAGCACCCTCTAAGGCGACCTTGCATGGTGTTGGAGAGTTTTGGGGCATCCTTATGGACCAAAACGGAGATACTATTTGGAGGCGCTACTTTGGAGGCTCCAGCAATGATAGAAGCTACGATGTTGTAGAGACCGACGATGGTGGTTTTATTATGATTGGAGGATCAGAGAGTACAGATTTTGACATTACAGATAATAAAGGATCCTATGATTTTTGGATGGTTCGGGTAGCTAGTAATGGAGATAAATTGTGGACCAAATCTCTAGGAGGAAGTGAGATAGACCAAGGATATGGTATTACTAAAACTGAAGATGGAAATTACATCGTCGTTGGAGACACCAGAAGTTCAGATGGTGATGTTAGCGCTTTAAGTGGAAATGCAGATGCTTGGGTGGTAAAATTCTCACCTAGTGGAGATATCATTTGGGAAAAAACATTTGGCGAAGCAGCCTTTGATTCTGCAAAGAGTATTATAGGGTTGCAAAACGGAAATTTTGCCATCGTAGGTAATACAAGAAGCTCTATTGACGGTTTTATAAATAGGGGTCAAAACGATGCCTGGGTGTTTATAATTGATGGAAATGGAAATCTCAAATTTAATTATATCATTGGTGGTTCTTCTTTAGATTTTGCCAACGCTATAATTGAGACTCAAGACAATAAACTACTTATTGCTGGATCTACAGAAAGCAACGATATAGATATCCCAGAAAATAAAGGAAGTCAAGATGCGTTATTAATTAAAATAAAATAAGCTCCCAAATGTTTAAAAAAGCTGCCTTTTTAGTATTGCTAGTTTTGCCCTTTGTGGCTTGTGATAAAAACGATGATGATCAAGCCCAACAAAACACCCCGGTAAGTGTTGGTTTTCTTCACAGCTTTTATGAAGATGAGGTTTCTGTAAGTTCTAATACCATACAATACACAAACGGCTTTGGCACATCACTGAGCATCACAAGGCTTCGTTATTTGATATCTCAGGTGAGCTTCACCAACCAAGATGGTATCAAAACCATAGTAAAAGACTATCACCTTGTTGATCTAAGTCAAGATAATAGTCTTACAATTAATGATATTTTACTACCCCCGGGGGCTTATAATTTGAAAATGCGCTTTGGATTTACAGAAGCTACAAACACCTCGAGTATATACCCAGATTTAAACGCAGCATCTTGGAATGTGCCAGAGAACCTTGGTGGAGGATATCATTACATGCAACTGGAAGGAAGATGGTTAGACCCAGGTGACACCCCTGACGAGCCTTATCTATATGCTTACCACACTATTAGCGCTGTCCAAAACCCTGGCCCAGAAAACACAAGAGAGGACACCTCTATAGAAATAGATTTAGGAGAAATAACTGTTACCCAGGGCGCTACTCAAATTAATGTTAACATGCACATTGACCAGTGGTTTGAAAATCCTAACCTTTGGGATTTAAGTCAGCCTTAACGGCATGACTTGATGGGAAACTACACCGCCCAAAAAATGATGCAAGAAAACGGTCAAAACGTATTTTCTCTAGCAAGTAATATGAGTGATTAATTATTATTTTATGATACAAAAAATCCCTTTTATATTTTGCCTTTTTTGTATCGCTATCTCATGCGGTGAGGATGACAACCAAAATCAAGGGTACTCCCCTACACCTGTAAACATAGCTGTTCCAGCAATTTTCTCGCAATTACTACCTCCCCCAGAAATACCCATTAATAACCCACTAACAGAACAAGGGGTTGCACTTGGAAGAGCATTGTTTTATGAAAAACAATTATCTGCAGACAACACCTTGGCCTGTGCTGGATGTCATAAACCCAATCAAGGTTTTAGTGACCAGCGCAGATATAGCATTGGTATAGATGGTATTGCCGGGTTTAGAAATTCGATGCCTATTGTTAACATTGCCTGGAATACAAAAAACAAGTTTAATTGGGACGGTAGCGCTAATTCTCTAGAAGAGCAGGTTCTAGAGCCTGTTGTCAATGAAATAGAAATGCACAACACTTGGCCCAATGTGGTTGCAACCCTGCAAACAGACCCTGGGTATCTATCTGGGTTTGAACAGGCCTTTGGAACAAGCACAATATCTCAAGAGCTGGTTGCTAAAGCTCTTGCGCAGTTTATACGCACACTGGTTTCTGCAGATGCTCCCTTTGACAAATATTTGTTGGCTCAGGCAACATTAACACCTCTAGAAGAACAAGGCCTTGCCGTTTTTTTAGATGAAAATCGTGGAGATTGTTTTCATTGTCATGGGAGCCCTAGCAACCCATTATGGACAGACAATGATTTTCATAACAATGGTCTAGATGAAGATTTTACAGACCTAGGCCTAGGAGATATCACTGGAGATCCTGCGCAATTTGGATTGTTTAAATCTCCATCATTGCGCAATCTAGCCTATACTGCCCCTTACATGCATGATGGCCGCTTTCAGACACTAGACCAGGTGATAGACCACTACAGTGAAGGCCTTGTTTTTAGCCCCACCATAGATCCATTAATGAAAACTGTTGCCCAGGGCGGAGTGCAACTTACACCCCAAGACAAAGCTGCCTTAAAGGCTTTTTTGTTAACCCTCTCTGACCCTAGTCTGGCAAACAATCCTGCATACCAAAACCCAAACTAAGCAAGTACATTTGTGTAATTTACTAAGATAATTCTCTAACAAGTACTTTCTAAATTATACAAAAATAGGATTCAAGCCTAAGGGGTTACTTGAAACCCCTTATTGTATCATAGATTTTTAATATTTTATTAGGTATAAAAAAGAGGTTTATATCGTATATTTGCACCCTAATTTAGACGAATTCTAATTTATGATAAAAGTAAGCGATACAGCGCGAATTAAAATTTCGCAATTAATGGCAGAAGACGGCTTTAGCATTGACGTAGACTTTGTACGCGTTGGTGTAAAGAGCGGTGGTTGTTCAGGACTTTCTTACGAGTTAGATTTTGATGGTGGTATTGGCGAAAACGATAAGGTTTTTGAAGAGAATAACGTTAAAATTGCAGTAGACAAAAAAAGTTTTTTATACCTAGTTGGAACAACCCTAGAATACAGCGGCGGTTTAAACGGTAAAGGATTTGTTTTTAACAATCCTAATGCCAACAGAACCTGCGGCTGCGGAGAATCATTCTCTTTATAATTTAAAACTAAGAATTCTTCACAGGAATTCATAAGTGCATATGAGCAAGTATACAGAAGACGATTTAAAGAAAGAACTTGAGACAAAGGAATATGAATACGGTTTCTACACAGATTTAGAAAGCGATACGTTTCCAATTGGACTCAACGAGGATATTGTACGAGCGATTTCAAAGAAAAAGCAGGAGCCGCAGTGGATGACCCAGTGGAGACTTGACGCTTTTAAAGTATGGAAGTCTATGCAGGAGCCGCAGTGGGCTAATGTGAATTATACAAAACCAGATTTTCAAGCCATTGCCTACTATTCTGCTCCAAAGGCGGTAGACCCAAATAAAACACTAGATGATGTAGATCCAGAACTACTAGCGATGTATAAAAAGCTAGGTATTTCTGTGGATGAGCAGAAAAAAATGAACAATGTTGCTATCGATATTGTGGTAGATTCTGTTTCTGTTGCTACTACGTTTAAAAAGACACTCAGTGAAAAGGGTATTATTTTTATGAGTATTTCTGAAGCAATTAAAGAGCATCCAGAGCTTGTGAAAAAATATCTTGGAACTGTAGTGCCTACCAAAGACAATTTCTATGCCTCTTTGAACAGTGCTGTATTTAGCGATGGTTCTTTTTGTTATATCCCAAAGGGTGTTAGATGCCCAATGGAACTGTCTACCTATTTTAGAATCAATCAAGCAGGAACAGGACAATTTGAAAGAACGCTCCTTATTGCAGATCAAGGAAGTTATGTTTCTTATCTAGAGGGCTGTACAGCGCCAAGTAGAGATGAAAATCAATTACATGCAGCTGTAGTAGAACTTATTGCCTAGATGACGCAGAGATTAAATACTCTACGGTGCAAAACTGGTATCCTGGAAGCGCAGAAGGAAAAGGAGGGGTATATAACTTTGTAACTAAAAGAGGATTGTGCGAAAAAAACGCAAAAATATCCTGGACACAAGTAGAAACTGGAAGCGCCGTTACCTGGAAATATCCTAGTTGTATTTTAAAAGGAGACAACAGTATCGGAGAGTTTTATTCTATTGCAGTAACAAACAATTACCAGCAAGCAGACACGGGAACAAAGATGATCCATTTGGGTAAAAACACACGTAGCACGATTATCAGTAAGGGTATTTCTGCAGGAAAATCTCAAAACAGCTATCGTGGTTTGGTAAAAATAAATGCAAGCGCAGAGAATGCACGTAATTTCTCTCAGTGTGATTCTTTACTGATGGGTAATGAATGTGGAGCACATACATTTCCATACATAGAGGTTAAAAACAAAACAGCTCAAATAGAGCATGAAGCAACCACTAGTAAAATTGGTGAAGATCAAATATTTTATTGTAATCAAAGAGGGATTGACACAGAAAAGGCCATTGCACTTGTTGTAAATGGTTTTAGCAAAGAAGTGTTAAACAAACTCCCGATGGAATTTGCAGTAGAGGCTCAAAAATTATTAGAGATAAGCCTTGAAGGCTCTGTTGGATAAAAAAGAAAATTAAAAAAATATTATTATGAAAAAAATAATTGTACTTATCACCCTATTTGTAAGCCTTAGCGCTTGTAAAAACGATCAAAAAACAACCTTAGTTACCACAGAAAACTCAAACCTTGCGGTCTATAAAGGAGAATTTATATTCACAGACGGCGCAGCGGTATTAAAAGGAAGTGACTTTATTTATGGAGTTGTTGTGGATGATAAAATGAAAGAACTAGCCGATAAGGTAGCACCTGTAAAAAAAGATGTCTTTGATATGGTTCCTGTAATAGTGACTGGTACATTGGCTTCAGGCCCTCAAGACATAGAAACGTGGGATGAGTTTTTAACCATTATAGATATTGTACAAGTGAGCGCTAAACCAGCAAAAGCAGATGTTAAAATAAAAGAAGGTGACGCGGCAAATAAAAGTAAAAAAGCCATTAAAAAAGCAGAAGAAAAATAATATGTTACAGATAAAAGATGTTTACGCAAGTGTAGAAGAAAAAGACATCCTTAAAGGGATTTCTCTTTCAGTGAATGCAGGAGAAGTGCACGCTATAATGGGACCAAACGGAGCTGGAAAAAGCACCTTGGCATCTATTATTGCTGGTAAAGAAGAGTTTGAACTCACCAAAGGACACATAACTATTGATGGGGAAGACATCACAGAGTTGGACGCAGAGGAAAGAGCACACAAAGGTGTTTTCCTTTCTTTTCAATACCCTATAGAGATCCCTGGAGTTTCTGTTACAAACTTTATTAAAACCGCTATCAATGAGAATAGAAAGGCCAAAGGTCTTAAAGATATGCCGGCCAGTGAGATGTTAAAGAAGATTAAAGAAAAAGCAGATTTACTAGAAATAGACCGCAAATTCTTATCTCGTTCTCTTAATGTTGGATTTTCTGGTGGAGAGAAAAAACGTAATGAAATTTTTCAGATGGCCATGCTAGAACCTAAGCTAGCTATTCTAGATGAGACAGATTCTGGACTGGATATTGACGCACTTAAAGTTGTTGCAAACGGTGTAAACAAACTTAAAAATAAAGACAATGCAGTTATTGTCATTACACATTACCAAAGACTACTAGACTACATCGTTCCAGACTTTGTACATGTTATAATGGATGGTAAAATTGTAAAATCTGGCACAAAGCAACTTGCTTATGAGCTAGAAGAAAAAGGATATGACTGGATAAAAGAGGAATTGGTTTAACTAGCCATAGCACCAAAAATTCTGAACTAAAAAAATGAGTTTAAAAGAAAAATTACAATCCTCATACCTTGCTTTTGAAGATCATTTGCAAGCAGATTCGCCATTACACGATGTGCGTAATAAAGCCATGAAGTCTTTCGAGACTAAGGGTTTCCCTAGCAAAAAAGAGGAGGCGTGGAAGTACACATCCCTAAATGCTTTGCTAAACAAAGAGTACAGCATCTTTCCAAAAAACGATACTGCAATTGAGTTTAAAGACGTAAAAAAATACTTCTTAAATGACATAGACACCTATAAAGTAGTTTTTATAGATGGTGTGTACAGCTCTTTTTTATCACAGATCACACATGATGTTATAGATGTTTGTTTGATGTCATCTGCGCTTAATAAATCTAAATACAGCTCTATCATTGAGACTTATTTTAACAAAGCTGCTAACTCAGATAGTCTCACCTGTTTAAACACAGCTTTTGCAAAAGAAGGAGCTTACATACGTATTGCAAAACACAAGGAGGCGCAAAAACCCATTGAGATTATAAACTTTGCTACAGGAACAGAAGCGGCTACCATGTTGCAGCCCCGTAATCTAATTATTGTAGAAGAAAACGCACATGTTCAAATCATTGAGCGTCACCAAAGTTTAAACAATAACGAAGTACTCACCAATAGTGTTACCGAAATATTCTTAGAGAAAAGGGCTAATGTAGATTACTATAAAATCCAAAACGATACGCAAAATGCATCACTCATAGATAGCACCTTTATACAGCAACAACGCGAGAGTATTTGTAGTGTTCATACCTTTTCATTTGGTGGAAAATTAACCCGTAATAACCTTAGCTTTAAGCAGCTTGGAGAACACTGTGATTCTATACTAAACGGAGTTACCATGATTGAAGACAAGCAACATGTTGACCACAACACCCTTGTGCATCATATTGCCGAAAACTGTGAAAGTCATCAAGATTATAAGGGCGTTTTTGATGATAGATCTACAGGTGTTTTTAACGGTAAAGTATACGTAGAAAAGCAGGCTCAAAAACTTGATGCTTTTCAGAAAAATAATAATATTTTAATTAGCAATAAAGCAACCATTAACGCAAAGCCGCAGCTAGAGATTTTTGCAGATGATGTAAAATGCTCTCATGGATGTACCATTGGCCAGCTAGACCAAGATGCCTTATTTTATTTGCGTTCTCGTGGTATTGCCAACAAAGAAGCTAGAGCATTACTTATGTATGCCTTCGCTAATACCGTATTAGAGAGTGTTAAAATTCCTGAATTAAAAGAGCGTATCAATAAATTAATTGCCAACAAAATTGGTGTTAATTTAGGGTTTGACCTTTAATGGTTTAAAATATAGTTGGCTCTCCAGTAGTATCGTATAGTTAAAATATCCTCTTGAGGTTCTTTACTGAAACTGTACAGAGCTATAAACAGATTATTAAGTTAATCTAAAACAAAACATATATGTTTGATGTAACTGCTATTAGAAAAGACTTCCCCATACTTTCAAGAAAAGTAAATGGCAGACAACTTGTGTATCTAGATAATGCAGCAACATCTCAAAAACCACAACAGGTTATTGACTGTATTGTAGATTATTATTCAAGCTATAATGCAAACATACACAGAGGGGTTCATGCCCTGTCTCAAGAAGCTACAGATGTATATGAAGCCTCTAGAAAAAAAATACAAACGCATTTTGGTATTGCCAAACCACACGAGGTAATTTTCACTTCTGGAACCACCCACGGTATAAATATTGTGGCAAATGGTTTTGCAAGTATCCTCTCCACGGGTGATGAAATTATTGTTTCACAATTAGAGCATCATTCAAATATTGTGCCTTGGCAAATGCTTTGCAAGACCACCGGCGCTATCTTAAGAGTGATTCCTATGAATCAAGAAGGGGGGCTAGATATGGACGCCTACCAAGAGTTGCTCTGCTCAAAAACAAAACTAGTTTTTGTGAATCATATTTCAAACACCTTAGGTACTATAAACCCTATTGAGTTTATGACACAAAAAGCACACCAGGTTGGCGCCGCCATACTTATAGATGGCGCACAATCTTGCTCACACATAAAGCCAGATTTGGCTGTATTAGATTGTGATTTTTATGTTACTTCTGCGCACAAAATGTGCGGCCCTACAGGCGTCGGTATGTTATATGGAAAAGAAGCTTGGCTTGAAAAACTACCGCCTTTTCAAGGGGGTGGAGAAATGATAGATCAAGTAACTTTTGAGCAAACAACCTACGCAGGTCTTCCTCATAAATTTGAAGCAGGAACGCCAAATGTTTGTGGAGGTATCGCTTTTGGAGCTGCCATTGACTACCTTAACGCTATAGGCTTTGATGCTATTGCAAAACATGAAGAGGCTCTTTTAGACTATGCCACAAAAAAATTATTAGCCATTGATGGGTTGAAAATTTACGGTACAACAAAAGAGAAAACATCTGTAATTTCTTTTAACATAGAAGGTATTCACCCCTATGATATTGGAACCATCGTTGATAAACTTGGGGTTGCAGTTCGTACTGGGCAACACTGTACCCAACCTATTATGGATTTCTTTAATATATCTGGAACCGTAAGAGCATCATTTGCCTTTTACAACACCATAGAAGAGATTGACATCTTTGTTGCTGCCGTTGAGAGAGCTAAAATGATGCTATCATAAATAAATCTATTATGAAAAAAATAGTCTTAACAAGCATAGCTCTTTGCCTTTTTATATGTGGCTGCAATCAAACAAAAAAAGTAGTTGCAGATACACCACAAGCACTATTGTCTGGAGTTTTTACTGTACTTACTATTAATGGAGAGAAGATCTCTCCAACAGCTATACTGCGGTTTAACAAGGCAGATAATAAAATATGGGGAAATGCTGGATGCAATGATTTTTCAGGAAAGTACACTCAAGATGGTAATGCGTTAAATATAGGGCAACTTGCCTCAACAAAGATGTATTGTGATGGAGCAATGAAAAATGAGTTTGCTATACAACGTGTTTTAAAAAATGTGGGGACATT
This sequence comes from Aequorivita sp. HC6-5, assembly GCA_905182755.1. Classification (GTDB taxonomy): domain Bacteria; phylum Bacteroidota; class Bacteroidia; order Flavobacteriales; family Flavobacteriaceae; genus Patiriisocius. The sequence continues at coordinate 96,806 of CAJJCS010000007.1, forward strand.
TGATATTTCAAACCGAACCCTTACCTTGTATTCAAGGATAGAAAAAAAGCCGCTGCTTACGGCCATTAAAAACAAAAAATAACTATGACCATTAAAGCCATACAAGAAGAGCTAATAGAAGAATTTGCGATGTTTGATGACTGGATGCAACGCTATGAGTATATGATAGATTTAGGAAAATCTTTACCTCTTATAGACAAGCAAAACAAAACTGATGATAGGGTTATCAAAGGTTGTCAATCAAAAGTTTGGTTAGACGCAGAGCTCAAGGGAGACAAAATGGTTTTCTCTGCAGATAGTGATGCTATTATCACCAAAGGTATTATTGCTATTTTGATAAGAACCTTTAACAACCAAACCCCTAGTGCAATTTTAAATTCAAACACAGATTTTATTGACCAAATTGGCCTAAAAGAGCATTTGTCTGCCACAAGAGCAAATGGGTTGACATCTATGATTAAGAAATTAAAATTGTATGCCACAGCATATCAAGCAAAATTAAACAGCTAATTGTTTTAAGTTATATTAAAATTTATAAATAGAGTACCATTATGGAAGATGAAACATTAGACACACAGGCACTAGGAGAAAAAATTGTAAAGGTTTTAAAGTCAATTTATGACCCAGAAATTCCTGTAGATATTTATGAATTAGGTCTTATTTATGATGTTTTTGTAAATGAAGACAACAACGTAAAAATATTAATGACACTTACCACGCCAAACTGTCCTGTTGCAGAAACGCTACCCGTGGAGGTGGAAGACAAAGTAAAGTCTCTTAAAATGGTGAATGATGCAGAGGTAGAAATCACCTTTGACCCACCCTGGACACAAGAGCTTATGAGTGAAGAGGCCAAGCTAGAGTTGGGCATGTTATAATTTTAGTTGTATGGCAAAACAAATTGTAAACAGAGTCGCAAATAGCGTTTTAAAAACTATAGATTTAGAGGAGCTATACCCTAAGGGCACTAGAGTTGCTTTTGATATTGCCCCTTGGCTACAAGAGGGTATTATCCTTCGAGAGAAAGACTTTAGAGAATCTGTCTCTGGGCACTCCGTGGGAGCAATATAAAAACCAGTATGTTTCCATACACTGCACTGCAGATGCTATTATTCCTGCATGGGCTTTTATGCTTGTTAGCACAAAACTAATACCTCATGCCAAAAAAACAGTCATTGGATCTCAACAAACCCTAGAAACAATTTTATTTACTGAGGTTTTAAACACCCTAGATGTTAGCCAATACCAAGACTCGCCAATTATTATTAAAGGGTGTGCAAACAAACCCATCCCAGCTGCAGCTTATGGAATGTTGATTTCAAAACTACAACCCATTGCAAAAAGTATTATGTATGGAGAGGCCTGTTCTTTTGTGCCGCTTTATAAAAATTAGCCTAATCCTAGAATTTACTGCTATTTTAAAAAAATCCTACTTTAATAAAAAACAATGAAAAAAATACTCCTATCAATAGTATGCTGCCTTGTTACTTTTACTGGGTTTTCTCAAGAAAAAAAAGAGCTCTAAAGGTCCATGGACTAAGGTTACAAATCTGTCACTGCTTTTTAACCAAGCAGCGTTTAACAACCAATGGCAAAGTGGAGGTACGTCAAACTACGCAGCAAACTTTGGCCTAACCCATGATGCCAACTACAGTAAAGACAAAATCACTTGGGATAACCGCATTGTTATAGACTACGGTATTGCCAATCAAAAGGATCAAGAATTTACAAGAAAAACCAATGATAGATTTGAGCTCAGCTCATTGGTGGGTAAACAAATCAAAGAGACGCCATGGTATTATTCTTTTTTCTTGAATGCAAGAACTCAACTTACCAATGGCTATGATTTTGGAGAAGACGAAGATGGAAATCCTATTAGATCTGAAACCACAAAAATTTTATCTCCAGGTTATTTCCAAGCAGGTCTGGGAATGCTATGGAAAAAAAGTGATAACCTAAAACTGAACATTGCTCCTGCAACAGCCCGCTTAATACTCGTTAATAGTCAGTTCACAAATGTTGGGCAAGTCCAAAGCGCCATTGATGCTTTTAACCAAATTGGGTATTTTGGGGTAAAAGCTAATGAGACTTCTCGTTTTGAATTTGGTGCTGCCATTGGAGGGTATGGCAAATTCACTTTGTTAAAAAATGTAGTGATGGAAAATGTGCTTAATTTATACAGTAACTATCTTGAAGACCCACAAAATATAGACATAGACTACACCATGAACCTGGTGATGTCTGTAAATAAATGGATTACTGCAAATGTAGCCTTTCAGGCTATTTACGATGATAATGCCGTAAAAGGATTTCAAATCAGAGAAGCTTTAGGTGTAGGGCTCACCTATGGGTTTTAAAAAAACGCTGTGATTTAAAAAACCTAAGTTTAGAACAAAAATTCTTAAACTTGGGTTTTTTTAGATACTATTCAATATACTCTTGAGGGTATAAAAAACTATTATAAGGAAAACGTGTTACATGAATTTCGCGAACCTTATCATACACTACTTTTCTAAAGCTTTCAAATTTTGTTTCTCTAGAGGCAGATACAAAAATAGCATCACCATTGGTTTTATTCATCCAAGTTGATTTCCACTCCTCTAGGGTAAAGTGTTCTTTTGTTTTCTCGGTTACTAGATCGTCACTATCAATGGTTTTATTAGTGAAAGCATCAATTTTATTAAACACCATAATCGTTGGCTTGTCTGCGCTTTTAATTTCGTCCAAAATAGTTCCTACACTGGCAATATGATCTTCAAAACTTGGGTGTGAGATATCTACCACATGTAATAGTAAATCTGCCTCTCTTACCTCATCTAAGGGTGCTTTTAAAAGATTCTACAAGTTGTGTTGGGAGTTTACGTATAAAACCAACCGTATCGGTAAGTAAAAACGGAAGGTTCCCTATTACTACCTTACGCACTGTGGTATCTAGAGTTGCAAATAATTTATTTTCTGCAAACACATCACTTTTGCTAATTGCATTCATCAAAGTAGATTTCCCAACATTGGTGTATCCTACAAGTGCAACCCTTACTAATTTGCCTCGATTTCCTCGCTGGACTTCCATCTGGCGATCAATCTTTTTTAGCTTCTTTTTCAGCAATGAAATACGATCTCTAACAATACGCCTATCTGTTTCAATTTCTGTCTCTCCGGGTCCTCGCATTCCTATACCACCGCGTTGTCTCTCTAGGTGTGTCCACATACCTGCAAGTCTTGGGAGTAAATACTCGTATTGTGCCAGCTCAACTTGTGTTCTAGCATAACTTGTTTGGGCGCGCTGTGCAAAAATATCTAGTATTAAGTTGGTGCGATCAATGATTTTACACTCCAGAATTTTTTCTATATTTTTTTGTTGCGCCGCAGAGAGTTCATCATCAAAAATAACTGTCCCAACACCATGCTGCTGAACATAGGTAAGTACCTCTTCTAATTTACCAGTTCCTATAAAAGTTTTAGGATTTGGTTTTTCCATTTTCTGCACAAAACGTTTGAGTACTTCACCACCAGCGGTGTAGGCTAAAAACTCAAGTTCGTCAAGATATTCTACAGATTTAGCCTCGTCTTGCTTTTGAGTAATTAAACCAATGAGTATGGTTTTTTCGTATTCAATGTCTTTTTCTTCTATCATAGGTCTTTAAAAAAACAAAGGTACGAAAGACAAACAGACTATTTTCAATACATTGTAAGCGAAGGTTATTTATTTTAGAGCTCAAAAAAGACCTAACTTTTAAAGTATAAATCTGAAACAACCTAAAAACAAGTATGTTAGTTCCTGAAGCTAAATTAATTGCGTTGTTACAAACAGCTAAAACTCATTATAAGGCCTCTTAAACCATAGATAAAGAGCATATTTTTGTTGTAAACACAGGGGTTTATTGCGGTTTTAATCGGTAAATAAGAGCGCTACATCTAAAAACAGACATAAGCTAACATTACATTAAAATTTTACTTAAATTTAGCTACAAAATAATACCAAAAAAAAATATAAATGAACATTAAATTACTCTCTCAAAAAAATACACGCACGTATCGATTTGTAAAGAACCTAAGCACTACTATAGCGTCTATGGTGGTTTTTTTATGCCTTAGCGTGTCATATGGTCAAACCACGATTCCTTGTGCTGATGGCTCTTTTAACGACACCTACTGTTATACTCCCAATGATACTACCCAATTAGTATATACTAGTGACACAGGGTTCCCGTTAAAATTAACATTTATTGAAGGAACTGTAGAGCTGAATTTTGATGAAGTTATCATCTTAGACTCAGATGGAGTTACCAACCTTAATGCTGGTAATCCTTACGGAAATACAGGTGATATGTCTGGATTTGTTTTCGAATCTAGTGGAGACACCATTACACTACAAATTACCTCAGATGGTATTGCTAGTTGTTCAGATGGTTTATTTGTTCCATTAAATTATGATATTAATTGTTTAACCTGTACCGATCCTACCATTGAGTTTACAAATGACGGAATGTGCGAAACAGGTCAACAATTCACCATTGGTGTAGACATTACCGACCTAGGTAGTTCTACTGGTATTACAATTACTGATGACCAAGGAAGTGCGGCGCAAACTGCAACAACAGCAGGAGTTTTATTTTTCGGTCCTTACCCAGCGGCAACAGGGGTTACTTTTACTGTTGAAACTGGAGATTTAAATTGTGATTTCACAAGCGGTATTATTGAGTGTCAAGCCCAGGGAAGTTGTGATGTGTTAGATGCTGGATTTGACATGTTTATTGATTGTGAAACATTTTGCACAGATTTAGTTGCAGATTATATTGCACTGCCTAACCTAGACACTACCTCGTATCAAATTCAAGGACCTCTTTGTGATGTGCCTCCTATTACTGGTGGTACTCCAACAAATCTAACGATAGATGATGTTTGGAGTGGTGTGATTGCATTGCCTTTCGAATTTAATTTTTATGGCAACTCTTACACAAATGTTGTAGCAGGGGCAAATGGGCAACTTTCTTTTAACGCTGCTTTGGCCGGAAATTATAATGGATGGGCATGGATCCTGCAGACCAAGATTCCTACCAATGATGCCAACTACCCTTTGAATACAGTTTTTGGTGCTTATCATGATATTAATCCTGCTGTTGCACCAGCTTCCCAGATAGAATCAACTATTTTGTAACTGGCGTTGCTCCATTTAGAATTTTTGTGCTAAACTTTAATGCAGTACCCCAATTTCAATGTAACGAGCTTTTAACTACTCAGCAAATTTTATTGTATGAATCATTAAACGTGATTGATGTAAATATTATCAACAAGCCAGTGTGTGCTACTTGGAATGATGGTCTTGCTGCCATAGGATTACAAGGAAATAATCTTACAGAGTTTAGTGTCCCTGAAGACAGAAATGTTGGAGTTTGGGCAGTTACCAATGAAAATTGGCGTTTTGTACCTAATGGAGGGCCTGTTACAAATGCAAGTATTTTTGAATGGAGAGACGCTGCCGGAAACGTGCTGAGTAATGACCCTGTTTTCACGGTATGTCCAGATCAAACTACCGTATATACTGCAGCTTTAGTGGTAGAATTGCCTGACGGAAGTTTTGATGAACTTACAGATAACATAACGGTAACTAAAGAAAATGGATGTTCTCCTTTTGATTGTACAGATGATGCTTTCTTAGAAGACTTTGAAACCGGTGTTGGTAGAACTACCCATCCTTTTACACCTTTAGAATTTAATGCAACCACACAATTAGAGGCAAACCAATATGCAGTAACTAATATTTCAAGTGGGCTTAATTTTGGATGGCATCAAGGTATGGAAGACAATACTAGTGGTGACACAAACGGAAGAATGATTTTCTACAACCCTTCTGAAGACACAAATCAAACAGAATTGTATAGAAGAGATATCGCCGTTGCGGCAAACACCACTCATATTTTTGATTTTGCCATGACAACAGTGTATGATGTCGATAGTGGTATTTGCCCAGGAACAGGTACAGATTCAAGAGTTATTTATCAAATCGAAGATGCAGCAGGTACTGTTCTAGCAACAAGTACAACTGGTAGTGTGACAAATGGTGCAAATCCAAACTGGATTAGATATTCTCTAGAATTTAATCCTGGAGACAACACAACAATCCAGGTGGTTCTATTAAATGATATTTTTGGAGCCTGCGGAAACGACCTTGCAGTAGATGATATTAGAATTCGTGCAGAAGGCACCTCGCCAACTGTAGAAGCGCCTATGGATATGTTCTCTTGTGAGGACACCCCAGGTAGTGATACAGCAACCTTTGATCTTACCTCTCAAATCGCTGAAATATTAAATGGTCAAAACGCTGCAGATTTTGAGCTTACATTCCATACCTCTCAAGGGGATGCAGACTTGGGAGATAACCCAATTGCAACTCCTGCTGCATATCAAAACTTGGCAAACCCTGAAACTATTTACACAAGAGTTCAGCGTTTAAATCAAGATGATTGTTTCTCTACAACATCCTTTGATTTGATTGTTGAACTTCCTATTGTAATTACAACCAATCTTCCAACACAATTAGATGTGTGTGCTAATGAAGATGCAGCTGCCATAGATGCTACGCCAACAAATAGTGGTATAGACCTCAGCTCTGTGAGTTATGAGTGGAAAAATGCTGGTGGCAACGTAGTATCAACAGATGCTATATTTATTCCTTTAGAATCTGGCACGTATACCGTAACAATTTCTATCCCACCATGTAGTGAAACTACCGTGAGTATAGATGTAGTGGTAAAGCCGGTTCCAGATCTAGATTTAGGAGAAGATGTTACCCTTTGTGATAGCGAAGACTTTGAAATTGTTCCAAATATTTCTGGAGACACAACTGGAGCCAACTTTTTATGGAGCACAGGTGACACAGGCACTTCTATATTTGTAGACCAAAGCGGCACCTACTCTCTTGAAATCACTACCGTTGATGGCTGTGTTGTTACAGATGAGATTGTTGTGGTTATTTCAGACCCAGTAGTGGTAACACTTAATGAAGACTTTGATGTTTGTCCAGATTTTGAAACTATTATCACAGCAAACTCTAGTGATGCTGGTGTAACCTATCAGTGGTTCGAAAATGGAACACTAATCCCTGACCAAGGTGAAAACACGCTAGTTGTTATATTGTCTCAAAATGGTTCTTCAACACAAGAATATAGTGTGGTAGTTACAAATAGTGATGGATGTATGGGAACTGCTGTTGTGAATGTATCTCTGTATACAGATAATGAAAACTGTGTTATTTCTCAAGGTATCTCTCCAAACGGGGATGGCCTTAATGATGTGCTGGATCTAAGTTTTTTAAACAATAGAGCAGGAATAAACTCTTTCCAGGTATTTAATAGAAATGGTACCGCGGTGTATGAGTTTGTAAATTACTCTAACCAGTGGGGAGGTCAAACCACAGATGGAGAAGAATTACCTACAGGAACCTATTACTATGTTTTAGGATTAAACGCAGAAGATCCTGTATTTGGATCTAGCTACACAGGATGGGTATACATCAATAGAGAGAAAAACTAATATTATATAAAGATGAATTTGTATCGAGCTTATAGGCTTTAGAGTATTCGTATTCTTGATACAATCAATATAAAATAAACACCACAGAAATGAAAAAAATACTATCAATACCATTACTACTTTTATGTGTTTTACTTTGTTCCAAAGAGGCAAATGCGCAGCAAGACCCTCAATACACGCAATTCATGTACAACATGAATGTTGTAAATCCTGCCTATGCAGGATCTAAAGAGAACATTTCCTTTACCTCTTTATATAGAACACAATGGGCCGCTTTGGATGGAGCGCCAACCACATTTACTTTTTCTGGACATGGTCCTTTAAATGACAAAGTAGGTTTGGGTTTGTCTGCTGTTAAGGATGAGCTTGGACCGGTAAACGAAACAAATGTGTTTGCAGATTTTTCATACACCTTGCAACTAAGTCCAACTACAAAACTAGCCCTAGGTCTTAAAGCCGGAGCTACTTTTCATGATGTAGGTTTGGTAGATTTAGACCTGCAGGATCAAAATGATCCATTCTTTAATCAAGACATTAGCAGTGTATATCCAAATATTGGAGCAGGTGCTTTTCTGTATGGCGATAAATTTTACGTTGGTGTATCAGTACCTAACATGCTAAACTCTGTTCACCTAGATGCTAACGGAACACAAATTGGGTCAGAGGTGAATCACTTCTTTGGTACTGCTGGTTATGTTTTTCAGGTTTCACCAAATACGAAGCTAAAGCCTTCTGTTTTGGTTAAATCTGCCTTTGGAACTCCGGTTTCTTTTGACGCTAACTTAAACGCCTTATTTTTCGAAAAGTTTGAATTAGGAGTCTCTTACAGAGTAGATGACTCATTTAGTGGTCTTGTTGGATTTCAAGTTCTGCCAGAGCTTCGTATAGGATATGCCTATGATGCAGTTACTTCAGATATTAATTTTGTAGCACCTTCATCTCACGAAATTATTCTAACGTTTGATCTGTTTACTAACAAGCGTACTTTACGTTCACCAAGATATTTCTAATTAACAACATTTAATTTCATTGAAAATGAAAAAAATATATACCATACTTCTACTTATCGCTGTTTCTACAACAATTGTTTCAGCTCAAAATAGTAAAACTAAAAAGGCAGATAACCTATATGATAGATTAGCATATACAGATGCTGCCCAGGCATATCAAAAAGTTCTCAAAAGAGGAACTACAGATGTCTATGTCTTTGAAAGATTAGCAAATTGCTACTATTTCATCAATGACACAAAAAAAGCTGAGATGTACTACAAAAGAGTAGCCAAGTCTAAGGATGCAAATCCAGAAGCTATTTATAACTATGCGCAAACCTTAAAAGCAAACGGTAAATTTAGCGACTACAACACATGGATGAAAAACTTTGCAAAGCTAAGTCCAAACGATACTCGTGTTAAGGAGTTTATGAAAAACCCTAATTATATTCCAAAAATCATGGATGATATGGCGCGTTACACCGCTACTAACATGGAAGATATAAATAGTGAATATGCAGATTTTGGTGGTATTGTGTATGGTAAAGATTTTTACTTTGCCTCTGGAAGAAACACTTCTCGCAAAAACATACCAGTGGAATGAAGAGCCGTATCTTGAAATCTACAAAGCGACAAATGTAGGCGGAACCATGAAAAATGCTGAGCTACTTAATGGTGATGTAAATACAAAATACCACGAGTCTAATGCGGTAATTAGCGCAGATGGAAAGCGCATGTATTTTGATCGTAACGACTACTTTGAAGGAGATTACGACAAAAGCGCAAATGGAATCAATCAAATCAACTTATACTATGCAGAGAATATTGATGGTAAAGGATGGTCTGCAGTGGTTTCTGCACCTTTTAACAACAATGAGTATTCTACAGGACATCCAGCCTTAAGCCAAGATGGTAATACACTTTACTTTGTAAGTGATATGCCAGGTGGTAAAGGAGGTTCTGACATATACATGGTAGCAATTAACAATGATGGATCACTAGGAACTCCAAAAAGATTGGGAGATAACATAAATACAGAAGGGAAAGAACTATTTCCATACATTGATAGTAATGGTACTTTATACTTCTCTAGTAATGGCCATATGGGCATTGGAGGGCTTGATGTATTTTATGCAGAAGCGCAAGGAGATGGTTTTGGAGTAGTAAACAATTTAGGAAACGGTGTGAATAGTCCTGCAGATGATTTTGCTTACAAATACGATCCAACAACACAAAGTGGGTACGTGTCTTCAAATAGAGAAGGTGGTATGGGTAGTGATGATATATATATGGTAGAGGCAGTAGAGATTCCTTGTGAGGTAACTATTGCGGTACTTGTAATAAATGAAAACACAAACGCTGCAGTTGCTGGAGCGCGTGTAGATTTATACGATACTATGGGCAACAGACTGAGCACTAAAACATCTAATGTAGATGGTATGGTTTCTTTTAAAGCAGCCTGTGACCAAGCCCATGAAGTACAAGGAGTTTTGGCAGATTTTGAGAGCAATGCTAGCAAAGTTGCCCCAGCAAATGACCAGAAAGTTTCTGCAACCATAGCGCTTAAGCCTATCGAAGAAATTATTGTTGAAGATCAAATTGTTTTAAATCCTATTTTGTTTGATCTTGATAAATCAAACATTAAGCCTCAAGCGGCATTTGAGTTAGACAAAGTAGTTTCTGTAATGAATAAATATCCAGAAATGGTTATTGCAGTAGGAGCTCACACAGATAGCAGAGCCACTGATGCCTACAACCTTACTTTATCTGAGGCTCGTGCGCAGTCTACGGTTCAATACATTATATCAAAAGGTATAAGCGGTAAAAGAATCAGCGGTAAAGGATACGGAGAGACGCAACCTAAAGTTTCTTGTGGTGATAGCTGTAGTGAAGCAGAACATCAATTAAACAGAAGATCTGAGTTTACCATTGTAAAAAAGTAACCTCATCCCTGCTTTACTAAAAAGCACACCTTACTATAAACCCTTAAGCAAAACAGCAACTGTTTTGCTTAAGGGTTTTTTTTAAAAAACACTTTTGCATCTAGATGCATCAGAGTCTGCTTTATCTTAAGGGCTATACGCTTGGTTTTAAGTGAGCACACAAGTATTTTACTACCTTTTTATTTTAGATTTTTAACCGCTCCTTAAAAGCGTTAATTAAGCGTGATGCTTAAACTCTACTATTCTCTTAAGAGAATGCTTACACCCACTTTTGCTGAGAGAGGGTGATGCTAAGAATTAGTTTGTAATAAGAGGTGTGTCTGGGTGATATATCATCGTTGGGTTTAAAATAGTTAGTTTGTGGAACAACAGAATCGGGTATATACCTCAAAGACAAAAATAAATAGTGACATACATTTATAAAGCAATAGGTAGCAGCAACAAAAAAAAGTTGGTCATTTGGAAAAACAAAGCTTCAAAAAAAAACACCCCTGACAATGCCAGGGGTGTTTTTAATATTTGTGAAAAAAGGTTTTAGTTTCCTGTAATCACGATATCATCTATGTGGTAACGTGTGGTAGCTGTTGGATCTGAACCTTGATATCTAAAAGCGATATGAGCCATACCGTCAACACAAGAAACATTAATTGCCCCTGATGGGAAAAAGTCTCCAAAACCACTTTCTGGTCCTGTAGGAATAGAAGCGTCTAAAAGATTCCAAGTAGCAGTAGTTACATCTCCAGTAAAGTCTGTAGAAACTAACACACTCAAGATAGTGCCATTATCAAAGGCAGCTTGAATATTAAAAGTCAATTCCTCTTCTGTGGTAGTATCCATATCGATGGCTGGAGTTACTAGCCATGTGTCGATAATATCCTCTCCAGAACTAAATCCAGATACTTGAGCATAGTTATTGTTGTCAAAGTTTCCAATCTCCCATACTTCGTTTCCGCCACTTGCATTTACATTTGTCCAACCGGCACTAACATAGGCCTCAATAGAATCAAAACCTTCAAAGTTTTCACTGTAAAATTCTGCTCCGCCTCCACTAGGTCCATCACAATTGAATGTTTCTGGATCACATCTGTTTTCGTTGTCAAAATTAATATCTGATGTGTCGTTAACTACTATGTTAAAAACTTCACCGAAATAATCCATGGTTAAAATTCCTTTCATAGAGCCTCTACCTTGCGGTAACAAGAAAGATTTAAAGTCTGCAAATGTGCTGGTGCTAAAAATAACACTTCCACCTTCTTCACAGCTTTCTAATAAACGTTCTCCGTCAAATTCGTCTTCTGGTTCACCAGCATAGGTTTTGCGATCATCTCCTAAGACTTCATTACGGTTAAATTGTGCGTCAGCTAACTCTACTAACAAGTTAGTATTAGCGGCTGTAAACTCTGAAAACAACATTGGTTTTGCAACCATTGTCTCAACAACTGCATCTCTAATTACGTAGTCTAACATTTGAGACTCTCCAATTTTACCTAAATCGTTCAAGTCTAATATTCCTAATGTAAATACACCACCATCATAACCAGCGGTTAAACCGTCTAGACGAACGTATACTTTTCTACCTATTTCATAGGTAATAAATAAAGGATTTACGTCTATCAAAACTTTTACTCCTCTAACAGGATTAGAAGGAGCGTTTTGCAAGATCATTTCTTCAAAAAAGTTTCCTGCTTGATCGTTAGAGATTACATACCCTTCTACATAGGTGATGAAATCTGTCTCAAAGGTTAACTTCTCTGTTGCTCTTAACTCTGCAAGAACATCTTCGTAGTTAAAGTCTGATGGGTCAACACCAAGGTCATCTGCTGCAGCTGCAACTAATTGTTCAAAGGCACTATTAATACCCATTATTGTTAGCACATCACCCTCTAGGTTTGGAGCCACAACGATAGTGTTTGGTGTTTCAAAATCATCATCTTGCACACATGATACTATCGCTACTGTTACCATCAACAGCATTACTAGTTTGTATAAATTGAAATTTTTCATTTGTATTGTGTTTATCTATTTTTTATTAAAATCTAACGTAAAGGTTTAAGTAATATGTAGTTCCGTTTCCGAAGAAATAGCGATTCCCGAATACCGGTGTATCTCTATTTGATTCTTCAACCATACCACGATAATCTGCAATTCTAGAATCTTCAAAACCACCTGTTCTGTAGCGTTGGTCAAAAACGTTGTTGATTGTTGCAAAAAATCCAACATAATAACCGTCAACTCTCCAAGACTTACCTCCCACTACATTTACAAGGGTGTAATCATTAAACTGTTCTTGTTGTAACAATTCTCTTGCTGTTGCAGGGTCATAGTCATTAAAGCCTATGTTGTCTGTGTCTGTAGCAAAGTTGTCGTTTCTACGAAGGCTACTTACATCTATATATGCATTTGAGAAATAGTTTGAAGTAACGCCAAACCACCAGAAGTTTGGATCACGATACTCAAAGCCTAACTGGAATGCGTTTTCTGGACCTCCCGCAATGTGCAGGTTTTTCATCTTAGTGGTTCCATCACCCAATCTTTTTGGACCATCAAAATCATCACTAGTAAAGTATTGATTTGGATTGTTGGTATAAACATACTGCGCCATTGATGCCGCACCCTTAAGTTTAATTGTTGGTGTTACCTGAGCTTCAATTCCTATCTCTGCACCTGCTCTTGTAGTCTCAATACCTGTAAGTACTTCCTGTACAAAAGTTCCTCCTCCATCAGCGCTCTGTATAGATTCTGTAAAGAAGAAGTTGATATCTGTCTGGTCTTGCATAGCGTTGTAAAAACCAGTAACTCTTGCCTTTAATATAGGAGAACGGAAGATGTAACTTACATCTAGGTTTTGAATTTTCTCTTCTGTCAAGCCTTCTACAACATTGTTGTTTTGGCGAGAATTACTAAAAGAGTTTCTAATGCTTGGCGCCTTGGTTAAGTATCCAGCGTTTACATCTATAAGGTGACGTCCTGTAACTTTATAAACAGCGCCCCCTTTAAATCCAAGAGTGCTAAAGCTTAACGCTTCACTTTCTCCAAATGAGCTGTTTCCTCCTTGGTAGTTTCCGTTTTCATACAAACCATTACGCTGGTAATTGGTAGCTCCCAAGCTAGCAGCTAGGTAAAAATCTACCTTACTATACTTAAATTGAGCTTGAGCAAAACCAGACATAACATCTGCATTTACATCAAAATTATATTTGTAACGATCTCCCACACCTACAATACGGTTTGGGTTACGCACATCACTTTGTGCGATATTAGATTGCAAATCTCCTGCACCATCTCCAGATTCTGAATTTGCAAAAGTATCAATATCTAAAAATCCATTACTTCCTAGTAAATCACGAACCTGGGCATAATTTTCGCTTTTCAGACTTCTATAATTTACGGCAGCATTTAAAGTAATGTTACTAGTTAGCTCAGAGAAAAGAATAGAGCTGAACTGCACCTGTGTGTCTTTACTTACATCATCTTGCAAAACATAAGATGCTCTTAGGGCATTACCCTGTGAGTCTAAATTTGCACCATATAATGTATTCCAAGGAATTTGCCCATCATTTACAAACTCTTCTCTTGCCAAATACGCTTGTTGGTACTGGTAAGGAGAAGGACTTGCATCACGCAAGAAATAACTAGGCATTCTCTGGTAGTAATTACCAGATGGGTTACGGTTTCCGTTGTTATCTATACGGCTATTTCTAATGGTTCCTGTTTGGTAGCCAATGTTTGTGTTTAATGTTGTTTTCTCACCTATGTTCCAGTAATGATTCAACATAAAAATTGGCTCTTCTATTTCTCTGATACGACTATTTCTAAGTTCACCATCTTGATACCCCCAGTTTGGATTGTAGCGTATTCCTTTTAGTTCTCTTTGTTCTTGAGTGATGGCAGTAGATCTTCCTCTTCTATTTGGCGTATAAAACGCTGTAAGGTTAAGACTATGGCTATCGTTAATTTTTTTCTCTACAGATGCAAAGAATGAATTAGAATCATACAGCGTACCATCTTGATATCCTCCCTCACCAAATCTACGTGCCGCAGAAACTGCATAAGCCCATCCATTTTTATTTAAACCACTGTTGTAGGTTCCCATAACACGACCGCGGTAACTTCTATTTGAAGATGCATAAGAAACACGTCCACCTTGGCGGTATTGAGAAGCTCTCATGATGATGTTGGTTGTTCCTGCAACACCACCAAAGGTATAATCACTTGCCTTTAGGCCCATAGAAAATTCACGGTTACGTTGCACATCGTTAAGTCCACCCCAGTTACCCCATTGTGGGCGTCCTGTAATTTGCTTGTTCATTTCAAGACCATTGATAAGTACTTTACCATTGGCATTGTCCAGACCTCTTGGTCTAAAGAATGTTGCGCTAAAATCAAAAGCAGCGGCATTTAAAAATGCATCTCTAGAAGCCTGTAATAGCCCAGAGGTGTTAAACGAGGAACCATCATCTTCATCTAGTTCATTGTCGGAAAGGCTAATAATCCCTATCTGAGACTCTGTAAGAGAAAGATCAATCTCCAATAAAATGGTATTTAAATTTAATGTCTCTCCATTTTCAATGATGAGTTGGATTCTTTGTGAGTAGTAGCCAGCTTTTGAAATTATAAGTACCTGCTCCCCTTGAGGCAGCATTTCACTTTGAATTACAAAAAGACCTTCAGGGTCTGTCAGGGTAGTAAATGTGCTAGCTTTAATGCTAATAGACACATCACCAATGACATCACTTGAATTACTATCCACAACGCGTCCTTTTACAACTGCAGTTTGAGCAAAACCAGTGCTTGCAAAAAACAGGAGCGTAAAAAAAGTTAACATGAGTTTTTTCATTCCGAATTTTTAAATGTTTGTTGAGAATTTAACCTTCTCTTTAATATATTATTATCACTTTTGAACAAATGTACATTTTTCAATGGAATTAATTACTTTTGTTGAACTAATTATACGACCCTTTACTCAAAACTAATATATATCATAAATGCATTACACTAAACAATTTTTTATTGCACTTGTCTTTGTCTCAAGCATCGGTTTCGCTCAACAAAAAAAACAGTATAAGGTAAACACAATAGCCTTCTATAACGTTGAAAACCTTTTTGATACAGAAAACGACCCTATCACCTACGATGATGATAGAACTCCAGACGGAAAAGACCACTGGACAGAAGAAATATACCAAGCCAAACTTAAAAACATGGCCAAGGTTATTAGTGAAATTGGAGCAGATGTAACGGGCACAGCACCAGCCATAGTTGGCCTTTGTGAAACCGAGAATAGAAAAGTATTAGAAGATCTTGTAAACCAAGAATCTCTACTTGGTAAAGAGTATGGAATTGTACAGTTTGACTCCCCAGATAGAAGAGGAATTGATGTAGCCCTCATCTACCAAAAAAAATTATTTACTCCAACAAACTACAAGGCACACGAGCTATTAATTTATGATAATGTAGACCCTACCAAGCGTATTTTTACTCGAGATCAATTAGTGGTCAGTGGTATGTTAGATGGAGAGAAAATGCACTTTATTGTCAACCACTGGCCCTCAAGAAGCGGCGGGGAGGCAAGATCTCGTCAAAAAAGAATTAGCGCAGCAAAACTTAACAAGCACATCATGGATTCTATTTTTGTGCAAGAACCGTACGCTAAAATTATCACCATGGGAGATTTTAATGACGACCCTACTAGCCCTAGTGTAAAAGACATCTTAAAGCCAAAAAAGAAAAGAGAAAATGTAGGTACAAAACAACTTTTTAACCCGATGGAAGAAATGTTTAAAAATGGTCTAGGGACATTGGCCTGGAGAGATGGTTGGAATTTATTTGACCAGATGATTATCTCCGCAGAACTAACAAAGAAAGATTACACCTCCTACCGTTTTTATAAAGCAGGAATCTACAACAAATCATACCTGGCAAACTCAAAAGGGCAATACAAAGGATATCCTTACAGAAGCTTTGGTAATGGATCTTTCACAGGAGGATATAGTGACCACTTTCCGGTCTTTGTATACCTTGTAAAAGAACAGTAATATATCGGTTATCTCTTTTAATAGCGCATAAAAAAAGGCCACTACATGTAGTGGCCTTTTTTTATGTAATCTAAAGCTTTACAGCCAACTTGCCCAAGGAATTCTACTTAGCAATAGCACTAGTGCAATGGTGTAAAATATTGCCAGCATTTTAAATTTTGGATGTAATGGTTAATTTCTTCTTGTGTTTAGAATACCCTATGGTTATAAACACTGCCGTAAGCAGCATTACCGTTGGGTGCTCTATAGCATACAGCCGCAAGGTGCTATCTTTCATGACCGCTGCCATGCCATTGTTTGAAATAGACTGAAGCCCCAGGGGAGATACAAAGAACAACACAAGACCAATTAAAAACTGCATATGCGTTACTATTAAAGCAAATAAAGAGAGTCTAAAATCTTTATAGCTGTATTCTTTGTTTGTAAAAAAACTGTAAAGGGCATTAAGGGTTGCAAAAATAACAACGAGCACTACCAAGTAGGCCCAATAAGAATGCAAGTATTTGATAGCTTGTTTCATAAATAGAAGTTTAAATTTATAAGGGTAAATGTACTAAAAACAAAAGAGCCATCACAAAAGTGATGGCTCTTTAAAATACTATATGATATTAAGAATTAGAAATTGTAACGTACACTTGCGTTGTATGTTCTTCCATTTCCTAAACCTACACCATAATTATCTTGTCTTGTGATGTAATCTTCATTAAGAGCATTGTAAAGGTTTGTTCTTAATGTAAGTTTGTTACCTCCAAACATGAACTTGTAAGTTAATCCAAGGTCAAATAAACCGTATCCATCTATTCTGTCAGACTGAGCTCTTTCTCCTTCTTGAGCGGCCTCAACAACATCATCTGCATTAATAGCAGCATATAAATCTGTGTAGATGTTGTAATCTGCATCAAAACTAAGTCCATTACAAATGTTCCAAACAACTCCACCACCAAATGATGTTTGAGGAGCTCTACCCACTTTTACGCCAGATAAGGTTAATGTGTTATCATCTAACTCAATAAAATCAAGTGTTTCATTGTTTTGACGTGTAAAAGGAGTTTCTCCATCATACTTCCAGTTTCCGATAGATCCATACCCTCTCCATCTTAGAACATCTGAATCCATACGGTATTCAAAATCAAATTCTAATCCTTGGTGTATTTGTGTTACGTCTGTAAAACGGTCTGTAAAGAATACATCTGCTCCGTTCTCATCTGTAGTTTGACCTCCAGTTGAAACAAAACGGTTACCCCAGTCTGTTCTGTAGATATCTACATTGATACGAAGGTTTCCTTTATTGTAACGGTATCCAGCTTCATAACTTAATACTTCTTCGTTTTCAATTTCTGGAGACACGATAGCATTTGAGTTTCTAATGTCTGCAAAAATATTGTCTAGATATGGTTGACGTGAGTAAAATCCTCCGTTTACAAAGAATGTACTCGCATCGTTAGGAGAATATCCTAATCCTCCCTTAAGGTTGTATCCTAGTTTGCTGATTTTCTCAGACTCGCCAAGACCATCAAGAGCAATACCATCACCACCATCACGCTCTGCACCAGTAAAACGTCCAGTTCTTTGGAAAGACTGTGTTGAAACAGCTCCTTGGAAAAACGCAGAGAAATGATCTGTAGCATATTCAGCTTGTCCAAAAGCACCAATATAGTTTATATTTTCGCTATAATCATACTGTGTTCTGTTCTCTTCATCTGCATAGTTAAATAGGGCAGACCATGGATTTGCATCATACTCTTCAGTAAAAGTATAATCATCTGGTCTGTTATCATTTCTAAAGTTGTCAGTAAAACCGTTAAGACCTAACAAATCGTTTACTTGTCTAAAGTGATCTCCTGTGTACATTCTTGCATCTACTCCTACACTTAAATCCCAATTTTCATTGGCATCGTAGTTTAAGTTACCTAAGAATCCATACCAGTTGTGGTTGTTTACAGAAGATCTTCTGATGTAAGAATCTCCGTAGTTACCATTTCCGTTTGCATCTGCATTGGCAATGTTATTTGCACGAATAGACTCAAAGTCAATCTCTGATCTAGCATTATCAGTACCATCACTAAAACGAACTCTGTTTGATCCACTTCCTAGACCTCCTGTACCACCACCGCGGCCCCAAGAAGCATATAATACTGCAGAAAGATCTACTTTATCGTTAATTTCATAATCCCAGTTTAAGTTAGCAACTGGCTTATGGTAATAGTTACGTCTTTCTGTGTAACGTTGCCCATCCAAAAATCCAGAATTTGGATTGTACTTATTTCCGTATTGCTCATAAACACTTCTGTTTTGAGAAAAGTTTTGATCATGAAATTGTGGTGCTCCTGTAAGTAAAAAGTTAAATACACTTTTTTCACTTGCTTTGTAACCAACAGAGATCATGTATGTTTGACCTCCACCTTGTGTACCTTCAGCATATTTTCTGTATCCTTGCCAGTGGTCTAATAATACTGAGAATCCCCAGCCTTTTTCACTCATTCCAGAATTGTAGTTCATAGTTGCTTTTGCATAACTATCGTTACCACCTAGAAAACGCACAAAACCACCTTCTTTTCTATCTGTAGTTTTAGATACAATGTTTACCGTACCACCAACAGAAGAAATAGCAAGCTTTGATGCTCCTAAACCTCTTTGTACTTGTACTGCATTTGCAACATCACTCATTCCAGACCAGTTAGACCAGTACATTTTACCGTCTTCTTGTCCGTTAATTGGTTGCCCATTTAACAAGAATGCAGTGTTCGTGTCGTCAAAACCACGTAAGAATATTTGACTGTCTCCAAAACCAGAACCCTGATTTGCTACATACACAGATGGTGTATTTTTCATAGCCTCTGTAAACTCTACGTTACCAGCTGCTTTAGTAGAAATCTCTTCAGCTCTAATTGTAGATACTGCAACAGGAGTTCTTCTTCCTTCTGCAACTTGGATAACTCCAGAACCAATAAGTATTACCTCATCCAAAGATGCTGCAGCTTGGTTTACTGAAATAGACCCTAGTGCAAGAGTTTCTCCAGATAATGTGTAAGAAACCGTCTTTGTTTGGTATCCAACATAGCTAAGCTCAAGTGTTCCTTGATTTTTGGCTACTGTAATACTAAAGTTACCATCAAAATCTGTAACAACTCCATTGTTTGTTCCAGCTTCAATAACGTTAGCTCCAGGAAGTGGCCCGCCAAGGTCCATATCCATAAGACTACCTGTAATGGTGCCTTGTCCAAAGGCAGTAAAACCGCCTAGCAATACTAATAAAAGTAAAAGTTTTTTCATGTGTTTGTTTTTAATGAATATAATATTTGCAAAAGTACACCAAATTGTATTATTCTCCTATTTCTTGTGTTAAGAAAAAAATGAACTTCCAAATAAAATTACAATTAATAATGGTAGGTAACAAAAAAGAAAAGGAATAATTAATAACAAGGTTATCAACACTTTACACTAATAAACTATCCCGTCTAATTGGTCTTTAATAGCTTCGATGTAGGAGAAATAATCTTTATGAAACTCACTAGAGAGTGGTTTTGAAGCTGGCAAGTCTTGCTTAAAAGGGTCTACTTGTCTGCCATTTTTCCAAAAACGATAACAAACATGAGGTCCTCCAGAATTGCCCGTCATGCCTACCCAACCTATCACATCACCCTGTCTTACAAAATCTCCAACACGTACATTGTATTTCTTCATGTGCAGGTATTGTGTTTCATAGGTGCTGTTATGTCTAATTTTTACATAAATACCGTTCCCGCCTTTGCGTTCTGCTTTTGTAACCGTACCGTCTGCGGTTGCCAAAATTGGAGCGCCAATATTGGCTGAAAAATCGGTTCCTTTGTGTGGGCGAAGTTTATAACCATAATATTTTATTCTTCTTTTGAGGTTATACTTGGATGAGATTCTGCTAAACTTTACGGGCGCTTTTAAAAATGCACGTCTAAGGTTTTGAGCTTTCTCATCATAAAAATCAAGAGAAGGTAACTTTTCGTTTTCATAACCAAATGCATATAGAGGGACTCCTTTGTGTTCAAAATAAGAGGCTTTAATTCTATGAATTCCTGCAGATATCGTGTCATCAATAAACTTCTCGGTATACACTACTTTAAAACGATCCCCTTTTTGAATTTTAAAGAAGTTAACTGTCCAGGCGTAAATATTAGCCAACCTATCTGTCATGGCGGGGCTTAAATTATTTTCTTCCATGGTGAGATACAAGGAGTTTTCTATCACTCCAGAGGCCTGTTTATCTACATATGTTATGGGCTTGCTTTTAGTATAAACCCTTAAAGAATCGCTGAGGTCTACAACGGCATATTGTATTTTGTTTTTTTCATAAACAAAATACTGAATGGTATTTAGGGTGTCTTTAGATTTTAATACTAGGTAGGGTTTACCAACAACCAAACGGCGCACATCAAAGGTGTCTCTAAATTTTGTAGCAATGTTAAATATTGTTGTATGACTAACTCCATGATTGTTTAAAATGGCCCCAAATGTGTCACCATTTTTTATGGTATCTCTAAGGGTATTAAACTGGTTTAAATCAAACCCATATGCCTTTGACTCCTTTAATATTTCGGAGTCTTTTTCTTGGGTTTTCTGTGAGGTAGTATCACCGCAGGCAATAAAAACAAATAGCAGCCCAAGATAGAAAGCAAAGCTCTTCAATGATTGTATTTTTAGATGGTATCGTTTATACATTTTTTCCCCAATCTGCTAATTCTTGATCGCTCCAAACTTCAGGGAAAAAGACTCTTTTCTGATATTTCGGCAGCATATATTTTGTCCAGTCACTACCGCCAGTAGCCTCTACCGCTTCTTGGTTGTCGCTGCCGCCTATATAATATCTTGCAGTATTGTAGTGGGCCATCACCCAAGTAATATTTACCGTGTAATCAAAATGACGCATTGCCTTTAAAAGATCCGGATCCTGTTTCACCTGCTTGGGGAGTCCCTTAAATTTCGCATATAAATTTATGGTATTATACTCTTGGGTAAAGTCTATAAATTCTGAGTGATAGCGCTTCTCAAATGAAGAAAGCAAGTACGACTTCTCTCCTGTCTTAAAGTCTTTCCCGGCAGCTTGCCAATAGAGATGCTCTAGGGCGTGTTCATAAGAAGTGTTTCTATCAATGGTGTCTCTAAATCTAGCATCAATTAGGTTTATTAAATCTGTAGATGCAAATTCAATTTTTCTGTACTGAGCGCTCTGAAAACCGCTGGCAGGAGTTAGGGTTGTCCTAAATTTCATGTACTGTGCTCTATCCATCCCTTCACGCATAATATTAAAGGAAGAGGTAAGCATATCAAAGTAACGGCTCACGCGCATTAGTTTTTCACAAAAGAAGGCGGCCGTTAGGCTTGTATTTTTAGAGACTTGTTCTATTTCCCAGAGAATCATCTTAAAGAGAAGTTCATTTACTTGATGGTACATAATAAACACCATTTCATCTGGCAGGTTGGTGCGCTGTGTTTGCAGCTCCAGTAGTGCGTCTGTTTGTATGTAATCCCAATAGGTTATTGGAGTGGAGTGCAACAAGCCCTCTAAGTGCGTGTCTAGATTTTGGCCTATAGCCCCAAACTTAGCTTCAAGTTGTTGTAATAATTCTTTGGTTTTTGGTGTAAGCTCCATAGATTGGTATTATTCTGGAATAATTTTAAACTGGTGTTTAAGCCCCTTATACTCTGTTAGTGTTGCCTTTAAAGAACCTATAACTAAATCTGCTTTTATAACAATGGGCATTTTGTTAGCATCATCTGTCACCCAAACAGTTAAACTTTCCTCTTCTTCAAAAACACGGCCAGATTCAACATAGGGTCTAAATATCATGGTAGGCACTTTTCCAAAGGTAGTTTTTAAGGTTTCTCTACCCAAAAATTTAAGCCTGAATTTATAATTGCCCCGGTCAAAAAACATATTCATGTCAACCTGGTCTCCTTGTTTGATATTTTTAGTATCTAATTGATTGCGCAAGTAATAAAAGGAAGAAACCATGTCTTGCACATTGGCCACAAGGGCTACTTTATCAACTGTATTGTATTTGTTGTTGGTGACAATTGCTTTTTGAGTGTCATAATTAAAATCAATAACAAGATCTTTAGTATAGCCCCCTTCATCAATCTTTCTAATAAAACGGTATGGAATATCTAATTCTCTATCTATGTAAGACTCATAATAATCATCTACATTAAAGAGTAATTTTGTAATCCCTGTGGTGTGTCCCTCTCCTTGTATATGAAAAACCTCTTTGTTATTTAAAACAGCATCTTCTACTTTTAAGGTAGCGTACCCCGCAGTAATAGGGCCGTAATGTATCCTAAATTTAAACCACTCTCCATCACCGTAGGCTTTTTTTTGAGCACTAAGTAGTGTTGTAAAACATATTAAAATTAGGAATGTTATCTTTTTCATTAGGTATGATTAAAAGCCATACATTGTTAGATACAAAAGTTGTTCCATTTTTCTTGCTTCTGAAATATTAAAGCCAGCTTTTAAAATAATCTTCATCAGCAATTTCCATGGCCTCTTGGGTAACCATCAGCGGCTTAAAGGTGTCTACCATCACGGCCAGTTCATCACTTCCTTTTTTACCAATACTTCGCTCTGCTGCTCCTGGGTGCGGCCCATGAGGAATACCTGCTGGATGAAGGGAGATGTGTCCAGGGTCGATGTCATTTCTGCTCATAAAGTCTCCGTCTACATAATACAATACCTCATCGCTGTCTATATTACTATGGTTGTAGGGCGCTGGAATACTTAGTGGATGGTAATCATACAAACGAGGGCAAAAAGAGCAAACCACAAAAGCATCAGTCTCGAAGGTTTGATGCACTGGTGGTGGTTGATGAATACGTCCAGTTATTGGCTCAAAATCATGAATAGAAAAAGCGTATGGGTAATTATACCCGTCATAGCCAACAACATCAAAAGGATGGGAGGCGTATACCATTTCTATTATTTCGTCATTCTTTTTTACTTTGATTAAAAAATCACCTTTTTCATCATTGGTTTCCAGCTCGTAAGGGACTCTAATGTCTCGCTCACAAAAAGGAGAATGCTCTAGATGCTGTCCAAACCAATTACGGTATCTCTTAGGGGTGTATATTGGTCTTCTAGACTCTACAATAAATAGCCTGTTGTCTTGGGTGTCAAAATCTATTTGATAGATAATCCCTCTAGGTATTAACAAATAATCTCCATATTTAAAATCTAGATTTCCTAAATGTGTACGAAGCTTCCCTGAGCCTTTATGTACAAACAAGAGCTCATCTGAGTCTGTATTTTTATAGAAATAATCTGTAACAGAGTTTTTTGGAGCTGCCAAAATAATAGTACAATCACTATTGGTAAGCACGGCCTTGCGACTCTCTAGGTAATCGTTTTTGGGAGCTATCTGAAATCCTCTAAAACGGTATGATTGTATGTTATTTTGTTTGGCGATTTTTGGAGCAACACTGTATTGATTTTTTATTGCCTTGACCATAGTGGGTCTATGGACGTGGTAGCTATTGGTGTACATGCCGTCAAAACCAATGGTGCCAAATAATTGTTCACTGTACAGAGAACCATCTGGTTTACGAAATTGAGTGTGTCTTTTGGGCGGAATTTTACCTAAGGAATGATAACGTGGCATAGATCGATTTTTGGTGTTACACAAATATCGTAAAAATTGAGCAAGCAACCTTTGTAGAAGCCTTATTAAAATTTAAACCCAACACGCACATACAATTCTCCCACTTCACGCTCTGGAGCATACGCGTATTTAAGCTCCAAAGGACCCAAAAAAGTGTTCAAACCGTAGCCAACTCCAACACCTGTATAAGGTATGGCTTTTAACCAATCATCTTTTTGAAAAAGTGCGTCATCTACATTTGCAATATTTGCAAAAAGGCTTAGGTGGTGGTTTTTTATTAGTTCATAATCTAGCGTGAGGCTTGATTTTAAAATACGTGTCTCCGCGTAAACTTAGTGCTTCATACCCATAAAAAGGCAGTATGTTATTAACCTGCTTAAACCCATAGCCCCCAAGGAAAAAATCTAAAGAACTAGTACTAGAGCTCCCTATTTTAAAACCCGTTTCTGCAGTAAAAACCCCTGTTAATTTTCCAAAAAAAGTTTTGGCATACCCCGCCTTTGCCTTAAGTATTGTAAAGGGTTCAAAGTTGTTATTACTCCCTTGAGAAAACAAATACAGATGAGTGTCTGCCTGAAATACAACTCCTTTTTTTGGGAAAAATATATTATCATAGGTGTCGTACTTAACATAACCAAAGGCGCTAACGTAATTGGTATTTTCAAAGATGGTTCTAGGCACATTATTTACATCGGTGCCAATGGTTTCAGAGAGATATCTTAAATATTTATGCTCCACACCAATCCCTAATAAAAAAATGCGATTAAAAAGAGTTTCCCCATAGAGTTGATTTGTGAAATCACTGTACTGTAAATCTATTTTATTTACTGGAAACTCAGAGGTAGCATTAAGATCGTTTGCTACAAAATCTATGGAGACGTTTTTGTCAAAAAAATCATACGATGATTTAAAACCAAGACTCCAGAAAAAACCCTTGTCTATATAATAGTTGAAATTATACCTTAGGTTATCTCCCACAACAACATCAAGTGAGGCAATATCATTGCTGGTTAAAATTCGTTTTCTGGTAATATTTAAAAGCACCCCTGTTTGATACAATGGGTCATAATGCGCGCCTAATCTAAGTTCCATTTTAGACTTGCTTTCTAATACTTTAAAAGATACCGTGTATTGATTGGCTTGGTCTTTAACAAACCTAAAATCTATATCATCAAAGTTGCCTGTTGCAGAGAGGTTATTTACTCCCTCACTAAAAGAAGAATAACTAACGGTAGCTGGAGTCTTTAGCTTTAACTTTCCTAAAATATAGGCATCTGTGTAATAATTGTTTCCCTCTATAACCACTTGTTTTATATACAAATCCTCATTGTTATGGGGTACTGGTTTTAATGCAGCGCTGCTAGTTTGCTGAAGGGCAATGCTATCTAACTTTTCGGTTAGTAGATTGGCAGCATCAAATCCCGCCTGAACAATCATTTTAGCATCATCAAAAGACACTACCGAAAACTCCTCTATATCGGGTTTTATGTATATATCTGTGTCTTTTATCTTGGTCTGCATTTGTTTTACGGAGGTGTAGTTATTAACTTGTAAAACAAGGTCTAGGGCAGAGGTGAGGTCTTTCTTTTTCTTGATCCCATCCTGCACGTCAACCCCAATGATAATATCAACTCCTTTGGCCCTAAGTTCATCTATGGGGTAGTTATTTACAATCCCGCCGTCAATTAAAATCATGTCATTAATTACCACAGGATTAAACAAGGTAGGGAGCGCTCCACTGGCAGAAACAGCTCTTGGCAAATACCCATTTTCTAGCAAAACCATTTCTCCATTTTCTGCATTAGTAGCAACACAAAAAAATGGAATGGGCAACTTGCTAAAATCTGTTAGGTGATTTACATGACTAGTTAGTTTTGAAAACAGGTTGTAAATGTTTTGCCCATTAGAGAGCCCTGTAGGAAAAGAAATTTCAAAACCATCAAAGGGAAGTGTTAACGCGTATTTTATACTTTCATCTTTTTCATTAAAGGTTTTGGCTCTTCTAGGCACATCGTCTTGAATTAAAGTCGAGAAATCTACCGCTTTAAACATTACATCTAATTGTGCTGCCGTATACCCTGCCGCATAAAGCGCTCCTACAATTGCTCCTGTTGAGGTTCCGGCTATATAATCTATTCTAACTCCGGCTTGCTCTATGGCTTTTAAAACGCCAATGTGCGCTAGCCCTTTTGCCCCACCTCCGCTAAGCACTAGCCCAACAGAGACATCCTTATTGCTTTGTGTTAAGGAATCGCTACTTTGAGAAAAACCCAAAGTAGTAAAAAAAATAAAAAAAGTATATAATAAGTGCCTCATGGGTGTATGCTATTTTTTTTCTTTTGTTTGCGCGTTGTTAAAATGCACTCTAATTTTTTTGGCCCTACTAGCGCCTATTACCTTTGTTAAATCTTCAAAAGAAGCCTCGCCAATACGTTTGGTGCTTTTAAAAACCCGCAAGAGGTCAACAACTGTTTTCTCACCAATACCCTCAATGGTTTCTAGAGCAGTGTTTAGCGCTTCTTTACTTCTTTTTTGCCTATGAAATGTAATTCCAAAACGGTGTGCTTCGTTTCTTAATTGTTGAATAATCTTTAATGTTTCAGACTTTTTATCCAAATACAAGGGTATAGGGTCATCGGGGTAGAACAACTCTTCTAATCTTTTTGCAATTCCAATAATAGCTATTTTACCTCGCAAACCAAGATCGTCAAGGGCTTTTAAGGAGGAAGATAATTGCCCTTTCCCTCCATCGATAATAATAAGTTGTGGCAAGGGCTGATCCTCTTTTAGTAAACGCTTGTATCTCCTAAAAACAACCTCCTCCATAGAAGCAAAATCATCCGGGCCAACTACGGTTTTAATAGCAAACTTGCGGTAGTCTTTTTTACTTGGCTTACCATCTTTAAATACCACACAAGCAGCAACAGGATTGGTTCCTTGAATATTACTATTATCAAAACACTCTATATGGCGAGGCTCTTGAGAGAGGCGTAAATCTTTTTTCATTTGCGCCATAATCCTGTTTGCATGTCTAGATGGATCTACAATCTTAGCCTGTTTGAAGCGCTCCATTCTGAAATATTTAGCATTACGCGTTGATAGGTCCAAAATTTTCTTTTTATCGCCTAGTTTTGGAATATGTAACTTCACCCCTGCTTCAACGTTAATTGTAAAGGGCACATACACCTCCTTGGATTGAGAGTTAAATCTTTGGCGCAGCTCCACAACACTAAGCTCTAATAACTGGGCGTCTGTCTCATCTAATTTTTTCTTTATCTCTAGGGTGTGACTTCTAATGATTGACCCAAAAGAAAGCTGCAGAAAATTAACATACCCATAGCTCTCATCACTAATGACACTAAAGACATCTACATTATTAATATTTGGGTTTACTACCGTAGATTTACTTTGATAGTTCTGTAGGGTTTCTATCTTCTCTTTTATGCGCTGGGCATCTTCAAATTGTAAATTGGCAGCATAGCGGTTCATTTGCTGCTTAAACCCTCCCAAAGACTCTTTAAAATTTCCTTTTAAAAGGTTTCTAATAGCATCAATGGCTTCATTATAGGCTATTTCAGAATGTAAATTTTCACAAGGACCTAGGCAGTTTCCTAGGTGGTACTCTAAGCAAACTTTATATTTCCCATTGGTTATTTTTTCATGAGCCAAATCATAGGTACAGCTGCGCAAAGGGTATAGCCCCTTTATTAAATCTAAAAGGGTATGTACTGTTTTAAAATTGGTGTAGGGCCCAAAGTACTCACTGCCATCTTTTATGAGTCTGCGAGTAGAAAATACTCTTGGGAAACGCTCTTTTTTGATGCAAATCCAAGGGTAGGTTTTATCATCCTTTAGTAAGACATTATACTTGGGTTGGTATTTTTTAATAAGGTTGTTTTCCAGCAACAGTGCATCTGTCTCTGTGGCAACCACAATGTGTTTAATGTCAACAATTTGTTTAACAAGTATGCGCGTGCGAGCAATTTCATGGGTTTTATTGAAATAAGAACCCACTCTTTTTTTTAAGTTTTTTGCTTTCCCGATGTATAAAAGTTGCCCGTCTTTATCATAATACTGATACACACCAGGGGTTTGGGGTAGGGTAGAAACTTGTAGCGCTACAGGTGCTTGTGCCATAGGGTAAAGATAAAAGCATTTTATGATAATGACAGGTATTCTCTTATGAAATTAACCCATCTATTATTTAACCCTAGAGGGTGGCTTTATGGAAAATAAAAGCTGATTTTTTAGTACATTGCAACAACCAAGATACCATAGATGAACATTGCCATTCTTTCTCGAGCAGAACAACTGTACTCCACACAAAGCCTTTTAAAAGCTGGAGAGGTTCAAAATCATGATATAGAAATCATTGATCCTGCCTACTGTAATTTAATGATCGTAAACAACAAAGCTGTTTTACAGTACCACGATCAAATCATTGATGATCTGGATGCTATTATTCCTAGAATTGGCGCATCAAACACATACAGAGGCGCATCTATTGTGAGACATTTTGAATCTATGGGGGTTTTTAGTATTGCATCTTCACAAGGCATTATTAACTCTAGAGATAAGTGGACCTGTTTTCAAATACTAGCACAAAAAGGCATTGCAATGCCTAAAACAACGCTAGGCGCTCACCCCTATCTAGAAGATTTTGTTAAAGATTTTGGAGACAAACCTATTATTATTAAAATGCTTGAAGGCACCCACGGCCAGGGAGTTATTTTGTGCGAAAACTTTAAAAATGCACTAGCTACGGCCCAGACCCTCCAAGTCGCAGGGGTTAAATTTGTAATGCAAGAATTCATTGAAGAGTCTAAAGGTACAGACATTAGAGCCTTTGTTGTAGCCGGAGAAGTGGTAGCATCTATTAAAAGGCAATCTAAAGATGGAGATTTCAGGTCTAACCTGCATCAGGGAGGCAGTGCAAGTATCATACAATTATCACAGGCAGAAAAGCAATTGGCAGTTGCCTCGGCAAAAGCATTAGATTTACATGTCTGTGGTGTAGATATATTGTCTTCAAAAAGAGGCCCTTTGGTCTTGGAGGTAAACTCTACACCGGGGCTAGAAGGTGTCGAAACTACTACAGGGGTTGACGTATCAGGAAAAATTATAGCATTTATAGAACAGCAAAAAAAATAATTCGTTCTCGTTTTTATGGCATATAACAATACAGATCTGGTTATTCTTGGTGAAAAAATAGCCTTAGGACAAAGTAAAACCATTAATTTTAGCTTTGCAAAACTCTACACCTCAAGCAAAGTAGAAATTCCTGTTATCATACAGCGCGCTAAAACTCCTGGGCCAACGGTTCTTATCACAGCAGGTATACATGGAGACGAAATTAACGGAGTTGAGATTGTACGGCAAATAATTGCAAGAAAAATCAACATTCCTCTTTCAGGCACTACCATCTGTATTCCTATTTTAAACACCTTTGGATTTTTAAATGCTGATAGAACTTTCCCAGACGGAAGAGACCTCAACAGGGTTTTCCCTGGCACTAAAACAGGGTCATTGGCCAGTAGAGTGGCTTATTATTTTACCAAAGAAATACTGCCCTTTGCAGATTATTGTCTGGATTTTCATACGGGAGGTGCACAGCGCTTTAACGCTCCACAAATACGCATCACTCCAAAAAGCCCTGAGCTTTTAAAATTAGCCTCCATATTCAATGCTCCTTTTACGGTATATGCATCAAATATTTCAAAATCATACAGAGCAACCTGTCATAAAATAGGAACTCCTATTTTACTTTTTGAAGGAGGAAAATCACAAAGCAGTAATAAAAACATTGTCACGCAAGGTGTAGATGGAGTAATGCGCGTTTTAGACCATCTAGGAATGCTAAGTTCAAGCATTGAAGTGCCTAAAAAAAAGAGCGCTACTATAATTATTAAGACCAGTAAATGGATTAGAGCACAAAAAAGTGGGCTATTACATCTTAAAATTCCTTGTAATAAACATGTTGAGAAAGGAGAATTTTTAGCTACCATTACAGATCCTTATGGCACAATGCGCTTTAAGGTATTGGCGCCAAACAATGGGTATATTATAAATGTAAACCAGGCCCCTATAGTATATCAGGGAGATGCCATTTTTCATGTTTCCACGCAAAGCAACACTATTGAACAGGCCCAACAAGAAGACAAAAAACAATGACCAAAGAAACACTTAGACAACACTACAAATCCCTGAGAGCTTCCTTGGACACAGAAGCTGTTGCAGATCAAAGCCTTGCCATTGCAAACCAGGTGTTACAATTACCAATTTGGGAGTACACCAATTACCATGTTTTTTTACCTATAGAAAATAAAGTAGAGGTAGATACTAGCTATTTGCTAAGTGTTTTGCAAGGAAAAGATAAAAGTGTTATTCTTTCAAAATCTAATTTTGACACCCACACCATGCAACACATTTTGTTGCAAGAAAATACCCGTATTGCTATTTCAAAATTTGGCATTCCAGAACCTCAACAAGGTGTTGAAATTTTGGCCCCTAGCATAGATGTAGTTTTTGTGCCGCTACTTGCTTTTGACAAAAAGGGGCATAGGGTGGGATATGGAAAAGGATTTTATGATCGGTTTTTAAAACAGTGCGCTCCAGAGGCCCGCTTTGTTGGACTTTCGTTTTTTGCCCCAGAGAATAAAATACCAAGCGCCTCACATGATATTGCGCTTAATTACTGTGTCACTCCAAAGAACACCTATACTTTTTAATATTTTAAAAAAGTTTCTAGGCAAGGATTTCGTCTACTTCGGAAATGTCTTTTTATTAAAAACAATGAGCATTCCAACACCAGTGCTAATGGCAACATCTGCAACATTAAATACAGGGTCAAAAAAGGTAAAGCGTTCTCCCCCCCAGACAGGTATCCAGTTAGGCAATACCCCGTTGTATAGCGGAAATGAAAGCATGTCTACAACTTTACCATGAAACAGGGTGCCGTATGGCTGATCTGCAAAGGCAGTAGCAACATTGGCATAACTTGCGTCAAAAATAACACCATAAAATACAGAGTCAATAATGTTTCCCAGAGCGCCAGCGAAAATTAAGGCAACAGCACAAAGAAGAATCCCTGCACTTTTTTTTCTGGCACTATCCCAAAGCCAATACCCTATTCCACATATGGCAACAAGCCTAAATAATGTGAGTATTAATTTCCCGTAAGTTCCAGGTATTTTTGCTCCCCATGCCATACCATCATTTTCAACAAATAAAATTCTAAACCAAGAAAACACGCCTACTTCTTCATGAAGCTGAAAGGTTGTTTTTATATAAACTTTAGAAATTTGATCAATTAACAAGATCAAAACTATAAGAAGTATGGATTTTTTTAAGGTCATGGCGCGTAAATAACGTTGACAAAAATAACATTATTATTTGATTTAAAACATGGGGGCAAGCCCTCCTTTTATAGCCCTGAGTATGCCCTTTAAGGTAGGCATACTGGTGTTTGGTATATTAACGCAAAAAGACCCTACTGAGCTGGCAAGGTCTTTTTGTATCACATTAGTAGTGCGCAAGATGGTGTTACTGCATGTTTTTTGCCTCTATACTCAGGGTGGCATGAGGCACTAGTTTTAAACGCTCAGGGTTGATTAGTTTTTTTGTAACTCTACAAACCCCGTAGGTTTTATTTTCTATTCTAATTAATGCATTTTTAAGATCACGAATAAATTTTTCTTGACGTATGGCTAGTTGAGATGAGGTTTCTTTACTCATTACTTCACTTCCTTCGTCAAATGCCTTAAATGTTGGAGAGGTGTCATCTGTACCGTTGTTACTGTCATTCCTGTAGGCGCTTTTCATGAGCTCTAATTGTTCTTGAGCTGCTACAATTTTCTCTTTTATAAGGGCTCTAAAAGCTTCTAACTCTGCGTCATTATATCTAGTTTTAACATCTGCTGCCATAAGGATTTAATTTATTTATTAATACTCAATTTTGTTTGGATACCATCAAACGAAATTTCGGTGCCGTGTTCCATTTCTACTTTAAATGAAAGGGTATCGGTTAGGGTTTCTTCTTTAATATATTCTAGGTTTTGCGCAACTGCGGTGTCTAACATCTCGCAAGACAACAAACTTACATGGATTCTATCGGTTACTTCAAAACCAGAGTCTTTACGCAGGTTTTGAATACGGTTAACGATCTCTCTTGCTATCCCTTCATTTTTTAATGTTTCAGAAATAGTGACATCTAGAGCAACTGTTATCCCGTTACTGTTGGCAACCAACCATCCCTCAATATCTTGAGAGCTAATTATGACATCGTCCAAGGTCAATGTAGTACTTTTTTCTGAAATTTTAATAGCCATCTGGCCTTCTTTTTCTAACAAATTAATCTGGTCTTGACCAAGCTGCATAATAACAGCCGCTACCGCCTTCATGTCTTTTCCAAAACGAGGTCCTAGCTTTTTAAAGTCAGGCTTAATTTGTTTAACCAATATCCCAGAATCTTCGTCAATAAGTTCTATTTCCTTGACATTCACTTCGCTTTTAATCAAATCGCTAACGGCTTGAATTTCTTTTCTCGCCATGGCATCTAAAACAGGCACCATTATTTTTTGCAGCGGTTGGCGTACTTTTATTTTCTCTCTTTGTCTTAATGATAAAACCAAAGAGGATATCGTTTGGGCTTTTTGCATTCTTGCCTCCAAGGCGCTATCAATTAATGAAGTGTCTGCAACCGGAAAATCCGTTAAGTGAACAGAAATTTTTACCTCATTTTTTGACACCACAGCCACTAAATCTTTGTAAAGCCTGTCCATGAAAAACGGCGCTATTGGTGCTCCCAATTTGGCAACAGTCTCTAGGCAAGTATACAGGGTTTGGTAGGCAGATATTTTATCTTCCTCATAGCTTCCTTTCCAGTAGCGTCTTCTGCTTAAACGTACAAACCAATTACTTAAATTCTCACCAACAAAATTTTGTATAGCTCTTGCTGCTTTGGTAGGTTCATACTCTGTGAAAGCCTGGTCAACGGTTAAGATAAGTGTATTGAGTTCACTTACTATCCAGCGGTCAATTTCTGGACGTTTTTCTATAGCAATAGCTGGCTCACTGTAAGTAAAACCATCTAAATTAGCGTACAGAGCAAAGAAGTTGTAGGTGTTATACAGGGTGCCAAAAAACTTGTTTCGAACCTCTCCAATACCATCGATATCAAACTTAAGGTTTTCCCAGGGGTTGGAATTACTTATCATATACCAGCGTGTTGCATCTGGTCCATATTTGTCTAGGGTTTCGAATGGGTCTGTGGCATTCCCAAGACGTTTAGACATTTTTTGTCCGTTTTTGTCTAAGACCAATCCGTTACTAACTACATTTTTATAGGCAACATCATCAAAAATCATGGTAGCAATTGCGTGAAGTGTATAAAACCATCCACGTGTTTGATCTACTCCTTCTGCTATAAAATCTGCCTTACGCCATATATTCTCTACTTTCTCTTTGTTTTCAAATGGGTAATGCCATTGAGCGTATGGCATAGAGCCAGAATCAAACCAGACATCAATTAAATCTGCCTCTCGCTTCATTGGTTTACCACTAGCTGAGACAAGGGTAATGTTATCTACAATGTTTTTATGAAGGTCTATTTTGTCGTAATTTTCTTCAGAGTAATCACCCACAACAAAATCCTGGTAAATATCTTTTTGTAAAACCCCTGCCGTGACTGCCTTTTGCATTTCGGTCTTCAGCTCTTCTATGCTACCCACAATAATTTCTTCTGTGCCATCTTCTGTGCGCCATAAAGGCAAAGGAATACCCCAATAACGTGAACGAGATAAATTCCAATCATTAGCGTTGGCTAGCCAATTTCCAAAACGCCCTTCTCCAGTTGCTTTTGGCTTCCAGTTAATGGTTTTGTTTAATTCATGCATGCGGTCTTTAAAGTTGGTTACTTTAATAAACCAAGAGTCTAGAGGGTAATATAATATAGGCTTATCTGTACGCCAGCAGTTGGGATAACTGTGCACGTATTTCTCTACTTTAAAAGCCTTATTCTCTATTTTTAATTTAATAGCAAGCTCTACATCTACAGATTTCTCTGGGGCTTGGCCATCATCATAATATTCGTTTTTTACATACTTGCCAGCAAATTCTCGCAGCTCTGGCCTAAACTTTCCTTGTAGATCTACAAGTGGCACTAGGTTTTCATTGGCGTCTTTCACCAACATAGGAGGCACCTGCGGAACCGCTTGTTTGGCAACCATAGCATCATCTGCGCCAAAAGTAGGAGCTGTATGCACAATACCTGTACCGTCTTCTGTGGTTACAAAATCTCCCGCAATGACCCTAAAGGCGTTTGCTATGCCCGCCTCTGGTGTTGCGTAGTCTAGCAACTGTTCATACCTAATTTCTAATAAATCACTCCCCTTGCAATGGGCAGCAACCAAGTAAGGAATTTTTTTATCTTCTTTATTGTAATTTGATACTACAGCTAGATCTTGAGTTTGCTCGTATTTTCCGGCAAATTGTTTTGCAACCAAGTTTTTGGCAAGAATTACATGAATTGGCTCAAAGGTGTATTGGTTATAGGTTGCAACAACTACATAATCAATCTTTGCCCCAACGGTTAATGCCGTGTTTGAAGGCAATGTCCAAGGAGTGGTTGTCCAGGCAAGAAAGTGAAGGTGATCAAACTTCTTTAAAAAATCTGGAAGTGAACGCTCTACCGCTTTAAACTGGGCCACTACCGTAGTGTCTGTAACATCTTGATAGGTTCCGGGCTGGTTTAACTCGTGGCTACTTAGACCGGTTCCTGCCTTTGGAGAATAAGGCTGTATGGTATATCCTTTATATAATAAATCTTTATTGTAAATCTGCTTTAATAGCCACCATACACTCTCCATGTATTTTGGCTTGTAGGTAACATAAGGATCCTGCATGTCTACCCAATACCCGTAACTTTCGGTTACTTTGTTCCAGACATCTGTGTACTTCATCACAGCTTTTCTGCAGGCAGTATTATAATCTTCTACAGAAATTTTAGTGCCAATATCTTCTTTGGTAATCCCAAGTTGCTTCTCTACTCCAAGCTCAATAGGAAGGCCATGGGTGTCCCATCCTGCCTTACGATCTACCTTGAATCCTTTTTGAGTTTTATAGCGACAAAAAATATCCTTGATGGCACGGGCCATTACGTGATGAATCCCTGGCAATCCATTTGCAGAGGGAGGCCCTTCAAAAAACACAAAAGGTGTTGCTCCTTCACGAATGGAAATACTCTGCTCGAAAACGTGTTCTTCTTTCCAGAAATCGAGTATTTCTTCTCCTAGTTTTGGGAGATCTAAGCCTTTATATTCTTTAAATTTTGTGCTCATCTTGCAAAATCGCGGTAGCGAGTAATTAAGTTTCCAAAAAAACAGGAAGCTTGTTAGTAAAACTATGAATTGTTTAAGGCTGCAAATTTAATCAATTTTAACTAAAAAATAAATGGATTCTCTCACAGAGAAATATCTATAAATATACCGTATTGCTTCAGGCTTTAAAATAAGTTGTCTGGTATTTTTATATATTAATTCAAAAAAATAATTTGATGCTAAAAATAATTTTAGTAGCCTTAAAAAAGGGCCTATTTTTGTGATGCATAAAATCTATATTTCATGAATATATTAGTCTTAGGATCTGGAGGGAGAGAACATACTTTTGCCTATCAATTAGCAAAAAGTAGCCGTTGTAAAAATCTTTTTGTAGCCCCTGGTAATGCAGGAACTGCAGCAATTGCAACAAATATTAACCTATCTGTTACAGATTTTGCAGCCATAAAGCAATGTGTGGTAGACAATAACATTAACATGGTCGTGGTAGGCCCAGAAGATCCACTTGTGCAGGGCATTGTAGATTATTTTGCTAGCACCCCTGAGTTACAAGAGGTTCAAATTATTGGTCCTTCACAAAAAGGAGCTTTGCTAGAAGGAAGTAAAGAGCGTGCAAAAGAATTTATGATGGCCCACAACATTCCAACGGCAGGGTATGCAAGTTTTACTCCTGAAACATTAGCCGCAGGAAAACAGTTTCTAGAAACCTTAAAAGCGCCCTATGTATTAAAAGCAGATGGGCTAGCTGCCGGGAAAGGTGTTTTAATTATTCAAGATCTTGATCAGGCTAAAGCCTCTTTGGAAGAAATGTTGGCGGGGCAATTTGGCGCAGCCAGTAATACGGTTGTTATTGAAGAATTCTTGGACGGGATAGAACTAAGTGTTTTTGTGCTCACAGATGGTAAAAACTACAAAGTATTGCCTACTGCCAAAGATTACAAACGCATTGGTGAGGGAGACAAAGGATTAAATACAGGAGGTATGGGAGCCATTTCTCCAGTGCCTTTTGCAGATGATGTGCTCATGCAAAAAATTGAGCAGCGCATTGTAATACCAACCGTGGAAGGCCTGCAAAAAGAGAATATAGATTACAAGGGTTTTGTGTTTATCGGCTTAATTAAAGTAGGTGATGAGCCTTTTGTGATAGAATACAATGTGCGTATGGGAGATCCAGAAACCGAGGTTGTTTTACCAAGAATTAAAACAGATTTGGTAGCTGTATTTGAAGCTACCTATAAACAAACCCTAGACAACTTTACATTTTGAAATAGACACTAGAGCTGCCGCAACTGTTATGTTGGTCTCTGGCGGTTATCCTGAGGCTTATGAAAAAGGAGCGGTAATTTCTGGTCTTGAGAATGTTTCAGACTCTTTATTATTTCATGCAGGAACTGCCTTAAAAGATGGCGCTGTTGTTACCAGTGGAGGACGTGTTATTGCCGTTACATCAATAGATGCAGACTACAGAAAAGCCATAAAAAAATCCTACCAAAACATAGAAAAACTATCTTTTAACAGGATGAATTTCAGAACCGATATTGGTTTTGATTTATAAAAAATCCTTGGAGTGTTAATTATCTCCCCCTAAATAAGAGTGAGATGTAGAAGAGGTGTCTTCTTCGTTGTTGTCATTAAATTTCTTTAACTGCAGCATCCAGTATACAAATGCAACAGCACCAATAAGCATAAAAAACCAGTTCATAACATTTGCCGCAGTCCAGTTTTCAAGCTCTAAAGCTCTTAATGCGTTAAAAGGAGCAAATAAAACTTCTTCTGTAAACTCTTGAATTGCGTAGAAAATATCTCTTAAAGCCATATCTTTATATTTATTTCGCAAAAGTATAAAATACCCCATATGCTCACAAGCTTTTTCGGTAAATCTAAACCCATAAATTACATACTGCTTAGTATCGCCATAATAATAGGCTATTTTTTGGGGCTTCTAACAACCCAAGAGCTATCACTTAGCCTAGGTTCTTTGTCTTCTCATGGGCTTGTTATTTTCTTAATGGTATTTGCTGTTTTATTGTTGGATTTTATCATTAGAAAGAACAATGTCACAAAAAACAACACCTTTGCTATTCTGCTATTTGTGCTTTTTGTACTACTAGTTCCTCAGGTGTACAATGCCCCGAAGCTCATTTTGGCAAATATCTTCGTGCTATTAGCTACGAGAAGGATTTTGAGTTTGACCACAGAAAAAAATACCGTGAAAAAAATATTTGATGCCACTATGTACATCACCATAGCGTCTTTTTGCTACGGATGGGCAGTCTTATTTTTTGTGGTGCTATACCCCGCAATTACAAACAAAACTAAATTTACTTTAACCTATTTATTTATACCTATAGTTGGATTCTTAGGCATCACAAGTATTGCCGTGGCATATCAATTTGTTGTTACAGATTCTTACTCTTGGCTTTACCACTGGATCCCAGAGAGAGATTTTGACCTAAGCGGCTATGGAGATAGAGGGCTTTTTATTACAACTGTTTTTCTACTAGGGCTATTACTTTGGATGGGCGGGGCTAGACTCTCAAGACTAGCCTCTTTATCAAAAAAAGAAAGGCCCTCTGCCATTACCATATTGCTTATTACCATTATTAGTGTGGGTCTAGTTTTGGCTAAAACACAAAAAAATGGAAGTGAGCTATTTTTCCTTTTTGCCCCTATAGCGGCCATTACCTCAAACTATATAGAGTCTGGAAGATCAAAAACCCGCCGAGTGTTTAATGAAGTGTTTTTATGGTCTTTGTTTGTGCTAGTGCTAGTTTTACCTTTGATATGATAAGCAGTGCTATTTTCTAGGTTCTCCCGGTAAAACCCTATATAATTGCTCCTATGCTATGAAAAATTTATGATACCTTTGTAGTCTAGACACTAACACTTTATACCATAATTCCAATGAATTTTAGCGAGATTGCAAACACCGTTTTTAAACAAGTGATAGACAGCTATCACATCATAAACACTGTAGACCAACCTTTTACAAATAGCTTTACCAAAGAGACTCATTTACTGGAGCACTTATTGTATCGTAAATGCTGGATTGATACTGTTCAATGGCATTACGAAGATATCATTCGTGATCCGCAAATTGATCCTGTTGCCGCTTTGACCTTGAAGCGTAAAATTGACGCAAGTAATCAAGACCGCACAGATATGGTAGAATACATAGACAGCTACTTCTTGGATACAAACAAAGACATAGAAACTAGTCCAAATGCGACTATCAATACAGAAAGTCCTGCATGGGGAGTAGACAGATTGTCTATTTTGGCCTTAAAAGTATATCATATGCACCAAGAAGCTACGCGCGCCGATGCCTCACAGACCCACCGCGATGGGTGTCAGGCAAAGCTAAATATCTTGTTAGAACAGCGCGTTGACCTTAGTGATGCCATTGACCAGTTACTGCATGATATCAAGACAGGAGACAAGTACATGAAGGTATACAAACAAATGAAAATGTATAATGATGATGAGCTAAACCCAGTATTGAGAGGGCAAAAATAATCCCTTTTTTACCTAAGTTAATTATATTGAAAACAGCAGCACACATTCTGGTAATACGCCTTTCGGCCATGGGAGATGTGGCCATGTTGGTTCCTGTTTTGCGGGTACTTACAGCAACATACCCAAAGCTCAACATCACTGTTGTTACCAAAGGTTTTTTATCCCCATTATTTGAAGACCTTAAAAACGTGGCTGTATTACCTGCAGATGTTAAAGGTGCCCACAAAGGGATTTTAGGTTTGTTTCAATTAGCCAAAGACGCAAAAGGGTTAGGTGTTACCTGTGTTGCAGACACTCACAATGTTTTAAGATCTAAAATAGTTAGGTCCTTGTTATGGCTTCAAGCAATAAAAACGGCAAGCATAGATAAAGCAAGGGGCGAGAAAAAACAACTTATACAGGCCAAAGGTGGCGAGCTACAACCTCTTAAAAAAACACACCAACGCTATGCGGATGTTTTTGCTAAACTAGGCTACCCTATAGATTTAACAAAACACCAATTTCCTGTAAGAAAAGTAATTTCTGCAAAGACACAAGAGATCATAGGCCTTAGTTCTAAAAAGTTTATTGGCGTGGCGCCTTTTGCCGCTCATAGAGGTAAAATGTATCCGCTACAGCTTATCAAACAGGTGATAGCGCAATTAAGTAACTCTGGAGACTATGCTGTTTTTTTATTTGGAGGTGGCGCTACAGAAACAGCGCAACTAGACAAACTTGCTAGTGATTTTAAAGGGATTACAAACATGGCTGGAAAACTATCCTTTACCCAAGAACTAGAACTCATATCAAACCTAGATGTCATGCTAGCTATGGATAGTGGGAATGGTCATCTTGCTGCTTTATATGATATTGAGGTACTTACTATATGGGGGGTTACGCATCCCTTTTTAGGTTTTGCGCCATTTAACCAGCCCAATGAAAACCAACTCCTTGCAGATAGAACAAAATACCCTTTGGTGCCAACCTCAGTGTATGGCAGCACCTATCCTGATGGTTATGAAAAAGCCATAGAAACTATCTCTCCCAGTACTATTGTTGAAAAAGTACTATCTGTATTAAAGTAAATCGCTACTAAATATCATCATAATCCAATACCACCGTTGGGGAAACTGGATGTGCTTGACAGGTAAGCACAAGCCCTTCTGCAACCTCACTATCTGTTAAAATTTGGTTTTGGCGCATCTCTACTTTACCCTGGGTTACTCTTCCTATACAAGAGCTACAAATACCTCCTTGGCAAGAATATGGAGCGTCCAGTTGTTTTTCTAAAGCAGCCTCTAGAATTGTTTTATTTTGAGCCATGGTAAAGGTCTCGGTCACTTGGTCAACGGTAATAGAGATTTTTGTAGTACCATCTTGCACCGCCTCTGGCACTGCTGCCTGGGTTGTTGTAAACAGTTCGAAATGTATCTGCGGTTTTGAAACTCCAGAGGCCACAAGTGTATTTGAAACTTCATCAATCATGGCCTCTGGACCACATACATAAAAGTCTTCAAAAGAAGTTTGTTTGTATTTATTAGTTAGATAATAACTAACAACGTTTTTATCAATACGCCCTCGAGCGGCATTTGTTTCTTGAGAGCGGCTATAAATATATTCTACAAAAAATCGCTCTGGAAACTGCGCCCTTAATTGCTCTATAGCGTCATAAAACATAGCTTCTTGCTTGGTTTGATTTCCGTAGACCAATAAAAAAGTGCTGTTAGACTCCTGCTCTAGGGCTGTTTGAGCAATGGAGAGAATTGGGGTAATACCACTACCTGCGGCAAAGGCGGCAATATGATGCGCCTCTTGAGAGTTGGGGTTAAGGGTAAATGTTCCTTGTGGAGGCATTACCTCTAGAACATCACCAACTGCTAATTGCTCATTGGCATAGACAGAAAATGTACCATTCACTACTTTTTTAATACCTACTGTAAGCAGCCCGCTTGAAGGAGCGCTGCAAATAGAATAGGCGCGCCTTACCAGCTCACCGTTTATGGTGTGGTTTAATGTAATATATTGTCCTGCAATAAAACTAAAAATAGTTTTAAGCGCTTGAGGAACTTCAAAAGTAACTGCTACAGAGGTAGGTGTTACTTGTTTTATTTCTGATATTTTTAAGGCATGAAAATCGCTCATATAATTCAATTTTTTTACAAAAGTAATCAAGTCTGTTTCCTAAACCGACTTAATATTGTGTTAAATAACCCCTAGAACACTTACAAAGCAAGTGGCAGGTACTTTTTACGGTACTTGATAATTAGGGCAACGGCTCTCCAGCCTACCCAAACAATTATTGCTGCCCAAATACCTATAAGGCCCCAGCCCATGTAGTTTGAGAGTAAAAGCACAGGAATAAAACCTAAAAAGGTAGACCCTAACAATACATTTCTTAAATAGGCCATTTCGCCCAGACCTTTAAAAATTGCATCTAGTGTAAAGGCTATGGCGTTAAAGGGCAAACAAATTAAAACCATAAAAAACATACCTGTAAATAGACTAAGCACCAAAGGATCTTTATTGAAAATGAGCCCCACGTAGTTGTAACAAAGTACTCCGGCTAACATTAAAACTATGGCTACAACGGTATTATAAAAGGTAACTCTTTGGGTTAACTTCCATAGAGATGTATAGTTTTTTGCTCCAAGAAGCCTACCTCCTAAAATATTTCCGGCAGCGCCGTAGCCGTCTAGAAAAAAGGCTGTAAACAACCAGACATTCATGGCAATGGTGTGCACGGCAACATACTCTTTGCCAAGCCCTGCAGCCTCTCTTGTGGAGAGTATAAGGGCAACGTTTAGGGCTATAGAGCGTAAAAATAAATTAGCGCACATAGTTACAAGGCGCTTGATTTGCGGGTGTAATGGAAACTCCAGGCGTAAAGACACCTGGGTTTTTTTTAATACCAGTAGTAAAGATAGTAGTGCCATTACCCCTTGAGCCACTAAACTTGCCCAAGCTGCACCAACAACACCCATAGGGGCTACAAAACCATCCAGACCATATACAAGTAAAAAATCAAGCCCAATATTTACCCCTGCACCAATGGCTGCAATTATCATAGGCCAAAAAGTGTTTTGCAGTCCTCTAAAGAGTCCGAAAACAGCAAAGGTGAATAGCGTTAAAGGAAAGCCCCAAACCCTAATGTTGTAATAGGCTATACTTAGGTCTAAAATCATACCCTTTGCATTGAGCAAGGTGAAAATTTCTTCCACAAAAAAATAGGTCGAGCCCAACACTACTAGACTCAATAAAATATTAAAAAAAATGGCCTGGGCCGGAAAACTCCTTAAATCTGCAAGAGTTCCTGCGCCTACATTTTGAGATACAATGGCGCTAATGGCGCTTCGGGTTTGAGCTAAAATCCAGATAAGAGCAGATAAAAATACGCCAACTATACCTACGGCCGCCAGGGACTCTGTACCAAACTCAGGGATATTACCAACCACGGCAGCGTCTGTACTAGATAATATGGGCTCTGCAATACCTGCAATTATAGCTGGTATGGCTAGCTGCTGTATGCGCTTAAAAGAAATGTCAATCATTGTGAGGGTAAAAGTACATTATAAAATAAGTTCATAACAATAAAAAGGGTCCTGACTTTGTTTTGGAAAGTAAATGTCGCCCAGGGGTTGATAGCCT
This sequence comes from Aequorivita sp. HC6-5, assembly GCA_905182755.1. Classification (GTDB taxonomy): domain Bacteria; phylum Bacteroidota; class Bacteroidia; order Flavobacteriales; family Flavobacteriaceae; genus Patiriisocius. Next base: position 139,404 of record CAJJCS010000007.1, read on the forward strand.
CTATTTTCATAGAAACGTTGGTTGCGTTTATTTTGACTAAAGGTGTCTAATCTTACTGATACAGCCGCGTTTGATTTTGCAAAAGATTCGGCAAAATCCATGAGCTTTTTTGCGTGGCCTTGTTTTTGAAATGCCGGAGAGACCGCCAATCTATGGATATAATAGTGTTTTGTATCTTGAGTGAGCCAAGAAATGGCATCATACTCACTATCTTTTATGCTTGATATTGTTATACAGCCCACTAAGGTGTTTTGTGCGTATAAAACATATAGTTCTCCCCTATTAAAGTCCTGCTCAAAGGCTGTAATGTTGGGGTATTCTTCATTCCATTGATAGATGTCTTCACTAATCATGTGAGCGGCACATGATTTGGTAATAGAAATAAGTTGAACAATTTCTGATGCTTCGGCTTTTCTAATCATATTTATAATGTAATTTTGTACTCATTTTATAAATATACTTATTCTATGAAAAATATACTTGTCCCTATTGGGTCTATTGAAAATGGCATTAACAATCTTAGGTATGCAACCAGCTTTGCTGCCATGACCAATGCCCGCATTTATGTTACTTGTATCAAAACACTCACTACAGAGCTTATCTTAAAAGAGGTGTTAGAAAATGTAAGCACCAAAGATGTTCAAGTAGTCTCTAAGACCATCAGCGGAGATATTTTTGAAGGGGTTTCTCAGCTCTCAAAGAGTCTTAAAATAGATTTAATTGTGCTGTCTCCTCAAAGTGTAGAGATTAAAGATGAGGTGTATTTAGGAAAAGTTACCACAAAAATAATACGCCAAACAGATATTCCGCTTTTAATTGTGCCGCCAAACTATCTTTTTAGGAAAATAGATACCATACTATTTGCATTTAAAAACTCCAAGATAGAAACCACAAAGGCATCACAAACATTAAAGGCGCTTATAGATATGTTTCATGCCAAGCTAGATTTACTGCAGGTAGTTACTCCAGATACATCGGGTAATGATCGCCAGATAAAGCCAGAATTAAAGGCCTTGATGAGTAGAGATATCACCTCAGAGAACGCAACGGTTTTTCAAGGTATTGTAGAGCATTTTAACGCCTTAAGTCCAGAAATGTTATGTGTTTTGAGAAGAAAAGACACAGGCGGCTTCTTTAAAAAGTTACTGCGCCAAAGTGAAGTTATTTTAAAAGAGCAGTTTTTTACAACAAAGCCGCTGCTAATATTAAAAGAACACGAGTAATTAATATAAATAAGGGGGATTAGCTCAGTTGGCTAGAGCATTTGGCTGGCAGTCAAAGGGTCATCGGTTCGAATCCGATATTCTCCACTTAAAAGCAACATCTTGTCGGTGTTGCTTTTTTTATGGTCTGTGGGGGCTAGCCAGTTGTTAAACCTTCTAAAAGGCTTACAATACTTTTATCTATACAACTCAAAGAACAGTATAAAACTACTAAAATTTGACAGACTTTTGACAGACATTTATGTTCTTTTCGCCTTTTACAATCTTTAACAACCTATGTTGTGCCAACATATCTGCTCTAAAGAGGAATTTAAGAAAGAAAAAACCCCTACTAAATAGCAAGGGTTATAGGGAGTTATTGAAATTGTTTAATTCTTAATAAACTTTTTATCAGCTTGATTAACACCATCTGAAATTCTAATGATATAAACACCCTTTGATAATTCACTTACATTTATTTTATCAGTAGCACTTTTAGCAATTACCTCTGCTCCTAAAAGATTATATATAGAAATAGATATTGGGTTTTTGTTTCCTTCTATAAATAGATAATTATCTGTTGGGTTTGGGTATATAAATACATCTAATTCAAGTGGATTATCTCCTATACTTAATGCTCACACTCTGCTTCATTATTCTACAAAGGTAGAATTTGGGTCTATATTTGTCCAGTTTGCATTGCTATAATCGGCATCATCTACATAGATACAAGTTAGGTTAGGATTGTTAGTTGAATAGAATAAAGCAAAGTTTGTATTGTTTCCGTTTCTAACATCTAAACTTGTTAATTGATTATTTTCACAATACAAATAAATCAAGGCATCATTATTGGTCACATCTAAACTTGTTAATTGATTGTTGTAAAAAAACAAACCATTCAAGGCAATATTATTACTAACGTCTATACTTGTTAATTGATTATAAGAAAAATTAAAATTTGTCAAGGCATTATTATTGGTCACATCTAAACTTGTTAATTGATTGTTCTCACAAATTAAAACCTCCAAAGTAGTATTATTACTCACATCTAAACTTGTTAATTGATTATACTCACAACGAAAATAAATCAAGGCAGGATTATTACTCACATCTATACTTGTTAATTGATTATTTGCACAAAACAAATACTCCAAGGCAGTATTATTACTCAAATCTATACTTGTTAATTGATTGTTATCACAAGACAAAATAGTCAAGTCAGTAAAATCCTCGATACCGGTCAAATCTGCAATATTTCTATAACCAACCTCTAAACTTGTCACATTACTAATATTAGCCGTTGGCACAGAGCCATTAATTGGAGCAGTATCATACCCTAAATCTATTAAGCCTTGTTCAAAATTAGGGTCTGGAATTAGTGTAGTCTGGCTAAAACCAACTAATGTAAATCCTAAAAATAAGAGTAGAAGTAGTTTTTTCATTGTACTGTTTTGAACAAATATAAACAAAAGGATAAAGCGGTATGGTACAAGCTTTGATACAAAAAACCCCTACTAAATTAATAGTAAGGGTTGTGTTTTAAATTATCTTGTTGTTGCTACTTATCCATATTAGAAATAATTGCTTCTAATCGCTCCAATCTTTTTTCTTGTTCTTTCATTTTTCCGTCTTGTTCTTTAATCTTTACATCTTGTTCTTTCATTTTTCCGTCTTGTTCTTTCATTTTTCCGTCTTGCTCTTTAAGTGCATTAATAAGAACAGGAACAAGTCCTTGATAGTTTACAGCTAACATATCTCTATCATCTGTGCTTACCAATTCTGGAAATACCTTTTGTATGTCTTGCGCCAATACGCCTATCTTTTGTTTTCCGTCTTTTTTCATTGTGTAACTCTTACCATCTATGAGTAATAGTCTTGCAAGTGTAGAGCCAAGTGATACGATGTTAGCCTTTAGTCTTGCATCAGAAGAAATTACTATATCGCCTTCTACTGTTAAGTCATTACTTAATGTAGCATCTCCATTAAACATTACTTTAAAAGCATCAGATGTGTTTGAACTATATGTTCCATTTCCAATTACAAAAGCGGGAGTTGCTGTAGAAAATGAAGTAGCACTTGTGGCTGAAGAACCACTTGAATTGTACTGTCCAATAACTAAAGAGCCATAATCACTTGCTGTTGTGCCATTACCCATTGCTGTAGAAGCATATCCACTTGCTTCTGTGCTTTCTCCCATTGCTGTAGAAGAATTTCCACTTGCTGTTGTGCCATTACCCATTGCTGTAGAAGCATATCCACTTGCTATTGTGCCTAATCCCATTGCAGTAGAATAATCTTCACTTGCTTCTGTGTATCTTCCCATTGCTGTAGAAGAATTTCCACTTGCTTGTGTGTCTCTTCCCATTGCTGTAGAAAAATCTCCACTTGCTTGTGTGTCTCTTCCCATTGCTGTAGAAAAACCTCCACTTGCTTGTGTGTCTCTTCCCATTGCTGTAGAATAATCTCCATTTGCTGTTGTGAAAGCTCCCATTGCTGTAGAAGCATATCCACTTGCTTGTGTGCCATTACCCATTGCTGTAGAAGCATATCCACTTGCTGTTGTGAAAGCTCCCATTGCTGTAGCTTTATCTTCATTTGCCCATGCGAAAATGGTTTGGATAGCATTTGAGCCAGTTCCTTGAAACCAAAATTGCGCATTCATACTAAATCCGATAGTTAATGCTAAAATTGTAAATATGTTTTTCATTGGTTAATTAAATTTATAATTATTTTATAATTATTTTTTTATTGAATATTTGATTTGCTGACCTTAGCTGCACAACATATAAACCGCTTGCTAGGCCATCTGTAGATACCCTCTGGGTTGCAGTTGCTGGGTTTAATGCTTTTTCTCGTACGCTCATACCAAGAATGTTATAAAGGGTAACATCTATTTGCCCTAAATCTGGGCTTATGCCCGCTATAGTAACAAAATTGTCTTTGTTTACCTTGTATACATTGAGTGCGCTTATCCCTAAAGTATCCCCACTAGAGAGTACACTGTTGTCTTTAAAAACAATAAAGAACCTTTCTGCCCCGCTTAAATCACTTTGCGCTACTAGCTCAAAGTCCTGGTCTTTTAATGAAGTAAAAGTGCCGTTTAAGGTGTCTTCTAGATATATATAGGTGTTTTCTGGCAACTCCATATCTGCAATACTAACCCTAAAGGCTTGTCCTGCATTTTGACGTATCTCTAGAGGTACTCTAGCGTTTTGCAAGGCATCTATACCCATAGCGTTTATAGCAAATGCAAATTCTTGACTACCCACAGGCAGTCTTGTGCTTAACTTGGTTGACTGGTTATACGCTCCTGCATCATACCCTGGGTCAAGGTCTAAGGAAAGACCATTTTTAAAGTAAAATTGAGTTTTTGCTTGTTCTACATCTGCGTTGTATAGTTTTAATGCAAATCTATAAATTAGAGGCTGAGGGCCTAAAACAAAATCTCCACTGCCGGTAGTAGTTCGCATAGCTGTTGTGAAATTTAGCGCTGTATTAGAAGTGCTAGCTGCTGCTATAAAAAACCCTTGTCCTGGCGCTATAGAAAAAGCCCCAGAAGTAGTATTGTTGTAAGTATCGTAATCAGAGCCGTTCCAACCATAGAGCCCTAAAAAACTATCGTCAATAACAGCACTATTTACATCCATAAAGTTGGCAGCTCCTGCAGCAGTATTACCATTAATGTATGACGGGAAAGGGTTTGACACCAAATTCCATCTTCTACCAACTCCTTCATTAGCATCATTATTATTTATAATATCAATATTTTGGGTTGTAGTTTTTATATCACCAGTAAAGGCTACGGTAGCACCATCTCCAGCGTTAGTTGCCATTGCATACCCTTGTCCAGGTGTAAAACTTCCTGTGTCTGTGTTGTCTGTAGCATATCTTTCCCACTGTCCGAGAAGCATTGTTAAACTGGGCAAAGGCGAAATTATCGCCAAGTACCTTGATGTTAGCTCCGTTTGTCAGTTATAAAATCTGCAATAGACATATCAAGCAGGTGCCCCTACTAAATCCCAACCACCACCAAGGGCGTTAGTATCATAAGCGTTTACATACCTATTGTAGATAACATCTCCCGTAGCTGTTCCTTCTACAATTATAGAAGAAAAATTATCTGCTGTTGAGTTTAGGGTAACAGTCCCTGTGTTGGTTAGGTTTCCAGCTGCAGTTAAATAACTAGTTTCGCTTACAGTAAGAGAACCGCCAGAATTAACAGTTAAGTTTCCTTGGGCAAAAATGCCTGAAGTAACTAGTACTAAGGCTAAAAGTATAATTATTTTTTTCATTGTTTTTTGTTTTAATATTTGAAAAGTTAAATACTAGGGTTGTTAAATAAAACAACCTTTTATTTCTATTTATCCATATTAGAAATAATTGCTTCTAATCGCTCCAATCTTTTTTCTTGTTCTATCATCTTTACATCTTGTTCTTTCATTTTTCCGTCTTGCTCTTTAAGTGCATTAATAAGAACGGGAACAAGTCCTTGATAGTTTACAGCTAACATATCTCTATCATCTGTGCTTACCAATTCTGGAAATACCTTTTGTATGTCTTGCGCCAATACGCCTATCTTTTGTTTTCCGTCTTTTTTCATTGTGTAACTCTTACCATCTATGAGTAATAGTCTTGCAAGTGTAGAGCCAAGTGATACGATGTTAGCCTTTAGTCTTGCATCAGAAGAAATTACTATATCGCCTTCTACTGTTAAGTCATTACTTAATGTAGCATCTCCATTAAACATTACTTTAAAAGCATCAGATGTGTTTGAACTATATGTTCCATTTCCAATTACAAAAGCTGTGTTTGCTGTAGAAAATGAAGTAGCACTTGTGGCTGAAGAACCACTTGAATTGTACTGTCCAATAACTAAAGAGCCATAATCACTTGCTGTTGTGCCATTACCCATTGCTGTAGAAGCATATCCACTTGCTTCTGTGCTTTCTCCCATTGCTGTAGAAGAATTTCCACTTGCTGTTGTGCCATATCCCATTGCTGTAGAAGCATATCCACTTGCTATTGTGCCTAATCCCATTGCAGTAGAATAATCTTCACTTGCTTCTGTGTATCTTCCCATTGCTGTAGAAGAATTTCCACTTGCTTGTGTGTCTCTTCCCATTGCTGTAGAAAAATCTCCACTTGCTTGTGTGTCTCTTCCCATTGCTGTAGAAAAACCTCCACTTGCTTGTGTGTCTCTTCCCATTGCTGTAGAATAATCTCCATTTGCTGTTGTGAAAGCTCCCATTGCTGTAGAAGCATATCCACTTGCTTGTGTGCCATTACCCATTGCTGTAGAAGCATATCCACTTGCTGTTGTGAAAGCTCCCATTGCTGTAGCTTTATCTTCATTTGCCCATGCGAAAATGGTTTGGATAGCATTTGAGCCAGTTCCTTGAAACCAAAATTGCGCATTCATACTAAATCCGATAGTTAATGCTAAAATTGTAAATATGTTTTTCATAATATAAATTGTTTAATGTTTTGAACAAATATAAACAAAAGGATAAAGCGGTATGGTACAACCTTGATACAGAAAAACTTGAAAACTTTGTTGAAAACGTTTTACCTCATCAAATATTTATAACTATCTGTTTTAGTTAATTGCAAGTATATTTATATATGTAAAACGCAAAACTTGATTTATATCTGCGTTATATATATAGGAAGTATTTAAACTTGGTACATAGAAATACTAAAGACGTTTAGAGAGCCAAGACAATCTCTACAATAATCCTTACAGTTTCCTAGTAAGGTTTGACGTTATAAACTCGGATAGAGTGTGTAAGTGGGTAAGCACAGCAGTTTTTCCTTTGCCAGTAGTAATAGGCAACGCTGTGAATAGGTTTTCTGCCTTGATACTGATGGAGGTTCTTCATATGAAAAGAGTAATATCTTTTTTAGGTGAGGTTTGCAGAATACATATTTAGATAACAGAAAGTGTCTAGTAAAATAGTTTATTAAAAGTAGTTTGAAATAGATATGAATACAACTGGAAAGAAATTTGGAGGTAGACAAAAAGGGACACCTAATAAATTAAGTAATAAGATAAAAGAAAAGCTATCAAAGCTAATAGATGAGGTTATAGCCTCTTTTGATATAGAAGATATGACAAAGGCTGAAAGACTAAAACTAATACAATTAGCAATGCCTTATGTGCTTACAAAACCTCAACAAGAGGAAGTAGAACAACAACAAAACTTCACAGTAGAAATAATAGATAGATTAAGTGATTATTCAGATAAACAACTTGATAATGCTATTAGAAATTAATAACCCAAGAGAAGCTATTATAGAAAGCTATACCAAACCAGTTTCTTACAAGAACTATATACTCTTTAGAGGAAAGGTGATTGTATGTTTTAGGTAGGATTGGTTATATTTAAGTTAAATTTAAGATTATGAAAAAACTACTTCTACTATTACTGTTTGTTCCTTTAGTTTCTTTTGGGCAAGATTGTCCTCCCTGTGAAGTTATCGCTAATGCTGATATGGAAATTACATCGATTAAATCAAGTTGGCCAAAGATTAAAAATAAAAGTATTGTTAAGATAAATAGTCTTACAAATATCCTTTATGAAAATCAAGACGATTATTGGGAACAATCGAAAAGATCTTCATGGTGGATGAAAGAAGGTCGAGATCCCTGGACTGAAAATGCAATATGCAATTGCTAAACTTAAAGAGGCAAAGGATTTGTTAGAATTAGATATGATGAGTTCTGAAGAATATGATAAATTAAGACAAGAATTAAAGCCTATTATAATGAACCAAACAGAGTTTCAACCCTAAACCATAGGCATATCTTCCTCCTTCAGTTCAGCTATTTCTAAACCTCTTAAATAGGTTAAACTTACATTTATAGACGAATGTCCCATTGCTTTCTGTAGCTTGGTTAATTGAACCAGTTATTGTCTTATTTCTAATAATTCGTTTTCTAATTCAGTTTTAGCAGTTTGCTGCATAGTGTTCAAAGTCCCTAATAGCAAATCATTTTCTTCGTAAGGGTCTAATGATAGGTTATACATTTCTTCATTTCCATTGGCAAATACAAATAATTTATATTCTCCGTTACTTATTGTCCAGATATTATTCGTGCCATTATTCAATTCTGAATATTGAAAGTTACGAATTTTTGATGGCTCAGTAAAAAGAGGCTGAAAACTCTTGCTGTCATTTATTTCTGAAGTTGGGCTTCCAGCTATTTGAGCAATAGTTGCAAACAAGTCTGAGCTAGTTATTAAATTATCATCTTCATTCCCAATTCTTGTTACTCCCTGTCCAGAAACAAATAAAGGTGTATTAATTCCTCCTTGATATATTGAGCCTTTTACTGTAGAACTAGAATATGGTGATTGAGCCACTTGATTTGGAGTACCATTATCGCCAATAAAAATTATGATTGTATTATTTCTTTCATTCTCAGGAATGTTATCCAAAAGTCTTCCGATTTGAAAGTCCATTGCCTCAATTGCAGCCATATAATAAGGCATTGGGTCCATACCTGTAGAATAATCTGGTAAATTTCCTTGTGTGTGCATATTAGAAGGAGGTGTATGAAATGGTTTATGAGGCGCTGTATAAGCCAACCACAAAAACCAAGGTTTTTCCTGGGAGTTAATCCTGTCAATTGCCAAATCCGTAAATTTTTCAGTAATGTATTGCGTTTGATTTGTTTGCTGATCATCTTCTACTAGCACCCATTGATAATAGCTTTGAACTCCTCCTCTTGTTAATCCAGCATAATAATCCATTCCCATCAATTCAGGGTTACTTATGTTGTTCCCGTTACCTGACAAATGCCATTTTCCTATAATAGAGGTATCATAGGCGTTATTGGTTTGTTGATTAATATAACTTTGGAGTATAATTTCAGAATCACTGAGTATGTCATTCGCCCAATTTACATTTGTACGGAATCCATATTTTCCAGTAATAATTGAGGCTCTTGTAGGGGAACAAGTTGGATAAACCCAAAAATTATTAAAAGAGATGCCCTCATTCCTAATACTATTAATATTGGGAGTATTCGGTTTAATGATTCCTTCAGAAAATCCTGCAGTTGCATCTTTACCCATATCATCGGCAATAATTAATAAAATATTTGGCTTAGAAGGGTTTGTTTCTGTTTCACCACTTTCTACAACATCTGAATTAATATCACCACTACACCCAACGATAAGAACAGTTAAAAATAAATAGAGTAGTTTTTTCATAATGTATGTTTTGAACAAATATAAACAAAAGGATAAAGCGGTATGATACAACCTTGATACAGAAAACCCCTACTAAATTAAGGGTTATAGAGAGTTATTAAATTGTTTAATTCTTTATAAACTTTTTATTAGTTTGATTAACACCATCTGAAATTCTAATGATATAAACACCCTTTGATAATTCACTTACATTTATTTTATCAGTAGCACTTGTAGCAATTACCTCTGCTCCTAAAAGATTATATATAGAAACAGCTATTGGGTTTTTGTTTCCTTCTATAAATAGATAATTATCTGTTGGGTTTGGGTATATAAATACATCTAATTCAAGTGATTATCTCCTATACTTAATGCACACTCTGCTTCATTATTCACAAAGGTAGAATTTGGGTCTATATTTGTCCAGTTTGCATTGCTATAATCGGCATCATCTACATAGATACAAGTTAGGTTAGGATTGTTAGTTGAATAGAATAAAGCAAAGTTTGTATTGTTTCCGTTTCTAACATCTAAACTTGTTAATTGATTATTTTCACAATACAAATAAATCAAGGCATCATTATTGGTCACATCTAAACTTGTTAATTGATTGTTGTAAAAAAACAAACCATTCAAGGCAATATTATTACTAACGTCTATACTTGTTAATTGATTATAAGAAAAATTAAAATTTGTCAAGGCATTATTATTGGTCACATCTAAACTTTTTAATTGATTGTTCTCACAAATTAAAACCTCCAAAGTAGTATTATTACTCACATCTATACTTGTTAATTGATTATACTCACAACGAAAATAAATCAAGGCAGGATTATTACTCACATCTATACTTGTTAATTGATTATTTGCACAAAACAAATACTCCAAGGCAGTATTATTACTCAAATCTATACTTGTTAATTGATTGTTATCACAAGACAAAATAGTCAAGTCAGTAAAATCCTCGATACCGGTCAAATCTGCAATATTTCTATAACCAACCTCTAAACTTGTCACATTACTAATATTAGCCGTTGGCACAGAACCATTAATTGGAGCAGTATCATACCCTAAATCTATTAAGCCTTGTTCAAAATTAGGGTCTGGAATTAGTGTAGTCTGGCTAAAACCAACTAATGTAAATCCTAAAAATAAGAGTAGAAGTAGTTTTTTCATATGTATTGTTTTGAACAAATATAAACAAAAGGATAAAGCGGTGTGGTACAACCTTGATACATAAAAACTTGAAAACTTTGTTGAAAACGTTTTACCTCATCTTCTACTTATAATTTTCTGTTTTATTTAATTGTAATTCTTGTTGAAAACGTAAATAAGCTAAATTTTAGCGTTATATAACAAAGGAATTATTATTGACAAGAAAAAGTACTTGGACAACAGAAGAATTAGAAAGTCTAGTTCAAATAAATAATCATAGAATAATGTATGATGGATATGAATATAAGTGGGTTAGAAAGCTAAAAGATAAATGGGAGAGACACTTCATTCTTAACTTTAGTAATAAAAGAAAGGCTTTTTCTTATTTAAAATACAACATCGGCCTATATGGCCTAACGAGTTATTAGACAGAAAAAATATAACTGATAGAATTACCTCTTATAAGGAGTTAGAAGACATTTTACATACTCAAGAACAAACCCATAAAATACTTAACAGCGAGATGCCAACAATAGAAAAGATAAACCACTTAAGGCTTGTAAACAATGAGGTTTCAGCAACTGAATTATCAAATATGTTAGACGTATCATCCAGTATTATTTACAGACACATAAGAAACTTAAAAAGTGAGGTTCACTATTATGTGCTTAAAATGGAATTTTTGTGAACTTAAAGTAGTTTGAAATAGATATGAATACAACTGGAAAGAAATTTGGAGGTAGACAAAAAGGGACACCTAATAAATTAAGTAATAAGATAAAAGAAAAGCTATCAAAGCTAATAGATGAGGTTATAGCCTCTTTTGATATAGAAGATATGACAAAGGCTGAAAGACTAAAACTAATACAATTAGCAATGCCTTATGTGCTTACAAAACCTCAACAAGAGGAAGTAGAACAACAACAAAACTTCACAGTAGAAATAATAGATAGATTAAGTGATTATTCAGATAAACAACTTGATAATGCTATTAGAAATTAATAACCCAAGAGAAGCTATTATAGAAAGCTATACCAAACCAGTTTCTTACAAGAACTATATACTCTTTAGAGGAAAGGTGATTGTATGTTTTAGGTAGTATTGGTTATATTTGGGTAGAAGAATTTTATCTAAAAACAAATATTGTTTAATCTTAATAAAATAAAGATGCTAAAAAAGACAAAATATTTAATGTTATGCGTGTTTGCACTTATAGGCTTTGCTACAATTACTATGGGGTTTACCTCTATGGGTAATCAAGAAAAGGAATTTATGAAATAGTCAAATTATTTCAAGGAGAAGGAGATATACATGGATGTTATTGGGCTTATTTGTACATTATGGTGATTTCTTATGTTGTTGTTCTACCAATTTTTGGAATGAAAAAAACTAAACCATAGGCATATCTTCCTCCTTCAGTTCAGCTATTTCTAAACCTCTTAAATAGGTTAAACTTACATTTATAGATGAATGTCCCATAGCTTTCTGTAGCTTGGTTATAGAACCAGTTCTCTTAAATATTTCTATAGCACCAGAGTGCCTAAATGAGTAAAGTGTTTGGTCTTGTTCAAGCAAGTTAGATTGTCTCTTAAAACGCCCCCAAAGTGTCTTAAAATAGTCTTGGTTTAAAGGTTGAGGTTTACCAGAAAAGATATTATTATCTCTTTCTCCTTTTACAAGTATATCTCTTATGTAAGAGGGTACTGGAACTATTCTATTTCTTCCAGATTTATTTCTATTACCAGACAAATGAATAAAACTTAAATCATCAGAAAAGTCCTTCCAAGTAAGTTCTCTTATTTCTCTATGTGGTCTTAAAAGACAACCATAAGTCATTAAACAGCACAAATAAAGATTGCTGTTAAACAGCTTTACCTCATCCAGTATTTCTTTAATGTTAGGATAAGGTTTATGAAGTTTAGCTTTACTCTTTTTAGCCTTTATAGACACCATAGGATTACTCTGCATTCCCAAACTCCTTGCTTCATTTATAAGCACGTTAAGGTGCTTTTTAATGGTGTTATAGGATACTCCTAACGTATATTTATCTAAATATAAATTAACTGCTTTAGATGATAGTGTTGTATTATTTAACTTGGATGTAAATCCATCATAAACAAACCTCAACATTGTTTTATATGTGCCAGAGTAATTCTCTTTTAATTTGTTATTCAAGGCTATCTCCAAGTATTGTAAATCTGTTTTATAAAGAAGTTTGCTTTTAGCTTCATTTATATTTAAACCACTTGATATATACTTAAATACTTCTGCTGCTAATAGGTTAGCTATTTCTTCACGTTTACTAATGGGATAGGAATTAGGGTAAATATCTATATTGACTTTACTTCCATTAGATAGGCGATACCTTTTGTTATTGTGATAAAAAACAACAAAGACACGTTGCTTATTGTCGAACTTGATTTTAGGGTATTTTACACTCATAATTGACAGACTTTTGACAGACATTTATATTATCTGTTCTTAAGTTGTTAAGATATGAAGTATTTGCTTGGCTAGAGCATTTGGCTGGCAGTCAAAGGGTCATCGGTTCGAATCCGATATTCTCCACTTAAAAGCAACATCATATCGGTGTTGCTTTTTTTTATGGTCTGTGGGGGCTAGCCAGTTGTGAAACCTTCTAAAAGGCTCACAATTATTATCAATACTACACCAAAAAATAAGCACCGTTAGACGTAATAAGAAACCTATTTTCATTGAAAGATTGTCTACCTAAGCATAACAGATCTAGTTTAATTGTTTATATAAACTACGGTATACCTAAAAAAAGAGCTTTTTGTACAACATTACCACAACATATGTGTTTTTCGTAATGTTTAATATTTATTCATTTGTGTTTAATAAATGCTGCCCGAGAACAAAATTCGTAATGTTTGCAGGCATTAATTATCATATTCGCAATTTATTGTCTGTGAAATTTTTAATGTAGTTATTTTGTATAGCTATTATTAGCGTAATCTTATTCTTTATCTACTAAATTTCCAAAAAATTAATCAAGATGAAAAATATAATTAAAATATTCAAAAAAAATAGTTCAATATCAAATCAAATTAGTTTGTTTTTCGGTCAACCTGCATTGCTGGTCTGTCTAATGCTAGTTTCTTTTGCCTCAGCGCAGACTCCAGAGGGGACTTGGAAATTAACACCTTCAGCAGGTGCCTTTATGGTGGGCCCAAACCAAGGAACGGGAGATTACTTTACTTCTTCTGCAGCCGACGTTACTACCAGAGATTGTTTATTTGATGATGAGTATGTATTCAACGCTGATGGTTCATTTGAAAATGTATTAGGTAGTGAAACCTGGTTAGAAACTTGGCAAGCTGGCACCCCAGCTGAAGGTTGTGGTACTCCAATTGCGCCACATGATGGATCCAATGCTGCAACCTGGTCTTATAATACGTTTGCTAGTACTATTACGGTTACTGGTCTCGGTGCTTATATTGGTTTATCCAAAGCACACAACAATGGAGAAGACGGAAATCCAGCTGACGATACAATAACTTATACTGTAACATCTATTACTGATACTAACATGACCTTAGACATCCAGTTAGGCGCTGGCGCATGGTGGCGTTTCCTTTTCACAAAGGATGCTGCAGCTGGATCTGATGCCTCTTTAAGTGGTATAGACGTAGATAGCGAGTCTATTGCGGGGTTTGGCTCTGTTACCACATCTTATACCTATGCGGTTCCTACAGGATCTATTGTGCCTCAAATTACAGCCGCAACCACAACAGATACCAATGCACAAACTGTGATTACTCAGGCTACAACAATACCTGGGGATGCAACAGTTGTAGTAACTGCACAAGACGGTACAACAACTCAGACCTACACAGTCTCTTATGAGTATGGTCCTCCAACACCCTCAGCAAGAGAAGCAGGGGATGTGATCTCTATTTTTAGTGAAGCCTACACAAATATAACGGGCACTAATTTTAATCCAGGTTGGGGTCAATCAGGAAATGGTACTGCAAATACCAATTATGTCACTGCAGATGGAAATACGCTATTACATTATCCAAATTTCAATTACCAAAGAAACAATTCTAGCATCTAAAAAACTTGGATGCCTCAAATATGGAATATCTTCATTTGGATGTTTGGACTGCCAGTGATTAAAGCTACTTTCATACTTAAAGTCACTCCAATTAATAATGGAACTCCGAGAATCTTAACTCCCAAGTTGTCCAAATACTGGAACTTGGACTAGTGTTGATATTCCGATAGCTGATTTTACTGGGATGACTTGGGATAGTGTTTTTCAATTAAAATTTGATGGCGGTAATGGAACAGATGCAATTTATGTAGATAATATTTATTTCTGGAAATCACCAGCGTGTTACACCTCCATGCCACTTTAAGTGATCTGCAGGTAGATAGTGCAACTATTAGTGGGTTTGCTCCAGGGGTAACATCTTACACTTATGGGCTGGTAGACGGAACGGCCACTGTACCTCAAATTACAGCCGCAACCACAACAGATGCTAATGCACAGACCGTTATTACTCAGGCAACGTCAATTCCTGGTGATGCAACAGTTGTAGTGACAGCTCAAGATGGCACAACAATCCAGACCTATACAATATCTTATTATTACGCGTCACCTGCTACGGGACCGACAGCACCTCCAGTAAGAGATGCAGATGATGTAATTTCTATCTTTAGTGATGCCTACACAGACATCACTGGCACAAATTTTAATCCAAATTGGGGTCAATCAGGAAATAGTACTGCAAATATTAGTTATGACACTGGAGATGGGAATACGCTATTAGCGTATCCAAATTTCAATTATCAAGGAATAGATTTTTCAGCAAATGCTCAAGATGCTTCAAGTATGGAATATCTTCATTTGGATTTATGGACCCCAGCTGATCCATCTGTCTCTACGATTAGAGTAACCCCAATCAATAATGGAACCGGAACAGGAGAGGTTTTAACACCGATTACTTACACAACTGGAACTTGGACTAGTGTTGATATTCCGATAGCTGATTTTACTGGGATGACTTGGGATAGTGTTTTTCAATTAAAATTTGATGGCGGTAATGGAACTACAGATGCAATTTATGTGGACAATATTTATTTTTGGAAGCCTGGATCACAAGCTGATGCTTCTTTGAGTGATCTGCAGGTAGATAGTGCAACTATTAGTGGGTTTGCTCCAGGGGTAACATCTTATTCCTATGAGTTAGCTTTAGGTGCTTCAACGCCTCAAATTACTGCAGCAACCACTACAAACCTTTTTGCAACAACTTCTATTACTCAGGCTACATCAATTCCTGGAGACGCTACAGTTGTAGTCACAGCAACTGATGGCTCCACAACTAGAGCCTATACAGTGTCCTACTATTACTCATCTCCTGCAACGGGAGCTCTAGCCCCACCATCGAGATATGCCGGTGATGTAATTTCTATCTTTGGTGATACCTATACCAATGTCCCTATTGAAAATTATAACCCAAATTGGGGACAATCAGGACATGGTACTGCCAATACCAGCTATGACCCTGGAGATGGAAGTACACTCTTATATTACCCGAATTTCAACTACCAAGGAATACAGCTAGCGGGTGGACATGATGCTTCAGATATGGAGTACCTTCATGTAGACCTATATACATTATCTACCTCAGCAATTAAAGTGAGTCCTGTTAATGCAGGAACAGGAGGTGGAGATGCTTTACAAACAATTTCGCACTCAATTGGGACCTGGACAAGTGTAGATATACCAAAAACTGATTTTACAGGTATGACTTGGGATAATGTCATCCAGATGAAGTTTGATGGCGGTAACGGAAATACAGATGCAATTTATGTAGATAATATTTATTTCTGGAAATCACCAGCGTGTTCTAATACAACTACTTGGGATGGTGCTGCTTGGAGCAATGGTGCTCCAGATGCAAATTCTTATGCTATAATTAACGGCGCATACAGCACTGGAACTAATGGAGACCTTACAGCATGTGTTATGCAAGTTGATGCAGATGTTAGTATAGACAGTACTACAGACACTTCTGTTGGTGAAATTTTAGTTACTACAGGAAATACGCTAACCATAGACAAGACATCTTCCTTAACAGTTTCTGGAGATTTTACCAACAGTGGTAGCGTTACCCTAAATTCTACAGCAGATGATTTCTCTTCTCTTATTGTAACAGGAACAGCTAGCGGAGATATTGTATACAACAGATATGTAAATGTATATGATGACGGTAATAATGGCGGTTGGGATTTTGTAGGAGCCCCTGCCGATATGACCATTGAAGATTTTATAACGGCAAATGGAGCCAACATACAAGTACTTGGTGATGATTATGCGTTTGCCCAGTATGATAATGCAACTGGACAGTGGGAAAGATATGCTACAGACACAGACACAGGAAGCTTTTCACCTGCGCAAGGGTATGCAATGGCAATGTCACCAGAGGATCTGCCCCCACCTCCAGCAGGTGGTGTCAGCTGGAACTACAGTAGCCTTCACTGGTGAAATACAGACAACAGATCAAAGTATCAATATTATCAATAACGATGGTTTAAACAATGTTGGTAGAAGATGGAACTTGGTATCAAACCCTTTCCCATCATACATTGCAGGAAATACAGCTGCATCTGCTACCAACTTTATGGATGCAAATAGTTCTGTTATTGATAGTGAGTTCTTGGCTGTATATGGTTGGAATGGATCTGAATATACTATTTACAATCAGCTTTCAGGCGCCTTTTCAATGGCTCCTGGTCAAGGATTTTGGGTAGCTGCAGCAAGCACATCAGATGCCGCTCTTGATTTTACAGCTGCTATGCGTACTACTACAGGAACTGGAGATTTTGTTTCAGGACCACAGCTACTTACTTACAATGTAGGATTAAAGCTTTACAATGGTGAGATAGAAAGAGCAGCAACCAATTTCTACTTTAGAAATGGTCTTACGCTAGGTCTTGATCCTGGATATGATGCAGCAGCATACAACCAGTCAACAAAACTAAGTACAAGACTAGCCGGAGGAAGCCAAGAAACAGCTTTTGCAATAAATGCTATGGATATTGATGATTTGCAAAATACTAGAGTGCCACTAGAGATACGGCAAACTGCAGGACAGGCCTTTACTATTAGTATTGCAGATATGGATTTGCCAGAAGATATCTACGTATATCTAGAAGATACCTTAAACGGTACTCTTACTTCATTAAACGAAGAAGATTTTGAGTTAACAGCTCAAAGTAATCTTAGCGGTGTAGATAGATTCTTTATTGTATTTAAATCAAACAGTGTGCTCTCTAGTGGAGACACCCTTGGTATAGATGCACTAAATGTATACAAAGCAAATGCAGACAGTTTTATTACTATAGCGGGCATAAGCCCAGATCTAGGACAGCTAGATGTTACGCTTTATTCTATGCTAGGGCAAACAGTGCATCAGGAGATATTAAACACTGCAACTGCAACCCAAAGAGTATCTACTGGAGGGCTGACAAGCGGTTTATATATTGTACAGATTAAATCTGGAAATCAGACTACTGTTAAGAAAATAATAGTCAAATAATTAACCTATAATAGTCTCTCCAAGTATCAAGATACTTGGAGAGAAATTAAAAAATAGTATGTCACAAAAAAATATCAACAACAAAGATATTACTAGAAAAGATGGGGTACTTACGCAGCTTTTGCAGCGTTAGGAACTATGATAAAAAACAACAAAGACACGTTGCTTATTGTCGAACTTGATTTTAGGGTATTTTACACTCATAATTGACAGACTTTTGACAGATATTTATATTATCTGTTCTTAAGTTGTTAAATATGAAGTATTTGCTTGGCTAGAGCATTTGGCTGGCAGTCAAAGGGTCATCGGTTCGAATCCGATATTCTCCACTTAAAAGCAACATCTTGTCGGTGTTGCTTTTTTTATGATCTGTGAGGGTTTTAAAAGGATTTACTGCTTTGTAAATGTTAAAACATCTTCATTATCGGTTATAGATAACTCAGTCCCAAATTCTATCAATATCCCCGCTAGGGTCTCCCCAGATTCTGTGGTTAATATAAATTGGCTTGAACCCTCTGGGAAATTTGTGTAGGTAAAATTATCTGTGTCACCTAGAAAACAAGGTACAGAATTGCCGTTTTGATCTTCATTAAAATGAAAATATGCCGTCCCAGAGCTTGCAGCTGCAACGATGTAATTTTCATTCGCACAGGTTGCGATTATATCTACAGGGCCCCCTGCATTGACAATGGATGTTAAATTCCAGGTTCCTTCTAAGGAAAGTGTGATT